>DATFBD010000066.1:0-46130 GCA_035254005.1 Burkholderiaceae bacterium | reverse complement strand
GGGACCGTGGCCAGCACCGACAACCGCAACTGGGAGCTGCTGCCGCAGCGCACGCCCGAGCGCCGCTTCAGCCAGAGCCGCGCCGTGGCGCTGGACATGGAAAGCGCCACCATCGCCGCCAATGGTTTCCGCTTCCGCGTCCCGTACGGCACCTTGCTGTGCGTGAGCGACAAGCCGATGCACGGCGAAATCAAGCTGCCCGGCATGGCCAACCACTTCTACCGCGAGCGGGTGGACCAGCACCTGCGCATCGGCATCCGCGCCATGGAGATGCTGCGCGCGCTGGGCGTGGACAAGCTGCACAGCCGCAAACTGCGCAGCTTCACCGAGGTGGCGTTCCAGTAAGACGGCGGCGCGCCGCGCTGCTTAAGGAGTGCCCGGAAACCGGGGTCAGGTCATGCCATCACGCAAGATGCGCGCATCTTGCGTGATGGCATGACCTGACCCCGGTGTTTGTCTGGCTGAGCATGGCTCGCCTGGTCAACTGGGCGCGCTATGCCAGCGCCCCGAATTCTGGCAAACTTCCCCGCTGGCTGCAGCCGGTGCCAGCCGCAATCGAGAGGGGAATGCATGCAGAAGAGCAGACTGAGGGTATGGACGGGCCGCGTGGCGCTGGGCACGGCGGGGCTGGTGGCGGCGAGCGCGCTGGGCGGCTGGCTCTATCTGCGCGCCAGCATGGCGCAGCTGGACGGCGAACTGCATGCGCCGGCCCTGCACGCGCAGGTGAGCGTGGCGCGCGATGCGCATGGCGTGCCGCTCATCAGCGGCGCCGACCGGCTCGACGTGGCCTATGCGACCGGCTTCGTGCACGCCCAGGACCGCTACTTCCAGATGGACTTGCTGCGCCGCGTGGCGGCCGGGGAATTGTCCGAACTGTTCGGCGCCCGCGCGCTGGGCGTGGATCGCGCCCATCGCCTGCACCGCTTCCGCGCCCGCGCGGCGCTGGCGCTGCAGGGCATGCCGGCCGGCCAGCGCGCGCTGCTGGAACGCTACGTGGGCGGCGTCAATGCCGGCTTGCAGGCGCCGCACGCGCGGCCGTTCGAATACGCGCTGATCGGCATGGCACCCCGGCCATGGTCGCCCGAGGATACGCTGCTGGTGATCTGGGCCATGTACTTCGACCTGCAAGGCGGCCAGGAGCCGCGCGAGCTGGCGCGCGGCTGGCTGATGGAGCACACCGATGCGGCGCAGCGCGCCTTCCTGGCGCCGGCCGCCACGTCATGGGACGCGCCGCTGGACGCGGACCGGCTGGCCATGGCCGACGCGCCCATCCCGGCCACGCCGCCCGCATGGTGGGGCAAGCCGCGCGAGCAGGGCGCGCAACATGCGACACAAATGGCATCCGTCGCCTTCCTCGATATGGTGGGCAGTAACAACTGGGCCGTGGCAGGCAGCCGCAGCGCCGATGGCGGCGCCATCGTGTCCGACGATATGCACCTGGGCATACAGCTGCCCAACACCTGGTACCGGGCGGCCTTGCAATTTCCTGACGCCGGCGGCCAGCGCCGCGTGGTGGGCGTGACGCTGCCTGGCACGCCGGCCGTGGTGGTGGGCAGCAATGGCCGCGTGGCCTGGGGCTTCACCAACAGCTACGGCGACTACCTGGACCTGATCGCGCTCGACACCGATGGCGCCCACGCCGGCCAGGTGCGCACTCAGGCCGGCTGGGAAACCCCGGTCCTGCATGAGGAAACCATTCTCGTCAAAGGCGCACCGGCCGACAAGCTGCAGGTGCGCGAGACATCGCTGGGGCCGATCCGCGAAGTGGCGGGCCGCCAGTACGCCGTGCACTGGACGGCCCACACGGCCGCTGCCATCAACTTCAATGCCATGCAGCTGGAATCGGCCAACTCGGTGCAGCAGGCCTTGCTGATCGCGCCCACGCTGGGCATCCCGGCGCAGAATTTCGTGGCCGGCGACGATCGTGGCAATATCGGCTGGACCATCGCCGGCCCGCTGCCGCGCCGCGCCGCCGCAGGCGAGGCGGCCAGCTATCCGCTGGCGGCCGGCGACGCGGCCGGCATATGGCAAGGCTGGCTCGCCCCGGCCGACTATCCGCGCGTGTTCAATCCGGCCGGCGGCCAGCTGGCCACGGCCAACAGCCGCCAGCTCGCTGGCGCCGGCGCGGACCTGATCGGCGACGGCGGTTTCGACCTGGGCGCGCGCACGCGCCAGGTGCGCGACGACTTGCGCGCGCTGGGCGCCAGGACGGACGTGCCGCACGTGTACGCGGTGGGACTGGACGATCGCGCCGTGTTCGTGGAAGGCTGGCGCGACCGCGCCATCAAGGCGCTCATGGCGGACCATGGCAAGGCCGTGGCCGGCCATGCGCAGCGCGCCGAAGCCCTGCGGCTGTTGAGGGACAACTGGACCGGCCACGCCAGCGTCGATTCAGCCGGCTACCGCATCGCGCGCGGTTACATGCACGCGCTGCATGACATCGTGTTCGGGCACGCCAACGACGAACTGGCCAGGCTCGATCCGAAATCCAATATGGCCGCCATCACGCAGCGCTGGCCGGTGCCGCTGGCGCGGCTGCTGGATGCGCAACCGGCCGCATGGTTGCCGGCGCCTTACGCCAGCTGGCAGGAGGTGCAACTGGCCGCCATCGACCGTGTGACGGCCGACCTGACCAAGGATGGCCAGCCGCTGGCCGCCGCCACCTGGGGCCAGCGCAACACGGCCGCCAGCGCCCATCCGTTCGCCAGCGCCGTGCCGCTGCTGGGACGCTGGCTCAAGGTGCCAGCCGACATGCTGCCCGGCGACAGCAATATGCCGCGCGTGGCGGGACCGACCTTTGGCCAGTCGGAGCGGTTGACGGTCACGCCGGGCAAGGAGGAGCAGGGCATCTTCAACATGCCGGGTGGGCAGAGTGGCCATCCCTTGTCGCCGTACTTCCTCGATGGCCGGGCCGACTGGGTGGCGGGCCGCCAGACGCCATTGTTGCCCGGCCCCGCCGCGCACACGCTGACTTTCGTGCGCTGACGGGGCGCTACGATAACGCTTACTTCTTCACGAAACGGATAGCGAACTTGTCGTCCGGCTTGCCGTCCATCTTGAAGAAGGGCTGCTCGCGCGGGTCGGACGGCACCCGCAGGTAGTCGCTGGTCGCCTCGACGGTGAAGCCGGCCTTGGTCACTTCGTCCACCAGCGCCGCCTCGTCGATACGGTGCAGGGTGTTGGTGGCGCTCAGGCCGCTGCCGGCCTTGGCGGCGTTGTCGATCACGATGTAGTGGCCGCCCGGTTTCAGCGCATCGTAAATGTGCTTGTTCATGGCCGCGCGGTCGGTGGGCAGATTGACGATGTCATGGTAGTTCATGATCAGCGTGACCAGGTCCAGCGGCGGCGCGCCGGCCGGTACCGGGTTGTCGAAGCTTTGCAGCACCGGATGCAGGTTCGCCTGTGGATGCTCGGCCAGCCGTTTTTCCATGCCGGGATTGGCCTTCTGCCCCTGCGCCCACACTTCGCCCGTGCTGCCCACGGCCAGTGCCAGCAGCTGCGAGGTGGAACCGCCGCCGGCGGCCACGTCCAGCACCTTCATGCCGGGCTGCACGCCGGTAAAGGCGAGAAACACGGCCGGCTTGCGCTTGGCGTCGCCCTTGACGTCGTCGGCCGTGCGCAGCGGGCTGTCGATGACGGAGGCGTACTGGGGCGCGGCAGCCGGATCGGCCAGCGCGGTGGCGGGAGCGAGCAGGGCGGCCAGGCTCAGGGCGAGCGCGGCTTGGGTCAGGCGTTGCGTGAAGCGTGGATGCTGGTTCATGTGGACGTCCCCTTCAGGTTAGGTTGAGTGGCGCGGCGCGTGGCGGCGCCGAGCGATAACATACCTGAAATGCAAGCGCTGTTGTTAAGTTAATCTTAATCGAACGCTAAAATAACGGCGCGGTACTGTCGGCCTGCTGGGAACATCCGTCGATCTGTTTCTGTTCCTTAGTTGATGCGCTTGAGGCGCTGGCCGTGGATGCCCCACTGGCAGGCCTCGCCGTCCACGGTACCGCACAGGGCCCAGCCGGTGCCGATCTTCTGCACGGTGATTTCCGTTTCCAGTTCGCGCGCCAGTTTTTCGGCCCAGCCCTTGGCGGCGCCCTGGCCCTTGAAGAGTTCTTTGTCCTCGAAAATGACGGTGGCGTCGAACACGGGAGCGGCGAAGATAGTCATCATGATGGTGTTCTGGGTGTTGGTCTGAAAAGCTGAATTGTAGCGCGATGGGCGCCTGGCGGTGGTCAGCGGTAGCGCGCCTCGACCAGGTCGATCTCGCGCACCAGCTTGCGGGTCACATCGTCGGGCAGCAAGTCGTGGCGCGCCAGCCGGAAGATGGCGTCGCGCTCGGCCGCCAGCGCCGCCAGGCGCAGTGCCTGTTCCGCCCCGGCCAGCTCGCGCAAGGCCGCGCGGCTGCCGCTGTCGCTGTCGCCATC
The DNA here is from genome assembly GCA_035254005.1 of Burkholderiaceae bacterium. Lineage (GTDB taxonomy): Bacteria > Pseudomonadota > Gammaproteobacteria > Burkholderiales > Burkholderiaceae_D > Rugamonas. Next base: position 41,718 of record DATFBD010000066.1, on the reverse strand, counting down.
GCCTTCGGCCTCGTGCAGCCGGTGCCGGTACAGCGCGATCACGCGCGCGGCCGCCTGTGGCCATGCTTGCGCGTCCACGCCGCGCGGCATCAGTTCCACCTGGGCTGTTTCGACGGCGATGATGGCGGCCGTGGCCGCGTCGCGCCGGGCCCGGTCCTCCGCTTGCTGCTCGGCCGGTTCGTCGGGGAAGTGCATGCCCTCCAGCAGGCGTGGCAGGACGATACTGGCCGCCAGCAGCGAAATCAGGATCACGGCGCTGGCCAGGAACACGGTCAGGTCGCGCGCCGGGAAGGGCGCGCCGCTGGGCAGCACCAGCGGCAGCGTCAGCACGCCGGCCAGCGTGATGGTGCCGCGCACGCCAGCCAGCGACATGGCCAGCAGCAGCCGTGGCTTGATCTTCATGCGGGGCTGACCGCGCATGCGATGCTTGAAAATGCTGAGCCGCAGCGACGCCCACACCCAGCAAAAACGCAGCACCAGCAGCCCGGCGCTGATGGCCAGCGCGTAGGCGGCCAGCCACCACGGGTTGTCGTGGCCGCCCTGGGCGATGGAGACGCGCGCGCCATGGAAGATGTCGGGCAGCTGTTCGCCCAGCAGCACGAACATGATGCCGTTCAGCGCGAATTGCACCGTGTCCCACACGGCGGCGCGCTGGATGCGGGTGGCCGCCAGTGCGCTGCCGCTCAGTTCCACGTAGCTCATGGTGATGCCGGCCGCCACGGCCGCCAGGATGCCGGAGGCATGCAGGTGTTCGGCCCCCAGGTAGGCGCCGAACGGCAGCAGCAGGTTGACCAGGATGGGCGAACCGGCCGGCTCGCCGAAGCGCACCGTGAGCCAGCGCTGGATGCCCGTCACCAGCAGCGTGATGGCGATGCCGGCCGCCAGCCCGCCACAGGCCAGCCACAGGAAGGTGAGGGCGGCCGAACCGGGCGAGAAATGGCCGGTGAGCGCGGCCGCCACGGCGAAGCGGAAGCAGACCAGGCCGCTGGCGTCGTTGAGCAGCGATTCGCCTTCCAGGATGTGCATCAGGCGCTTGGGGATGGGCGCGCGCGCGGCGATGGCCGACACGGCCACCGGGTCGGTGGGCGAGACGATGGCCGCCAGCGCGAACGCCACCGGCAGCGGCATGGCCGGAATCAGCCAGTGGATCAGGAAGCCGGCGCCCACCACCGTGAACACCACCAGCCCCAGCGCCAGTTCCAGGATGGTGCCCTTGTCGCGCAGCAGGCCGCTCTTGGGAATGCGCCAGCCATCGAGGAACAGCAGCGGCGGCAAAAAGGTGAGGAAGAACAGTTCCGGCTCCAGGTCCACACCGTGGCTGGACTTGGCCGCGATCAGCGCGCCCAGCCCGATCTGCACCAGCGGCAGCGGCGCGCGCGGCATCACGCGCACGATGAAGGCGCTGGCCACCACGGCCAGCAACATGGCCAGCACCACTTCGATCGCATCCATTCCCGTTCCTTGTCCTGTTCAGTGTTGAGCCGCCCGATTATAGGGGATGGGTGGCAATCATGTTTTTTCAGAAAGTTGGGCACGACTCTGGCCAAGCGGAAATCTTTCTGTCATAATGCGGGCTCTCCGCGGGAGTAGCTCAGTTGGTAGAGCGCAACCTTGCCAAGGTTGAGGTCGAGAGTTCGAGACTCTTCTCCCGCTCCAGATTCAAAAGAAAGGAAGCCCGCTGGCTTCCTTTTTTTATGCCCCTTCCTGTTCCGTGCCGGCCCACGCTGGCATCGGCGTCAATCTTTCTTCACGTAGTACATCGCCACCGCCGCGAACGTTGTATAACATGCGCCAGAATGACCGCGCGGCCCTCCTAAAACTGTCGTAATTGCATGCTTATTCGCTATACTGGCAGCGCAATGCTACGATTGCCTGGCAGGGTTTTACCTGCGCGCAAGTGACCGGCCGCGGCCGGGTCGCCACTATGACCGAACTCGGAGATGAAAGATGAAATCAGTTCAACAGGAAGTTGACGAACGCAGTAACCTGACCAACTCCAATAAATTCGAACTGCTGCTGTTCCGGCTCGGCGGCGACGCCAACGGCGAACACTCCGAGCTGTTTGGCATCAACGTCTTCAAGATCCGTGAAATCGTCGCCATGCCGGAAGTGACGGCCGTGGCGGGCTCCTCGCCGCACATGCTGGGCGTGGTCAACCTGCGCGGCCAGATCATCACCGTGCTGGACCTGCCTTCCATCGTCGGCGTGATTCCCAAGACGGGCCTGAACATCATGCTGGTGACCGAATTCGCCCGCACCACCCAGGCCTTCGCCGTGGAGTCGGTGGACGAGATCGTGCGCCTGGACTGGAGCCAGGTGCTGACGGCTGAAGGCACGGCCGGCGGCCGCGTGACCAGCATCGCGCGCGTCGATGGCGACGTGCAGAACACCCGCCTGGCCCAGGTGCTGGACGTGGAAACCATCCTGCGCGAGCTGGTGCCGCCCGAAGGCAAGGATGTGGACCCGGAAACCATCGGCCCGCAACTGCTGCTCAAGCCTGGCCAGATCATCCTGGCGGCCGACGATTCGGTGGTGGCGCGCAGCCTGATCGAGAAGGGCCTGACGGTCATGGGCGCGCACTACATCATGACCAAGACCGGCAAGGAGGCGTGGGACCGCCTGCAGCACATCGCCGATGGCGCCAAGGCCGAAGGCGTGCCGGTCGAGGAGCGCGTGGGGCTGGTGCTGACCGACCTGGAAATGCCGGAAATGGACGGCTTCACGCTGACCCGCCTGATCAAGCAGGATGCCCGTTTCGCCAAGATTCCCGTGGTGATCCACTCCTCGCTGTCGGGCAAGACCAACGAGGATCACGTCAAGGGCGTGGGCGCGGACGCCTACGTGGCCAAGTTCGTGGCCGAGGACCTGGCCGCCACCATCCGCCAGGTGCTGCAAAAATAAGCCGGCGCGGCGCACGCCGTTTCGAATCGGGTTACACTCTGAGGGTCGTGGTGGTCTGGCTAACATTGCCGGACTGGCACGGCCCTTAACCCTTTTCGAAAGGAGCTACCGTGGCAGCTAAGAAGATCCTGTTCCTGACCGGCGATTTCGCGGAAGACTACGAGACCATGGTGCCGTTCCAGGCACTGCAGATGGTGGGCCATGTGGTGCATGCGGTCTGCCCCGGCAAGCAGCCGGGCGACACCATCAAGACCGCCATCCACGATTTTGAAGGCGACCAGACCTACACCGAAAAGCCGGGCCACCGCTTCACCATCAACGCCGCCTTCGATGCCGTGGACACGGCCAGCTACGATGGCCTGATGATCGCCGGCGGCCGCGCGCCCGAGTACCTGCGCCTGAACCCGCGCGTGATCGAAATCGTGCGGCAGATGGCGGCGGCAGGCAAACCCATCGCCGCCGTCTGCCACGGCGCCCAGTTGCTGACGGCGGCCGACGTCATTCGCGGCAAGCGCATCTCGGCCTATCCGGCCTGCGCGCCGGAAGTGCGCCAGGCCGGCGCCGAATATGCCGATATTCCGGTCGACCAGGCAGTGACGGACGGCCAGTTCGTCACGGCGCCGGCATGGCCCGCCCATCCGGCCTGGCTGGGCCAGTTCCTGGCGCGGCTGGGGACGGAAATCAAGCTGTAATCGTCATGCGCTCGTTGCCACGCCCAGGTTGCGGGCGTGGAAGCGCAGGTGGTCTTCCATGAAGGTGGCGATGAAGTAGTAGCCGTGGTCGTAGCCTTCGTGGCGCCGCAGCCGCAGTGGCTGGCCGGCCGCGCGGCAGGCCGCTTCGAACTGCTCGGGGCAAAGCTGCGCGGCCAGGAATTGGTCGGCCAGACCCTGGTCGATCAGGATCCCGGCCGGGAACGGCGTTGTCATGCCCGCCATCAGGGCGCTGGCGTCATACTGGCGCCAGTTTTCCTCATTGGCACCGAGATAGGCGCTGAACGCCCTGCGGCCCCACGGGCATTGCGTGGGCGCGGCGATGGGCGCGAAGGCCGACACGGAACGGAACAGGTCCGGCCGGCGCAAGGCCTGCGTGAGCGCGCCATGGCCGCCCATCGAATGGCCGAAGATGCCGACCCGCGCCGCATCCACCGGCAGCGTGCTGCAGGCCAGCGCGTGCAGTTCCCGCAGATAGCTGTCCATCCGGTAGTGGCCGCGCCATGGCTGCTCGGTGGCGTCCACGTAAAAGCCGGCGCCCACGCCCAGGTCCCAGTTGTCCGTCTCGCCGGGCAGGTTGGCGCCGCGCGGGCTGGTGTCGGGCGCGATCAGCACCAGTCCCAGTTCGGCCGCCACGCGCTGCGCGCCGGCCTTGATCATGAAAGTCTCCTCGGTGCAGGTCAGGCCGGCCAGGTAGAACAGGGCGGGCAGTTGCGCACCCGCCGCGTGGGGCGGAATGAAGACGGAAAACCGCATCGGCAGGCCGATCACCTGCGACGCATGGCGATAGAAGCGCTGGGTGCCGCCGAAGCAGGCGTGTTCGCTGATCAGTTCTGGCATCTGCTGTCCTTATGTTCAGTACCGCACGGTGGGCGGCGGCGTCGATGGGCAGAATTGTACTAGGATCACAACTATGGGAGGCGCATGCCGAATCTTGATATCGTCTTGACGGAACTGGGCTGGCCGCTCGCGATCGCGCTGGCCTGGCTGGCGGGGGAGTGCGCGTACCGCTGGTGCCGCGTGCCCCGCATCAGCGTGTATGGGCTGGTGGGCTTCGGCCTGGCCCAGGTGTGGCCGGCCGCGCTGGCCAGCGGCGCATCGAGTACCGTCACGCTGTTGGCCAATCTCGGTTTCGGCCTGATCCTGTTCGAATTCGGCTACCGTATCAACCTGCACTGGTTGCGCATCAATCCCTGGATCGCCGTCAGCGGGCTGGCCGAGGCGGCCGCCACGTTCGGCGCCGTGTATGGCATCTCGCAGCTGACGGGCATGCCGCCGCTGACGTCGCTGCTGCTGGCGTCGCTGGCCATGTCCACTTCGCCGGCCGGGGTGCTGCGGGTGGTCAATGAGCAGAACAGCTCGGGCCAGGTGACGGAGCGGCTGCTGCACCTGGTGGCCATCAACTGCGTGCTGTCCGTGTTCGCGTTCAAGGTGATCGTGGGCGTGTGGGTATTCCAGACCTCCGGCAACCTGTGGCAGGCCGTCTCGCACAGCCTGATCGAATTGGCGGCGTCGGCCGCGCTGGGCGCGCTGTTCGGCTTTGGCGCGCCGGCCGTGCTGCGCCGCCTCGGTGCGCTGTCGCAGGACGGCACCGTCGGCTTCGCGCTGGGCGTGGTGCTGCTGGTGGCGCTGACCCACGCTGCCAACCTGTCGCCGGTGCTGGCGGCGCTGGCCTTCGGGCTGGTGGCGCGCCACCGGCGCGTGGCGTTCGCCCGCACCGAGCGCAATTTCGGCAGCATCGGTGAACTGCTGACGGTGCTGCTGTTCGTGTTCGCCGTCACCGTGCTGCCATGGGAGCGGGTGGTGGAGGGCGCCGCGCTGGGCGCGGTGCTGGTGGGCGCGCGCTTCATCGTCAAAATGACGGCTGTGGCGCTGTTCTCGCATCCGGGCGGCACCTCGTGGCGCAAGGGGCTGCTGACGGGGATCGCGCTGTCGCCCATGTCCGTGTTCATCACGCTGCTGCTGGAGCAGACCCGCCAGATGGGCGTGGTGCTGGTGGACGAGCTGGCGGCGCTGGCCGCCATGATCCTGCTGCTGGAAGTGGCGGGCCCCATCCTCACCCAGCGCGCGCTGGTGTGGGCCAATGAAACCCAACGACCGGAGGCCTGACATGGCATTGGAACCGTTCAAGAACTCCGTGCCCCTGACCATGGGCGTGGAGCTGGAGCTGCAACTGGTCAGCCTGTCGGACTTCGACCTGTCGGCGTCGAGCCCGGACTTGCTGCACCTGTTGGCCCGCAAGCCTTTCCCCGGCAACGTGACGCCGGAAATCACCGAGAGCATGATCGAGATTAACTCGGACGTGCACACCAACCACACGGAACTGCTGGCCCAGCTGGAGCAGGTGCGCGATACGCTGGTGCAGGCCGGCGAGATGCTCAACATCGGCATCTGCGGCGGCGGCACCCACCCGTTCCAGAAATGGTCGGAGCAGCGCATTTTCGCCAAGCCCCGCTTCCAGCAGGTGTCGGCCCTGTATGGCTACCTGGCCAAGCAGTTCACGGTGTTCGGCCAGCACGTGCACATCGGCTGCGCCAACGGCGACGACGCGCTGTACCTGCTGCACGCGCTGGGCCGCTACGTGCCGCACTTCATCGCCTTGTCGGCCTCGTCGCCTTTCGTGCAGGGCAACGATACGCTGTTCCATTCGGCCCGCCTGAATTCCGTGTTCGCCTTCCCGATGAGCGGCCGGGCGCCGTTCATGCTGCGCTGGAGCCAGTTCGCCGACGATTACTTCGCCAAGATGGAGCATACGGGCGTCATCAAGAGCATGAAGGACTTCTACTGGGATATCCGGCCCAAGCCCGAATACGGCACCATCGAACTGCGCGTGTGCGACACGCCGCTGACGGTGCAACGGGCCGCCGCGCTGGCTGCTTATTTGCAGGCCTTGTGTGCCTACCTGCTGGAACACCGGCACGAACAGCCGTGCGAGGATGACTACCTGGTCTACAACTACAACCGTTTCCAGGCTTGCCGCTTCGGGCTCGATGGCACGCTGGTGCATCCGCGCAGCTACGACAACCTGCTGCTGCGCGACGACATCCTGGCCACGCTGGCAGCGATGGCGCCGCACGGCGCGGCGCTGGGCGGCATGGCCGCGCTGGCCCACCTGGAGCAGGTGGTGCGCGAGGGCGGCGATGCGCAACAGCTGCGCGCCGAGTTCCTGGCACGTGGCAGCGCCGAGGGCATGGTGGAGGCGGCCATCGCCCGCTTCCGCAACAACCCTGCCTGAAACGGAGGGGCATGCCTGGATGATTGAGTCCTCAAGTATTCGAGGGCCGGGCGCCGTTCAAAACCGCGTCTCGCGCGCCACGCGCAGGAAGGTGTCGAGGATGGGCGTGCAGTCGAGCAGTTCGACGCCGCCGGCGCGGTGGAATTCCGGATGCCACTGCAAGCCCATCACGAACGGCGCCTTGCGGTAGCGGATCGCCTCCACCATCTGGTCCGGTTCGGACAGCGCCTCGATCATCATGTCGCGCCCCAGCGTCTTGACGGCCTGGTGGTGGATGGAGTTCACCATGCCCGACGCCTGGCCGTGGAACAGCCGGGCCAGCGAGGAGCCGCGCGGGAAGGTGATGGCATGGCGGTGGCGGTCGTAATCGTCGTGCACGTGCGGCTGGGCCGTGGGCACGTCGGACGCGATATCCTGGTACAGCGTGCCGCCAAAGGCCACGTTGATCAGTTGGCAGCCGCGGCACACGCCCAGCACCGGCTTGCCCGCCTCCACGAATTCATGCAGCAGTTCCAGTTCGTACATGTCGCGCGCGCGGTCGCCGCTCCATTCGGGCCGGGTCGGCGCTTCGGAATAACTCTGCGGCGAGACGTCGGCGCCACCTTGCAGCACCAGCCCGTCCAGGTGGCGCGCATAGTCGCGCAGGCGGATATTGCTGGGGTGGAGCAGGCCGTCCGTGTTCACGGTGGGGATCATGAACACCAGCACGTCGCGCGACATCACCCATTGCGCGATCGACTCCTCCAGGTATTGCAGCTTCTTGCTGCGCAATCCGCGCGCGCCCGGTTCCGGGTGGAAGATGCGGGCCGAGACCCCGATGTGCAGCGGGCGCTGGATAATGTGGCGGGTGATGGCGGCGGCCAGGCGCTGATAACGGGCCCGCAGCACCCGGCCCCACAGGCTGAATACGTTGTCGCCGGGATCGAGGTAGCGCGGCATGGCATCCTCCGCGTCCTCCTTGCGGCGGCGCGGCGGTTCCGGTTTGTTTTCGCCGTGGTCCATGCCGGGGCCCTTGCTTGCAAAGAGGCCAGTTTGCCACAGCCTGGGCCGGGGCGGCGCGCGACTGGGCCGCGCCAGCGGCAGGCGCCAAGGGGCCAGCCTGGCGGCCGAAATCAGCGGCCGAAGTACAGCTCGTGCAGGCGTTCCAGGTCCACTTCGCGGGCGGGGCGGGACAGTGCCACCTTCCCGCTCTGCATCAGGTACACATGGTCGGCGATGGCCAGCGCCCGTTCCGTGTTCTGCTCGACGAGGATGATGGTACGGCCGGCCGCCTTCAGGCCGGCCAGTATCTCGAACAATTCGTTGACCACCAGCGGCGCCAGTCCCAGTGACGGTTCATCGACGATCAGCAGGCGCGGTTCGGACATCAGGCCACGCGCCAGCGCCAGCATCTGCGCTTCGCCGCCCGACAGCGCGCCGGCGGCCTGCCTGCGCCGCTCGCGCAGGCGCGGGAAGGTGGCGTAAGCCTGTTCCAGCCGCGCCTTCACATGCGGCCGGTGCGCCGGCAGGAAGGCGCCCATGATGAGGTTCTCCTCCACGCTCATGTCGCGGAACACCATGCGGCCTTCGGGCACCATGGCCACGCCCAGTTCGGCCAGGCGCCAGGCCGGCGCACCGTGCAAGGGCTGGCCGTCCAGCGCCACCTGGCCTGCGCCCAGCGGCAGCAGGCCCATGATGGCGCGCAGCAGGGTGGTCTTGCCGGCGCCGTTGGGGCCGATAATGGCCGTCAGCTGGCCGGCGGCGGCCGTCAGCGACACGTCCCACAGCACGTTGATGGCGCCGTAGCCGGCCCGCACGCCGGTCAGTTCAAGCATCGGCCGCTCCCGTGGACGTGCCCGCGGAGCTGCCCGCAGACGCTTGCGCGGACGTGACGGCCGACCTTCCGGCGGAGGTTTGCGCGGAGGTTCCTGCGGAGGTTCCGGCAGACGTTCCCGTATAGCTGCGCATCACGGCCGGATCGCGGAATACGGCGTCCGGCGCGCCGTCCGCGATCAGGCGGCCGAAGTCGAGCACCGCTACGCGCTGGCACAAGGTGCTGATGGTCTCGATGTCGTGCTCGATGATGATCATGGCCACCCCGAAGCGCGCATGCAGCTCGCGCAGCATGGCCATGAAACGGCGTTTGCCCACCGTCTCGAGCCCCGCCAGCACTTCGTCCAGCAGCAGCAGGCGCGGATTGGTGGCCAGCGCCTTGGCCACTTCCAGCGCTTTCAGTTCCGTCAGCGCCAGGCCGGTGGCCGCGTCGCTGCCGGCCTTGGCGGCCAGGCCCGTGAAGTCGAGGATCTCGGCGAGACGGCCATCGTCCACGCGGCCCGTGCCGAAGCGCTGCGCAACGACCAGGTTCTCGCGCACCGTCAGTTCATGCAGCGGTTGCGGAATCTGGAAGGTGCGGCCTATGCCCAGCCGTGCGCGCCGGAACAGGGCCGTGCGCACGATATTGGCGCCATCGAAGCGTATCGTGCCGCCGGCCGGACGCGCCAGGCCGGAAATGGCGTTGAACAGCGTGGTCTTGCCGGCGCCGTTGGGGCCCACCAGGCCCAGCACTTCGTGGCTGTCCACGCGCAGCGATACGCCGTCCACGGCCGCCAGGCCGCCGAAGCGCACGCTGAGATTGTCCAGTTCAAGCATGGCGCGCTCCCCGCCGCAGCAGCGGCAGCAGGCCGGCCGGACTGGCCACCATCATGGCCACCAGCAGCGCACCCAGTACCAGCTGGTGGCCGGTCGGCATCCAGGACTTGAACACCAGCTGGTCGAGCAGGTACACCACCAGCGCGCCGATCACCGGCCCAGCGATGGTGCGGTAGCCGCCGAAGATAGCCGCCACGATGGGTACCGTGATCCACACGCTGTTGAAGGCGTAATCCGGTTCCAGGAAGTTGATGTAGTGGGCATTGAACGCGCCCGCCACGCCAGCCATGAAGGCCGACAGCAGCAGCATGGCGCCCTTGAGCAGCGTGCTGTTGACGCCTACCACGCGGGTGGCGTCCTCGCTGTCGTGCATGGCGCGCAGGGCCAGGCCGTAGTGGCTGGCGCGCACGCGCTGGTAGAGCCACGCGAACAGCAGCACGATGGTGAGCATGATCAGGTAGGCACCGGTCTTGCCGCCGGCAGGAAGGCCGAACAGGGAAGGCAGCACAGGGATGTTGGCGATACCGGCTGCGCCGCCTGTCATGCCGCTCCATTCCGTGGCGACGATGCGCAGGATATGGGCGCAGGCGAGGATGGCCAGCGCGAAGTAGGGGCCGCGCAGCCGCAGCACGGGCAGCATGACGACGGCGGCCAGCACGGCGCCGGCGCCGCCCAGCACCATCCCCAGCGGCACGGGCAGCCCCGCTTTGGCCGTCAGCAGCGCCGACACATAGGCGCCCACGCCGAAGAAGGCGCTGTGGCCGAAGCTGACCATGCCGCCCAGGTTGCCGAGCAAGGCCCACGACAGGGCCACGCAGGCGATCACCAGCGCCGCCACCACCAGGCTCATGACGTAGAGATTCGCGCCCAGCAGCAGCGGCACCAGCAGGTAGGCCGCCGCCAACCCGCCGGCCCACGCCAGCGCCGGCAGCGATGCGCGGCCGGCCGCGCGCGCGCGCGACGCGCGAGAGCCGGGCGAGATGCCCGAGGTGTCCCAGGTATCCGAGGTGGCCGACGTGCCCAGGGTACCCGAGGTGCGCACGGTTCGCACGGTGCGCGAGGTGCCTGCGGCGCGGGAGGTACGAGGTGCGCCCGTCATCCGCGCCTCCGGGCCGTACCCAGCAAGCCATTGGGCAGCACGAACAGCACCAGCAGGAACAGCGCCATGCCGGCCAGTTCCTGCAGCGCGGAGCTGGCCAGGGTGACGGTGAGCGCTTCGCATACGCCCAGCAGCAGGGCGCCCAGCAGCACGCCGGGTATGGAACCGACGCCGGCCAGCACGGTGATGACGAAGGCCTTGATGGTGAGTGCACCGCCGTAGGCCGGCTGGATCACGCCGTAGCAGTACAGGGCCACGCCGGCGAACGTGGCCAGCGCGCCCGAGACGAGAAAGGACAGCAGTTCCACGCGGCCCGGCCGGATGCCCATCAGCGCCGCCGCGTCGCGGTTGCTGGCCACGGCGCGCAGCGCGCGGCCATGCCAGCTGCGCGCCAGCCACCACCACAGGGCCGCCAGCAGCGCCACGGCCAGCACGGCGAACAGCAGTTCGCTGCGCATGCTGTAGAGTGGCCCCAGCACCACCGCGTCCTGCAGCCAGGTGGAACTGGTGGAGCGCACGTCGGCCTTCCAGACCAGCAGCATGGTATTGGTGAGGATCACGCCGATGCCGAAGGTGAGGATCAGCGAATTGATCTCGCGGTCGTGGCGGATGCGCCGCACCACGCCGTACACCCCGGCCGAGGCCACGCAGGTGACGGCCAGCGCGGCCGGAATGGCGGCCACGGGGCCGAGGCCGAAGCCCGATTCCAGCGCGTAGGCCACATAGGCCGCCAGCAGCACCAGTTCGCCGTGCGCGAGGTTGATCACCCTGGTGCTGCCAAATACCAGCGCCAGGCCGAGCGCGATCAGCGCATACGAGCAGCCTTGCAGCAGGCCCGAATACAGGGCCTGGAGCAGCAGTTCCGTCATGCCCGCCTTACCAGGGCAGGCCGGGATAGACCGGCTTGCCCGTGGCATGTTCCTTGGGCCAGACGATGACGATCTTCTTGTCCTGGTGCTGGCCCATGCGGTGCACGAAGTTGGGGTTGTCGCCGTTGGCGTTGAACTGCACGCGGCCGATCAGGGTGTCGCGGTCGGTCTTGCGTAATTCCTCGGCGATGCCGCCTTTCTTCACCGTGCCCTTGTCGGCCGCGCGCGCGATGGCGTCGAACAGCAGCGATGCCTGCACGTAGCCGAACTGGCCCAGGTAGTCTGGCTCCTTCTTGTACAGCTGGCGGTAGCCATCGGCGAAGGCCTTGCCGTCAGCCGTCTCGAACGTGGCCGGGAAGGGCAGCAGGGCCGTGCCGTACACATTGGGCATCAGGTCCGGGAATTCGGCCGCCATCTTGGGCGTGGCCAGCGACCACACGCCCACCATGGCCTTGACGCCGGGCTTGAGCACGCGCGCCGCGCGCAGGATGCCCACGTAGTCGTTCTCGTAGCCCACCATCAGGATCACGTCGGACTTGTCCTGCAGCTTGATCTTGTTGACGATGGGCTTGAAGTCGGTGATGGCCGGATCGAACGCGTGGCCGTTGACCTTCACGCCGCGCGCGCCCAGCGCCTTGGTGACGGCGGCGCTCAGGTCGGACGTGGCTTCCTTGGTCGAATAGATGATGGAGACGGATTTGGCGCCCAAATCGCTCAACAGGCCCAGCACGGCGCGCTCGTAGCCGGCCGTGTTATTGATGCGGAAGAAGTTCTTGCGGCCACTGTTGACCAGGCTGTCGTCCACGCCGCCCGAAGTCATGTAGACCAGATTGAGCTTGTTGGCCGCGTCCGACGCGGGCGAGATATTGTTCGAGCCATAGCCGCCGGTGATGGCCACCACACCCTGGCTGGCCAGCTTCTCCACCGCCGCGATGGCCTTGGCCGGCGCCGATTCGTCGTCCACCGTGGTCAGCCTGATCTTGTGCTTGCCGTTGGTCTTGTTGAACACTTCGGCCGCCACGGCCACCCCTTCCTGCATGCCGTTGCCCACCCGGGCCAGGCTGCCTGTCAGCGGCAGTTCCACGCCGACCAGGAATTCCTCGGCCCGCGCCGCGCCGGTGGCGCAGGCTGCCAGCAGCAGTGCGGCCAGGGTGGCGCGCTTGTATGTCGTTCGCATGTTTTCAATCTCTCCCTTGCTTGTCGTTGGCCGCCGCGCCTTGTGCCATCTGGCGCAGCTGGTTTTTCAGGATCTTGCCGCTGGCCGCCGCCGGCAGCGCCGCCATGGCGATGATCTCGGCCGGGCGCTTGTACGGCGCCAGTGCGCCGGCCAGGTGGCGGTGCAGTTCGTCCAGCGCCACGTCGCGGCGCGGGTCCAGCTCCACGTAGGCTACCACTTCCTCGTTGCCATCGGCCGCGTTGCGTCCCACCACGGCCGACTGGGTCACACCGGGATGGGCGTTGAGCACCGTCTCCACTTCCAGCGGGTAGACGTTGAAGCCGGACCGGATGATCAATTCCTTGGTGCGGCCGGCGATGAACAGCGCGCCGTCGGCCTCGCGGCGGGCGATGTCGCCCGTATCGAGCCAGCCGCCGGGGCGCATGGCGGCCGCGCTCAGGAGCGGCTCGCGGTAGTAACCGAGCATCACATTGGGGCCGCGCACCCACAGTTCGCCCGGCGTGCCAGGCGCCACGTCGGCGCCGTCGGCATCGACGATGCGCGCTTCCACGCCGGGGATCACCATGCCGACCGAGGTGTCGCCGCGCGGCTGGTCCAGGCGGGTCTGGCTGACGGTGGGCGCCGATTCGGTCAGGCCGTAGCCGTTGTGCAGGGGCAGGCCGAATAGCTGCTCCACGTCCGCCTTCAGGCTCGGTGTGAGCGGCGAGCCGCCGGCGTAGATGAAGCGCAGTTGCGTAGCGAGGCGCTGGCCCGGCGTGGCCAGCGTTTCCAGCAGGCGCGCGTACATGCCGGGCACGCCCTGCAGGATGGTGAGCCGGTCGCGCTCGAGCGCCTGCAGCAGCAGCGCGGGCTGGAAGCGCGGGCACAGGTACAGGCAGGCGCCCGCGTAGAGCGTGCCCAGCATCACGGACGCCAGGCCGTACACGTGCGAGACCGGCAGCACGCCCCAGGCCCGGTCGCTGGGCTGCAAGCCGCGCAGGCGGCTGGAGACGGCGGCGATGAACAACAGGCTGCGGTGGCTCAGCATCACACCCTTGGGCTGGCCCGTGGTGCCGGTGGTGTAGAGCAGGGCGGCCGCCTGGGCGGCGCCGCCGGCATGCACCGGTTCCGGCATGCAGCCGGTATTGAGCTCCCCTATCATCCATTGGCCAAACGCGCTGTTGGCCAGGCGCGCGCGGTGGCGCCGGCCGTGCGCCGCCGCTTCGGGCGAACAGGACGAGGTGTAGAACACGCGGCGCGCGCCGCTGTGCTCGCGGATCAGGTCCACTTCGCGCGCCGACAGGCGGCCATTCACATGCACCACCCAGGCATCGACGGCGGCGCAGGCGAAGGTCAGCACCACTTGCGCCACGCAGTTTTCGGCCACCACCATCACGCGGTCGCCGCCACGCACTTTCAGCTTGCGCAGCAGGGCGGCCGTGTCGTCCACCGCGCGCGCCAGTTCGGCGTAGCTCCAGTGGCGCTGGCCATCGTGCAGTGCGTGGTCGTGCGGCGCGCGGGCGGCGCCGGCGTGTACGATGCCGGACAGGCGGGCCGGCAGGGCGTCCAGCAGGGAGGCGGTGTCGGTATCACGCATGGGCTGTCTCGCCGCCGTAAACCGGTACGGCGCATGGGCGCGGCGTGGCGGCGTTGGCGCCGGCCGCGGCCCGCGCATGCGGCGGCGATGTTTCGCGTGCGTAGCGCCCCCTGTCGGGTAGCAGCTGTAGCGTTTCCTGGTCGCGTATCAAGGGCGTCCTTTCATTGGCGTGGCCCGGGGCTGGATGGCCGGTGTCGCCGGTATCAATGGCATGGCCGCCATGCGCGCGCGGGTGCCGGGCGCGTGCTGGCCCTGGTCGTGGTGGAGGTGGGAGTGCCCGGCCGGGGGCATGGGAAAGCCGTGCGACGCCGGGCCTGGGAACGGCGGCTGCGCCACGCCAGTCCGGCGCAGTGTGCCCCTGCGGGGGCGCCGCTGTCAATGTTTTTTATGAAAGCTTGCCGCGCGTGCACGGCGTTCCCGGCTTGCACCGTGGTGCGGATTCAGGCCTTGATATTGATGAGCGAGCCCAGCGTCTGGTCGGTGGTCTTGATGACTTTGGCCGACAGGTCGAACTGGGCCTTGTAGACCAGCGCGTCGGTCGTTTCCTTGGCCAGGTCGGTACCGCTGTCGCCTTTCAGGGCGCCCGCGGTGGCCGCTGGCGTGGCCGCGGCCTGGGACCGGGCCTGTTGTGACAGCGTCACGCCGCTGCCGGCCGGGCTGGCTTCCTGGAATTGCGCCTGGCGCGTCTGGAAGCCCTGGGTGCTGGCGTTGGCGACGTTGTGCGCGGTGGTGTCCAGCGCGCGCTGGCTGGCGTTCAGGCCGGACAGCCCGGCGCTGAGGGCGGCGATGCTCATGTTATTTCCCTTGTTATTTCTCTTCGGCAAGAAATCGTAGTGTACACCGCAATCTCCTTCGGTGCGATTTTTTGCTGAAATATTGAGCAAATCGGCTCGCCGTTGTTTCGGCGCTAGAATAGGCTGTCTTCGGCAACAGCGTTGGGGGCCACCATGTGCGGACGATTCGATCAGAACGATATTGCGCGGCGTTATGTCGCCGCCTTCGGCTGGGCCGACGCGGCCTACCGGGGCCAGGCCGAACCCAATCATAACGCCACGCCCGGCACGGCGCGCTTGCTGTTCCACCTGCATGACGGCGTGCCGGTGGCCGAGGACGTGTACTGGGGCTACCGCCCGTCCTGGGCGGTGGGCAAGCTGCCCATCGCCTACCAGGCGCGGCTGGAGAAAATCCACGGCAATTACTGGCGCCGGCTGCTGCAATCGGGGCGCGCCGTGGTGCCGGCCCATGGCTGGTACGAATGGACGGGGGAGAAGGGCAAGCGGCAGGCGTGGCACATCCATCGCAAGGACCGCGCGCCATTGTTCATGCTGGCGCTGGCCTGCTTCGCGCCGGCGCGCGCCCATCCGGCCGAGGGCGGCTTCGTACTGTTGACCACGGACTCGCGGGGCGGCATGGTCGATGTGCACGACCGCAGCCCGCTGGTGCTGGAGGCGGCCGACGCGGCCAGCTGGCTGGACCCGGACCTGTCGCCCGAACAGGCGGCCGAACTGGCACGCGCGCTGGCGCTGGACCCCGATTGTTTCGCCTGGGAGCCAGCCACGCTGGCGCCGGCGCGGCCGGCCGCCAGAACCGGGGCCGGGAAAGCAGAAGTGCTGGCAGCCACTGCGGCGGCGGCATCGGCGGCGCCAGCGGAAGCGGCGCCGGACGGTGCGCCGCAATTGTCCTTGCCACTGTGAACCATGGGTCCGGTTAGTGCCCGTTGGCGGCGCCGAAAGGCCGCACGTTTGATCCAGATCATACTTCGAAGGTGCTGCTAACGTAGCCTTGGGACTCGCGCGCCAACCGCGAACCGAAAGTCCGTCCAACCGCGCGTTCGACTGCGATTACCCCGCCGCAACGGGGCATTCGGCCATTCCAACCCACGCAGCATTGACACCATTCGAGGCATCCATGTATCCATTTCAGCAATCCGTCACCCCCGCCGCCAAAACGCACCTGGAGGCACAACTGTCGTACTTCAACGACATGTCCAAATCCCTGTTCCGTACCATGCAGCAATATAGCGACCTGAATCTGCAACTGGCCCAGACCATGATCGAGGAAGGCAGCGTGGCCAGCCAGCAGATGCTGACGGCCAACCGTCCGGCCGAAGTGCTGGCCGCCGCCGCCGCCCACGCCCAGCCAGCCGCCGAGAAGCTGCGCGCCTACCAGCAGCACGTCTCGCGCATTGCCGCCGACACCCACGTGGACCTGGCCAAGGTGGCCGAGGAGCATGTGGCCGAAACGAGCCGCACCGCCAAGGCCCTGGCCGACGAGGTAGCCCGCGTCGCCACCGAGGAAACCGAGAAGACCATGCGCAACCAACAGGACGCCATGCGCAAGTTCACCGACCCGTTCGAACGGCTGGCCGACCAGGGCATGCGCCAGGCCGCGCGCGGCAATGAGATGCGCGGCTCGTCCACGCTGCAGAGCGCCCATGGCGATGGCATGGAAGGGCGTGAGTCGTCCTCGGGCATGCAGGGCGGCACGACGGGCGCCGGCATGCATCAGGGCGGCGCGTCCACGCCCGGCATGCATCAGGGGGCGACGTCGCCCAGCGCGGGCGGCAAACCGGGCGCACGCAAGGAAACCTGAGCCCGTCTGTCGCGTCCGGCCCGGCCCGTGGCCCGCGCCAAGCGCGCCACGGGCCGCGCCAATCGGCGCACGGCGGCCGCTCAGGGCGTTGCGCGCAGCCAGTCCATGATGTGGCGCGCTACCGTCTCGGGCTGCTCGCGCTGGGGGAAGTGGCCGGCGCCGGCCAGCACGATGCGCTGGTATGGCCCGGAAAACAGGTGTTCCTTGTGCGCCGAGGTGGCGATGCCGTTGGCGCCATCCTGGTCGCCATGCAGCAGCAGCGTCGGCACGCTGATGACGCTGCTGTTGCGCAGGGCTGCCTCCTGTGGCGCGTAGTAGGGATCGCCGGCTGCGAAGCCCCAGCGGTGGCGGTACGAGTGCACGGTCACGGCCGGCCAGTCCGGGTTGTCGAACGAATGCGCCGTGCTGCGGAACTCGGCCTGGGTGAACTGCCAGTCCGGCGCCCACGTCTGCCACAACAGGCAGGCCAGTTCGCGCCGCTCCTTGCGCACGGCATCCGCGCCGCGCTCGGTGGCCATGTACCAGTGATACCAGTAATTGCGCGCCTGTTCCAGGCTCAGCGCCTGGCTGGCGTCGTTGGTGCCCCAGCCCACCGACAGCGCGATGCAGCGCCTGACCCGTTGCGGCGCCAGCAGCGCGGCGTTGTAGGCGGCGCGCGCGCCCCAGTCGTGGCCGATGAGGGTGAACGGCGGCAGCCGCAGGGCGTCGGCCAGGTCCAGCGCATCCTGCGCCAGCGCGCTGAGCTGGCCGCTGCGGGGCGTGTGCGGATCGAGGAAGCGGGTCTCGCCCGCACCGCGCAGGAACGGCACGATGATGCGGTAGCCCACGCTGGCCAGCGCGGGGATCAACGGATCCCAGGTGTGGATGTCGTCCGGCCAGCCGTGCAGCAGCATCAGGGGTTCGCCATCGGGCAAACCATGTTCGCGGTAACCGATCCGCAGTCGTTCCGTATTGATGAATTCCATCGCGTTCTCCGCTGGTGGGGGCAACCATGGCCGCTGGACACTGGGTCCTGGCCTGCTGGCCGTTGCCGCCCCATCATACCGATACTCGGGCCAGCTTCATAGCTGCCGGCGCCGCCGCGCGCCAATTTCTGCTACGCTTGCAGTTATTCCCTGTCAATTCACAAGGCACTGGATATGACCGCCGACCCCAGCCCATCGCTGCACATCGTTTGTCCTCATTGCGACGCCGTCAACCGCGTGCCGGCGGCCCGTTTGCGGCAACAGCCCGTGTGCGGCAAGTGCCAGGCGGCCCTGTTCACGGGCCAGCCGCTGGAACTGCCGGCGGCCCGCTTCCTCAAGCATATCGAGCGCAGCGACATTCCCGTGCTGGTCGATTTCTGGGCGCCATGGTGCGGGCCGTGCCGCTCCATGGCGCCGCACTTCGCGCAGGCGGCGCAGCGGCTGGAACCGGCGTTCCGCGTCGTCAAGCTCAATACGGAGGAGGCGCAGGAACTGGCCGCGCGTTATGCGATCCGCAGCATTCCCACTTTGGCGCTGTTTCAACAAGGACGGGAAGTGGCGCGCCAGCCCGGCGCGATGGACGCGGCCAATATCGTGAGCTGGGCTACCCAGCATCAACGCCGCTAGGGCCGTCCGTCAGGCGCGCGGCCGCATGCATTGAGGCCGGCGCCGCGGGCGCATCGCCGGCCACGGCCGCCATCACCGGATAAGCGTACCGCCTGCCGCCGCGCGCCAGGCCGAGCGCGGCGCGGTCATCGGTGGGCGGTGGCGCGGCCTGTGCCGTGTCTGGCGACCTGGCCAGCGCCGGGGCAGGCGCGGTTGCAATCGCCGTGGCAAGTGCGGCGGCAAGGTCACCATCCCAGATCGCCTCCAGGCCGCCCATGCGGCGATAGTTTTCCGGCCCCGGCGCAAATACGGGATTGCTGCGCGCCAGTTCCGCCAGCGCCGCCTCCGGCACTTTGGTGATGCGCGCCATGGCGGCCAGGCCCATCACGCGGATGGCGGCGTCGGGCAGGGCGTAGCAGGCGTCGGCCATCAGGCCGCTGCTGACAAAGCCGCCCGACAGCGCCTGGTCGTACACCAGCGCGACGATGCGATGGCCGCGCTGGCGCGCCAGTTCCAGGCTTTTGCCCAGGTGCGCCATGTAGCGCTGGATGCCCAGCATCTCGTCGCGATGACGCAGGCGCTGGCCCTGGGTGTCGACCAGCAGCACGATGGGGCGGCCCGGCGCCGCGCGCACCGTGTGCAGCACGGCCCGCGCTTGCGCCAGCGCGATCTCGACCCCGATCGCCGCGTGGCGCGTGGTACCGATCACGGCCACCGTCTGGCCAGCCACGAGCGCCGTGCCGCTCAGGAAGTCGTCCTGTTCCGTGATCGCGTGGCCTTGCGGGAACAGGGCCGCCGCCAATGTCGTCCACGCCATCAGTCCGCTCCCAGCCGGTATGGCGCGGTGGCGTCGACGAAGTCCGGCGCTTCCAGCGCGGACAGGTGGTGCACATCGGGTATGCCGAGCGCCCGCCAGATGTCCAGCGGATCGCGCAGCGCGCCAAAACGTTCGATCCGGCTGGCCAGCAGGTCCTGTTCCTGTTCCAGTGCGTCGAGCGTCAGCGCCACGGGCGCGCGGG
This sequence comes from Burkholderiaceae bacterium, assembly GCA_035254005.1. Lineage (GTDB taxonomy): Bacteria > Pseudomonadota > Gammaproteobacteria > Burkholderiales > Burkholderiaceae_D > Rugamonas. The sequence continues at coordinate 22,341 of DATFBD010000066.1, read as the reverse complement.
TGCAGGCCACGACGGCGTCCAGCGCCGCCTGGCGGAACGCCGCCATGTCGTCGGCCACCAGCCGTTGGCAGTCACCGAGCAGGTAGCGGTGCTTGCCGCCCGTGGTGCGCCATACGAGGTCGCGGTCGCGCGGGTCGAATTCCGCGCGCCCGTTGCTGCTGGCGATCACCTCCGGGCCGGACATGGCCAGCCGTGCCTCGGCCGACATCACCACCACATTGGCGCAGCAGGCGATGATGCCCATGCCGCCGAAAGCGCCGCTGGCGCCACCGACCAGCGCCACCACGGCCACGCCGGCGGCGCGCGCGTCGAGCAGGGCGCGCATCACTTCGGACACGGCGATCAGGCCCGCGTTGGCCTCCTGCAGGCGCACGCCACCTGATTCGATCAGCAGCACCACGGCCGCCACCCGGTCGCGGGCGGCGCGGCGCAGCAGGCCGGTCAGCCTGGCGCCATGCACTTCGCCGACGGCGCCGCCCAGGAAGCGGCCGTCCTGCGCGGCCGTATAGACGGGCACGCCATCCAGTGTCGCGCGGCCCACCGCCACGCCATCGTCGGGCCTGGCCGGCAGGTTGAACCGGGCCAGGTGCGGACTGGCCAGCTGCGTCCCTGGCGCGGCGAATGCCACGTAGCTGCCCGCGTCGAACACGCCGCGCAAGCGTTCCTGCGCAGTGGCGGCCAGGTAGCTGCTCATGGCGTCGCTCCCGACAGGCCTTGGGCCGCCGGCGGCAGGTGGCCGGTGCGTTGGATGGGGAGCGGCGGGTTGATGCGCAGACGGTGCATGGGTGATGGGTTCCGGGGCCGTTAGCCGGGTTGGTGGGTTGGTAGTGTCTTGCGCCGGGATGCGTCTGACGCAGGAACCGGCGCGGCGCCGTCCAGCATAATCGAAAACGGCAGGCCAGCGATAGGGGGCGCGGCGTGGCTATAATGGGGCGACGCTGCCGGCGCTGCCGGCGGCGGTCGCGCACGCCGGCGCCATCCGGTGCAAAGGAGGCAAGATGAGCCGCATTCCCGTGTTCGGCGTGGCGCTGCTGGCGGCGGTGGGCGCCGTGCTGCTGACGCCGTTGCCGCTGCCGCCGGGGTCCGTGCGCAACAGCGCCGTGATCGCCCGCAGTCCGGGTGCCGTGTTCGACTACGTGACCACGCCGGGCAACTGGCCGCGCTGGCATCCATCGTCGCTGGCCGTGGCCGGGGCGACCGACCATTCGTTGCGGGTGGGCGAGGTGGTGGATGAGGATTTCATCGTGGCCGGTTACCAGGGACGGGTGCGCTGGACGGTGGTGCAGCGCCAGGTGCCCGCGCGCTGGGCCATCGCGGGCAAGATCGAGGATGGCGGCAGCGGCAAGGTCAGTTACCGGCTCACGGCGGTCGATGGCGGCACGCTGTTCGAGCGCGAATTCGATTATGCGCGGCCGAACCTGCTGTTCCTGCTGGCTGACCAGTTGCGGGTGCGGCGCCAGGTGACGGCCGAATCGGCCGAGGCGCTGCGGCGCCTGAAGGCGGTGCTGGAAGGGCAGGCGCCCGCGCCGCGCATGGCAGGGCCGGGGCGGCGGACGGTTGCCGGGGCGCCGGCGTCCTGACCGCGGCGGATGCGGTGACTGTGTCGGCTGCGGGAATCGGACCCGCGCGGGCGTGCGTGCAGGTGGGCGTGCAGGTGGGCGTGCGGCGGCGCGCGCGCGATCAGGGACGGCGTTGCAGGATGACGGGCACCCCTTCTGCCGGTGGCGCGGCGCCGGGCAGCATGTCCTGCAGGGTCAGGCGGTCGAGTACGTCGAGATAGGCGCGGGTGGCCTGGCCCAGCGCCGACTTGAGGCGGCAATCGCCCGTCAGCGGGCAGGTGTTGTGGTCACGGTCGAAGCATTCGGCCATGTAGAAATCCGATTCCGTGTCCCGGATCAGCTGGCCGATGTTGATGTCCTTCGGTTCGCGCCCCAGCCGTAGCCCGCCGTTGCGCCCGCGCACCGTTTCCACCAGGCCGGACTGGCCCAGCTGGTACACCACCTTCATCAGGTGGTTCTTGGAAATCGCGTGCACGTCGGCGATATCCTGGATGGTGACCAGGCGATCCCGATGGGCGCTCAGGTAGAGCAGTGTGCGCAGCGTGTAATCGGTGAAGGAAGTCAGTCGCATCGTTGGTTCCGTGGTGGCGGGGCGGACCGGGCCGACCCTTGCAAATTGCTATTCTACTTGCTGGCTGGCCCGCAAGGGAATTATGCCCGGCGCCGCCGGCCTCGCGCACGATAGCGCGCACGATTGCGTTATGATGGTCGCATCGCCGCCGGCCATGCGCGTGGGCGCTGGCCTGGCAGGCAGCTTGCCACAGATTGAACCATTATCACAAGCGGAGGAATGATGGACAACAGTGACCAGCGCCGGCAGTTTGTCGGCGAATTGTGGCGCCGCTTCGAGGCGCTGCAGCAATGGGCCATCGACAACTGGCCCGACACCGGGCATCCCTTGTCGAGCGCCGATTTCGTGGAGGCGCGCAAGGAAATCCTGGCCCTGGCCGACGCGCGCCATCCCGTGCCCGGCCGCCATGTGCCGGAGCCGTCCGAAGGCGGGCCGCAGTACGAGGACGTGACGCCGACGCCGTGGCCCTGAGCGCCTTCAGCGCGCGGGGTGTGCCGATTGTGCCGGCCGGCCCAGCATCCACGCGGCCAGGCTGGCCGCCAGCCCGGCCATGACGCCGCAAGCGAGCTTGAAGGCGCTGTCGAACAGCAGCGGCGCCACCAGCCCCGACACCAGCGCGAACAGCAGCATCTGGATGAACGATTGCATGGACGAGGCCAGGCCGCGGTGGTCGGGGAAGTGGTTGAGCACCATCATGGTCAGCGGCGGCATGGCCAGCGCCAGCGCGAACGAATAGACGAACAGCGGCAGCACGGCCCAGGGCACGGCGGCCGCGTAGCAATAGTTGTAGCCCACGTTGGCGGCCGCCGACAGCGCCATCAGCCCGTAGCCGAGCCAGACCAGCGTGCGCGGTGCGTAACGGTGCGCAAATTTGGCGGCCAGCGCCGAACCGACCACCATGCCGCTGATGAGCGGCACGAACAGCCAGGCAAAGGCCGTCTCGGGCAAGTGCAGGATGTCGATGACGAAATAGGCGGCCGAACCGATGTAGAGCGCGAAGCCGCCAAAACTGAGGCCGATGGCCACGGATAGCAGCAGGAACGGGCGGTGGCGCAGCACTTTCCCGTAGTTGGCCGCGATCGCACCGAGGTGGAACGGGTGGCGTGATGCTGCCGGCAGGCTTTCCGGCAGCGCCCGCTGCACGGCCACGAACATCAGTGCGCCGAAGCCGGCCAGGAACCAGAAGATGGCACGCCAGCCCAGGCTCACCTGCAACCAGCCGCCCAGCACGGGCGCAATGGCCGGCGCCAGGCCGAACACCATCATCACGTGCGACAGGATTTTTTGCGCTTCGGCGCCCGCGAACCGGTCTTGCACGATGGCCCGGCCCACCACAGAGCCGGCGCCCGCCGCCAGGCCCTGCAGCGCGCGGCACACCAGCAGCACGCCCAGCGTGGGCGCCAGCGCGCCGCCGATGGAGGCGCCGATATACAGCAGCAGCGAGACCAGGATCACAGGACGGCGGCCGAACGAGTCCGACAGGGTGCCGTAAAACAGCATCATGGCGGCGAAGCAAAACATGAACAGGCTCAGCGTTTGCTGGATGGCCAGCGGTGTCGCGTCGAAATCGCGGGTAATGGCAGGGAAAGAGGGAAGATAGGTGTCGATTGCCAATGGACCGACCATGGTGAGGCCAGCCAGCAGCAAGGTGAGCAGGATATGCATGGCGTGATTCTTGTTCGTTGGAACGGTATTTTACGCCAGCCCGACCGGGGCCGTGGCGCGCCGGCTGTTTTGGTCAACTGATCGAATTTTTCGATATTAATCGGGGATATTTTGAGTTTTACATCGAATCTCCGGCGCCGCATAATGGTCGCCACAGTTGAGCTGTGCCGCCCTGGCCGCTCCCCATCGCTTGCCCAACCTGGAGTTTTAGATGAAAAAGTTAGTCGCCCTGTTGTTCGCCGCCGGTTTTACCATGGCCGCCTCGGCCACCCCGGAAACCTTCGTGATGGACAGCACCCATACGTTCTCGCGCTTTGAGTACAGCCACTTCGGCTATTCGACGCAGTTGAGCCGCTTTGACAGCACCACGGGCAAGATTGTGCTGGATCGCGCTGCCAAGACCGGTTCGGTGGACGTGACGATTGACGCCAAGTCGGTCGATACCGGCTATGCCACCTTCAACGGCCACCTGCAGGGCGAGGATTTCCTGGATACGTCCAAGTACCCCGTCATTACCTACAAGTCGACCAAGTTCAACTTTGACGGCGACAAGCTGGCTTCCGTCGATGGCAACCTGACCATCAAGGGCGTGACCAAGCCGGTCACGCTGACGGTGACCTCGTTCATGTGCATGCCACACCCGATGATGAAGAAGGAGGCGTGCGGCGCCAACGCCGTCGCCAAGATCAAGCGTACCGAGTTCAACGCCGGCAAATATGCGCCGTATGTGGGCGATGATGTGACGCTGACGTTTGCCGTCGAAGCCGTCAAGGAATAAGCGGCCAGCGCCGCCGGCAGGACAATGCGAGGGCGCCGTGATGGCGCCCTTGCCGTTTGGCGCTTAAACCAGCTGGAACCAGCCCAGCACGGCGCCCGCCGCCAGCAGCCACAATAAATGAATTTTGGTGCGCCAGATGAGCAAACCGGCCACCACCGATAGCAGCCACAGCGGCCAGTCCAGCGCGATATCGCCGTGGGCACTGCCCAGGATGATGCCCACCGACACCATCAAGCCCACCACGACCGGCGCCATGCCTTGCTTGAAGGCGCGCACGCCCAGCAACTCGCGGTTCTGGTGGCCCCAGCGCGCCGCCAGGTAGGTGATGGTGGTGCTGGGCACCATGATGCCCGTCATGGTGATGGCCACGCCGGCCAGGGCGGCCAGGTAGCTGCCGGCGTTCATGCCCACATTCCATCCCATCAATGCCACGAACAGCACGTTCGGGCCGGGCGCGGCCTGGGCGATGGCGATCGAGTCATTGAATTGCGATTGGGTCAGCCAGTGGTGTTCCTCCACCAGGAAGCGGTGCATTTCGGCCGTGGTGGAAATCGCGCCGCCGATCGACATCAGCGACAGCATCAGGTAGTGGCCGAACAGGTTGAGCCAGTCGGCCCAGTCCAGCGTCAGGTGCAAGGGCGCGTTCATGGGCGCAGCTTCCGGTAGGTGAGCCAGCAGCCGAGTCCGCCCAGCAGGGCCAGCGTGTAGAGCAGCGGCCAGTGCAGCAGCACCACGCACACCACGCCCAGCGCGGCGATAGGTAGCGACCACAGCAGCGGCAGCGGATGGCGCCGCAGCGCCGACGTCAGTTTCAAGCCGGTGGCCGCGATCAGTCCGGCCGACACGGCGGCCATGCCCCGCAGCGCGCCGGCCACGCCCGGATGGTTGGCGAAATGGGAATGGAGCAGGGCCAGCAGCAGCACCAGCAGCAACGGCACCGTTAACATGCCGGCCAGCGCCGCCATGGCGCCGGGCAAGCCAAAATAGCGCCCGCCTATCATCATGGACAGGTTGACCACGTTGGGGCCGGGCATGATCTGGGCGACGGCCCATTCTTCGATGAATTCTTCCTGCGTCAGCCAGCGCTTGCGCTCGACCAGTTCGCGCTGGACGACGGCCAGCACGCCGCCAAAGCCTTGCAGGGCCAGCACGGTAAATGAGACAAACAGATCAGTCAGGGAAGTGGGGCGGGGCCGTTCCGGCACAGGTGGAGCGCTCATGGCGACATTATGGCATGGCTCTAAATTGCCGTGTGGCACAAGCAAAACAGGCACGGCCGCTGGCGCGGACGGTTCGTTTGATTTAGCACAAAACGGCCTGGCCGGCGAGTGGTCCGGGAAAAACTTTTTATTTGATGACGATGGGAAGCTGACATTGACTTTGGCGCGCCATGGCCAATACTCGTCTCAGGCAGCCGGCCAGGCGCCCGGCCAGATGAGGAGCTGGCCGCCTTCCAACAAACGTGTAGAGGATTGCGATGAACGTGCTAAGCATGCAACCCACAGAACCGTCCGTGCCTGCTGACCTGTATCTCGCCAGAACCGACGAGCATTGCCGCGATGTGGTCGATCGCGGCATCCTGGTGCAAGCCAGCTTCAATACCGTATGTGCGATCGAATACCTGAAGTCCCACAACATCCAGCCCCACATTATCGAACGGGTGCTATTGCATCCCGAACAGCGGCGAAAATCCCATCATTGATCCCGGTCCGCGCCGAAATTCCAGCCCGGCAACCGAACTTTCCGCCGGGCTGTACCCTCCACCTGCCGTTCCCCATCCCTGGTCGTTTCCGGCCGTCCGCCACGTCGCCAGTTATACACAAAACGGCCGCGAAAGATTTTTTGCAGTAACTTTCATGGTGACAATCGGTGATATTCTAAGTCATTGATTTTATGGGTGTAATTTTTTGCCTGCTGGATAGGCAGTTTGTCAAAAGGCCCGTCAGTACGGGCTTTTTGGGTTGTCAAGAGGGGCTTGTCCACAAAGATATCCACAGTCATTGTGGATATCCGAAAAAGTGCTTAACAATCCGCGACTTAGCACGGGGCGTTGTGACTATGCCGGCAAGATGAAGGCAAGTACGGCCAAAATTGAACGAAAATGGAAGCAGTTCACTACTGTATGCCTGAACAGTATTTGCCGTGGCGGCGCCGGCCTCAGATCAGGCTGGCGACGGCCACATAGGCTTCGGCCTGGCCCGCGGCATCGAGGGCTGGCATGATGGTGGTGCGCAGGCGCAATGGCTGGCCTTCGCTGGTGTAGGCCGTCACCACGTCGCTCCAGGCTTCGCCATCCTTGAGTGCCTGCAAGGCGTCGGCCAGCTGGTCCTCGGGGAAGGGGGCGGCGTGCAGGATGCGCGGCGACTGGCCCAGCAATTGTTCCGGCGCGAAATGCAGCGCGGCGCACAGCTTGTCGTTGACGTCGGCGATCTTGCCGGCCGCGTTGACGGTCATCATCAGCGCGTGCTGGTCCACTGCCGCCAGCAGGCGGCGCGCCTGGCTCAGTTCCGACTGCAGCGCGCGGTTGCGCTGTTCGGCCGCTTCCAGGCCCGCGTAGGCGCGCAGCGACGAGATCACGGTGGTAAACAGTTTGCGCGTGGTCAGGTCGGTCTTGCACCAGAAGTCGTTGATGTCGTAATCGAGGATGATGCTGTGTTCCAGCGCCTGGCCCGGCTGGCCCGTGCGCAGCACGATGCGCACCAGGTGGTTGCCCAGCGCATCGCGGATCTGGCGCGCCACGCGCAAACCGGCGTCGCTCGTTTCCATGATGACGTCGAGCAGCACCAGCGCCACGTCCGGGTTGGCGCGCAAGGTGCTCAGGGCTTCCTCGCCGCTGTAGGCGTGCAGGAAGCTGATCCGGCGGCCCATGAAGCAGGCATTGCTGAGCGAGAACTTGGTGACCACATGCACATCGACGTCGTCGTCCACGATCAGCACGCGCCACGGCGCGGGCGCCTGGGCGGCGGCGGGCTTGGCCGGCGCCACCTCGTCCTCGATCATCCAGTTCGTCGAGTCGTCGTTATTCACGTCCATGCAATTTCTCACGGCAAGTCTAGGAAGGGCGCGTAGTGTACTGCAACGCCTGTGCCATGCGGCAGTCAGCGTGACACTAAGAGTGACACTATTCCTGCCCCGGCGTTTTGTCAAAGGATTCCCGGCGGGCGGCACGAAAGTTTTCCAGCCGGAATTAAAAATATTTTAGCGGGCTTGAAAACTGCCCGCGAGTCCCGATTTAACAATGCATAAGTCTTTGATTTTATGTGATATTTTTTCTGCCTGCGGAATGGGCATTTTGTTGAAACCCGCGCCAATACAGGCCTTGCGGGCTGTCAAGTGGCGGTTACCCACAACGTTATCCACAGTTGATGTGGATATCTGCGAAAAACGCTTGGTAAACACCCGCTTAGCCGCCAAAGCTGAGAAAACAGGTGCGTCGTGTGGTATTCCCGTCACCGGCAAGCGGCGAGCAAGCGTTGCAGTTCTTCCAGGAAACGCTGCTGCGCCAGCAGCGGGGGCCACGGTTCCCATGCCACGCCGCCATATTGGGCCAGCAGGGGATCATCCAGCAAGGGCCGCTCATTGATCCTGAGTGTGCGCCGCACTTCCTCCTCCGACCAGCCCACCACATGCACGGCCTCGCTGGCGGCGGCCACCCGGTCGGCCCGCTTGTGGGCGATGAATTCCTGGGCCGACCACCGTTGCAGGCCATAGCGCTGGAACACGGCGTCCTGCAACCGCTGGCTCAGGTGCTGGAAGCGCTCGCCGAGGAAGGGCTTGAGCGGACTCAGGCAGTCGAAGCCGATCAAGCCTTCGTCGCCGTCGTGGATCAGTTCGCGCAGTTCCACCTCCGGCGGCAGCGGCGTGGGCGACATGGCCCGCCGCAACAGCATCACCGTGATCGAGTGCTGGGCCACCGACAGCGGCAAATCCCAGCGTGAATGGCCGCCCCAGCGATAGGTGCGGGCCAGGCCCAGCGCCAGGTCGGTATCGTCCCAGTCCAGGGGCGTGGGGTCCAGCAAATCAAGGCGCTTGCCCGAAGGCATACGCACCCAGGCGCGATTTTCGCGGCCCATCTGTGCATCCTCTCAGTTGGCTCAGTTGTCTCAGTTGTTATATGCGCTCCAGCCCTGGTCCTGGCGGATGAAGACGGATCTGGACAGTTCGTGGTGGCGGTCGGCCAGCGGGGTACGGGCGCGCGCCGCGATCAGCTCGAACGCGCGCGGTTGCGCCGATCCGATGGTGAAAATCAGGTCGCGCGACGGAATGGCCGCCAGCGGCTGGCCGGGCAGGTGGGGCGCCAGGCGCGGCCACAGGTCGTCCAGCAACAGCAAGGTGGCCTCGAAGGTGCCGCCGGCCGAGATGCCGATCACGCCGTCGCCGCAATCGTGCAGCTGGATACGGTCCAGGCAACGCGGCAGGTTGCGCACGGCAAGCTGGTGCAGCGCCTCCAGGTCCATGCCCATGGCGTCGAAGGTCTTGTTGGTGATGTATTCAAGGCGGTTGGGGCGATCGATCGCGTACATGACCACCACGTCGGCCGCCAGCGGGCGCACGACGGGCGTGTCGGCCGGCGCCAGGTCGGCCAGGGTGGCCGTCCCATCGGGCTTGGCCAGCTGCTTGAGCATGGGAACAATCAACGGGGTGTCGCTCATGGCTATCCTTGCGCGCGCCTGGGGCGGCGGCGTGGTGTTTGTAGTTTGGCAAGCATACGATGTCCCATTCTAAACGAGCCATTGTCGGTTCGACCAGCGCTGGCTGGTTGCGGTGTGCGGTTTTTTGAATCGGAATTGACGGCCGGAAGGTATCATGGCGCTTTTCGTCTTTTCGTCTTTTCGTCTTTTCGTCTTTTCCTCGAGGTGCGCGTGTTGATAGCTCCAGAACAATTCTTTGCCTTTCTCGCGGCCGCGCTGCTGATCACCGTGTCGCCGGGGCCGGACAACCTGATGGTGCTCGGGGTGGGCATGTCGCGCGGGCGCCGCCAGGGCATGGCCTTCGGCCTCGGCTGCGCATTGGGCTGTTTGAGCCATACGGTGCTGGCCGCGCTGGGCGTGAGCGCGCTGATCAAGGCATCGCCGCTGGCGTTTGGCGGGCTCAAGCTGGCCGGTGGCCTGTACCTCGTGTGGCTGGGCATCGGTGCCTTGCGCAGCCGCGGCGCCGCCGGGGTCGACGGCAGCGCCTTGCCCGATGAATCGCTGGGCAAGCTGTTCGCCAAAGGCTTGTTCGCCAACAGCATCAATCCCAAGGTGGTGCTGTTCTTCCTGTCCTTCCTGCCGCAATTCGTGGTGGCCGAGCGGGGCGGTGCCAGCTGGCAAACGGCGCAACTGGGGCTGGTCTTCACGGCCCAGGCCTGCCTGCTGTTCGGCCTGCTCGGGTACTTCTCGGGCGCGGTCGGTGCCTGGCTCAATCGCCGGCCGCGCGCCGGGCTGTGGCTGGACCGGGTGGCCGGCACCATCTTCGTCGGCCTGGGGCTACGCCTGATCGTGGCGCGCTGAGCGCATGGGAGAGTTGTGGTAAAAACGACATGATGTCATCAAGCCGTCATGCTGCACTGCCACAATGGCCTTGCTCTTTCAAGTCTCTCCCGATTTGAAAACTTTCGCCCGCCCCCTGCCAACCAGGGGAGCGGGCTTTTTTTTGATTGCGGACGCCACCCGCTCAGCGGGCGCGCAGGTCGAAGTGCAGTTCCAGTTCGTCCTGCACGGCCATGGCGCCACCCATGATGGAAAACGGGACCAGGCCGAAATCGGTCTGCCTGAGCTTGACGTTGCCCCGCACGCGCAGGCCATCGGCGTCCGTTTCGCGCTGCGCTGCCACCGGCAGTGCGCGCGTGACGCCATGCAAGGTGATCTCCGCTTGCAGCGGGGTGTTGTCGCCGCGTTCGGCATGTATATGCACCAGTGGGAAATGGTCGGCGTCCAGCACGCGGGCCAGCATGTTGTGGCGGGTGCCGGCGATGGCGTCGGCCGTCGGCTGCGGCGTCAGGCCCGCTTGTGTGCGCAAGTCGGCCTCATCGACCGTCATCTGGTCGAGCCGGAACTGGAAGTCGGCGCGGTTGTGGGCCGGGGCCACGTAGCCATCGAGCTGGCGGATGGCCACCACGTGGTCATGGCCGAAGCGGGCCAGCGGACCGGCGCGCCGCACCAGCACCGTGATCAGCGAGTGTTGCGCGTCGATGCGCAGCACGGGCTGGCCGGCCGCCTGCCATTGCCGATAGGGCGCGCGCCAGTCCGCTTGCGGCGCGGCCACGGGCGGCGTTGCACTGGCAGGGGGCTCTCTTTGCAGGCCGGCCGGGGCGCAGGCGGTCAGCAGGCAGGCCAGCAGCGGGGCGGCCAGCCGCGCCGGACGAAAACGCTGCAATGTTGTTGTGAATGTCATCAATTGGATATCCGCCCGTCATTCCGCCGTCACAATGGTGCTTTATGATGCCTTCCGCTGGCCCCAGCGTGCTTGAGCTGGTCGCCGTGTCCGAGCCGGCACGGGATTTCACAGAGCACGACTCAGCAGGTTAGCCGGTGGCCTCGAACACCGGCACCAACATTTTCCTCCCGCACGCGTCCGGCGCGTCGCCTCCATCGCGTCCCTCGCCGGACGAATATTCAACTGCCTTAATGAAGTCCTAAGCCTGCGCTTTCCGATTGGTGGCACAGTAACACCTGTAGCGCACGGTATCAGCCAGGCGCAGAGCTGCCGGACTCTTGTCTCCGGCACAGATTTCTCCAGGCGGCGCCAAGGCCGCCGGATCCGAAAATCCCTACGCTTTAATCAGCGTTTCAGGCCGGCCCATCCAACGATGCTGCCGGCCTCTTTTTTTTCAGGACCATCCCAGCAGGCCCGTGCCGTGCGCGCGGTGGCGCGACACGGGCCAGTGGCGGCGATTTCTTCCTACGGTGCCTTGCGTGCCAGCCACGCGTCGATTTGCGGCAGGCGTTGCTGGCGTACCTTGATGCGGTAAGCGATGGCGGCCACGGTGGCCGTGGTGTCGCCCTGGGCGCCGGCCGGCAGGTGGGCCTGGGCGAACGCGGTCAGCTTGTCCATCATGGCCGGATCGGCCGACATGCTGGCCAGGTGCGGGAAGTAGCGGCTGCGCGAGGCGACGTCGATCTTGCCTTCCACTTGTTCGCGGTGGGATGCGGCATAGTCGAACGCCAGTTCCGGATGGCGCACGGCCACGCGCGAGATCATGCCGGCACTGTCGGTGGCGCCCGGCTCGCCGCTCAGCGCCAGGTCCAGCGCGCGCTGGCCCAGCGCGGCGTCTTCCGAGGCGCCCAGCAGCAGGTACAGGTCGGTGCGCAGCAGCGCCGAGGTTTCCGCCTTGGCCATCTGGTGCAAGCGCTCCCAGGTGGCGGCGTCCGCGTGGCGCGCCACCACGCCCAGGATGGTGCGCTTGATGGCGGTCGGCATCGCTTGCGGCGTGCCGGCGTCGAAGCGGCGGCGCGCTTCGGCGATGGTGGCGGCGTCGCCCAAGGCGCTCAGGGCGTCGATCAGCTCCGTGCGCAGCTTGGCCACCGAGGTGGTTTCGCCCGGCGCCGCTTCCCAGCCGATACGTGCCAGCACAGGCGACAGGTGCGCGCGCGCGTACTGGCCAAACACGGCGCGCCGCTGCGGCGTGGCCTGGTATTGCTGGTCGATGTTGGTGTAGACGCCGGCGATCTCGCTCCACACCGGTGGCGCCGCGTCCAGCGGCGCGCGGCTGGCCAGGTCGAGGAAGCTGGAGGCCGGCTGCAGGCCGGCCATGCCCAGCGACCAGCTGTCGGCCAGCAGGCCCAGTTGGTCGATAGGCGCCAGGCTGGCGAACTGGCCGGCCAGCGCGTCGAAGGCCTTGGGCGCGTACAGCGTGCGGTAGTAGCCGGCCTGGCCCGCGTTCACCAGCACGGTGCCGCAGCCGGGCACCGTCATGCTGGCGCGCTGGCCGCTGACAACGGCGCGCGCGCTGGCGTGGCCCACGGTCTGGGCGATCACGGGCACTTGCCACGCCAGCGGCGCCTTGTCCGGATGGTCCTTGCTGAATTCACCCTGGGCCAGGGTGAGGGTGGTGCTGCCGTTGCGGCACACGGCGTCCTGCACGCGGATCAGCGGCACGCCTGGCTGCAGCGTGAAATCGTGGGCGATGGCGCGCACCGGCTTGTGGGCCGCCGTTTCGATCGCGCGCCACAAATCGTCGGACACCGTATTGCCGTGCGCGTGGCGGCGCATGTAGTCGCGCACGCCGGCACGCCAGGCGTCCTCGCCCACGTAGTTTTCCAGCATCCGGATCACGGACTCGCCCTTTTGGTAGGTGATGCCGTCGAACGCCTGGTTGGCCTGTTCCACCGTTTCGATATGGGTCACGATGGGGTGGGTGGTGGACAGCGCATCCTGCGCCATCGCGTGTTCGCGCGCGTCCACGGCGTTGAAACTGGTCTGCCATTCAGGATGCAGGCGCGCCGTGGTGCGGCTCTCCATCCAGCTGGCGAAGCCTTCGTTGAGCCACAGGTCGTCCCACCAGCGCATGGTCACCAGGTCGCCGAACCATTGGTGGGCGATCTCGTGCGCCGCCACCATGAACACTTCCTCCTTGTCGGCCTGGGTCGAGATGGCCGGGTCGAGCAGCATGGCGTTCTCGAACGAGAAGATGGCGCCCCAGTTCTCCATGGCGCCGAAGAACGGGCTGCGGCCCGGCGCGGCGACGTTGTCGAGCTTAGGCAGCGGATAGGGCAGGCCGAAGTAGTCGTTGTATTCACGCAGCACGGCGGCGCTGGCATCGAGCACGAAGCGCGCCTGTTCCACCTTGCCTTTCTGCGTGACGACGCCCAGTTCCGTGGCGCCTTCGCGCGTGGTGGCGCGGTCGAATTCGCCCAGGCTGAAGAACAGCAGATAGGTCGACATGCGCGGCGTGGTGGCGAAACGCAGCAGCTGGCGGCCATCGGGCAGGATCCTCGATGAGGCCAGTGGCATGTTGGAGATCGCGCTCTGGCCGGCCGGCGCCGTCAGCTCCAGCGCGAACGTGGCCTTGTAGTTCGGCTCATCCCAGCAGGGCAGCACGCGGCGCGCGTCCGAGTTCTCGAACTGGGTGTACAGGGCGCGTTTTTTCGCGCCACCGTTCTGGTAATCGAGCTGGAACAGGCCGGCCGGCTGGGTACTGATCTTGCCGTGATAATCCAGTTGCAGCTGGTAGCTGCCCGGCGCCAGTTCGCGCGCGAAGCTGAGCGTGACGGTTTGCTGGTCCGCGTTGGTGGTGATGGCGCTGGCGGCCAGCGGCGCCTGGCCCGGTCCGGCGCTGATGGCGGCGCTGGCGAATTCCAGGTCGGCCGCGTTGAGCGTGAGGCTGGTGCTGGGCTCCCGGAGGTCGAGCGCGATGGTGACGCTGGCGCTGAAGGTGCTGTGCTCCGCATCCGGCGCGATCGACAGGGCGTAATGGGTAGGGCTGGCATGGCGCGGCAGCTGGGTGGTGACCTGGGTCGCTTTGGCGTCAACCTTGGCGCCGGCATTGGCCTGCTTGGCCTCGGCCGCCGTGGCGGAAAACGGGTGCGTGGCGATCAGGGTGAGGATCGCCAGTGAAATCAAGCTGCGCTGCATGCTGTGCCCTTTATCTTGTGGAGTCGGGAAATGGGGATGAGTGTAGCGGCAATCTACGGACAAAGCGCAGGCTTGTCAATGCGACCACAGGCGCGCACTGGCGCGCACATGCGCCCGCGAGCGCCCGCCACCAAATGGCGCTATGATCCTGACTGCTCAATGATGAGGAAAGACGCCGCCATGATCGACATGTACACGGCCGCCACGCCGAACGGCCACAAGATTTCCATCGCGCTGGAAGAACTGGAACTGCCTTACACGCTGCATGCGCTGGAGCTGTCGAAGCACGAACAGAAGGAGCCCTGGTTCCTGGCCATCAATCCGAATGGCCGCATTCCCGCCATCGTGGACCGCGCGGCCGACAATTTCGCCGTGTTCGAATCGGGCGCCATCCTGGTCTACCTGGCCGAGAAGACGGGCCGCCTGATGCCGTCCGACCCCAAGGGCCGCTCGCTGGTGATGCAGTGGCTGATGTTCCAGATGGGCGGCATCGGCCCCATGATGGGCCAGGCCAATGTGTTCTTCCGCTACTTCCCCGAGAAGATACAGGCCGCCATCGACCGCTACCAGGGTGAGAGCAAGCGCCTGTTCCGCGTGCTCGATGGCCATTTGAAAGACCATGAATACCTGGCCGGCGAGTATTCGATCGCCGACATCGCCAACTGGGCCTGGGTGCGCACGCATAACTGGTCCGGCGTGCCCACCGACGACTTGCCGCACCTGACGCGCTGGCTGGCGGCCGTGGCCGCGCGCCCGGCCGTCAAGCGTGGCATCCTGCTGCCGCCGTCGCAGATGGACCGCACGGCCAGCGAGGAGAAAGCAGAGCAGTTCGCCGCCGAGGCAAGAAAAATGCTGGAAACCGGACAATCCCGCCAACAAGGAGTTTGAAGATGAAGTTGTACACCGCATTCCGCGCGCCCAATCCGCGCCGCGTCGCCATGTTCATCGCCGAGAAGGGCATCGAGGGCATAGCGGAAGTGATGATCGACCTGTCCACGGCCGAACATAAGAGCGCCGCCTTCCTGGCCAGGAATCCGCTGGCGCAGGTGCCGGCGCTGGAGCTGGACGACGGCCGCATGCTGTGCGAAACGCGCGCCATCTGCACCTGGCTGGAAGGCTACGCGCCGGAGCCGAACCTGATGGGCGAAGGCTACGAGGAACGGGCCTTCATCGAGATGGCCGACCGGCGCGTGGAGCTGCGCCTGTTCGCCGGTATCGCCAACTGCATCCGCCACACCCATCCCGGCCTGGCCAAGCTGGAGCAGCCGCAGTTCCCGGAGTTCGGCGCGTCCGAAGGAGCGAAGATGCGCGACGTGGCGCGCTGGCTGGACCAGACGCTGGCCGGACAGCCCTATGTGGCCGGCGCCCGCTTCACCATCGCCGACATCACGGCCTTTTGCGCGCTGGAGTTCGCGCGCGGCCTGATGAAGTTCCGTCCCGGCGCGGAAGGCATGGAACACTTGCAGGCGTGGCGCGACCGCATCGCGGAGCGGCCCAGCGCGGCCATCTTCTAAAGTCGTCGTGCGGCGGTGGCCCGCGCCGCCAGGTTGGGCCGCAAGGCCGAGGGTGCAGGCCCATCACGCCGTGCGCCGATACCACGGCAGCGGCGGCATCAGCGGCCGGTAGCTGGCGGCCAGCGGATCGTCCGCGTCGAATGGCCGGTCCAGGCCCAGCACGCCGAACGGCGCCAGGCTGTCGTGGAACAGGCGCAGCACGCGCCGGCGCAGCATGGGGCCGAAGTCGGGCAGGGCGCGGCGGCACACGATCAGCTGGAACTCGTTGCAGGAGGCGTCCGTCACCAGGTTGTACTGGGCCCACGTGATGCGGCTGCGCAGCCGGGGCAGCAGCACGGCATGTTCGCCCTGGACGGCGAAGTGGTCGAGCAGCGCACCCTGGCCGCCGCAGCGCGCATAGTTGTCCTGCAGGGCCGGCAGGTCGGCCAGCGCGACGCTGGCGTGCTGCGCATCGGCCAGTTGTTCGTCGCTGGGGACGGTGGCGAAGATCTCCGTGCCGCTGTCGAGCTGCTGTTCATGCAGCAGGATGGCCAGCGTCCAGGCCTGCATGGCGCCGGCGCAGTCGGCCAGCCACACCTTGGGCAGCGCCGCCCCGTGCAGGCAGGTGCCCAGTACGGCGCGCAGTTGCGCCACTTCCTGCGCGTCGTCGAACAGGACCGCCGGCGGCACATGCAGCGCCCGCAGCACGACGGGCAGGGCGCCCGGGTCGTGCAGCACCCGGTCCTGCAGCGACGAGAGGGTGCGCGTGCCCAGTCGCGCCATCACGGCGCCCAGCTTGTTCCGCAGCGCGGCCCGTTCATGGCCGCGAAAATCGTAGCCATAGCCTTGCACCAGCGCTTCGAGCAGCAATCCCAGTTCCAGTTCCTCCACGGCCGGTGCGCTGGGCTGGCGCGGCACAGGAGTTTCCATCACGGCCGCCATCAGTGCAGCCAGACCCGCATCAGCGACAGCAACTGCGCCACGTCCACCGGCTTGGTGATGTAGTCCGAGGCACCGGCGGCGATGCATTTGTCGCGGTCGCCCTTCATGGCCTTGGCCGTGAGCGTGATGATGGGCAGCGATTTGAACTTGGGGATGCGCCGGATGGCGCGCATGGTGTCGTAGCCGTCCATCTCCGGCATCATGATGTCCATCAGGACGATCTCGATGGTGGGGTCTCTTTCCAGCACCTCGATGCCGTCGCGCCCGTTCTCGGCGAACGACACCTGCATCTGCTGGCGCTCCAGCAGCGAGGACAGGGCGAAGATGTTGCGCAGGTCGTCGTCCACGATCAGCACCTTGCGTCCGGCCAGGCCGCCTTCGGCGGCGTGGATTTCCTCCAGCATGCGGCGCTGCGCCTCGGGCAGGCTGGCCTGCGAGCGGTGCAGGAACAGCGCCGTCTCGTCCAGCAGCCGTTCGGGCGAGCGGGCATCCTTGACGACGATGGTCTTGGCATAGCGTTTGAGCTTGGCCACTTCCTTGCGGTTGAGGTCCTTGGCCGTGTTGATCACGATCGGCAGGTCGCGCAGCTCGGGGTCCTTGCCGATGCGGTCGAGCAGGTCGAAGCCGCTGATGTCGGGCAGCGTCAGGTCCAGCACCATGCAGTCGAAGTGCGACTCGCGCAGCGCGTCCAGCGCGGCCTGGCCCGTCTCGACGGCGACGATGCGCAGATCGCTGTCGCCGATCAGGGCCACGATGGCGTCGCGCTGCTGCTGCTCGTCGTCCACCACCAGCAGGCTGCGCTTGCCGCCCAACAGGAATTTCTGGATGCGGCCGAATTCCTCCTGCAAGGCCTCCTTGCCGACCGGCTTGTTCATGTAGGAGATGGCGCCCTGGCGCAGGGCGCGCTCGCGCTCGCGCAGGCTGGACATCACATGCACGGGGATGTGGCGCGTGCCGGGGTCGCGCTTGAGGCGGTCCAGCACCGTGAAGCCGTCGATGTCGGGCAGGTCGATGTCGAGCAGGATGGCCGAGGGCAGGTAGTCGCGCGCCAGGCTCAGGGCCGAGTCGCCCTGGTGGGTGACGATGGCCTTGAAATTCTTTTCGCGCGCGAAGTCGAGCACGATCTTGGCGAAGCGCTCATCGTCCTCCACGATCAGCACGGACGGGTCGCCGGCCGCAATCAGGTTGCGGTCGTCGCCGGTGGCGTTGTAGTCGGCCAGGTCGTGCTCCTCCGGCCGGCCGGCGTCGCGGCCGGCGCCGGCCGGTCCCGTCTCGTCATACACGACCTGGGCCTGGGAGGCGACGATGACCTGCGGCGGCGGGGAGGGCAGGCGTGCCTGTGGCTGGCGCCCCAGGTCGTAGCTGACGAAGCCGGCCCGGTTGTAGGGCAGGAACAGGGTGAAGGTGGAGCCGGCGCCCACCACGCTTTCGACCCGGATCTCGCCACCGAGCAGGCGGGCCAGCTCGCGCGAGATCGACAGGCCCAGGCCCGTGCCGCCGTACTTGCGGGCGGTGGAACCGTCGGCCTGCTGGAATGCCTCGAAAATCAGTTGCAGCTTGTCGGCCGCGATACCCACGCCGGTGTCGCTGACGGCGAAGGCCAGCACCGCGTCCGCGTGCAAGAGGGTGGGGTGGTCGCTGGTGAAGCCGGTGGTGACCAGGCTGATGGTGAGCGATACCTGGCCGTGGTTGGTGAACTTGAAGGCGTTCGACAACAGGTTCTTCAGCACCTGCTGCAGCCGCGTGGTGTCCGTCATCATGGCCGTTGGCAGGGCCTCGTCCAGCTCCACGCTGAACGACAGGTGCTTGGCCTCGGCCATGTGGCGGAAGGTGCGGTCCACGTAGTTGCGCAGGTTCTGGAAGCGGTATTCGGACACGTCCAGCGTGACCGTGCCCGATTCGATCTTGGACAGGTCCAGGATGTCGTTGATCAGCGTGAGCAGGTCGGAACCGGAGCCGTGGATGGTCTTGGCGAATTCGACCTGCTTGCCCGACAGGTTGCCTTCCGGGTTGTCGCCCAGTTGCTGGGCCAGGATCAGCAGCGAATTGAGCGGGGTGCGCAATTCGTGCGACATATTGGCCAGGAACTCGGACTTGTACTTGGACGACAGCGCCAGCTGGGTGGCCTTTTCCTCCAGCGCCAGCTTGGCCTGTTCCACTTCGCGGTTCTTGCGTTCCACCTCGATGTTCTGCTCGGACAGCAAGCGCGCTTTTTCCGCCAGCTCCAGGTTGGTCTGTTGCAGCTCCTGCGCCAGCGACTGGGACTGCATCAGCAGGCTTTCAGTGCGACTGTTGGCTTCGATCGTGTTCAGCACGACGCCGATGGTTTCCATCAACTGATCGAGGAAAGACAAATGCGTTTCGGTAAAGCGGTCGAGCGATGCGATTTCAATGACCGCTTTCACCTGCTGTTCGAACAGGATGGGCAGCACCACGATATTGTTCGGCGGCGCGGCGCCAAGGCCGGACGATACCTGGATGTAGTCGCGCGGAACGTTGGTCAGCCAGATACGCTGCTTTTCCAGCGCACACTGTCCCACCAGTCCCTCGCCCCGCCGGAAGGAAGTCGGCAACCTGCGGCTGGAACGGTAGCCGTAGCTGGCGATCATGCGCAAGCGCTCATCGTGGTCCTGCGAGTCCATCATGTAGAACACGCCATGATGCGCGGAGACCAAGGGCGCGAGCTCGGAAAGAATCAGCGTCGTCACCGCCGTCAGGTCGCGCTGCCCCTGCAGCAGACGGGTAAAGCGCGCCAGGTTGGTCTTCAACCAGTCCTGCTGCGCGTTCTTCTGCGTGGTTTCCTTCAGGTTGCGGATCATCTCATTGATGTTGTCCTTCAGGTCCGCCACTTCGCCGCGCGCCTCCACCTGGATGGAACGCGACAAGTCACCGCGTGTCACCGCCGTCGCCACTTCCGCGATGGCACGCACCTGCGTGGTGAGAGTCGCCGCCATCCGGTTCAGGTTTTCGGTGAGGTCCTTCCAGGTACCGGCGGCGCCCGGCACCGATGCCTGGCCGCCGAGTTTGCCTTCCACGCCCACTTCGCGCGCCACCGTGGTCGCCTGGTCGGCGAACACGGCCAGCGTGTCGGTCATTTCATTGATGGTGTTGGCCAGTGCCGCAATCTCGCCGCGGGCCGCCACGGTCAGTTTCTTCTTCAGATCGCCGTTCGCCACCGCCGTCACCACGCCGGCGATACCGCGCACCTGCGCGGTCAGGTTCGCCGCCATGAAGTTCACGTTGTCGGTCAGGTCCTTCCAGGTGCCGGCTGCACCCTCCACCTGCGCCTGTCCGCCCAGCTTGCCCTCGGTGCCCACTTCGCGCGCCACGCGTGTCACTTCCGACGCGAACGACGAGAGCTGGTCCACCATCACGTTGATGGTGTCTTTCAGCTCGAGAATTTCGCCCTTCACGTCCACGGTGATCTTTTTCGACAAATCACCGCGCGCCACCGCTGTGGTCACTTCCGCGATGTTACGCACCTGACCCGTCAGGTTCGAGGCCATGAAGTTCACGTTATCTGTCAGGTCTTTCCACGTACCCGACGCGCCAGGCACATTCGCCTGGCCGCCGAGACGGCCTTCGGTGCCCACTTCGCGCGCCACGCGCGTCACTTCCGACGCGAATGATCGCAACTGATCCACCATGGTGTTGATCGTGTCCTTCAACTGCAGAATCTCGCCGCGCACGTCCACCGTGATCTTCTTCGACAAGTCGCCATTCGCTACCGCCGTCGTCACATCCGCGATGTTGCGTACCTGCGATGTCAGGTTGCCCGCCATCGAGTTCACCGAGTCGGTCAGGTCCTTCCAGGTGCCGGCCACACCCGGCACGTTCGCCTGTCCACCCAGCTTGCCCTCGGTGCCCACTTCGCGCGCCACGCGTGTCACTTCCGACGCGAACGACGACAACTGGTCCACCATCACGTTGATGGTATTTTTCAGCTCGAGAATTTCCCCCTTCACGTCCACGGTGATCTTCTTCGACAGATCGCCGCGCGCCACCGCCGTCGTCACTTCCGCGATGTTACGCACCTGGCCTGTCAGGTTCGAGGCCATGAAGTTCACGTTGTCTGTCAGATCCTTCCACGTGCCGCCCACACCCTTCACCTGCGCCTGTCCGCCCAGCTTGCCCTCGGTGCCCACTTCGCGCGCAACGCGCGTCACTTCCGAAGCAAAGGAGTTCAACTGGTCCACCATCACGTTGATGGTGTTTTTCAGCTCAAAGATTTCGCCGCGCACGTCCACGGTGATCTTCTTCGACAAGTCGCCATTCGCCACCGCGGTTGTCACGTCCGCGATGTTACGCACTTGCGATGTCAGGTTGCCCGCCATCGAGTTCACCGAGTCGGTCAGATCCTTCCAGGTGCCGGCCACGCCCGGCACGTTCGCCTGTCCGCCCAGCTTGCCCTCGGTACCCACTTCGCGCGCCACACGCGTCACTTCAGATGCAAAGGAGTTCAGCTGGTCCACCATCACGTTGATGGTGTTTTTCAGTTCGAGAATTTCACCCTTTGCGTCGGCGGTAATCTTTTTCGACAAGTCGCCGTTCGCCACTGCGGTCGTCACGTCCGCGATGTTACGTACCTGCGATGTCAGGTTGCCCGCCATCGAGTTTACCGAGTCGGTCAGATCCTTCCAGGTGCCTGCCACGCCCGGCACGTTCGCCTGTCCGCCCAGCTTGCCCTCGGTGCCCACTTCGCGCGCCACGCGCGTCACTTCCGAAGCGAAGGAAGAAAGCTGGTCCACCATCACGTTGATGGTGTCTTTCAGCTCGAGAATTTCGCCCTTCACGTCCACGGTGATCTTTTTCGACAAATCGCCGCGCGCCACCGCCGTTGTCACTTCCGCGATGTTACGCACCTGGCCTGTCAGGTTCGAGGCCATGAAATTCACGTTGTCTGTCAAGTCCTTCCATGTACCGCCCACACCCTTCACCTGCGCCTGGCCGCCCAGCTTGCCCTCGGTACCCACTTCGCGTGCCACGCGCGTCACTTCCGACGCGAAGGAAGAAAGCTGGTCCACCATGGTATTGATGGTGTTTTTCAACTCGAGAATTTCGCCCTTCACGTCGACCGTGATTTTCTTCGACAAGTCGCCGGTTGCCACGGCGGTCGTCACGTCCGCGATATTACGCACCTGTGAGGTCAGGTTGCCTGCCATCGAGTTCACCGAGTCGGTCAGGTCCTTCCACGTGCCCGCCACGCCCTTCACCTGCGCCTGCCCGCCCAGCTTGCCTTCGGTACCCACTTCGCGCGCCACGCGCGTCACTTCCGACGCGAACGACGAAAGTTGGTCCACCATCACGTTGATGGTATTTTTCAGCTCGAGAATCTCGCCCTTCACGTCCACGGTAATCTTCTTCGACAGATCGCCGCGCGCCACTGCCGTCGTCACTTCCGCGATGTTACGCACCTGGCCCGTCAGGTTCGATGCCATGAAGTTCACGTTGTCCGTTAAGTCCTTCCAGGTGCCGCCCACGCCGGGAACATAGGCCTGTCCGCCCAGCTTGCCTTCCGTACCCACTTCGCGCGCCACGCGCGTCACTTCCGATGCGAAGGACCGCAACTGGTCCACCATGGTGTTGATCGTGTCCTTCAGCTGCAGAATTTCGCCGCGCACGTCCACCGTGATCTTTTTCGACAAGTCGCCATTCGCCACCGCAGTCGTCACGTCCGCGATGTTGCGCACCTGCGATGTCAGGTTGCCCGCCATCGAATTCACCGAGTCGGTCAGATCCTTCCACGTACCCGCCACGCCCGGCACGTTCGCCTGTCCG
>DATFBD010000065.1:0-10493 GCA_035254005.1 Burkholderiaceae bacterium | reverse complement strand
TTGGATCATTTTGTCCCACTATGCATGATGGCAAAATGGTTGACAAATACGATTTAACTTAGTGATTAAGACGGGAAACAAATAAATGAAGCCGCAAACCGCATGACGGACTTGATGCAAAGGCAAGGCCGGGGCTGCCGGCCGGGATTATAGTTCAGGCCACACTGGCATGAAAATAATTCATCTTTGGAATGGTGCGAAACTAGAGGGTTTCCACCAAAAGACTGTCGTGGGAAGGCAACGCGAGCTCGCTCCCACACCGGGGTCAGGTACCGGGGCCGCGCCGGTGGCACACCGGGGTCAGGTACCGTGGCCGCGCCGGGGGAATACCGGGGTCAGGTACCGGGGCCGCGCCGGTGGCCTACCGGGGTCAGGTACCGGGGCCGCGCCGGGGGCAGGTACTGAGGTGCCGGCCCCCGGTACCTGACCCCGGTTCCCCGCTATCGTGACCCCGGTACCTGACCCCCTGTTCCGCTATCGTGACCCCGGTACCTGCCCCCTGCTCCGCTGTTGCGCTTACTTGCGCTTCGGCTCGGCGGCCGCGATGGCCGCTTCGAAGCGGGCGAACCTGCCGTCCAGCGCCTTGAGCAGGCGCTGCTTGTCGGCCGGCGCCAGGAAGGCATAGCGCAGGCTGTCGTAGGACAGCTTCTTCACTTCCGCGTAGTCGGGCCGGTAGCGGGCCGCGTACAACACGTATTCACCCGACAGGTTGTTGCGCGACACGCCCGCGTCATCCGTGGCCAGCACGAACGGCACGCCATACTTGCGGTACAAGGTCACCGGATGGGCCGCGCCCTTGATGCCGAGGATGAAGTCGTTGCTGCTCAAATTCACTTCGACGGCGATGTCCTTGTCATGCATGGTTTTCATGATCGCCAGCGGATTGGTCTCGTGGGCGATATCCATGCCATGGCCGATGCGGCTGGCGCCGGCCACCTCCACCGCGTCCTTGATGTGGAAGGTCAGCCCTTCCGGCGGCACCATGCCCAGCGCCAGCTCGCCCGCATGCAGCGCCAGCTTGACGTTCGGGTACTTCGCTTTCAGGAACTTGAACATTTGCATGTGCATCGCGTAGTCGCGCATGGAGACGTTCACGCTCTCCTGGCCGACGATATTGACGCCCACGATCTGCGGGCTCATGGCCGCCAGCTTGAAGCTGGACACCATGGACGCGAACACCTGCGACGGCGACAGGAAGCGCAGCACGAAGGGTTGGTAGCGCATGGTGAACCGGTCATCGTCGATGCCGGCGCTGCCCGTTTTGAGATTGTCCAGGTAGGACGCAATCCACTGCTGATAGCCCTGCTCGTGTTCCAGTTGCGCGCTGTAGGCTTCCAGCGCCGCATCGGTCACGCCGTGGGCCAGCGCCTCGCGGTCGAAGTCGTCGTTGTGGGTGAACGGCGCCAGCTCGAAGATGGTCTCGATGTAGCTCAGGTTTTCCTGGATGGCGCGCTGCTTGAGGCGCAGCAAACCGTCATGCGCATTGGTCGAGGACACCGGACCGAAATAGCCGAAAGTGTCGAAGAACTGGCGGTCCGGCGGCGACTGGTTGCCGCTGTGATTGTAGAAGTCCTTGTCCGACCAGTGCTGCAGCACTTGCGCCAGCAGCGTGTTATCGCCCATCACCTGCTGGCCCGTCACGCACGCGCGCTCGGCGGCCGGCCTGGCCTGCTCGGCGGCGATGGTGGCCTGGTTCGTCTCGATCCGGTACGTGGCGCGGTTGACGCAGTAATGCTGCTGGTCGACCCACTCCAGGTACTGCTCGGCGTACAGGGCGCCCGAATAGTGGTGGTGCAGGTCGCCGCCCTTGGGCATCATGGTGAAGAACATGGTCAGCTCGGCCAGTCTGGGCTCGCCGCCGGCCACCAGCGCGGCGAAATGGCGCCGGGTGACCGCTTCGTTGCTGGCGGCCGACTTGGCCGCATTGGCGCCGGCGGCGTGGGCCGCGTACGGCAGGGCGCAGGCGGCAAGGACGGCTGCCGCCGCCGTGATGGTGGCGGGCGACATCAGGCTGGCGATTTTTCTTGGCATGCGGTGGTCTCGCTTAGGTTGGAGGTCGAACATCAGGCAGCGTCGCGCACGTGGACCCGGTTGCCGGCCGCGTAGGTGGCGGCCACGGCGCGGTCGTCGCCCAGCAGCGCCAGCGCGAACAGCAATTCCTCCAGGCTCGCGCAGTGGCCGGTGCGCCGCTGCAGCAGCGGCGTCGCTTGCGGATCGAGCACGATGAAATCCGCTTCCGCGCCCGGCGCGAAAGCGCCTATCGTGCCCTCCAGCCCCATGGCGCGGGCTGCGCCCAGCGTGGCCAGGTAGAACATGCGCAGGGCCGGCAGATAGCTGCCCGTCAAGCGCGCTACTTTATAGGCTTCATTCATTGTTTGCAACATTGAAAACGAGGTGCCGCCGCCCACATCCGTGGCCAGCGCCACGCGCATGCCGGCGCGGTCGGCACGGGCGAAGTCGAACAGGCCGCTGCCCAGGAACAGGTTGGAGGTGGGGCAGACGGCGGCCGCCGCGCCGGTGGCGGCCATGCGGGCGCGGTCCGCATCGTCAAGCCAGATGCAGTGGCCGTACACGGCGCGCGGGCGCAGCAGGCCGCAGCGCTCGTACACGTCGAGGTAGCTGCGCGCTTCGGGGAACAGTTCGCGCACCCAGCGGCATTCATCGGCGTTTTCCGACACGTGGCTTTGCACGAAGGTGTCCGGCCAGGTGGTGGCCAGTTCGCCGGCCAGCCGCAATTGCGCTTCCGTGGAGGTGGGCGCGAAACGGGGCGTGATGGCGTACAGCGCGCGGCCGTTCTTGTGCCAGCGCCGGATCAGCGCCTCGCTGTCGCGCGCGCCCGTTTCGGCCGTGTCGCGCAGCCATTCGGGGCAATGGCGGTCCATCAGCACCTTGCCGGCCACCATGCGCAACTGGCGCTGCGCCGCGGCCGCGAACAAGGCATCCACCGAGGCCGCGTGCACGGTGCAGTACACCATGGCCGTGGTGGTGCCGCAGCGTAGCAGCTCGTCGAGGAAGAATTCGGCCGTGCGGGCCGCGTGCGCCGGGTCCGCGAACTGGCGCTCGGTGGGGAAGGTGTACGTTTCCAGCCAGGGCAGCAGGCCCGGCGCCGGCGAGGCGATCATGTCCGTCTGCGGATAGTGGACGTGGGTATCAATGAAGCCGGGGGTGATCAATTTGCCGCTGTAGTCGTGCAGCGGCGTGCCCGGCGCCAGCGCGGCGTGCAGCGTGGCGTAATCGCCGGCCGCCACCACGCGGCCATCCTCGACCAGCAGCAGGCCATCCTCGTGCCAGTGGTGGGCATCGTCGCTGAAGGCCGGATCGGCGTGGAAGTGGAGCAGGCTGGCACGGTAGGCTTGCATGGACATTCCCGTTCAATGGGCCGTGCGCACGGCCGTGATGGCGCGCAGGATGGCTTCACCGGTGGCCGGCGCATCGAGTGGCGGGCGCACGCGGTGCTGGCCCACGCTGGAAATGGCGTCGCGGATGGCGAAGAACACGGAGAACGGCAGCAGCAACGGCGGTTCGCCGACGGCCTTGGAGCGGTGGATGCTGTCCTCCACGTTGGCGTTCTGGTACAGGCGCACGTGGAATGCTTCGGGGCAGTCCGAGATGGCGGGGATCTTGTAGGTGGACGGCGCATGCGTCATCAGCTTGCCGTCGCCGTTCCACCACAATTCCTCCGTCGTCAGCCAGCCCATGCCCTGGATGAAGGCGCCCTCCACCTGGCCTATATCGATGGCGGGGTTGAGCGAGCGGCCCGCGTCGTACAGCAGGTCGGCCCGCAGCAGCTTCCATTCCCCGGTGAGGATATCGACCACCACTTCCGACACGGCCGCGCCATAGGCGAAATAGGAAAACGGGTGGCCCTGCATGGTGAGGGGATCCCAATGCAGGCCGGGCGTGGCGTAGAAACCGTCCGACCACAGCTGGACCCGCGCCAGGTAGGCTTGCCGCACCAGCTCCGTGAACGGCAGCACCTGGCTGTTCACGTGCACCTGGTTGCCGGCGAAGCGCACGGCGGCCGCGCCACCGCCATACAGGCAGGAGGCCAGCACGGCCAGCCGCTCGCGGATGCGGCGCGCCGCCGCCTGCGCCGCCTTGCCGTTCAGGTCCGCGCCGGTGGAGGCGGCCGTGGCCGAGGTGTTGGCCACCTTGGCCGTGTCGGTGGCCGTGATGCGCACCCGGTCCAGGTCCAGTCCCAGTTCATGCGCCACCACCTGCATCACCTTGGTGTTGATGCCCTGCCCCATCTCCGTGCCGCCATGGTTGACCAGCACCGAACCGTCCGCGTACACGTGCACCAGCGCGCCCGCCTGGTTCAGATGCGTGACGTTGAAGGCGATGCCGAACTTGACGGGTGTGAGCGCGATGCCCTTCTTCAGCACCGGGCTGCGTTCGTTAAACTGGGCGCTGGCGGCGCGGCGCACGCGGTAATCGCTGCCGCGCTCCAGGTCGGCCACCAGGTCGGCGATCACGTTGTCCACGATGACCTGGCCGTAGGGCGTGACGTTGCGGCCGGCGAGGCCGTAGAAATTGCGGCGCCGCACGTCGAGCGGATCGAGGCCGAGATGGCGCGCGATATCGTCGATGATGTATTCGATGGCGATCGCGCCCTGCGGCCCGCCAAAGCCGCGGAAGGCGGTGTTGGACTGGGTGTTGGTCCTGCCGCAGGCGGCGCGTATCTCCACGTCCGACAGGTAGTAGGCGTTATCGAAGTGGCACACGGCGCGCGTGGCGACGGGGCCGGACAGATCGGCCGAATAGCCGGCCCGCAAGGTCATGTCCACGCGCGCGGCCAGGATGCGGCCATCGGCATCGTAGCCGGCCTCGTATTCATAGTAGAAGCAGTGGCGCTTGCCGGTGACGAGCATGTCGTCGTCGCGGTCGGCCCGCAGCTTGACCGGCCGTTGCAGCCGGTGCGCGGCCAGCCCGGCCAGCGCCGCCCACAGCGCCGACTGCGACTCCTTGCCACCAAAACCGCCGCCCATGCGCCGGCATTCCACCTGCACCTGGTGCGACGGCAAGGCCAATGCGCGGGCCAGCACGTGCTGCATCTCGCTCGGGTGCTGGGTGGAGCAGTGCACCTGCAGGCACTGGTCCTCGCGCGGTATGGCGTAGGCCACCTGCCCTTCCAGGTAGAAGTGCTCCTGGCCGCCCACGAACAGGCGGCCACGCACCTTGTGCAGCGCCAGCTCCAGCGCCGCCTGGCAGTCGCCCCGCTGCAGCAGCATGGGCGGCAGCACGTGCGCGCGCGCGTCGCGCGCCTGCTGGGGCGTGAAGATGGCGGGCAGGTCGGCGTAGCTGACGGCGGCGCGCCGCGCCGCGCGGCGGGCGTTGTCGTGGCTGTCGGCCACCACCAGGAACAGGGGCTGGCCCAGGTACAGCACTTCGCCGTCGGCCAGGATGGGATCATCGTGCAGGATCGGGCCGCAGTCGTTCACGCCGGGGAAGTCGCGCGCCGTGTAGACCGCCACCACGCCGGGCGCGGCCAGCACGGGGGCCAGGTCCAGCGCGACGATGGTGGCGTGGGCGCGCGCCGACAAGCCCAGTGCCGCGTGCAGCGTACCCTGGAGTTCCGGCATATCGTCGGTGTAGCTGGCTTTGCCCGTGACGTGCAGCCGGGCCGATTCGTGGGCGCTGGGCAGCCCCACGGCTGCCCATGCGGTGGCGTGGCGTTCGTTCGCGCCGGCGTAGTTCATGGCGGACTCCTTTCAAACGCAACCAATGTCAAATCTGCGTGAAAGTGGCGGGTGGCCTGTCACACCGCCCGCGCTGCTGGCTCCCGGCCGGACCGGAAGACTACGCCATCATACGCCCGAATCGGCGCAGCCGGCCGCCGTGCCCGCGGCGCTCAGCCGGCAAACGGGTGGTGCGCGTGCCAGTGCTCGGCGATGTCGATGCGGCGCGTGATCCACACGTGGTCGTGGCTCTGCACATAGTCGAGGAAGCGCGCCAGCGCGGCGGCGCGGGCCGGGCGCCCCACCAGCCGGCAGTGCAGGCCGATGGACAGCATCTTGGGCTGGTTCAGGCCATTGGGGTCGCCTTCCGCGTACAGCACGTCGAACGCATCCTTCAGGTAGTCGAAGAACTGGGTGCCCGAGTTGAAGCCCTGCATGGCGGCGAACCGCATGTCATTGGTATCGAGCGTGTAGGGCACGATCAGCTGCGGCGCCACGGCGGGCTGGCCGCTGGCATCCGTGTAATCCACTTTTTGCCAGAATGGCAGGTCGTCGCCGTAGTAATCGGCGTCATAGCGGAAGCCGCCGTGCTCCACCACCAGCTTGCGCGTATTGGGCGAATCGCGGCCCGTGTACCAGCCTTGCGGCGCGGTTCCCGTCAGCTCCTTGATGATGGCGACGGCTTCGCGCATGTGCGCGCGTTCCGTGGCCTCGTCCATGTTCTGGTACGAGATCCAGCGCAGGCCGTGGCAGGCGATTTCGTGGCCCAGTTGCTGGAATGCGGCCACCGCCTCCGGGTTGCGCTTGAGCGCCATGGCCACGCCGAAGATGGTCAGCGGCAGCTTGCGCTCCTCGAACATGCGCAGCAGCCGCCACAGGCCGGCCCGCGAACCGTACTCGTAGATCGATTCCATGCTCAGGTGGCGGTTGCTGAAGGCGGCCGCGCCGATGATCTCCGACAGGAAAGTTTCCGACGCCGGATCGCCATGCAGCACGTTGTTCTCGCCGCCCTCCTCGTAATTGAGCACGAACTGCAGCGCCACCCGGGCCTTGCCCGGCCAGTTGGCGTGCGGTGGGGTGCGGCCGTAGCCGATCATGTCGCGCGGGTAGTTATCGTATGTTGTCATCGTCGGTCAGAAGGAAAGAGGGGCAATGAAGGATCAATGAAGGATATACGGCGCATCATATATTGCTCCGCCAGCCCCAGTATATGATTTGCTACATAGACACCACCACCCAAACATATATGGAGGAGAGACCATGGGTAAGCTTAGTACGCACGTGCTCGACATCACGGTCGGCAAGCCTGGCGCCGGCGTGAAAGTGGCGCTGTACGCCGTCGGGCCGGCCGGCAAGACCTTGCTGAAAACGGACGTCACCAACGCCGACGGCCGTTGCGCGCCGTTGCTCGAAGGCGACGGCATGCAAGTGGGCCAGTACGAGCTGGTGTTCGACGCGGGCGACTACTTCGCGGCGCAAGGCGTGGACCTGCCCACGCCCCGCTTCATCGACCGGGTGACGCTGGCGTTCGGCATCGCCAGCGTGGAACAGAACTACCACGTGCCACTGGTGGTATCGCCGTGGGCGTATTCCACCTACCGCGGCAGCTGACCATCCCCTCCCCCCACGCGCCGGTGCGACCTGCGCGCAACGCTTGCGAATTGAAAGCATCAACCGCCACGGGCAGCGCGCCCGTGGGTGTTGCCGCACACCAACTTCCGATCAAGAATGATCCGATTCTCTGCTGCACAAACCCCGATTCCGTAGCATGATGTAGATCAGCAACTAGCCACCGACGGTGGCCGGCTGCCTGCGTACCGAAAGTGATGGCCATCGTGTGGAAACCACCGGGGACTAGCGATATCATGCTCGACCAAGCTGAAATTTCGATCGACCAATTGCGGGTGGGCCTGTATGTGCACCTGGATTTGAAGTGGTTCGAGCATCCGTTCGCGTTCAGCCACTTCAAGATCAAGGACGAGGAACAGATCCAGGTGCTGCGCGGCCTGGGCTTGCGCACGGTGCGCATCAGCCCGGCCCTGAGCGACCCGGGCGCCTCGCCCGGACCGGCCGCCGGCGCCGGCGGGACGGCGACGGCCGGCGCGCCGCCGGCCGCCCCGGCACCGGCGCCTGCCCCGATCCTGTCGTCCATGCAGCAAGCCAAGCGCGCCATGGTGGAACGCATCAACCAGCAGCGCGAGCAGGCGGGCAAGATCGAGAAGGCGTTCCTCGACGCGGCCCGCACCATCCGTGCCATCGAGACCAATCTGTTCAGCAAACCGGCCGCCGCCGTCGAGCAGGCCAGCCAGCTCGTCACGCAGATCGTCGATTCCATCCTGTGCGCGCCGGAACTGGCGATCCACGTGATGGGCGACAAGGTCGGCGGCGAGGAGCTGTATCTGCACTCGCTCAACGTGACCATGCTGGCCATGATGATCGCGCGCGAGATCCAGTTGCCCCATGCCGTGATCTCGATGTTGGGCATGGGCGCGCTGCTGCACGATGTCGGCCTCAAGAACGTCTCCGACAAGATCCTCAACAAACCCGAAGCGCTCACGCGCGCCGAGCAGAACGCCTACCAGCTGCACTGCCAGTATGGCGCCGACATGGCCAGGGAACTGGCGCTGGCGCCGGCCGTGGCCACCATCATCCGCGACCACCACGAACTGTACGACGGTAGCGGCTACCCGCGCGCGCTCAAGGGCGAGGCCATCAGCGTGCTGACCCGCATCGTCTCGATCGCCGACCATTACGATGAGCTGTGCAACCCGCCCCACCTGGCCGCCGCCCTCACCCCGCACGACGCGCTGTCGCTGATGTTCGCCCGCCAGCGCGACAAATTCGATCCCAAGCTGCTGCAGATCTTCATCCGTTGCCTGGGCGTGTACCCGCCCGGCACCATGGTGCAATTGTCCAATGGCGTGCTGGGCATGGTGGCCACCGTCAACACCAGCAAGCCGATGAAGCCCATCGTCGTGATCTACGACGCGGCCGTGCCCAAGCATGAAGCCATCCTGGTGGACATGGAACGCGAAACCAGCCTGAACATCGTCAAGGCGCTCAAGCCGGCGCAAGTGCCACAGGAGGTGCTGCTGTACCTGAGCCCGCGCAAGCGCGTCAGCTACTACTTCGACGCCAGCAAGGCGGGCCAGGGAGCAGCCGCCTCATGAGCAGCCGCAGCCTCCACCAGCTCATGCTCGACCACAGCCCGCACATGATGCTGCTGGTCGAGCCGCACAACCTGCGCATCGTCGGCGCCAACCGCGGCGTGGCGCAGACGCTGGGTTACCCGGAGCACGCGCTGTCCGGCATGGCCATCACCGACATCGAAAGCTCGCTGCCGGACGTGTTCTACTGGGAGGACGTGCGCAATGGCCTGTACCAGGACATCGAAGCCCAGGAAGGCGAATACCGCTGCGCCGACGCCAGCGTGATGACGGTGGCCAAGTCAGTGCGCGTGATCGAGCATGATGGCGCGCCGCTGCTGCTGGTGCAGGCGCGCGACATCCGCCATGAGCGCCAGGTGGAGGAAGTGCTGGAACAGACGCTGTCGCAACTGCGCGCCACGCTCGAATCGACCGGCAACGGCATCCTGGTGCTGGACTGGCAGGGCAAGATCGCCAGCATGAACCGCCTGTTCAGCAATATGTGGGGCGTGCCGGCGGCGCTGCTGGACGCGCGCGACGACGCCGCCATCCTGGCCTTCCTGTCGGCCCAGGTGGCCGAGAGCGCGCTGTGCCGCAGCTTGCTCAGCGCCGTGGTCAGCGAGGATGAGACCGAACACTTGCTGCACCTGCTCGATGGCCGCGTGTTCGAGTGCCGCGCCCGTCCCCAGTACCTGGGCGAGCGCATCGTCGGGCGGGTGTTCAGCTACACCGACATCACGGAACGCGAGCGGGCCGAGGCCGCCCTGCGCGAATCGCGCGACCAGCTCGAAGCGCGGGTGCTGAGCCGCACGGCCGACCTGCAACGGGCCAACGCCACGCTGGAGACGGAAAAGGCCTGCCAGCAGGAGCTGATCCGCAAACTGAACGAAGCCCAGAACCAGTTGCTGCAATCGGAGAAGATGGCCTCGATCGGCGTGCTGGCGGCCGGCGTGGCGCACGAGATCAACAACCCGATCGCCTTCGTCAATTCCAACCTGAACGCGCTGCAGCAATACGGGCGCGACATGCTGCGCCTGCTCGACGCCTACGAGGACGGCGCGGCCGCGCTGGCGCCCGGGCAACTGGCCACCATCGAGCGCCTCAAGCGCGAGATCGACGCCGACTTCCTGCGCGAGGACCTGGGCAACCTGCTCAACGAATCGCGCGAGGGGCTGGAGCGGGTGATGCGCATCGTGCAGGACCTGAAGTATTTCTCGCACGTGGACAGCAGCGGCCTGGTGCTGGCCAACCTGGAACAGGGTCTCGACAGCACGCTCAACGTGGTATGGAACGAGATCAAGTACAAGGCCGAGGTGGTCAAGGAATATGGCGGCATTGCGCAGGTGACGTGCTTTCCGTCGCAGCTGAACCAGGTGTTCATGAACTTGCTCGTGAACGCCGCCCACGCCATCGAGGAGCGCGGCCGCATCACGGTGCGCACCGGCGGCGGCGACGGCCAGGTGTGGGTCGAGGTGGAGGACAGCGGCAAGGGCATCCCGCCCGAACTGCTGGGGCGTATCTTCGAACCGTTCT
Organism: Burkholderiaceae bacterium; assembly: GCA_035254005.1. GTDB lineage: Bacteria > Pseudomonadota > Gammaproteobacteria > Burkholderiales > Burkholderiaceae_D > Rugamonas. The sequence continues at coordinate 136 of DATFBD010000065.1, read as the reverse complement.
TCACCACCAAGCCGGTCGGCAAGGGCACGGGGCTGGGCTTGTCGCTCTCGTATGGCATCGTGCAAAAGCATGGCGGCCACATCGACGTGCGCAGCGAGCTCGGCAAGGGCTCCGTGTTCCGGGTGGTGCTGCCGCT
>DATFBD010000064.1:0-10690 GCA_035254005.1 Burkholderiaceae bacterium | reverse complement strand
GGCGGAACTGATCGACGCCATCGTGACCGAAAAGGGCGTGGTCACGAACCCCACCCGCGACAAGATGCTCGCGATGATGAAAAAATAGCTTGTTTTAAGCTGGTTTTTACCGTCTCTAACGTTGTCCAAGCCCCCCGGTTTTTAATGCAGTTAGGGGGGTAGGCATGCTAGAATTCGGCGCTTCTCCGGTCCCGAGACAGGTAGAAAAACAAATACTTATCAGTTACTTATCAATAAGTTATCCGCGATAGGATAACTGATTTCGACATGGAACAATTCGCCAAAGAAACCATTCCGGTCAATCTCGAAGACGAGATGCGGCGGTCCTACCTCGATTACGCCATGAGCGTGATCGTGGGCCGCGCCTTGCCGGACGTGCGCGACGGCCTCAAGCCGGTGCACCGCCGGGTCTTGTACGCGATGCACGAAATGAACAACGTGTGGAACCGGCCCTACGTCAAATGCGCCCGCGTGGTGGGCGACACGATGGGTAAGTACCACCCGCACGGCGACGCTTCCATCTACGACACGCTGGTGCGCATGGCGCAGGACTTTTCGATGCGCTACATGCTGGTCGATGGCCAGGGCAACTTCGGTTCGGTCGACGGCGACAGCGCGGCGGCCATGCGTTACACCGAGTGCCGCCTGGACAAGATCGCCGGCGAAATCCTGGCCGACATCGACAAGGACACGGTCGACTTCCAGCCCAACTACGACGGCAAGGAAAAGGAACCGACCGTCCTGCCGACCAAGATTCCCAACCTGCTGATCAACGGCTCGTCCGGTATCGCGGTGGGTATGGCCACCAACATCCCGCCGCACAACCTGACGGAAGTGATCGACGGCGCGCTGCACGTGCTGCGCAATCCCGATTGCACCATCGACGAGCTGATCGAAATCATCCCCGCGCCCGACTTCCCCACGGCCGGCATCATCTACGGCGTGTCCGGCGTGCGCGACGGCTACCGCACGGGCCGTGGCCGCGTCGTCATGCGCGCCAAGACCCACTACGAGGAATACGGCAAGGATGGCGGCCGCACCGCCATCATCGTCGACGAGCTGCCCTACCAGGTCAACAAGAAGTCGCTGCTGGAACGCATCGCCGAGAACGTTCGCGACAAGAAGCTGGAAGGCATTTCCGACATCCGCGACGAGTCCGACAAATCGGGCATGCGCGTGGTGATCGAGCTGAAACGGGGCGAAGTGCCGGAAGTGGTGCTCAACAACCTGTACAAGCAGACCCAGTTGCAGGACACCTTCGGCATGAACATGGTGGCCCTGGTGGACGGCCAGCCACGCTTGCTGAACCTCAAGCAGATGCTGCAATGCTTCCTGTCGCACCGGCGCGAAGTGGTCACCCGCCGCACCGTGTTCGAGCTGCGCAAGGCGCGCGAACGCGGCCACGTGCTGGAAGGCCTGGCCGTGGCGCTGGCCAACATCGACGACTTCATCGCCATCATCAAGGCCGCCCCGACGCCGCCGATCGCCAAGAGCGAACTGATGACGCGCGCCTGGGATTCGTCGCTGGTGCGCGAAATGCTGGCCCGCACGGGCGAGGGTGACACCGTGGGCGGCATCGACGCCTTCCGTCCCGAGCACCTGCCCAAGCACTACGGCATGCAGGCCGATGGCCTGTACAAGCTGTCGGACGAACAGGCGCAGGAAATCCTGCAGATGCGTTTGCAGCGCCTGACCGGCCTGGAACAGGACAAGATCGTCAACGAATACCGCGACGTGATGGCCGAAATCGCCGACCTGCTGGACATCCTGGCCAAGCCGGCCCGCGTGACCACCATCATCACCGACGAGATGACGCTGGCCAAGAACGAATACGGCGCCGGCAACAAGGATGTGCGCCGCTCGACCATCGAGCACAACGCCACCGACCTGGGCACGGAAGACCTGATCACGCCGCAGGACATGGTGGTGACCCTGTCGCACACCGGCTACATGAAGGCCCAGCCGATCTCCGAATACCGCGCCCAGAAGCGCGGCGGGCGCGGCAAGCAGGCCATGGCGACCAAAGAGGAAGACTGGATCGACCAGCTGTTCATCGCCAACACGCACGATTACATCCTGTGCTTCTCCAACCGTGGCCGCATGTACTGGCTCAAGGTGTGGGAAGTGCCGCAAGGTTCGCGCAACTCGCGTGGCAAGCCTATCGTCAACATGTTCCCGCTGGCCGACAACGAGAAGATCACCGTCATCCTGCCGCTGTCGGGCGATAACCGCACCTTCCCGGAAGACCACTACGTGTTCATGGCCACCAGCCTGGGCACCGTGAAGAAGACGCCGCTGAAGGACTTCAGCAACCCGCGCAAGGCTGGCATCATCGCCGTCGACCTGGACGAGGGCGACTTCCTGATCGGCGCCGCGCTGACCGATGGCGCGCACGACGTGATGCTGTTCTCGGACGCCGGCAAGGCCGTGCGCTTCGACGAGAACGACGTGCGTCCGATGGGCCGCAACGCCCGTGGCGTGCGCGGCATGAACCTGGAAGAAGGCCAGACCGTGATCGCGCTGCTGGTGGCCGAGAACGAGGAGCAGTCGGTGCTGACGGCGACCGAGAACGGCTACGGCAAGCGTACCCCGATCACCGAGTACACCCGCCACGGCCGCGGCACCAAGGGCATGATCGCGATTCAGACTTCCGAGCGTAACGGTAAAGTCGTGGCCGCGACCCTGGTCGATTCGTCCGACGAGATCATGCTGATCACCACGGGCGGTGTGCTGATCCGCACCCGCGTGTCGGAGATCCGCGAGATGGGCCGCGCCACCCAGGGTGTGACCCTGATCGCGGTGGAGGACGGCACCCGCCTGTCCGGCTTGCAGCGTGTCGTCGAGACCGATATCGACGAAGTGGAACTGGAGCCGGGTCCGGACGCCAAGCCGGAGGATGCTCAGCCTGAATAAGGCCGGCGTATGAGTGTGCCCCGGTGCTGGCGTGGCCAGCGCCGGGGCGGACGGGGTCGGTGTTCGTTGCGCGGATTGATGCGACAATAACACTGGCCCCGTTCTGTTTTGGCGCTGGCGCGGCACTTGCCCACTTGCCGCAGGTGCTGATTCAGTTTTATCTTAGATTTCGCAGTTTTTGACTCAAGGACCGTAACGTGACTCATATCTACAACTTCTCCGCCGGCCCCGCCGTGCTGCCGAAGGAAGTGCTGGCGCAAGCCGCCGCCGAAATGCTGGACTGGCATGGCAGCGGTATGTCCGTCATGGAGATGAGCCACCGCGGGCCGGAATTCATGTCGATCTACAAGGTGGCCGAGCGCGACCTGCGCGAGCTGCTGGCAGTGCCGGATAACTACAAGATCCTGTTCCTGCAAGGCGGCGGCCTGTCCCAGAACGCCATCGTTCCCATGAACCTGGTCGGCCACAAGCCGCAGCCAGCCACGATCGACTTCGTCCATACCGGCTCGTGGTCAGGCAAATCGATCAAGGAGGCGGCCAAGTACGCCACCGTCAACGTGGCCGCCTCGTCGCAGGCCGGCGGCTTTAACCGCGTGCCGCCGCAGTCCGAGTGGAAGCTCACGCCCGGCGCGGCCTACCTGCACATCTGCACCAACGAAACCATCGACGGCGTCGAATTCGATTTCGACCACGGTTCGCCCCAGCCTTTGACGGGCGATTGCGCCGATACGCTGCTGGTGGCCGACATGTCGTCGCACATCCTGTCGCGCCAGATCGACGTGTCGAAGTATGGCCTGATCTTCGCCGGCGCCCAGAAGAACATCGGCCCGGCCGGCGTGACCATCGTCATCGTGCGCGAAGACTTGCTGGGCAAGGCGCTGCCTATCTGCCCGTCCGCGTTCGACTTCAAGCTGGTGGCCGACAACGAATCGATGTACAACACCCCGCCCACCTACGGCATCTACATCGCCGGCCTGGTGTTCCAGTGGCTGAAGCAGCAGGGCGGCGTGGCCGAGATGGAAAAACGCGCCAAGGCCAAGGCGGCGCTGCTGTATGGCGCGCTGGACGCCGACGATTTCTATATCAACCGCGTGGCGCCTGAAAACCGCTCGCGCATGAACGTCCCGTTCTTCCTGAAGGACGAGAGCAAGAACGAAGCATTCCTGGCCGGCGCAAAAGCGCGCGGCCTGCTGCAACTGAAGGGCCACAAGTCCGTCGGCGGTATGCGCGCATCGATCTACAATGCGATGCCAATCGAGGGTGTGCAAGCCCTGGTCGATTACCTGAACGAGTTCGCGGGCCGTTAAGGCTTGACAGCACTGACAGCGCGCCGCAGTCCGGCGCGTTCCGCATCTCGCACGACACTGACAATTATTTGGCACTGATGCAGACATGACAGACAAACTTAAACCGCTGCGCGAACAGATCGACGCCATCGACGCGCAGATCCTCGACCTGCTCAACCGCCGCGCCAGGGTGGCGCAGGAAGTGGGCCACGTGAAGGCCGAAACCAAGGCGCCCGTGTTCCGTCCCGAGCGCGAAGCGCAGGTGCTGCGCGGCGTGGCCGAGCGCAATCCCGGCCCCATGGGCAACCATGAAGTGCAGACCATCTTCCGCGAAATCATGTCGGCCTGCCGCGCGCTGGAAAAGCGCGTCACGGTGGCCTTCCTGGGCCCGTCCGGCACCTTCAGCGAGCAGGCCGTGTACCAGCAGTTCGGCAGCGCCGTGGAAGGCTTGCCGTGCGCGTCCATCGATGAGGTGTTCCGCGCCACCGAGGCTGGCACGGCCGACTTTGGCGTGGTGCCGGTCGAGAATTCGTCCGAAGGCGCCATCAACCGCACGCTGGACCTGATGCTGCAAACCAGTCTGATCATCAGCGGTGAAGTGTCGATCGCCGTACACCACAGCCTGATGACGAAAACGGGCACGATGGATGGCGTGCAGACCATCTGCGCTCATTCGCAGGCGCTGGCCCAGTGCCAGGTGTGGCTGAACCTGAACTACCCCAACATCGAGCGGCGCGCCGTGGCTTCCAACGCGGAAGCGGCGCGCATGGCCGGCGACGACGCCACTATCGCCGCCATCGCCAGCGAAATGGCGGGCGAGCAGTACAAGCTGGGCGTGGTCAAGGGCCATATCCAGGATGACCCGCACAACCGCACCCGCTTCGCGATCATTGGCCACCTGCAGACCAACCCGTCGGGCAAGGACCAGACCTCGATCGTGCTGGCCGTGCCCAACAAGGCCGGCGCCGTGTACCAGTTGCTGGCGCCATTGGCCAAGCATGGCGTGTCGATGACGCGCTTCGAGTCGCGTCCGGCGCGCGTGGGCACGTGGGAGTATTATTTCTATGTCGATATCGAAGGCCATGTCCACAACGACGCCGTTGCCAAGGCGCTGGCGGAGTTGAAGGATAACGCGGCCTTCTTCAAGGTGCTGGGCTCCTACCCGGTCAGTCTTTCCTAACCCTTTAACTGAAGAGCAAAATGTCCAAGAATTACGGTCCAGAATACGTTCGCGCCATCGCCCCTTACCAGGCGGGCAAGCCGATTGCGGAAGTGGCGCGCGAGTTCGGTCTTGACGAGGCGAATATCGTCAAGCTGGCCTCGAACGAGAATCCGTTCGGCGTGCCGGAATCGGCCAGGCAGGCCATGACGGCGGCCGCGACGGAACTGGGCCGTTATCCGGACGCCAATGGCTTCGATCTGAAGGCGGCGCTGTCCAAGCGCTACGACGTGCCGGCCGACTGGATCACGCTGGGCAACGGCAGCAACGACATCCTGGAAATCGCCGCCCACGCCTTCGTCGAGCGCGGCCAGTCCGTGGTGTACTCGCAGTATTCGTTCGCCGTGTACGCGCTGGCGACCCAGGGCGTGGGTGCGCGCCACATCGTGGTGCCGGCCAAGGCCTACGGCCATGACCTGCAAGCCATGCTGGCTGCCATCGAGGACGACACCCGCCTGGTCTTCATCGCCAACCCGAACAACCCGACCGGCACCTTCATCCCGGCCGCCGAGATCGAAGCCTTCCTGGCCAAGGTGCCGGCCCACGTGGTGGTGGTGCTGGACGAGGCCTACAACGAATTCCTCGCGCCCGAGCAGCAGTTCGAGTCGGCCGAGTGGGTCAAGAAGTATCCCAACCTGCTGGTATCGCGCACCTTCTCCAAGGCTTATGGCCTGGCCGGGCTGCGTGTCGGTTTCGCCATCGCCCAGCCGGCGCTGACGGACCTGATGAACCGCATCCGCCAGCCGTTCAACGTGAACTCCATGGCGCAAGCGGCGGCCATCGCCGCCCTCAATGACAAGGCCTTCCTGGCCCAGAGCGCGGCCAACAACACGGCCGGCTACCAGCAGTTCGTGGAAGCGTTCGAGAAGATGGGCCTGGAGTACGTGCCATCGTATGGCAACTTCGTGCTGGTCAAGGTGGGCGACGACGATGGCGCCGGTGCGCGCGTCAACCTGGCCTTGCTCAAGCAGGGCGTGATCGTGCGCCCGGTGGGCAATTACGGCCTGCCGCAATGGCTGCGCATTTCGATCGGCCTGCCGCAGGAAAACGCGGTGCTGATCGCCGCGCTGGCCAAGGCCCTGGCTGGATGACGCCGTGCTGAACAAGATCGTCATCTTCGGCGTAGGCCTGATCGGCGGCTCGTTCGCGCGCGCGCTCAAGCACGCGGGCGCGGTGCGCACCGTGGTGGGCATGGGCCGCTCGGCCGCCTCGCTGGCGCGCGCGCGCGAGCTGGGCATCATCGACGTGGTGGGCGGCGACATGGCCGAGGCCATGCGCGGCGCCGACCTGGTGTTGCTGGCCGCGCCCGTGGCGCAAACGGAAACCATCCTGGCCGCGCTGGCGCCGCACCTGCAGCCCGGCACCGTGGTGACGGACGCCGGCAGCACCAAGACCGACGTGGTGGCGGCCGCGCGCCGCGCGCTGGGCGCCAGGGCGAACCAGTTCGTGCCTGGCCACCCGATCGCCGGCCGCGAGACCAATGGTCCGGACGCGGCCATCATCGACCTTTACATCGGCAAGAAAACCGTGCTCACGCCGCTGGACGAAAATGCGTCCGCCGACGTGGAGCGGGTGGCGTCGGCCTGGCGGGCCTGCGGCGCCATCATCCACCGGCTCACGCCGGAAGAACATGACAAGGTGTTCGCCGCCGTCAGCCATTTGCCGCACCTGCTGGCCTATGCGCTGGTGGACGACATCGCCAACAAACCGCATGCGGACCTACTGTTCCAATATGCTGCCAGCGGCTTCCGCGATTTCACAAGGATCGCCGGTTCGTCGCCAGAAATGTGGCGCGACATCAGCCTGGCCAATCAGGCCGCGCTGCTGGTCGAGCTGGACGCCTACATGGCGCAACTGACGGCGCTGCGCGCGCGCCTGGCCGCCGCCGACGGCGCGGCCATCGAGGCGGTGTACGCCAACGCGCAGCGCGCCCGCCGCCAGTGGATAGAAGCGATAGAGACGGCGGAAACGCCGCAACCGAAAGACAGCGCAGAATAGAAGGAACGCAACCGCATGACGCAGCAAACCCCATACCCGCACCACATCGACCTGCAGCCGGTGGCCCATGCCGAAGGCGTGGTGCGCCTGCCCGGCTCGAAGAGCATTTCCAACCGCATCCTGCTGCTGGCCGCGCTGGCGCAGGGCGAAACCCGGGTGGTCGACCTGCTGGCCTCGGACGATACGGCCGTGATGCTGGATTCCCTGCACAAGCTGGGCGTGCAGTGGCGCGAAGAACCGCAGACGGACGGCCACACGGTGCACGTGGTGCCCGGCGCCGGCGGCGTGTTCCCGAACGCCTCGGCCGACCTGTTCATGGGTAACGCCGGCACCGCCATCCGCCCGCTGACGGCGGCGCTGGCCGTGATCGGCGGCGACTACACGCTGCACGGTGTGCCGCGCATGCACGAGCGTCCCATCGGCGACCTGGTGGACGCGCTCAACGCGGCCGGCACCGCCATCACCTGCACCGGCAATCCCGGCTACCCGCCGCTGCACATTGGCCGTGGCAAGATCCACGCGCAGCGCCTGTCCGTGCGTGGCAACGTGTCGAGCCAGTTCCTGACGGCGCTCTTGATGGTGGCGCCGCTGATGGCGCGCGAGCATGCCATTTCCATCGACGTGGTCGGTGAACTGATCTCCAAACCCTACATCGAAATCACGCTGAACCTGATGCGCCGCTTCGGCGTGACGGTGGAGCAGGACGGCTGGTCCTCGTTCACCGTGCAGCCGGGTCAGCAATACCAGAGCCCCGGCACCATCCACGTCGAAGGCGACGCCTCGTCGGCATCCTACTTCCTGGCGGCCGGCGCCATCGCCGGCGGTCCGGTGCGGGTCGAGGGCGTGGGGCGCGACAGCATCCAGGGCGACGTGCGCTTCGTTGCCGCGCTCGAGCAGATGGGCGCCACTATCACCATGGGCGACAACTGGATTGAGGCGCGCTCGAACGGCGTGCTGAAAGCCATCGACGCCGACTTCAACCACATTCCCGACGCCGCCATGACGATCGCCATCGCCGCCCTGTACGCGGATGGCACCAGCACGCTGCGCAACATCGCCAGCTGGCGCGTCAAGGAAACCGACCGTATCGCCGCCATGGCGACCGAGCTGCGCAAGGTGGGCGCGGTGGTGGAGGAGGGCGCCGACTACCTGCGCGTGACGCCGCCGGCCGTGATCACGCCCGCCACCATCGACACCTACGATGACCACCGCATGGCGATGTGCTTCTCGCTGGCTTCGCTCGATGGCGCGGCGCGCAAGGGCAACGCGATGCGCATCAACGACCCCAAGTGCGTGGCCAAGACCTTCCCCGAGTATTTCGCCGCCTTCGCGGCGATCGCCCGCTAACCTGCTCATTTATGACCACAACCCATATCCCTGTCATCGCCATCGACGGCCCCACCGCATCCGGCAAGGGCACCGTCGCGCACCGCGTGGCCGATAAGCTCGGCTTCCATTACCTCGACTCGGGCGCCCTGTACCGGCTGACAGCGCTGTCGGCCCTGCGCCGCGGCACCTCGCTCACGGACGAGCACGCGCTGGCCAAGCTGGCCGAGCACTTGCCGTGCAGTTTCGCGGGCGGCGCCATCATCCTGGCCCACGAGAACGTGACGGACGCCATCCGCGCCGAGGAAGTGGGCAACACGGCTTCGCGCATCGCCGCCTTGCCGGCCGTGCGCCAGGCCCTGTACGGGCTGCAACTGGGTTTCCGCAAGACGCCGGGCCTGGTGGCCGACGGGCGCGACATGGGGACGGTGATCTTCCCGCACGCCCCGCTCAAGGTGTTTTTGACGGCCAGTGTGGCGGCCCGTGCCGAACGCCGATATAAGCAATTGATTGAGAAGGGAATTTCTGCTAATATGGAAGACCTTCTGATGGATTTGCAAGCGCGCGACGACCGGGATACGCACCGGGCCATCGCCCCGCTGGTGCCTGCGGAGGGCGCCCATGTGCTCGATACCTCGCAAATCACGGCCGATCAGGCCGTTGAGCAAGTGCTCAAGTGGTATGCGGCAGAAGTGAAATAATTGCAATGTTTGTTGTAAAGCAGCGTGCGCAGCGGTTTGTGCGGCGCTGCTGTTGGTGCTGGAAGCGGGCCTGTGCCGGCCTTTCGGCGTGTTAAAACCTCAACCCAGTTTAAGTCGCATCGTGCGATCTCTGCTGGCTAACCTAGTGTGAACCCTATGTCTACTGCAACCACCGGTATGGAAAGTTTCGCAGCGCTCTTCGAAGAGTCGCTGTCCCGTCAAGATATGCGCTCCGGCGAAGTGATCTCCGCTGAAGTCGTGCGTCTGGACCACAACTTCGTGATCGTGAACGCTGGTCTGAAATCGGAAGCTTTCATCCCTGTTGAAGAATTCAAGAATGACCAAGGCGAACTGGAAGTCAAAGTAGGTGACTTCGTTTCCGTGGCCATCGAATCGCTGGAAAACGGTTTCGGCGATACCATCCTGTCGCGCGACAAGGCCAAGCGCCTGGCGTCGTGGCTGGCCCTGGAAAAAGCCATGGAATCGGGCGAGATCGTCGTCGGTACCGTCAATGGCAAGGTCAAGGGCGGCCTGACCGTGCTGACCAACGGCATCCGCGCTTTCCTGCCCGGCTCGCTGGTCGACACCCGTCCTGTCAAGGACACCACCCCGTTCGAAGGCAAGACCCTGGAATTCAAGGTCATCAAGCTGGACCGCAAGCGTAACAACGTCGTGTTGTCGCGTCGTGCCGTCATCGAAGCATCGATGGGCGAAGAGCGCGCCAAGCTGATGGAAACCTTGAAGGAAGGCACCGTCGTCACCGGTATCGTCAAGAATATCACCGACTACGGCGCGTTCGTTGATCTGGGCGGCATCGACGGCCTGTTGCACATCACCGACCTGGCATGGCGCCGCGTGCGTCATCCGTCGGAAGTGTTGTCCGTCGGCCAAGAGATCACCGCCAAGGTCCTCAAGTACGATCAAGAGAAGAACCGCGTTTCGCTGGGCGTCAAGCAGCTCGGCGACGATCCGTGGACCGGTCTGTCCCGTCGTTATCCGCAAGGCACCCGCCTGTTCGGCAAGGTCACCAACCTGACCGACTACGGCGCGTTTGTCGAAGTCGAGCAAGGCATCGAAGGCCTGGTGCACGTGTCCGAAATGGATTGGACCAACAAGAACGTGGCTCCGAACAAGGTTGTCCAGCTGGGCGACGAAGTCGAAGTCATGGTCCTGGAAATCGACGAAGAGCGTCGTCGTATCTCCCTCGGCATGAAGCAGTGCAAGCCGAATCCGTGGGAAGACTTCGC
>DATFBD010000063.1:0-43011 GCA_035254005.1 Burkholderiaceae bacterium | reverse complement strand
GTTCGGTGGTCGAATCCACCGACGAGGTCGCTTCGTCCAGGATCAGGATGCGCGGATCGATCAACAGCGCACGGGCGATGGAAATGCGCTGGCGCTCGCCGCCCGACAGCGCCTGGCCGCGTTCGCCGACCAGGGAATCGTAGCCGTGCGGCAGGCGGAGGATGAATTCGTGGGCATGCGCGGCGCGGGCGGCGGCGACGATCTCCGCGCGCGTCGCGCCGGGCTTGCCGTAGGCGATATTGTCGGCGATGGTGCCGAAGAACAGGAACGGCTCCTGCAGCACCAGCCCGATGTTGCTGCGGTATTCCGATACCGGCAGCGACCGGATGTCCACGCCGTCGAGGCGGATGGCGCCTTCCGAAACGTCGTAGAAACGGCAGATCAGGTTGACCAGCGTGCTCTTGCCGGAACCGGAATGGCCCACCAGGCCGATCATCTCGCCGGCCTTGATATCGAGGCTGATGCCGCGGTTGACGGCGCGGTTACCGTAGCGGAAGCCCACTTCGCGCAGCGTGATATTGCCTTCCACCTTGGCCAGCTTGACGGGGTTGGTGGGCTCGGGCACGGATGATACGTGGTCGAGAATGTCGAAGATGCGCTTGGCGGCGGAGGCCGATTTCTGCGTCACGGAGACGATGCGGCTCATGGAATCGAGCCGGCCGTAGAAGCGGCTGCTGTAGGCGATGAAGGCCGACAGCACGCCGACCGTGATATGGCCGCGCGCCACCTGCCAGATGCCGAACACCCAGATCACCAGCAAGCCCAGCTCCGTCAGGAACGATACGGTGGGCGAGAACAGCGACCAGATCTTGTTCAGTTTATCGTTGACGGCCAGGTTGTGCTTGTTGGCGGTGCGGAAGCGGGCCGCCTCGCGCGCCTCCTGCGCGAAGGCCTTCACCACGCGGATGCCGGGGATGGTGTCGGCCAGCACGTTGGTCACTTCGCCCCATACGCGGTCGATCTTTTCGAAGCCGGTGCGCAACTTGTCGCGGACCACGTGGATCAGCCAGGCGATGAAGGGCAGCGGCAGCAGCGTGACGGCGGCCAGCCACGGGTCGATCGAGCACAGGATCACGCCCGTCATGATGATCATCAGCACGTCGGAGGCGAAGTCCAGCAGGTGCAGCGACAGGAACACGCAGATGCGGTCGCTCTCGCTGCCGATGCGCGACATCAGGTCGCCGGTGCGCTTGCCGCCGAAGTATTCCAGCGACAGGCGCAGCAAGTGTTCATAGGTAGCCGTGCGCAGGTCGGCGCCGATGCGCTCGGAGACAAGGGCCAGCACATAGGTCTTGCCCCAGCCCAGCGCCCAGGCGATCACGGCGGCGGCCACCAGACCGCCCATGTACATGGTCACCAGCATGGGATCGACCGGCTTGCCGTTCTGATACGGAATCAGCACGTTATCCATCAGCGGCATGGTCAGGTAGGGCGGGATCATGTGCGCGCCCGTGCTCAGCAGCATGAGCAAAAAGCCCAGGCCCAGCTGGCCCTGGTAAGGCTTGGTGAAGCGCCACAGGCGGAACAGGGTCCAGGTGGAAGGCGGGGTGTACACCACCTTGGTGCAGATCGGGCATTCCTCCTGGTCCGGCTCCAGCGGCGCCTTGCAGCTGGGGCACACGTGCTGCTCGTCGCGCACCACGGGTTGGCCCGTGACCTTACTTTGCAGTAAAGCCTCGAATTGTTCCACCAGCCGGATCGCGTGCAGGTTCTGGCCCAGCGTAAAGCGCCAGGCGGCCAGCCGGCCGTGCTGGTCCACCAGTTCCAGGTGGCCCACGCCCGCATGGTCGTGGTGGCGCAGCGCCATGCCGGCCTTGAACGGCCACTGCTGCCATTCTTTGGCGCCCGGCGCGCGGCTGGCGATGCGTTCCGGCGTGACCAGCACTAATCCCCTGGAGAAATGAAGTTGATGATCCAAGTCAACCTCCAGGGCACTTGCAACGTTCTCACCTGAAGGTAGTTGCGCCTGTACCTCGGAGCGCCACCGTTCTGGCACGTCGGGCTGGCTGGTTGGTGAGGAAAGTTGTGTGCTTGTCATTATGTGACGTACTCCGGGTCGGTCCTTGCCATATGGCAAAAACTGTAAACTAAAGGGAAAATGGCGGATCGCGCGGCCAGCCCCGGAAATAAACGCGCTCGGCGGGCCGGGATGCGGCTGTTGGAAGCAGTTATTTACGGTATTCTGTCAGTGGGTGACCATTTGACGGAAATCAAGGCGAATGGGCGGCATGCGTGAGCGGCAAGTATACCGCAAGAGCGCGGGCAGCAGACGAGCGAAGTGCCTTCGAGAAAATTCATTGCCCCATGGGCACAGATTTTTCTGGCGGTAAGCTTGACCCGGCGGTGGCAGTCCAGGACTGGAAATTTGCGGTGCGTAACGACGTAGGGATTACAATACGGCGCGGGCTGGCCACGGCTGATAACAAAGATACAAGAATTGAAACATGACCAAGAAGAAAGACATTGAAGTTCTCCGTGTAACGCATTTGCGCGGACCAAATATCTGGACCTACCGCCCAGTGATCGAGGCGTGGCTGGATATCGGCGCGCTGGAACAGTTTCCCTCGAATGCACTTCCTGGTTTGTATGAACGCCTGACGGCCCTGCTGCCCAACTTGCTCGAACACCGCTGCGGCGTGGGCGAGCGCGGCGGCTTCCTGGAGCGCCTGCGCGAAGGCACGTATGCCGGCCATATCCTCGAACACGTGGTACTGGAACTGCAAAACCTGGCCGGCATGAAGACCGGCTTCGGCAAGACCCGGCAAGTGGCCGAAGGCAGCGGCATCTACAAGATGGCCTTCCGCACCCGCCAGGAACAGGTCGGCCGCGCCGCGCTGGCCGCCGGCCGCGACCTGCTGATGGCCTGCATCGAAGATCGTCCCTACGACCTGGCCGCCACCGTGGCTAACCTGACCGACATGGTCGATTCGCTGTGCCTGGGCCCCAGCACCGGCAATATCGTGGACGCGGCCACCGAACGCAAGATTCCCTTCATCCGCCTGACCGACGGCAACCTGGTGCAGCTGGGCCATGGCGCCCGCCAGCGCCGCATCTGGACCGCCGAGACCGAGCGCACCAGCGCCATTGCCGAAGGCATCGCCAGCGACAAGGATCTGACCAAGAGCCTGCTGGCCTCGTGCGGCGTGCCGGTGCCCGAAGGTGAGCTGGTCACCAGCGCCGAGGCGGCGTGGGAAGCGGCCAAGGACATCGGCCTGCCCGTCGTCGTCAAGCCCTACGACGGCAACCATGGCCGTGGCGTGTCGCTCAACCTGATGACCCAGCCCGACGTGGAGAAGGCCTATCACCTGGCCGCGCGCAAGGGCGGCAGCAAGAGCGTGATCGTGGAGCGTTTCATCGCCGGTAACGAGCACCGCCTGCTGGTGGTGGGCAAGCGCCTGATCGCGGCCGCCGCCGGCGAGGCGCTGTGGGTGACCGGCGACGGCGCCTCCACCATCAAGCAACTGGTGGACACCCAGATCAACATCGACCCGCGCCGTGGCACGACGGAAGATGCGCCGCTCAACGTGATCCGCGCCGACGAAGCGGCCGAAGTGATCCTGGAACTGGAACGCCAGGGCATGACGGCGGCGTCCGTGCCGGCCGCTGGCCAGCAGGTGCTGATCCAGACCAACGGCAACGTGGCCTTCGACGTCACCGACCAGGTGCATCCGTCCGTCGCGGCCACGGCCACGCTGGCCGCGCGCGTGGTGGGCCTGGACATCGCCGGCATCGACCTGGTGGCGGCCGACATCAGCCGTCCGCTGGAAGAGCAGGGCGGCGCCGTGATCGAAGTGAACGCCAGCCCGGGCCTGCTGGCCCATCTGAAGCCGGCCAGCGGCAAGCCGCGCAACGTGGGCGCGGCCATCGTCGACCACCTGTTCGCGATCGGCGAAACGGGCCGCATGCCCATCGTCGGCATCGCCGGTGGCCACGGCAGCACCATGGCCGCGCGCCTGATCGCGTGGCTGCTGCAGATCGGCGGCCAGAAAGTGGGCCTGACCTGCCAGGATGGCCTGTTCGTCAACGGCCGCCTGCTGCCCAAGGATGGTTTCACCGATTGGGAGACGGGCGAACGCCTGCTGCTCAACAAGAACGTGGACGCGGCCGTGTTTGAAAGCAGCGCGCGCATGATCCTGACCGAAGGCCTGGCTTACGACAAATGCGCCGTGGGCGTGGTGATGAGCGCCACCGCCGAGGAAGACCTGGGCGAGTTCTATATCGACAGCCCGGAGCGCCTGTTCGGCGTGCTGCGCACCCAGGTCGACGTGGTGCTGCCCGATGGCGCGGCCGTGCTCAACGCGGCCGACGCGCAAGTGGTGGAAATGGCCGACCTGTGCGACGGCGAAGTGCTGTTCTACGGCGTGGACGAACAGCTGGCCGCGCTGGCCGCGCACCGTGCGCAGGGCAAGCGCGCCGTGTTCCAGCGCGCCGACCGCATCGTGCTGGCCACTGGCATGGACGAGACGGCGAGCTTGCCGCTGTCGCCGCTGGTGCCGCCGGAAGCCGTGCTGGCCGCCATCGCCGCCGCCTGGGCGCTGGACCTGACGCCGGAACTGATCGGCGCCGGCCTGCGCACCTACGACGCCCACGCCCAAAAGCAGCACTGAAGCAGCACTGAAGCAGCAGCACTGATGCAGCACTGACAGGCACGCGACAGTAACGAGAACAATATGCGAGCGGACGGCGGCGCCCAGCTGCCGCCGTCCGGCACCAGCGATGGCGTCAACATAGCCGCCACGACGTAAAACACGACAGGATAAGCAGATTTATGGAAGTCATACGCATCCGCGCGCTGCGCGGCCCCAATCTTTGGAGTCACCACACGGCGGTCGAGGCCATCGTGTCGTGCACGCCCGAAGAGCAGAATATCGAACTGCTGTCCGGTTTCGAAGCGCGCCTGCGGACCCGCTTCCCGGCCCTGAGCGCGCTGCAACCCACCGGCCACACGGAAGCCGTACCGATGGCCCATGTGCTGGAACTGGCGGCCCTGTGCCTGCAGGCGCAAGCCGGCTGCCCGGTCACCTTCAGCCGCACCACGCCCACGCTGGAAACGGGCATCTTCCAGACCGTGGTGGAATACACCGAGGAAGCCGTGGGCCGGCTGGCGCTGGAGCTGGCCGAGAACCTGATCAACGCGGCCGTGGCCGATACCCCGTTCGACCTGACGGGCGCGCTGGCCGAGCTGCGCGAACTGGACGAGGACGTGCGCCTTGGCCCTAGCACGGGCGCCATCGTGGCCGCCGCCGTGGCCCGCAATATCCCGTTCCGCCGCCTGACCGAAGGCAGCATGGTGATGTTCGGCTGGGGCAGCCGCCAGCGCCGCATCCAGGCCGCCGAGATGGATTCGACCAGCGCCATCGCCGAGTCGATCGCGCAGGACAAGGAACTGACCAAGAAGCTGCTGCACGCGGCCGGCGTGCCGGTGCCCATCGGCCGCTCCGTGGAGGACGCCGACGACGCCTGGGCCGCGGCCCAGGAAATCGGCCTGCCGGTGGTGGTCAAGCCCAAGGACGGCAACCAGGGCAAGGGCGTGACGGTCAACGTGATGACCCGCGAGCAGCTGACCAAGGCCTACCACACGGCGCGCGAATTCCGCGACGACATCATGGTCGAGCGCTTCCTGCCCGGTAACGACTTCCGCCTGCTCGTCATCGGCGACAAGCTGGTGGCCGCCGCCCGCCGCGATCCGCCCCAGGTGGTGGGCGACGGCGTGCACACCGTGCGCGAACTGGTGCAAAAAGTGAACGCCGACCCGCGCCGCGGCAGCGGCCATTCGACCTCGCTCACCAAGATCAAGTTCGACGACATCGCGCTGGCGCGCCTGGCGCTGCAGGACCTGGAGGCCGATTCGATTCCGCCCAAGGGCCAGCGTGTCATCCTGCGCAACAACGCCAATCTCTCCACCGGCGGCACCGCCACCGACGTGACCGACGACGTGCATCCGGACGTGGCGGCGCGCGCGGTGGAAGCGGCGCAGATGATCGGCCTCGATATCTGCGGCGTGGACGTGGTGTGCGACAGCGTGCTGCAGCCGATCGAGGATCAGCGCGGCGGCGTGGTGGAAGTGAACGCGGCGCCCGGCCTGCGCATGCACCTGTCGCCGTCCTATGGCAAGGGCCGCGCCGTGGGCGAAGCCATCGTCAACAGCATGTTCCCGGAAGGCGAGGATGGCCGCATTCCCGTGGTGGCCGTCACCGGCACCAACGGCAAGACCACCACCGTGCGCCTGATCGCCCACCTGCTGACGGCGTCCGGCCTGCGTACCGGCATGACCAACACGGACGGCGTCTACATCGAAGGCCGCCGCACCGACAGCGGCGACTGCAGCGGCCCGCGCAGCGCGCGCAACGTGCTGCTGCACCCGGACGTGGACGCGGCCGTGTTCGAAACGGCCCGTGGCGGCGTGCTGCGCGAAGGCCTGGCCTTCGACCGCTGCCAGGTGGCCGTGGTGACCAACATCGGCACCGGCGACCATCTGGGCCTGAACTACATCACCACGGTGGAAGACCTGGCCGTGCTCAAGCGCGTGATCGTGCAGAACGTGGCCGAAAGCGGCTTCGCCGTGCTCAACGCGATGGACCCCATCGTGGCCGGCATGGCCGCCAACTGCCGCGGCAAGGTGATCTTCTTCGGCGCCGAGCGTGGCCATCCCGTGATCGCCACCCACGTGGCGCAGGGCCGCCGCACCATCTACGTCGAGAACGGCCACCTGGTGGCCGTCGAGGGCAAGCAGATGCACCAGGTGGACCTGACCCAGGTGCCTATCACCCGCAACGGCACCATCGGCTTCCAGGTCGAGAACGTGATGGCCGCCGTGGCCGCCGCGTGGGGCGTGGGCATCAGCTGGGAGTCGATCCGCCTGGGCCTGAAGACCTTCGCCAACGACAGCGACAACGCGCCCGGCCGCTTCAACGTGTTCGACTACAAGGGCGCCACCCTGATCGCCGACTACGGCCACAATCCGGACGCCATCCTGGCCCTGGTGCAGGCGGTGGAAACCATGCCGGCCAAGCGCCGCTCGGTGGTGATCTCCGGCGCCGGCGACCGCCGCGACCAGGACATCACGCAGCAGACGGAAATCCTGGGCCGCGCCTTCGACGACGTGGTGCTGTACCAGGACCAGTGCCAGCGCGGCCGGGTCGACGGCGAAGTGGTGGCGCTGCTGCGCGCGGGCCTGAGCGGCGCGCCGCGCACCAGCCACATCGCCGAGATCACGGGCGAGTTCCTGGCCATCGACACGGCGCTGGCGCGCCTGCAGGAGGGCGACCTGTGCCTGATCCTGGTGGACCAGGTGGAGGAATCGCTGGCCCACATCGCCAAGCGCATCGCGGAAGGCTGACCAGCGCTGATTCAGCCCGATCGCGCCTGATCGCGACGGCCGCTGTGGCACCGGAATTTCCGGCGCCCCAGCGGCCTTTTTTTATGCCGGTTTCCCGCCTGCTTACCGCGGTTACGTCCTGTTTAAACTAGCGAATTGATATTAACTGGCCGCCGCGCCTTTATTCCCTCGTTCTTATTTATTCGGTTGGCCAGCCCGCCGTTTGCCTATCACGTCACGCAATATATTCTCCAGTGTCTTGCATAATAATTCTATCGAATTCTCATTCGTTAAATCATTGAAATAGAAAGACAGACATATATTTTTCTGTTTTATGCGCATTAATTTTTGCCTATGGCATTATATTTCTGCAGACGGAAAGTTATATGCTTTCATCCTGCTATTAATAAGGGTTGCGATTTGTTTTCTGGTTATATATCGGGTTTCCCCTAATATGCAATCGAATGAATGAGGAGCGGGCAATGGATCCATTTATTGGGCAGATCATCCTGTGGCCGGGCCAGTGGGTGCCGGAGGGCTGGGCGCTGTGCGATGGCACGGTGGTCAACATCTCCGACTACCAAGCCCTGTTTTCCCTGATCGGCAATACCTATGGCGGCGATGGCCGCAGCAATTTCGCGTTGCCGGACCTGCGCTCCAAGGTGCCGGTGGGGACCACGGCCATGAACGCGGTAGGCCAGAAAGCCGGCGCCACCACGGCCAGCGTGACGGCCCTGGGAACCGGCAGCGTCACCATCGGCGTGAATAACCTGCCCAGTCACACCCACGCGGCCACCTTCACCCCCGGCGGCGGCACATCGTCGGTGAGCATCGCCATTCCGGCGGACAGTACGGCGGCGACGGACAACGTCCCAGGCACCGGACTGGT
Organism: Burkholderiaceae bacterium; assembly: GCA_035254005.1. Classification (GTDB taxonomy): domain Bacteria; phylum Pseudomonadota; class Gammaproteobacteria; order Burkholderiales; family Burkholderiaceae_D; genus Rugamonas. The sequence continues at coordinate 34,804 of DATFBD010000063.1, read as the reverse complement.
GCCGGGCAAGGGCATGGTGGGCGCCTCGCCGGCCAAGGTCTACAGCGCCAACGCGGCCAATACCACGCTCAAGCCGTTTTCCGTCGACGTGCCCGCCGGCGGCGGGACGGTGGCCAATGCCAGCACGGGCGGTGGCGCGGCGCTGCCCATTTCCGTCAGCGTGCCGGTGTCGGTGAGCACTTTGCAGCCTTCGCTGACGCTCAATTACATCATCGCCACCAACGGGATCTATCCGAACCGTCCCTGAGCCACAGGTCGGTTCGTGCGGATCGCGCCGCGGCTTGCCCCGCGGCGCGCCATTGCCGGACGGGCGCGGCGTGCCCGCGCGCCATCCGGCTTATCTTTACAGGATCAAGCCATGTATCGTTCGCCAGAGAGTGCTGTCCCATTGCCCCTGCGGGGCGCCCACGCGGCGCCGGCCGTCTTCCCGCGCCAGCAAATCGCCTTCGTCGACAGCGCGCTGGGCGACTTGCCGGCGCTGCTGCGCGCGCTGGCGCCGGGGCTGGAAGTGCTATTGCTTGACCCGGCCGGGGACGGCCTGGCACAGATGGCAGCGACGCTGGCGCAGCGGCGCGGCGTCGCCGCCGTGCACCTGCTGACGCACGCCACGCCGGGCGCGCTGGCGCTGGGCACGCTGACCCTGGACGCGGCGCAGGCGGCGGCGCGGAGCGAGCAACTGGCGCGCATTGGCCAGGCGCTGCGTCCCTGCGGCGACTTGCTGCTCTATGGGTGCCAGGCCGCGGCCGGTGAGCGCGGGGCGGCGCTGCTCGATGCGCTGGCGCTGGCCACGGGCGCCAATGTGGCCGCCTCGGACAGCCTGACCGGCGCCGCCGCGATGGGCGGCAACTGGTCGCTGGAGGTGCGGCGCGGCGCGGTCGCCACGCCATCGCTGGGCGCCGCCGGGGCGCTGGCGCGGTACGCGGGGCTGTTGACGACGTCGTCCTTCGATTTCAGCTCCAACGTGTATCCCGCCGTCGGCCTTGGCTCCGGCGCGTCCTTCGGACGGCAGACGGTGGGCAGCGACACGCTGACGCTCACGCCCAATGGCGGAGCGCTGGTGTGGGTGGCAGACCAGGTCGATCTGCTGGGCACCACCTACACGCAATTCTCCGGCAACGTGTATGGCATGAGCTTCGACGACACCACCACCACCACCATCACGTTTTCCATCGACAGCGGCAAGGTGTTCGACCTGACGGGGTTCAGCATCCTGGACATGAACGGCGACGGCGTGACCTCGACGCCGATGCGCCTGACCACCAGCAAGGGCCACGTGGACTTTTCGTTCGTGAGCGCGCTCGGTATCTCCAACGCCGAGAGCTTCTCCGACGCGGTACTGGACGGCGTCTCATCCGTCACGCTGACCCTGCAATCAGGCGGTACCTTCATCGTGGCGCTCGATAACATCAGCCTGGCCAACATTATCGTGCCCAACACGGCACCCACCTTCGTCGGCGCCACCACCACGCTGTCGGTGACGGAGAACGACAGCGCCACCAGCATCACCGGCCTGCTGAAGGTGAGCGACACGGACAGCAGCCAGACCCTGACCTGGAGCCAGAACAGCGCGCCCGGCCACGGCACGCTGAACTTCTCCAGCGCCACGGCCAGCAGCGGCAGCAGCAGCATCACCAGCGGCGGCAGCATCAGCTACACGCCCACGGCCGGCTACGCGGGCACCGACAGCTTTATCGTCCAGGTGTCGGACGGCACGGCCACGGACACCCGCACCATCACCGTCAGCGTCAATCCCGGCGCGCCGGGCACGCCCGACCTGGCCGGCGCCAGCGACACGGGCAGCAGCAGTACGGACAATGTGCTCACCGGCGGCAGCCTCGCCTTCAGCGGCACCAGCCCGGCCGGCGACAGCGCCAGCACGGTGCGCGTGTTCCTCGACACGAACGGCAACCACAGCTACGACGCCGGCACCGATCCCTCGGCCACGGCCACCGTCAGCGGCGGCAGCTGGAGCGTGTCCGGCCTGAGCACGACCGGCGTGAGTGACGGCACCTACAACGTCTACGCCCAGCTCACCTCGGCCACCGGCGGCCTGACGGGCACCGCCAGCAGCGCCCTGAGCGTGACGCTCGATAGCACCGCGCCCACCGTCACCGTGGGGCTGGGCGACGCGGCCCTCAAGATCGGCGACACCTCGCTGCTCACCTTCACCTTCTCGGAAGCCGTGACGGGCTTCACCGCGGCCGACATTACGGCCGCCAACGGCGTGGTGAGCGGTCTCAGTTCGTCCGATGGCGGCACCACCTGGACCGCCACCTTCACGCCCACCGCCAGCATCGAGGACGCCACCAACGTCATCACGGTGGACAAGACCGGCGTGAGCGACCTGGCCGGCAATGTTGGCAGCGGCAGCGCCAGCAGCGCCAACTACACGGTCGACACAGTGCGCCCCACGGCCACGCTGGCCGTGACCGACACGGCGCTCAAGGCCGGCGAGACGTCGCTGCTGACGATCACGTTCTCGGAAGCGGTGGCGGGCTTCACGGCAGCCGACCTGACGGTGGCCAACGGCAGCGTGAGTGGCCTCAGTTCGTCCGACGGCGGCATCACCTGGACCGCGACCCTGACGCCGGCGGCCAGCGTGACGGACGCCAGCAACGTCGTCACGCTGGACAATACGGGCGTGGCCGACCTGGCCGGCAACGCCGGCAGCGGCAGCACCGATTCCAACAACTACGCGATCGACACGGCCCGGCCTTCGTCCACCATCGCGCTGGCCGACGACGCGCTGGCCGTGGGCGAAACCTCGCTGGTCACCATCACCTTCTCGGAAGCGGTGACGGGCCTGACCAGTGCCGCGCTGACGGTGGGCCACGGCACGGTGGGCACGCTCAGTTCCAGCGACGGCGGCGTCACCTGGACCGGCACCTACACCCCCACGGCCGGCCTGGACGAAGCGGTGAATGTCATCACGCTCGATAATTCGGCCGTGTCCGACGCGGCCGGCAACGCCGGCAGCGGCACCACCAGTTCCGGCAACTACGTGATCGACAGCACCGCGCCCACGGCCACCATCGTCGTCACGGACACCAACCTGCAAGGCAGCGAGACGTCGCTGGTGACGATCACGTTCTCCGAGGCCGTGACGGGCTTCACCTCGGCCGACCTGACGGTGGCCAACGGCGCCGTGAGCGGCCTCAGTTCGTCCGATGGCGGCATCACCTGGACCGCCACCCTGACCCCGACCCTGAGCGTGCAGGACGCCACCAACGTCATCACTCTGGCCAACACGGGCGTGCACGACATCGCCGGCAACGCCGGCAGCGGCAGCACCGATTCCAACAATTACGCCGTCAGCACCATGGTGCCCACGGCCACCATCGCGCTGAGCGACGCGGCGCTCAGGATTGGCGACACGGCCACCGTCACCATCACCTTCTCGGAGGCCGTGACGGGCTTCACCAACGCCGACCTGACGGTGGACAACGGCACCTTGTCGGCCGTCAGTTCCTCCGACGGCGGTGTCACCTGGACCGCTACCCTGACGCCGGCCGCCTCCACCACCGACACCACCAACATCATCCGGCTCGATAACACGGGTGTCGTCAACGCCGGCAGCATGGCCGGCGTGGGCCACACGGATTCGGCCAACTACACGGTCGACACGGTGCGCCCCACGGCCACGGTGGCGCTGGCCGACAGCGCACTGCTGGCCGGCGAAACCTCGGTGGTAACGATCACGTTCTCGGAAGCGGTGACGGGCCTGACGGCGGCCGACCTGACGGTGGAAAGCGGCACGCTGGGCGCGCTCAGTTCCAGCGACGGCGGCGTCACCTGGACCGGCACGCTCACGCCGACGGCCGCGGTGACGGACGCCAGCAACGTCGTCACGCTGGACAACACGGGCGTGGCCGACCTGGCCGGCAACACCGGCAGCGGTACCACGGCGTCGGACAACTACACGGTCAGCACCGTGCGCCCCACGGCCACCATCGCCGTGGCCACCACCACGCTGGGCGCGGGCGCCACCAGCGCCGTCACCATCACGTTCTCGGAAGCGGTGACCGGCTTCGACAACAGCGACCTGACGGTGGGCCACGCCACCCTGAGCGCGGTGGCGTCGAGCGACGGCGGCATCACGTGGACGGCAACCCTGACGCCGGACAGCAACGTGAACGCGGCCGGCAATGTGATCGCCCTCAATGGCGCCGGCGTGCACAATGCGGCGGGCAATGCCGCCAGCGGCACCATCTCGTCGAATGTCTACACGGTCAACACGGCGCCCGCGCCTTCCGGACCGCCGTCCGTGCCCAGCACGGTGGACGGTGTGCCGCTGACGACGGTGACCACCACCGATCCGGCCACCGGCCTGACCAGCCACGAGGTGACGGTGCCCGTGGTGACGGCCACCCGCGCGGACGATCCGTCCACGCCCAATCCCGGCCTGGCCGACATTCCGCTGGGTGTGACACCGGTCAATGGCCTCGGCACCACGCTCACCGTCAGCCTGCCGGCTGGCACGGGGCTGCAGGCCAGCGGCCCCACCACGCTGCTGGACAATGGCCAGGCGCTGCTGGACCTGATCCGCCGCATCGACCAGAAAACGGACACCGGTTCCACTGTGCAGCAGGAGATGACGGGGCAGGGCACGGACTTCCTGCATGCGCTGGCCAGCGGCACCCTGCTGCAGACCCAGACCCTGGTGCCCACGGTGGCCAGCGGCGCCGGCCCGCAGACTATCCACATCAGCGGCAGTTCCACCTCGCCGGCGCCGGGCCAGCCGGCCAACGGCACGGCCATCGGGCTGGTGATCGACGCCGGCGGCCTGCCGCAAGGTTCGACCATCGCCCTGAACAACGTGGACTTCGCGGCCGTGATAGGCACAGCCACGCTGCGCGGCGGCGATGGCCGTAATTTCGTGGTAGGCGACGGCGCCTCGCAAAGCATCTACCTGGGCGCCGATGACGACGTGCTGTACGGCGGCGGCGGCAACGACGTCGTCGGCAGCGCCGGTGGCAACGACTATCTCGATGGCGGCAGCGGCGATGACACGGTCGTGGGCGGGATCGGCGACGACACCCTGGTGGGGGGCAGCGGCAACGATGTGCTGCAGGGCGGGCGCAGCGACCAGGGGGCGTGGCAGTTCTACCTGGGGGGAGGCACGCTGTCGGCGCGCCATCAGACGCTGGTGTTCGCGCCGGGCCAGGTGGAAACCCTGCAGCGCGCCGAGCTGAATGGCGCCGGCGCCGAGCTGGCCTTCCTCGGCGCCACGCCGGCGCAGCTGACGGAACTGGCGCTGCTGTACCACGCCGCGTTCGGGCGCGCGCCTGACCTCGGGGGGCTCAATTTCTGGCTCCATGCCGGCCTGTCCAGCGAAGACATGGCCCAGGCGTTCATCAAGTCGCCGGAGTGGCAGGCCAGCGGCATGGTCCAGATGGACGATAGTGCCTTCCTCACCCAGCTATACCGGCAGGTGCTGGCGCGCGCGCCGGACGCCGGCGGCCTGGCCCACTGGCTGGCCCGGCTCACCGGCAGCGACGGGCATCCGGCCGCCAGCCGGGCCGACGTGCTGCTGGACTTCGCCCACAGCGCGGAGCACCGGGCGCTGGAAAACGGCGCCAGCGGCCTGCTGGTCGGCAGCGCCAACGTCACGCACGAAGGCGGCTGGATCGCGGGCGCCGGCGACAACCGGCTCGATGGCGGCGCCGGCAGCGACGTGCTGGTGGGCGGCGATGGCATCGACACCGTGGTCTACAGCGGCAAACTGGCCGACTACAAGCTGGTGCTGGGCAGCGACGGCAGCGTGCACGTGGCCGACAAGGCCAACAGCGACCTCGATACCATCAGCGGCATCGAGCAGGGCGCCTTCAGTGACGGCACGGTGGACTTGCGCTTCACCCAGGCCCCGGCGGCCACGCTGAAGACGGTGGGCTTGCTGTATGAGGCCGTGCTGGACCGGGCCGGCGACCTGGCCGGCGTGTCGTGGTGGGTGGGGCAGCACGCCAGCACCGGCCAGCTGGCGGCCGGTTTCGCGCAATCGGCCGAATTCAAGGCGCGCTACGGCGGTATGGACGACGCGGCGTTCGTCCATGCCCTGTTCGATAACAGCGGGCTGGCCAGCACGGACGCGGGGGGCAGCGCGCAGTGGACGTCGTTCCTGGCCAACCACACCCGGGCCGAACTGGTCGCGGCATGGGTTGGCAACGATGCCGTTGCGGCGTCCCTGTTTGGCACGCAGGGGTTATGGCTGGTGTAGGCGGTGGTTGGGCGACCATGTGGTGTGATTTATATTTTCTATGGATTTCATAAAAACATATAGCTTTTACTAATCATGTGTGGCCGGTAGACTCACCACACATCATCAGCAAAAAGGAGCGCACCATGCATCGCCAGCCACCATTGACCACCGCTTCCGGCATTCCCGTCGCGGACAACCAGAACTCTGCCAGCGCTGGCCCGCGCGGCCCGCTGCTGCTGCAGGATTTCCACCTGATCGAGAAACTGCAGCATTTCAACCGCGAGCGCATCCCCGAGCGCGTGGTGCACGCCAAGGGTTCAGGCGCGTATGGCACCTTCACCGTCACCCACGATATCTCGCGCTACACCAAGGCCAGGCTGTTCGCCGGCGTGGGCAAGCAGACGGCCACCTTCGTGCGCTTTTCCACCGTGGGCGGTGAACGCGGCAGCGCCGACACCGAGCGCGATCCGCGTGGCTTCGCCGTGCGCTTCTACACAGAGGAGGGCAACTGGGACCTGGTGGGCAACAATACGCCCATGTTCTTCATCAAGGACCCCATCAAGTTTCCCGATTTCGTCCACACCCAGAAGCGCGATCCGCAGACCAACCTGAAGTCGGCCACCATGATGTTCGACTTCTGGAGCAAGGCGCCCGAGAGCCTGCACCAGGTGACGATGCTGTTCTCCGACCGCGGCACGCCGGACGGCTACCGCCACATGGACGGTTTTGGCAGCCATACCTATAGCCTGATCAACGCGGCCGGCGAGAAGGTCTACGTGAAATGGCACTTCAAGACGCGGCAGGGCATCCGCAACCTCAGCGCGGCCGAGGCGGCGCGGCTGGCCGGCGCCGATCCCGATTACGCCCAGCGCGACCTGTTCGGCGCCATCGCCGAAGGGCGCTTTCCCCAGTGGGACGTGAAGCTGCAGGTGGCCACGGAACAGCAACTGGCCGAGTGGGAAGCACGCACCGGCTGGAATCCGTTCGACCTGACCAAGGTCTGGCCGCACCGGGACTTCCCCTTGCTGCCGGTGGGCGTGCTGGAACTGAACCGCAATCCCGACAACTACCACGCCGAGGTGGAACAGGCCGCGTTCTCGCCGGCCAACGCCGTGCCGGGCATGGGCTATTCGCCCGACAAGATGCTGCAAGGCCGTTTGTTCGCCTACCACGACGCGCAGTTGTACCGGGTGGGCACCAACCACCAGCACCTGCCCGTGAACGCGCCGCGCTGCCCGTTCCACAACCACCAGCGCGACGGCGCCATGGCGATCCAGAACGGCGGCGCCGCGCCCAACTACGCCACCGTCGCGGCCGAAGGCAGCCACCCGTCCGGCCTGGGGCATGGTGAGCCGGCGCTGGCGCTGCATGGCGGCGCGGGCCGTTACGACGGGCGCGGCAAGGAAGACGATACCACCCAGGCCGGCAACCTGTTCCGCCTGTTGCCGGCCCAGGAGCGCCAGAACCTGTTCGACAACCTGGCTGGCCCCTTGAGCCAGGTGCCGCAGGAGATCGTGCTGCGCCAGTTGGCCCTGTTCGACCGCGCCGATCCCGCCTACGGTGCCGGCGTGCGCACCGCGCTCAAGGCGCGTGGCGTCAATATCGCCTGATGCGCCTGGAACAGCATCGGCTAGCGACGGGCGGGTGCCGCCGCGCGGAACTGCACTACAATCACGATTCCCATTGATTGCAGCCAGCCGCGCGGAGGTCCGATGAACCGTACACCCACCCGTCATTCCCATCCGTCCATGCCGGGCCAGGTGGTGCTGGTGTTGCAGGGCGGCGGCGCGCTGGGCGCCTACCAGCTGGGCGTGTACCAGGCCATGCACGAGGCGGGCGTGGAGCCAGACTGGGTGATCGGCACCTCGATCGGCGCCATTAACGCCGCCATCATCGCCGGCAATCCGCCGCACCACCGGCTCGACCGGCTGCGCCAGTTCTGGGGCCAGATGGAGCAGAATGCCCTTGGTTTTTCGGCCATGCCGCGCGCGCTGGCCAACCTGGTGACGATGGGGCAGGGCATTCCGGCCTTTTTCGAACCCAACCTGGCCGCGTGGTGGGGGCCGGAAGTGCGCCTGGGCGTGGAGCAGGCCGCCTACTACCGCACGGCGCCACTGCGCACCACGCTCGACACGCTGGTCGATTTCGATTACCTCAACGGCGGCCATACGCGCCTGACGGTGGGCGCCGTCAACGCCCGCACCGGCGCCATGCGCTACTTTGATACCCGCAGGGAGACCTTGGACGCGTCGCACGTGATGGCGTCCGGCGCCATTCCGCCCGCGTTTCCGGCCGTGCGTGTCGACGGCGAGCCGTACTGGGACGGCGGCATTTATTCGAACACCCCGATCGAGGCGGTGCTGGACGACGAGCCGCGCCGCAGTTCCGTGATCTTCTCGGTGCAGGTGTGGAACCCGGATGGCAGCGAACCGCGCAGCGTGCTGGAGGTGCTCGACAAGCACAAGGAGATCCAGTACGCCAGCCGCGCCGGCAATGTGGAACAGCAGCGCAAGCTGCACCGGTTGCGCCACGTGATCCGCCAGCTGACGCTGCACCTGTCGGATGAAGCGGCCGGTTCGCCCGAGGTGCGCGAGCTGGCCGCGTGGGGCTGCGGCACCACCATGCATATCGTCTCACTCAAGGCGCCGCGGCTGGGCGGCGAGGACCACACCAAGGATATCGACTTCAGCGCCCAGGGCATACGCCAGCGCTGGCAGGCCGGTTACGACGATACCCAGCGCTTCATCGCGCTCAAGCCGTGGGAGCGGGAGGTCGATCCGATCGAGGGCGTGGCCATCCACGAACTGCCCCCGGCGGCCTAGTCCGATTCAGCGGCCTTACTTCCGCAGCCTACTCCCGAGGCCCTGCTTCCGCGCGGGTGCGCGCCGTCACGGGATGGGCGCGCCCAGCACTTGCCGGCACACTTCCAGCCACGCGCGCGCCGCGTGCGACAGGTAACGGCCGTTCCACACATGCGCCACCTGCCATTGCAGGCGCGGCTCCACCAGCGGCAGCGCATCGAGCTTGCCGATGGCGAGGCGGTGGATGAACGGCTCCGGCACCAGCGCCACCCCCATGCCGGCCGACGCCATCGCCACCAGCCAGTCCCACTGGCCGCTCTGGGCCGCCACCTGGGGTTCGAAGCCGGCCTCGCGGAACGCCGCGCGCAAGCTGCGGGTGAGGGCGAAATCGTCCTTGAGCAGCACCAGCGGCAGTCCGGCCAGGGCCTTGATCGGCAGCGTGGTGCGCCGCTTGGGGAAGGTGCCGGCCGCCGCCAGCGCCCACAGCGGGTAGCTGGCGATGCGCACTGTCTCCAGCGGCAGCTCGGGATCGGCCGGCAGCACCGTCATGCCGATTTCCAGCTCGCCGGCCGCCACCTGGCGCTCGATGTCCTGTCCCGTGCCTTCGTGCAGCGTGAGCACGATGTCCGGGTGGCGCTGGCGGAAAGCCTTGAGCACGGGCGTGAACAGCAGGTTGATCATGGGCGGGATGCCGACCGTCAGGCTGCCCGATCTGGCAGTCTGGATATCGCGCAGTTCCAGATTCAGCTGGCGCATGGTGGCCAGCATGTCCTCGCCGCGCGCGTACACCACCTGGCCCGTGTCCGTCAGCGTCAGCTTGCGGCCGTCGCGCACCAGCAACTGGGCGCCCACTTCATCCTCCAGCTGGCGCACCATCTTGCTGATGGTGGACTGGGTGACGTGCAGCGATTCGGCCGCCAGCGTGAAACTGTTCAGTTTGACGGTTTCGACGAAGTAGCGCAGCGAGCGGAGATCCATGAAAAATCCGAATGAAAGTAGGGAGAATAAGTCATAAAACGCATGCAGCTCCAATTCTATACTGGTTCGTATCCAATCAAGAAGAGTGAGGAGCACCGCATGTACCAAGACCGCATCCGCCGTCCGGCGCTGATGGAAAAACTGATGACGGCCCAGCAGGCCGCCCGCCTGTTCAAGAACGGCATGACCGTCGGCATGAGCGGCTTCACCCGCGCCGGCGACGCCAAGGCGCTGCCGCTGGCGCTGGTGGAACGTTCGCGCCAGGAGGCGCTGCAACTGACGCTGGTGACGGGCGCTTCGCTGGGCAACGACAGCGACGGCCTGATGGCCAACGCCGGCGTGGTGGCGCGCCGCATGCCGTTCCAGAGCGACGCTGCGCTGCGCCGCAAGATCAACAGCGGCGAAGTGATGTTCATCGACCAGCACCTGTCGGAGACGGCCGAGCAGCTGCGCTCGGGCGACCTGCACGGCATCGACATCGCCGTGGTGGAAGCGGTGGCCATCACGCCCGACGGCGGCATCGTGCCCACCATGTCGGTCGGCAACAGCGCCAGCTTCGTGCAGCAGGCACGCCAGGTCATCGTCGAGATCAATTTGAGCGCGCCGCTGGCGCTGGAAGGGCTGCACGACATCTACCTGCCGGCCGCCCGTCCGCACCGGGGCGCCATTCCCATGCTCACGCCATGGCAGCGCATCGGTTCGACCACGATTCCGCTCGACCCTGAACGCATCGCCGCCATCGTCATCACCGATAGCCCGGACAGCCCGTCCAACGCGCTGCCGCCGGACGCGGAGACGGACGCCATCGCGCGCCACGTGATCGCCTTCCTGGAAGGGGAGGTCAAGGCCGGCCGCATGGGGCCGGAGCTGCTGCCGCTGCAGGCCGGCATCGGCACCATCGCCAACGCCGTGCTGCACGGGCTGGTCGATTCGCCGTTCCGCGATCTCACCATGTATTCCGAGGTGCTGCAGGACAGTGCGCTGGAGCTGCTCGATTCGGGCCAGCTGGCGATTGCGTCGGCGTCCTCGATCACGCTGTCGGCCGCCATGCACGAGAAGTTCATCCGCGAGCTGGAGCACTACCGCAAGCGCGTGATCCTGCGGCCGCAGGAGATCAGCAACCATCCGGAAGTGGTGCGGCGGCTGGGCATCATCGCGCTCAACACGGCGCTCGAATTCGACATCTACGGCAACGTCAACTCCACCCACGTGGGCGGCACGCACATGATGAACGGCATCGGCGGCTCGGGCGACTTCGCCCGCAACGGCGCGCTGTCCATCTTCGTCAGCAAGGCGGCGGCCAAGGGCGGCAAGATTTCGAGCGTGGTGCCGATGGTGTCCCACGTGGACCACACGGAGCACGACGTCGACGTGCTGGTGACGGAATGGGGCCTGGCCGACCTGCGCGGGCTGGCGCCGCGCGAGCGCGCGCCGCTGATCATCGAGAAATGCGCCGACCCGGCCTACCGTCCGGCGCTGCGCGCCTACTTCGAGCAAGCCTTGCAGCGCGGCGGGCAGACGCCGCACGTGCTGGAGCAGGCACTGTCGTGGCACACGCGCTACCGCGACACGGGCGACATGCGCCCCACGACCTCGATCTGACCGTTTTTGAAGTGGCTTGGCCCGGCGACGAATAATCGCCGGGCTTTTTTTATTTTGCGGTTTGAATATTTTGCACGTGGCGAAAACTGGCCGGTGGCACGCTTGGAGAATCGCGCCAAAACCGGGAAAATAGCGGCATCGGTAACTCCCTGAACACGGAACCAGCAATGACCCTCAAAATCAGCCAAAACTTCGACTCCGGCGCCATCGAAGTGCTGCGCGCGGACAGCGCCGCCACCATCGAACTGAATCTGCGCCAGGACAACAACGCCGATATCCGCCAGTGGTTCCATTTCCGCCTGCAGGGCGCGCGCGGCCAGGCCTGCACCATGAAGTTCCTGAACGCCGGCACCGCCACCTACGCCAAGGGCTACGAGGACTACCAGGCGCGCGCCAGCTACGATGGCGAGAACTGGTTCCAGGTGCCCACCTCGTTCGACGGCCAGGTGATGACCATCCACCACACGCCGGACCTCGACAGCGTGTACTACGCCTATTTCGAGCCCTACTCGTTCGAGCGCCACCTGCGCCTGCTGGGCGAAGTGGCCGAGAATCCGGTGGCGCGCGTGCTGGACCTCGGTAGCACGGTCGATGGCCGCGACATGAACCTGGTGGTGGTGGGCGACCCCAAGGCGGAAAAGAAGATCTGGTTCATCGCGCGCCAGCATCCGGGCGAATCGATGGCCGAGTGGTTCATCGAAGGCATGATCGATGCGCTGCTGGACGACGCCAACCCGATCGCCCGCAAGCTGCTGCAGCGCTGCGTGTTCTACATCGTGCCGAACATGAACCCGGACGGCTCGGTGCGCGGCAACCTGCGCACCAACGCGGCCGGGGCCAACCTGAACCGCGAGTGGATGACGCCGACCGCCGAGCGCAGCCCGGAAGTGCTGGTGGTGAAGCAGAAGATGCACGAGACCGGCATCGATATGTTCTTCGACATCCACGGCGACGAGGCGCTGCCCTACAACTTCGTGGCCGGCAACGAGATGCTGGAGAACTTCAGCGACGCACGCCGCGCCGCCCAGCAGGCCTTCATCGACCGCTACAAGCAGGCCAGCCCGGACTTCCAGGACAAGTACGGCTACGCGGCCAGCAAGTACAAGGAAGACATGCTGACGCTGGCGTCGAAGTACGTCGGCCACCACTTTGGCTGCCTGTCGCTGACGCTGGAAATGCCGTTCAAGGATAACGCCGACCTGCCCGATCCGCACGTGGGCTGGAATGGCGCGCGCAGCAAGGCGCTGGGCGCGGCCATTCTGCAACCTATCCTGTTGTCGCTGGATTGAGCATGGGCGTCGAGATCGAACGCAAGTTCCTGCTGCGCGGCGACGACTGGCGCGGCCTGGGCCAGCCCGTGCTGCTGCGGCAGGGCTACCTGTCCTCGCACAAGGAGCGGGTGGTGCGGGTGCGCATCGAGGGTGATCAGGCCATGCTGACCATCAAGGGCCGCACGGTGGGCGCCAGCCGCGGCGAGTGGGAATATGCTATCCCGCTGGCGGATGCGGCCGAGTTACTGGACGGCCTGTGCGAACAGCCGCTGATCGAGAAGTACCGCAGCCGCATCGCCATCGGTGGCCACGTGTGGGAAGTCGATGAATTCCTGGGCGCTAACGCCGGCCTGGTGGTGGCCGAGATTGAACTGGGCAGCGAGGACGAGGCGTTCGACAAGCCCGACTGGGTGGGCGAGGAAGTGACGTCCGACGTGCGCTACCTCAACGCCAACCTGATCCGCCATCCCTACACCAGCTGGTAAACGTGATCGTTTTGGACTAAGCTGGAGGGATGGACGAACGGCTAGCCGCGCTTGAGGCGCATTTCAATGCCATCCTGCCAACGTTAGCGACCAAGGCGGATATCGAGGCCTTGCGCGCCGACATGTACAAGATGTCGACCGATACCCATCGTTGGATGCTGGCGTCCCTGATCGGCATGTTCCTTGGTTTCGGCGGCCTGTATTTCGCGTCCTCGCGCGAACTGCGCCCGCCGGCCACGCAGACACCGGCGCCGCCGGCCGTTACTCAACAGGTGGCCCCGCCACCGGTGATCATCTACAACATTCCGCCTGATCCGCACCTGCCAGCGAAGTAGCGCTAGCGAAAATCGCTACCCCGCGCTGCTGCCGATCGCGAGGGCCGATTCCCGGTTTTCCCGTATTGCCGCCATGCGCGGCGCCCGATAATTGTCGCCAGGCCCGGATGTACCGGACCGCGACCATTTCGAAAGGGCCCGCGCCATGCCGCAAGATTCCACCGCACTGCGCCTCGACGGCCAGGGCAAGCCGCTGTGGCTGGCCCTGGAACTGACTTACCGCTGCCCGCTTAAATGCTCATGGTGCAGCAATCCCCTCGATTTCGACGACTATGCGGAACGTGAACTGAGCACCGACGAATGGTGCCGCGTGATGCGCGAGGCGCGCGCGCTGGGCGCCTTGCAGATCGGTTTCACCGGCGGCGAACCGCTGCAGCGGCGCGACCTGGAACAACTGGTGGCCTACGCCGAGCAGATCGGCCTGTACACCAACCTGATCACCTCCGGCGTCGGCCTGACTGACGAACGGCTGCTGGGCCTCAAACAGGCCGGGCTACGGCAAATCCAGTTGTCCATGCAATCGACCGACGCCGCCATGACGGATGAACTGGTGGGGGCCAAGGCCCATCAGCTCAAGCTCGACGCGGCGCGCCGCATCAAGCAACATGGCCTGCCGATGGTGCTCAACATGCCGGTCGGCCGCCAGAACATCGGCCAGGTTGGCGCCATGATTGAATACGCGGCCGAACTGGGTGCGGAATACCTGGAGCTGGCCAACCTGCAGTACTACAACTGGGCCCTGATCAACCGCGATGAATTGATGCCCACCCTGGCCGCGCTGCGCGAAGCTGAAGCGGTGGTGCAGCAGTGGCGTGACAAGCTGGGCAAGCGCATGGCGATCTATTACGTGATCCCCGATTACTACGAAGGCCGGCCCAAGGCCTGCATGAACGGCTGGGGCGCCATCCACCTGACCATCGCACCGGACGGCGTGGCCATGCCGTGCCAGGAATCGCGCTCGGTGCCCGGCCTTGATTTCGTGTCGGTGCGCGAACGGCCGCTGGACTGGATCTGGAACGAGTCGCCGCTGTTCCGCAAATACCGGGGACTGGACTGGCTGCCCGAACCTTGCCGCAGCTGCGATGAACGCGAAAAGGACTTCGGCGGCTGCCGCTGCCAGGCCTTCCTGCTGACGGGCGACGCGGCCAACACCGACCCGGCCTGCGACCGCTCGCCACATCACCACCTGATGCAGGCGGCCGTGCACAGTGCGACCAAGCCGCTGCGTTTCCGCAAACCTTTGGTCAAGCGCGTCGCCGGCGTCATGTCCACCGCCTTCATGGAGGACTGAATGCGTTCTCCTTTCGATCATGCCCTGAGCACCCTGTTGTGCGGGGCGTTGTTGACCGTGGTGCTGGTGGCGCTGCTGCGCTACGGCGTGCAGTGAGGCCGCCATGGACGCCGCGACTTTCGCGCTGGTGCTGCGCTGGGCACACTTCCTGGCCGGTGTGGTGTGGGTGGGCCACAATTATTCGAGCGTGGTACAGCGCCCGACCTATGTGCCGCTGCAGGCCTCCGACCTGATCGGCGACACCAGCGCGCGCTTCCAGTCCATGCTCAATCGTGAACACGGTATATTCCGCTGGGCCTCGGTGGTGACCTGGAGCGCGGGGCTGCTGATGCTGTGGCAGCGCGGCGCGCTGTCCGCCGCCTTGCACCTGCAGGGTGGGCAGGCGCCCATCGGCATCGGCATGTACATCGGCACGTTGATGATGCTGAACGTGTGGTTCGTGCTGTGGCCCCATCAAAAGAAGGTACTGGGGCTGGTGCCAGCACCGGTTGAGGAACGCTTGCGCTGCTCGCGCATCACCCACCTGTCGTCACGCACCAACACCATGCTCTCGGTGCCGCTGCTGTTCTTCATGGCGGCGGGTGCGCACGGCGGCCTGCCGTTCGCATGAACACCAGCTACAACTTCGCATCCGGCCCGTCCGGCTTGCCGGCCGCAGTGCTCGAACGCGCACGGACGGAATTGTTCGCGCGCGCGGGCGACGGCAGCACCGCGTTCGAGCAGCCTTTCACCGGCGAGGCATTCAGCGCCACGCTGGCGCACGCGCGCGCGCGCCTGAAGGATCTGCTGGCAGTACCGGACAACTATCAGATCCTGTTCCTGGCCGGTGGTGCGACCCAGCAGTTCTCCATGGTGCCGCTTAACCTGCTGGGCGATGCGGCGCATGTGGCCTACGCGGACTCCGGCCATTGGTCGCAGCGGGCGATCCGCGAGGCGGGCCGCTACGCCGCCGTCACCATCGCCGCCCGCTACGAAGGCGAGCGGCCACTGGCGGCGCCGCCGCTGTCGCCCTGGCGCTTGCCGGACGACTGCGCCTATTGCCACATCACGCCCAACGAAACGGCCGACGGCATTGCCTACCCGGCACTGCCCGATTGCGGCACGGTGCCGCTGGTGGCCGATGTCACTTCCTGCCTGCTGACGGCACCGTTGGAGGTGGCGCGTTTTGGCCTGCTGTACGCGGCGGCGCAAAAGAACCTGGGCATTGCGGGCATGACGGTGGTGATCGTGCGCGATGATTTGCTGCGGCGTCCGGCCCCGCTGGTCCCGTCCAGCTGCGATTACCGAACGCAAGCCGCGCAGGGCAGCCGCGCCAACACGCCGCCCACCATCGCCATCGCGCTGGCGGGCATGATGTTCGACTGGATAACGCAGCAGGGCGGGCTGGCTGCAATGCGCGTGCGCGGCCAGCGCAAGGCGGCCTTGCTGTACGACGCCATCGACGCCAGCGGTGGCTTCTTTTGCGCACCCGTGGCGCCCGGCCACCGTTCGCCCATCAACGTGCGCTTTGAACTTGCCTGTTCCGCGCTGACCGCAGCTTTCCTTGAATACGCGGCCCAGCGCGGGCTGCATCACCTGTGCGGGCACAGCGCATTTGGCGGCTTGCGTGCCAGTTTGTACAACGCCATGCCGGAGGAGGGCGTGCGCGCCCTCGTCGCCTGCATGGCCGATTTCACCAGGAGCTACGGATGAACGAGTGGTTGCGTGCATTGCGCGAACGGCCTGGTTTGGCCGGCGGTGTTGACCGCGATGGCAGCCGTGCCGCCTCGCTGCTGGCTTGCGGTTTCGCCGGCGTCGAATTTGGCACCGCCGCGCCGCTGCCCGGTGAAGGCGGCCAGCCTGGCGTGGCGGCGCTGGTGCAACGCCTGACGGCGGTGACGGCGCAGCCGGGCCGGGCCCGGATCGGCATTGGACTGGGCATGAACGCCGGCATGGCGCCCGAAGCGCTGGGCGCGCAATGGCTGGCCGGCATGCGTGCCGCGTGGCCAGTGGCCGATTACTTGTGCTTCAACCTCAGCGCCGCCGCGTATCGGCCCTTGCTGCGGCCCGAGTACGACGGCATGATCGCGGGCGCATTGGCGACGGTGGCGGCCGAACGCAAGCGGTTGTCAGCGCGTGGTGGCCGGCGCGTCGGCTTCGCATTGAAGCTGCCGCTGGACGGGCCACGCCCCAGCGCGCCCGCGCGGGCGGCGCTGGCGTCGGGCTTCGATGCGCTGGTCACCGTGCTGCCGGAAGATCCGGCCCGGCTGGACTGGCTGCGGGGCTGGGCCGTTGGCGCCGCTGGCGGCGCCACGCTCATCGCCGTGGGCGGGATGCGCAGCGCCGCCGATGTGCGGGCCGCGCTGCAAGCGGGAGCCGGCGGCATCCAGGTGCATCGCGCCTTTGTCGAGCAGGGCGCCGCGTGCATCGCGCCGCTGCGGGCCGGGTTGGCCGCACCGCTCGAGAACTCATGAAAATCGCGAGGCGCATCTGGCTGGCTGCCGTTGGCGCGCCGACGCGGGTGACGCGATACTGAACACAGGTGCAGCATGTCGCTGGCCATCCATCGAGGAGATAAACAATGAACTGGGAAACCCCCGCCTACTGCGAAATCCGTCTTGGCTTTGAAGTGACGGCTTACGTCTACACCCGCTGAGCATAACGGGAAGCGGCCGTGTGCCGCTTCCTTTTCTTCACCATCTTCCTTGCGAGCGCCGCATGTCCCTGTCCGACAATCTCGTTCCCCGGCTCGCGCCGCACTATGTGTTCCGTTGGGAGGAAAGCCAGGCCGCCTGGCTGCTGCTGTATCCCGAAGGACTGGTCAAGCTGAACGGCTCGGCCAGCGAAATCATGCAGCGCTGCGACGGCCGGCGCGACGTGGCGGCCATCGTGGCCGAGCTGCAGCAGGCTTTTCCCGGCACGCCGGACGAAGTCCAGCGCGGCACGCTGGCCTTTCTCGACGTGGCCTGCGACAAGGGCTGGCTGCGGGTCTGACGCTACACGTCCAGCAGGCCGCTGCGCAGCGCCACCATCGTCATTTCGGCGCCGTTGCTGATGTTGAGCTTTTGCTTGATGTGATACAGGTGGGTGCCCACCGTGCTGGGGCTGAGGTGGAAGTTCTGCGCCACCGCGTTCACTGAACGCCCTTGGGCCAGTTGCAGGAACACCTGCATTTCCTTCTCCGTCAGCGTGCTGGCGGGATCGGCGTCGCCGCTCAGGTTGGCCAATGCCACCGCCTGCGCCAGTTCCGGATCGATGTAGCGCCGGCCCTGGCCCACCTGGTGCACGGCCCGCACCAGTTCATCGGGCTGGCAGCGCTTGCTCAGGTAGCCCAGCGCGCCGGCCTTGAGCGCGCGCATCGGCACGATGCTTTCATGGTAGGCCGACAGCATCAGCACCCGCGCGCCGGGCCGGTGCGCCAGCAGGCGCCCCAGCGCGGCCAGGCCACCCATGCCGGGCATCGAGATGTCCATCACCAGCACGTCCGGCGCTGCCTGCTCGAACAGGGCGAGCGCCGTTTCGCCGCTATCGGCCTCCAGCACGCGCGCCGCGCCGGCGCCTTCCAGCAGCAGCCGGAAGCCCATGCGGACGATGGCGTGGTCGTCGGCCAGCAGCACCGTCATCTTGTTCAATACCGTATTCATCGTTTTTCGTCTCCGGTTCAGCCGTCCTGGCCCAGTGTCGCGTCCTGGGCCGGCAGCCGTGCGCACAGGCGCACGCCTTGTCCTGGCTGGCTCGCGATCGTGAGCTCGCCCTTGAGCGCGAGCACGCGCTCGCGCATGCCCCGCAAGCCAAAGCCGTGGCGCTGGGCCGCTTCGGCCGGCAGGCCGCGTCCATCGTCGGCCAGCGTCAGTTCCAGCCAGTCGCCATCGGCCTGGTGGCGCCGCCGCAGCGCCACCCGCACCTGCGATGCGCCAGCGTGGCGGGCCACGTTGGTCAAGCCCTCCTGCAGCACCCGCAACAGCGCCAGCGCCACGGCGTCGTCCGCGTACACGGTGTCGCCGTCCGATTCCACCTGCAGCACCAGTTGCGGATAGTGCCGGTGCCACAGCGCCAGGTGGCGCTGCACGGCCGCACCCAGGTCCTGTGGGCCGCCGCCAGGGGGCTGCAGTTGCCGCAGGATGTGGCGTATGCCTTGCTGGATGTCGTTGGTGACGGCGATGATGCTTTGCGCGTGGCCGTGCAGCGCGGCCTGGCCGGCGGTGCGCTGGACGATGGCGCCAGCCAGCGCGCGCACGGCGGTGATGCCTTGCGCCAGCTCGTCATGCAGTTCGCGGGCGATGCCGCGGCGCTCGCGCTCGATCCTGGCCTGCATCAATTGCGCCAGCTCGCATTCGCTGTACAGGCGCACGTTGTCGCTGACGGCCTGGTCGAGGCGGTCGGCCATGCCGTTGTAGGCATGGGCCAGCAGGTTCAGTTCGCGCGCCGCGTAGACCGGCAGGCGCTGGTCATGCCGGCCATGCCCGGTGCGTTCGAGCGCGGCGCGGATCTGCGCCAGCGGCGCGAGTGTGCGGTCGAGCAGCAGGCGGGTGCTCAGGAACAGCAGTGCCAGCAGGGCGATGGCCCAGCCGGCCATGGCCTGCGCGCTGTCCCACGCGTCCACGCTGGCGCGCGAGGGATCGGGGGTGAGCACCAGGGTCAGTCCGCCGGCGGTGATGCGGCGGGGCTGCACCTGCGGATCGACCAAGCGGGCGAACCACGGCGGCGCGTCGTGTCCGGCCTTGTAGCGCGGCGCCGGCGACGCGTACAGCAGCCGGCCGGCGGTGTCGAACGCGCGCAGGTCATTGGCGCGGATGCGCCCGGCGGCCTGCACCCGCGCCAGCAACTGCTTGCTTGCCGCCGCATCGGGGCGGAGGTCCGGCTCGCGGGCCAGCACGGTCAGCCATTGTTCGCAGACGCGCGTGCCGGCCGTGATTTCCTCGTCGATGCTGGCACGGGTAGCTTGCAGCCACAGCGCGCCCAATGCCAGCGTCAGGCAGGTTGCCACGGCCGTCAGCAGCAGGCTGATACGGGTGCGCAGGCTCATCGGCGCCAATCGCGCCAGCCTGGTCGCCACTCTTGCTGTTGTCTCGCCCATCGCAGCCTCCTTCCGGCGGAGGTGCATGCAAGAATTGTACCGTTGGGTTCAGGTAGGGAAGGGGTGGCAGGTGTGCCGATTCGTGCCAGCCGTTTGCTGGCGCAGTGTTCCGTCCCGGAGCACAGGGAAGTTGGCGCAACAGGAACAGCCTGCGACCGGGGGCGGGCTGTTCCTGATGCGTTGCGCGGGCTGACCGCCGCTCAGTGGAAGTGCTCGGTGCCCGTGGGCGCGTCTTCCGGCATTTCCGCGTGGGCCAGTTCGCCCGTGGGGTCGGCGAACAGCGGCGCGCCGCAGTCGTCGCAGAACTCGACCACGTAGCGCTCGTTGTGCTTCTTCACCACCGTCACGCCGGCCTCGTTCAGGCAGCGCACGATCTCGTCCACCGGCGTCACCGGCTTGCCCAGCGGGCCGTCGGCGCCGCCCTGGCCCGGACCTTCGGGCGGCGTGCCTTCCTCGTCCTCCTGGCCATACAGCGGCCACACCACGCCGTAGATCACGTCCGTGCTCTGGCGCTGGGTGAAGGCGATGCGGTATTCATCGATCTGGCCGTCGGACGATTCCTCGCCAAAGCCGGCGATCACGGCGCGCAGTTCGGACGGCTCCACCGACAGCGTGTTGGTCAGGTAGTGCACGGCGGCGCGGATCGATACCGGGCGGATCAGCTTGTCCGCCTCGCGGCAAGCCATGTAATACGCTTCCGGCAGCAGCAGGTCGATGCCGCAGCCGGGTAGCAGCCGCGCCACGGTCGGCATGGCCTGGGTGCGCCATTGTTCCAGCGCGGCCGAGCGCTCGGCGCTGAAGTTGGCCTGGTGGGCCGGCATCTGCCAGCGGAACAGCGGCGCGCCGGCCGGTGCCACCACGGCCACCAGCAGGTAGCGGGTGTCGGCCAGGAAGGGCGCCGTTTCCGGGATCTTGGTTTCGGCCTTCAGCGTGGAACCCTTGAGCGCGGCCTGGCCCAGCTTGAGCGTCTTGCCGTAGGTTTCCACGTGGCTGCGCGGCAGCTGGTCGATCGAGTACAGCGTGGGCGACATGGCCATCTGCGTGCCGTCGGCCAGCAGGTGGGCCGAGAAGTGGGTCGACAGCGTGCCCAGAATGTCGGCCGGGATCGGGCCGGAGGCGATGGCGAAGCGGGTCCAGGCCAGGATGGGCGCGGCCACCAGCAGCACGTCGTACTGATGCGGCACACCTTCCACGTCCTGCGTGATGGTGGCGGACTCGCTGACCGCCTCCACGCCATCCATCAGCACGTCGTAGGCGTTCAAGTCCTGCTTGAACAGGCTGCCGAGCGTGGTGTCGATGGTGTCCTGGTGGCCAGTCTTGAGGAGTTTCTGGAGCTGCGCATCGAGGCTGTGTTCCCAGGCCCGCTCTTCGATACGGCTGGCCGCCTGCCCCACTGCCTGGGCATAGGCGACGAGGCGTTGGCTCTCGGCAGACAATTTATGGGATGAATCTTTTGATGGACGACGCATAGCGCTATAAAGCTCTCATGAAGTGAAAAAAGCGGTTCAGTTATCAGTCAGGCAGATGATAACCCTTATCCCCCGTATTGTAGTGGATTCGCTGGATAATCGAGCAACAGGACCCGGCCAGCGCCTTTTTCGGGAACGCCGGGAACGCCGCGCCGCTTGCGTGCATCTAATGCGGCATGATCACCCAGCTGACAGAAAGTTCCATCATGCAGCCCAACCCGATACCCGCCTTGCCCGACCTGTCCGACGCCGAACTGGCGCGGCGCGTGGCCACCGGCGAGCGCGGCGCCTTCACCCTGCTGATGCGGCGCTACAACCGCAGCCTGTACCGCGCCGCCCGCAGCATCCTGCGCGATGACGCCGAGGCCGAGGATGCGCTGCAGGATGCCTACCTGCTGGCCTTCGGCGCCATCGGCCAGTACCGCGCCGACGCCCGGCTGGGTACCTGGCTCACGCGCATCGTCGTCAACGAAGCGCTGGCCCGGGCCCGGCGCGGCCGGCGGCGCGCCGCAGTGATCCAGTTGGATGGCACCGCCGAACCGGGGGAGGAACAGGATATGCACCACGGCGCCCACGATACGCCAGAAGACGCCGCCATGCGGACCCAGATGCGCCAGCTGCTGGAGCAATCGATAGACCAGTTGCCGGAAGCGTTCCGCACCGTGTTCATGCTGCGCGCGGTGGAGGAGATGAGCGGCGAGGAAGTGGCGGCCTGCCTCGATATTCCCGAAGCCACCGTGCGCAGCCGCTACTTCCGCGCCCGCAGCCTGTTGCGTGCGGCGCTGGCGCAGCGGGTCGATGTGGCGCTGGAGGATGCCTTCGGTTTCGACGGCGAGCGCTGCGACCGCATCGTGGCCGGGGTGCTGGCGCGCCTGTGAGCGGCGCCCGAAATGATTTCATGTAGCACTGACACCAAGGAGAATCACCATGTCTTTTCTGACCAAACCTGACGGCGACCTGCTGGCCCAGCCCCGGCGCCTGTTCCTGGGCCAGTCCGGCCTGCTGTTGTCCGGCGCCGCCGTGGCCCTGCTGGCCGGGCGCGACGCGCTGGCGGCCAAGGGTGCCGCCACCCCGTCCGACGTGCAGATCCTCAACACCGCGCTGGGCGCGGAACTGGAGGCGGTGGCCGCCTACCAGCTGGGCGCCGACAGCGGCCTGCTGCTCAAGCCCACGCTGGACCTGGCGGTCACATTCCAGGGCCACCACAAGGCCCATGCCGGCATCCTGTCGGCCACCATCGTCAAGCTCGGCGGTAAGCCGGTAGAGGCCAAGTCCAGGTACGACTTTCCGGTCGACACGCTGAAGACGCAGACGGACGTGCTGCGCTTTGCAGCCGGGCTGGAGAAGGGGGCCGTGAGCGCCTACCTGGGCGCGGTGCCGCTGTTCCGCGACCGCGAACTGGCCAAGGCCGCCGCCAGCATCCTCGGCGACGAAGCCATGCACTGGGCGGTGCTGCGCAACGCGCTGGGCGAGGAGCCGGTGCCGGCCGCGTTCATGGGCTGATTGAAAGAGCCGACAAAATAAAAAAACGCCGGACGAATCCGGCGTTTTTTGTTGGGCACTGGCGCGGCAGGTTAGCTTAAGCCACCAGCAACTGGCGCAGCACGAATGGCAGGATACCGCCGTGCTTGTAGTAATCGACTTCGATCGGGGTGTCGATGCGCAGCAGCAGCTGTACTTCGCGGCTCGAGCCGTCGGCGCGGTGGATCACCAGCGTGGCTTGCTGTTGCGGCTTGATTTCGCCTTCGAGGCCCTTCAGGTCGAAGGTTTCGTTGCCGGTGATGCCCAGCGATTCGACGCTGTCGTTGCCCAGGAATTGCAGCGGCAGCACGCCCATGCCCACCAGGTTGGAGCGGTGGATGCGCTCGAACGAACGGGTGATCACGGCTTTCACGCCCAGCAGCTGGGTGCCCTTGGCGGCCCAGTCGCGCGACGAGCCGGTGCCGTATTCCTCGCCGCCGAACACCATGGTCGGCGTGCCTTCGGCCACGTACTTCATGGCCGCGTCGTAGATCGACATCTGCTCGCCGGACGGCTGGTGGATCGTGATGCCGCCTTCCACGGCCGAGCCGTCGGCTTTCGGCGGGATCATCTTGTTCTTGATGCGCACATTGGCGAAGGTGCCGCGCATCATGATCTCGTGGTTGCCGCGGCGCGAGCCGTAGGAGTTGAAGTCGGCCTTGGTCACGCCGTTGGCCAGCAGCCATTTACCGGCCGGGCCGTCTTCCTTGATCGAGCCGGCTGGCGAGATGTGGTCGGTGGTGATCGAATCGCCGAACACGCCCAGTGCGCGCGCACCCGTGATGCCGGTGGCGGCCGCCTTCGGCGTCATCTCGAAGCCTTCGAAGAATGGCGGCTCGGCGATGTAGGTCGAGGCGGGCCAGTTGTACACCTGGCCTTCGGTGGTCGACACGTTTTCCCACAGCTTGCCCGGATTGCCCTTGACGTCGGCGTAGTTGGCCTTGAACACTTCCGAGTTCATGGCGAACTTCATCAGCTTGGCGATCTCGGCCGAGGTTGGCCAGATGTCGCCCAGGTAGACGTCGTTGCCATCCTTGCCCTTGCCGACCGGTTCGGTCATCAGGTCCACCGTCATGTTGCCGGCGATGGCGTAGGCCACCACCAGCGGCGGCGAAGCCAGGAAGTTGGAGCGGATGTTCGGGTGGATGCGCGCTTCGAAGTTGCGGTTGCCCGACAGCACGGCCGAGGCGACGATGTCGTTGGCGGTGATGGTGGCGTTCAGTTCCGGCGTCAGGTCACCGGCGTTGCCGATGCAGGTGGTGCAGCCGTAGGCCGTCACGCCAAAGCCCAGTTGTTCCAGGTAGGGCAGCAGGCCGGCGGCCGTCAGGTATTCCGTCACCACGCGCGAGCCGGGGGCCAGCGAGGTCTTGATGTGCGGCGCCACCGTCAGGCCCGCTTCCACGGCCTTCTTGGCCAGCAGGCCGGCGCCCAGCAGCACGCTCGGGTTGGAGGTGTTGGTGCACGAGGTGATGGCGGCGATCAGCACGTCGCCATTTTTCACGTTCACGCCGTTGCTGGTGGTGTAGGTCTGGCCCAGGTCGGCGGCCTTCTTGTTGAAGCCGTTCTCGGTGGTGGGCTTGGAGAACAGTTCGATGAAGTTGTTCTTGACGTTGCCGATCTCGATGCGGTCCTGTGGACGCTTGGGGCCGGCCAGCGAGGGCGTCACGCTGCCCAGGTTCAGTTCCACCACGCGGGTGTAGTCGATCTCGCCGGCTTTCGGCACGCCGTACAGGCCTTGTGCCTTGAAGTAGTTGGCGAAGGCGTCGATCTCGGCCTTGGTGCGGCCGGTGCCTTCGAAGTAGGCCACGGTGGCGTCGTCCACCGGGAAGAAGCCCATGGTGGCGCCGTATTCGGGCGCCATGTTGGCGATCGTGGCGCGGTCGGTCAGCGACAGCGTTTCCGTGCCTTCGCCGAAGAATTCGACGAACTTGCCGACCACTTTTTCCTTGCGCAGCAGTTCGGTGATGGTCAGCACCAAGTCGGTGGCGGTGCAGCCTTCGCGCAGCGCGCCCGTCAGGTTCACGCCGATCACGTCCGGGGTCAGGAAGTAGACCGGCTGGCCCAGCATGCCCGCTTCGGCTTCGATGCCGCCCACGCCCCAGCCGACCACGCCGATGCCGTTGATCATGGTGGTGTGCGAGTCGGTGCCCACCAGGGTGTCCGGGTAGTACACGCCTTCATTGTCCTTGTGCACGCCGCGCGCCAGGTATTCGAGGTTGACCTGGTGCACGATGCCGAAGCCCGGCGGCACCACGCCGAAGGTGTCGAACGCTTGCATGCCCCACTTCATGAACTGGTAGCGCTCGTTGTTGCGCGAGAATTCCAGCTTCATGTTCAGGTCCAGCGCGCCTTTTTCCCGGAAATGGTCGATGGTGACCGAGTGGTCCACCACCAGGTCCACCGGCACCAGCGGTTCGATCTTCTTGGCGTTGATGCCCATCTTGCTGGCCACGTTGCGCATGGCGGCCAAGTCGGCCAGCAGCGGCACGCCGGTGAAGTCCTGCAGCACCACGCGGGCCACGACGAAGGGGATTTCATCGGTGCGCTCGGCGGTGGCGCCCCAGTTGGCCAGCTGCTTGACGTGCTCTTCCGTTACTTTCTTGCCATCGCAGTTGCGCAGCACCGATTCCAGCACCACGCGGATCGACACCGGCAGGCGGGAAATGTTGGCACCGAGGCTCTTTTCCAGGGCTGGCAGCGAGTAGAACTTGCCTTTCTTGCCGGCCGAAATGGTGAAATCCTTCAGCGTGTTCAGAGTGTTGCGGGACATGGGTTCTCCTTCGGGGGTCGTTTATTATTGATCGCAGGAAAAAACAGTACGGCGCGGCGCCAGGGCTGGCGCCGCCAGTGCTAAAAACGGCGTGGCTTACAGCTTGGCGTCGGCGGCCGGCGCGGCCAGGCCTACGGTCTTGTTCTGTTCAGCGTTGCGGCATTCGTTGGCCAGCTGGTGGCCGCCCTTGGAGTCCAGCAGCATGCTCTTGGCGGGGATGCCGATCCACACCAGGCCCAGCAACTTGTTCTCGAAGCGCTGCGCGCCCGTGGTGGTGCCCACGCGGGTCAGGCGCATCAGGCGCTTCTTCCAGCGCAGCGCGATGTGGCTGTCGTCGGCGTCATTCTTGTACAGGGTGATCTTGTTGCCCAGCTCGCAGTCGAAATCGACCACGGTGGAGCCGGCCACGGACGGCTCGTCGGCATCCTCGTCGCCGGTCTTCGGTGCGGCGGTGGCGTCGGCGGGCTTGCTGACCTTGTGTTTCGCCGGTTTTTTCACTTCCGCCTGGGCGCTGGTGGCCAGGGTCAGGGAAGCGAGCGCGAGGCTGCATGCCAGGAAAAGTTTAGAAATGGACATGATTATGCCTCCTTGTTGGGGTCGCTCGGACCGTGGTTGATCATGGCGGCCACTGATTCGGGCAGCGTGAGCCCGGCCAGTCTGGCCCGCTGTAAAACGGTCCAATAATATCGGTAGCTGGCGCGGTCGTGCAAGCGTCCATTCAACGAGATCGGGCCCCATTGCACCTGGGCCGCCTCGTGCAGGATGGTGGCGGCCTCGTGCACTTCCGATACGCGTGGGGTGAAGGCCTTGACCACGGGCTTGATCTGGCTCGGGTGGATGCTCCACATGCGGGTGTAGCCGAATTCGGCCGCCGCGCGCTGGGCGTCGTTGGCCACCACGGCCGTGTCCTTGATTTCCGTCGTCACGTTATGCGACGGCACCTTGCCGTGGGCGTGGCAGGCGGCCGCGATTTCGAGCTTGGCGCGCACCACCAGCGGGTGCACGAACTGGCCCGGGGTGCGCATGGCGTTGCCGGGCACGGCGCCGTAGTGGGCCGAGACGAAGTCCATGATGCCGAACGACAGACATTCGACCTGGGGCAGGGCGGCGATTGCATGCACGTCGTGCAGTGCGCCGTGGGTTTCGATCAGCACGTGGATCGGCAAGTCCTTGCGGCCGGCCGCCTTGGCGTGGCGGTTGACGAGGGCGATGGCGTCCTTGGTCTCGCGCGCGCTGTTGACTTTTGGCAAGACCAGATAGGCCAGCCTGGGCGCGGCGGCGCAGATGATGGCCACGTCGCGCTCGAAATGGGGGCTGGCCACGTCGTGCACGCGGGCGCCGATGCGGTTGAACTTGTTGTCGTCGGCGTTCAGCAGTTCAGCCACCAGGCGCGCGTGGGCCTCCTCGTTGCCGGCGCTGGCGCCGTCCTCGCAATCGAGGGTGATGTCGAACACGGGGCCAAGCTCTTGTTGCAAAGCAATCGACTTGCGCATCAGCTTCTCGGAGCCGGCGTAATGGTCGCAAACGGGCAGCAACAGCGGCTGGCGATTGCCCTGGAATAAAACCTCGGATGGATGCATGCGGGTAGTGTCAGTGGAAACAGCGGTGGAAACAGCGGTGGAAACAGGGGATTCTAAATGCAAACCCGCCGCGTCGCTCGGGGCGGCGCGGCGGGTGCGGCGGATCGGTTTGCTAACCGGGTCCACGGGAGGGAATTACGGCAGCAGGTGCTTGACGCCTTCGCGCTCTTCGGTCAGTTCCTTCAGGGTCAGGTTGATGCGCTCTTGCGAGAAGGCATCGATTTCCAGGCCTTGAACGATCTTGTACTCGCCGTTTTCGGTGGTGACAGGGAAGCCGAACACGGTGCCTTCAGGGATGCCATACGAACCATCCGAAGGAACGCCCATGGTGGTCCACTTGCCGGCCGTGCCCAGTACCCAGTCGTGGATGTGGTCGATGGCGGCGTTGGCGGCCGAAGCAGCCGACGACAGGCCGCGCGCTTCGATGATGGCGGCGCCGCGCTTGCCCACGGTCGGCAGGAAGGTGTTGGCGTTCCATTCCTGGTCGTTGATCATGTCCTTGACCGATTTGCCGTTGACGGTGGCGAAACGGTAGTCAGCGTACATGGTCGGCGAGTGGTTGCCCCACACGCACAGCTTCTCGATGTCCTTGACGGCGGTGCCGGTCTTGGCGGCCACTTGCGACAGGGCGCGGTTGTGGTCCAGGCGCAGCATGGCGGTGAAGTTCTTGGCTGGCAGCGAAGGCGCCGATTTCATGGCGATGTAGGCGTTGGTGTTGGCAGGGTTGCCCACCACCAGCACTTTCACGTTACGCGAAGCGACGGCGTCCAGCGCCTTGCCCTGCACCGTGAAGATCTGGGCGTTCGCTTCCAGCAGGTCCTTGCGCTCCATGCCTGGGCCGCGGGGACGGGCGCCAACCAGCACGGCCACGTCGGCGTCCTTGAAGGCGGTCATCGGGTCAGAGTGGGCGGTCATCTCGGTCAGCAGCGGGAACGCGCAGTCGTCGATTTCCATCATGACGCCTTTCAGCGCTTTCTGGGCTTTCTCGTCATTGATTTCCAGCAGTTGCAGGATCACTGGTTGATCCTTGCCGAGCATGTCGCCGTTGGCGATGCGGAACAGCAGGGCGTAGCCGATCTGGCCGGCGGCGCCGGTCACTGCAACACGCATTGGGGTTTTAGCCATGATGAATCTCCAAGTTGGGAATGAAAACGTTCTGTCTAAGCTGGTGACCAGCTCGCGCCGGCGGGGAAAACGGTAATGATACCAAAACCAGCGCATACACGGGCTAGCTGCACGGGCCGGTGTTGCTGCTGTGCCCGGCGACATAAAGCTGTCCCTGGCGGCGTTCGGGCGTTGCTTTTCGGGATGCCTGGGGCGGGTCGATGGGGCGTCGCCACAGGTCCTGAAAACGCTAGCCAGGCGAGTTTAGGCGCGTCCCCGGCATCTGTCAATCCTATCTTATGTCTTATATAAGACACATAACTAGACAGGTTTTTGCTGGACGGGGAGGGGCTTTTGTGGTGAAATCGTGGTCTATGAATCCCGTCCCGCCCAACCAAAACCAGAACAGCACAGCCGCCAGCGGGACGGCCGGTCCGGCCGCGAGCCCGGCACCGGCAACGGGCAGCTCGCCCACGTTTTCGCCACTGTACCAGCAAATCAAGGCCCTGATCACGCAAAGCCTGCAGTCGGGCGAGTGGAAGCCCGGTGAACTGATTCCCAGCGAGGTGGAACTGGCCAACCGTTTCAAGGTCAGCCAGGGCACGGTGCGCAAGGCCATCGACGAGCTGGCCGCCGAGAACCTCGTCATGCGGCGCCAGGGCAAGGGCACGTTCGTGTCCACCCACCATGAGGCGCGCGCCCATTTCCGCTTCCTGCGCCTGATGCCCGACGAGGGCGTGCCGCACTATCCCGAGAGCAAGATCATCGAAGTCAAGCGCATCCGCGCGCCGGCCGACGTGGCCCGGCTGCTGGATATGAAGACAGGCGACGCCTTGATCTTCATCAAGCGCGTGCAAGCTTTTGACGGCGTGCCCACGATCGTCGAGGAATTGTGGCTGCCGGGTCAAACCTTCAAGGGCCTGACGGCCGAGCGCCTGATGGAATACAAGGGGCCGATGTACGGCCTGTTCGAATCCGAGTTCGGCACGCGCATGATCCGCGCGGCCGAGAAGATCCGCGCCGTGTGCGCCGACGGCGCCGCCGCCGAGCTGCTAGGCATTGCGGAAGGCACGCCGCTGCTGTGCGCCGAGCGCGTGTCGTTCACCTATGGCGATAAACCGGTGGAACTGCGCCGCGGCTTGTACCTGACCGCCCACCATCATTACCAGAATGAGCTGAACTGAGTGAGCTGAACTGAGCGCCGACAGATTGTGAGACAGGGGTGCCGTTCGCGGCGCCTAACCAGCCAGCCGCACCGGTAATCCGGGTGTTGCTGGACTGATAATACGATGAGCTACCAAAGGTGGCCGACCGACAGTGTTGTAAAACACTATTTTTGTTATATGTAGGAATAGATATTGGTGGTAGCTGCGAAATAAGCGAAAATCGCAGTCTCGCAACATTTTGTCTAAGATCAAAGGGAGGTTTGTTATGTCAGAAGCCGTCAGGGAAGCGCCTAAAAAGGAACGGCCCGAATTTCGTAATATCCACGTTACGGAATTGTCCAACTACCGTATGCCTTTGGCCAGCATCGTCTCCATCCTGCACCGCATCAGCGGCTTCATGATGTTCGCCCTGCTGCCATTCGTGCTCTACCTGCTGCAGCAAAGCCTGCTGTCGGAAATGACGTTCGCCTACCTGCAAGGCATCGCCTCGCAACCGCTCGTCAAGCTGATCATCCTGGCCCTGGTCTGGGGCTATATGCACCACTTCTGCGCCGGCGTGCGCCACCTGTTCATGGACCTGCACTTCGGCCTGGACAAGCTGTCGGCCCGCCAATCGGCTGCCACCGTGCTGGCCGTGAGCCTGTCCCTGACCGCCCTGGTCGCCCTCAAATTGTTCGGAGTATTCTGATGGCAAACAACAATATCGGCCCCAAGCGCCTCGTCGTGGGCGCCCACTACGGTCTGAAAGACTGGCTGGCACAACGCATGACCGGCATCCTGATGGTGATCTACACCGTCACCCTGCTGGTGTCCTTCCTGACCGGCAGCAACTTCAGCTATGAAGGCTGGGCCGGCCTGTTCGCCCAGCAATGGTTCAAGCTGTTCAGCGCCGTGACCCTGTTCGGCCTGTTCTACCACGCCTGGGTGGGCGTGCGTGACATCTGGATGGACTACGTCAAGCCCGTCGGCCTGCGCCTGACCCTGCAAATCGCCACCATCCTGTGGCTGATCGGTTGCGCGTTCTACGCTGTGCAAATTCTCTGGAGTGTTTAATCGTGGCAGCAATCAAATCTGCAATCCCAACCCGCCGCTTTGACGCGGTAATCGTCGGCGCCGGCGGCTCCGGCATGCGCGCATCCCTGCAGCTGGCTGAAGCCGGCCTGAACGTGGCGGTGCTGTCGAAAGTGTTCCCGACCCGCTCGCACACGGTGGCGGCGCAGGGCGGTATCGGCGCCTCGCTGGGCAACATGGCCGAGGACAACTGGTTCTGGCACATGTTCGACACCGTCAAGGGCGGCGACTACCTGGGCGACCAGGACGCGATCGAATTCATGTGCCGCGAAGCACCGAAGGTCGTGTACGAGCTGGAACACTTCGGCATGCCGTTCGACCGTAACCCCGACGGCACCATCTACCAGCGTCCGTTCGGCGGCCACACCGCCAACTTCGGCGAAAAAGCCGTGCAGCGCGCCTGCGCCGCGGCTGACCGTACCGGCCACGCCCTGCTGCACACCCTGTACCAGCGCAACGTGCGCGCCCGCACCCACTTCTTCGTTGAATGGATGGCGCTGGACCTGATCCGTGACGCCGAAGGCGACGTGGTCGGTGTGGTGGCCTTGGAAATGGAAACCGGCGAATGCATGATCCTGGAAGCGAAGACCACCATCTTCGCCACCGGCGGCGCCGGCCGTATCTTCGCCGCTTCCACCAACGCCTTCATCAACACCGGCGACGGCATGGGCATGGCGGCACGCGCCGGCCTGCCGCTGCAGGACATGGAATTCTGGCAGTTCCACCCGACCGGCGTGGCCGGCGCGGGCGTGCTGATCACCGAAGGCGTGCGCGGTGAAGGCGGTATCCTGATCAACTCGGAAGGCGAGCGTTTCATGGAACGCTACGCACCGACCCTGAAAGACCTGGCGCCACGCGACTTCGTGTCCCGTTCGATGGACCAGGAGATCAAGGAAGGCCGCGGCTGCGGTCCGAACAAGGACCACGTGATGCTGGACCTGCGCCACATCGGCGCCGACACCATCCAGAAGCGTCTGCCATCGATCCTGGAAATCGGCCACAAGTTCGCCAACGTGGACGCCACCAAGGAACCGATCCCTGTCGTGCCGACCATCCACTACCAGATGGGCGGTATTCCGACCAACATCCACGGCCAGGTGGTGACCCCGGCCGGCGACGGCAGCCAGAAAGTGGTCAACGGCCTGTACGCGATCGGCGAATGCGCCTGCGTGTCGGTGCACGGCGCCAACCGCCTGGGCACCAACTCGCTGCTGGACCTGGTGGTGTTCGGCCGCGCGGCCGGCAACCACGTGGTGGCATCGAACCTGAAGCAGAAGGAAAACAAGCCGCTGCCGAAGGATGCCGCCGATTTCGCCATGAACCGTCTGAACAAGCTGGAAACGTCGACCGGCTCGGAAAAAGTGCAGGGCGTCGCCAACGACATCCGCGCCACGATGCAGAAGTACTGCGGCGTGTTCCGTACCGACGAGCTGCTCAAGCAGGGCTACACGGAAATCATGAAGCTCGACGAGCGCCGCAAGCACGTCTCGTTCAAGGACAAGTCCAAGGTCTTCAACACCGCCCGCGTGGAAGCGCTGGAACTGGACAACCTGATCGAAACGGCCAAGGCCACCATCACGTCGGCCGTGGCCCGCAAGGAATCGCGCGGCGCCCACGCCCACAGCGATTTCCCTAACCGCGACGACGACAACTGGATGAAACACACCCTGTGGTTCTCGGAAGGCAACCGTCTTGAATACAAGCCGGTAGTCACCAAGCCGCTGACGGTCGACACCTTCAAACCGAAACCACGTACTTTCTAAGGGTCAGAACATGGCACGCACTCTCAAATTCAAGATTTACCGCTACGATCCGGACAAGGATAGCAAGCCTTACATGCAAGACCTGACCGTCGAGCTGAAGGACACCGACAAGATGCTGCTCGACGCGCTGCAGCGCATCAAGTCGGACGTGGACGATTCGCTGGCCCTGCGCCGCTCCTGCCGTGAAGGCGTGTGCGGTTCGGACGCCATGAACATCAACGGCAAGAACGGCCTGGCCTGCACCACCAACCTGAACGAGCTGACCGAGCCTATCGTGCTGCGTCCGCTGCCTGGCCTGCCCGTGATCCGCGACCTGATCGTGGACATGACCCAGTTCTTCAAGCAGTACGACTCGATCAAGCCGTTCCTGATCAACGACTCGATCCCGCCCGAGAAAGAGCGCCTGCAGTCGCCCGCCCAGCGCGAGGAACTCGACGGCCTGTACGAGTGCATCCTGTGCGCTTGCTGCTCGACCTCGTGCCCGTCGTTCTGGTGGAATCCGGACAAGTTCGTCGGCCCGGCCGGCCTGCTGCAAGCCTACCGCTTCATCGCCGACTCGCGCGACGAAGCCACCGGCGCCCGTCTGGACAACCTGGAAGATCCATACCGCCTGTTCCGCTGCCACTCGATCATGAACTGCGTCGACGTTTGCCCCAAGGGTCTGAACCCGAACAAGGCGATCGGCAAGATCAAGGAATTGATGGTACGCCGCGCCATCTAAGCGCGGTCAAGCAGGTCCCCTCGCGGGCGGCGCCGGCCGCCGCCCGCTGTAGTACTCGCTGCAAGGTGCGAAATCAACATGACAGTATCGAAACCCGCTGCGCATCAGTCCGACCCGGCCAACCGCGCGCGCTTGCGCTGGCGCGCCCGCCGCGGCCTGCTGGAAAACGACATTATCCTGACCCGTTTTCTCGATGCGCATGAAACCGAATTGACCGACGAGGAAGTGGACGCATTCACGCGGCTCCTCGATTTGTCGGACAATGCCCTGATGGATCTGGTGCTGGCTCGAAAAGAGCCGGATGGCGACGTTGACCTGCCGCATGTGCACGCACTGCTGCAACGGCTGCGCCAAGCTTGACGGTTGAGCGGATCCGCCGCGCACGACGTGGCGCCCGCCGGCCTGCATGTCCAGAATTAACGCCTTTTTTTTACTTGCCTCATCTCTCCAAGAAGGAAGAGTCCATGAACACCTCTGAAAACAAAGCTACCCTATCGTTCTCCGACGGCAGCCCGTCGATCGACTTCCCCATCTACAAGGGCACCGTTGGCCCGGACGTGATCGACATCCGCAAGCTGTACGCCGGCACCGGCAAGTTCACCTACGACCCAGGCTTCATGTCGACCGCCGCCTGCAACTCGTCGATCACCTACATCGACGGCGACAAAGGTGAGTTGCTGTATCGTGGCTATCCGATTGAGCAGCTCGCGGTTAACTGCGACTTCCTCGAAACCTGCTATCTGCTGCTGAACGGCGAACTGCCGAACGCCGCGCAAAAGGAGAAATTTGTCAACACCGTGACCAATCACACGATGGTTCACGAGCAGATGCAATTCTTCTTCCGTGGTTTCCGCCGTGACGCGCACCCGATGTCGGTGCTGGTTGGTACCGTCGGTGCATTGTCGTCCTTCTACCATGATTCGCTGGATATCAATGATCCGCATCATCGCGAAGTGTCGGCGATCCGCCTGATCGCCAAGCTGCCGACGCTGGTCGCCATGGCATACAAGTATTCCGTAGGCCAGCCGTTCGTGTATCCGCGCAACGACCTGTCGTACAGCGCCAACTTCATGCGCATGATGTTTGCAACCCCGTGCGCAGAATACAAGGTTAATGACGTGCTGGTGCGCGCGCTTGATCGCATCTTGATCCTGCACGCTGACCACGAGCAGAACGCATCGACCTCGACTGTGCGTCTGGCTGGTTCTTCCGGCGCCAATCCGTTCGCGTGTATCGCCGCCGGTATCGCTTGCCTGTGGGGCCCGGCGCATGGTGGTGCGAACGAAGCTGCACTGAACATGCTGGAAGACATCCAGAAGCAGGGTGGTGTCGAGCGTATCGGCGAGTTCATCGCCAAGGTCAAGGACAAGAACTCTAACGTCAAGCTGATGGGCTTCGGACATCGCGTGTACAAGAACTACGATCCGCGCGCCAAGCTGATGCGCGAAACCTGCCACGAAGTTCTGAACGAACTGGGTCTGCACGACGATCCGCTGTTCAAGCTGGCGATGGCGCTGGAAAAGATCGCGCTGGAAGACGATTACTTCGTGCAGCGCAAGCTTTACCCGAACGTCGACTTCTACTCTGGTATCGTTCAGCGCGCACTGGGCATTCCGGTGTCGCT
>DATFBD010000062.1:0-41467 GCA_035254005.1 Burkholderiaceae bacterium | reverse complement strand
GTCTGCTGCCATTCCTCGGGGCTGAGGAAGTGCGAGCCGGGCGGCCGGTGCGCCATCGACTTGAAGCTGCGGTTGGCGTGCCCCGGTTCGCACACGATGCCGGCGTTGTGGCCGCCCGAGGCCAGCACGAAGTCCACCGGCGCGTCGGCCATCAGGTGGATCTTATAGACGGACTTCCACGGCGAGACGTGGTCGCGCCCCGTGCCCACCACGTACATGGGCGCCTTGATGTCGGAGACGGCGGCCGCCTTGCCGTCCACGCAGTAGCGCCCTTCGGCCAGGTCGTTGTCGAGGAACAGGTGCTTGAGGTATTCGCTGTGCATGCGGTACGGCATGCGCGTGGTGTCGGCGTTCCACGCCATCAGATCGTTGGGGATGTTGCGCTGGCCCATCAGGTACTCGCGCATGATGCGCGACCAGATCATGTCGCGCGAATTGAGCAGCCGGAACGAACCGGCCATCTGCGAGCCGTCCAGGTAGCCGTGCTGCCACATCATGGCGTCCAGGAACGCCAGTTCGCTGTGGTCGATGAACAGTCCCAGCTCACCCGGGTCGCTGAAGTCCGTCTGCGCGGCCAGCAGCGACACGCTTTTCAGTTTGCCCGCGTGACGGTGCCGGCCCGACCCGTACACGGCCGCCGCGATGGCCAGCAAGGTGCCGCCCAGGCAGTAGCCGACAGCGTGGATGGGCTGGCCCGTCAGGCGGTCCACTTCGCGCACCGTGTCGAACACGCCGTGCTGCAGGTAGTCGTTCATGCCCAGGTCGCGGTCGGCCGCCACCGGGTTGCGCCACGAGGCCATGAACACGGTGTGGCCCTGCTCCACCAGATAGCGCACCATCGAGTTGTGCGGCGACAGGTCGAGGATGTAGTACTTCATGATCCAGGACGGGATGATCAGCACCGGCTCGCGGTACACCTTGGCCGTCTGCGGCGTGTACTGGATCAGCTCCACCAGCTCGTTGCGGTACACCACCTTGCCCGGCGTGACGGCCACGTTGTGGCCCACTTCGTAAGCTTTGTGGTCATCCTTGGGCGCCCGGCCACGCCCGCCCAGGTCCTCGACCCAGTTGGCCCACCCTTTGAGCACGCTCTGGCCCTGGGTTTCATACGCCTTGTGCAGCACTTCGGGATTGGTCCAGAAGTAGTTCGATGGCGAGGCCACGTCCAGCAGCTGGCGCGCCGTGAAGCTCACCACGTCCGCATGATGGGCCGACACGCCGCGCACCCCGCTGGTGGCCTCGCGCCAGAACTGCTCCGTTTGCAGGAAGGCGTGCGACAGTGCGTTGAACGGCCAGGCGGCCCATTCCGGCGCCGAAAAACGGTTCTCGCCTTCGCGCCGCTCGGGGGGGATGGGCGCCACGTCGCTCCCCAGCTTGATGGCCAGGTCCAGCAACTCCATCTGCTTGCCCGGCGAGGCGGCCAGGTGCAGCAGCCAGTCCTGGAACGCCAGCGACATGGCGATCGGCGACACCCCGCCAGTGATCTTGGCCACCGCGCTTTGCAGCCGCAAATCGAGCGGGTTGGTGGAGACGCCATGGTCGTCGATATAGCAAGCCGGATGCTGCTCGGCCTTGGCGGCCGTCACGGGCTCGGACTGGGTGGTCACGTCGTTCAGGTTCACGATTGCTCCTTCTAGAATTGATTTTCATTATTGCAATTAGCGAACGTCGCTGTATTTGATCTAGATCAAATACAGCCCGATGATCCGTCGCCTACACTGCGCTGCATCAATACCAACCTCATCGGTATCCATGAAGAACAAGAATATTCAGCGCCTCCGGTGCTGCCAGGTGGTGATCACCTGTTTAATCGGTGCCATGTGCAACCGCAGCATAGCAGCCGAAACCCTGGCTCAGGCTTGGGCCAGCGCGCAGCAGGTCGACCACACGGTGGCCGCCGCCGCCGAACGCGAGTCGGCCGCCCGTGACGGCCTGGCCGCCGCCGAGGCGCACCGCCTGCCCAACGTGAGCCTGTCGGCCGGCTACACCCGGCTGCAATCGGAGCCGGCCGCCGCCATCGCCATCCCCGCACTGCACATCAATGGCCTGCCATTCGCGCAGGATGAAGCCTACTCCGCCGCCGTCAGTTTCAGCGCACCGCTGTTCACGGCCGGCCGCATCAGCCACGGCATCGCGGCCGCCGGCGCCATGACGGACGCGGCCCGCGCCGCCAGTGCGCTCAGCAAGCAGGACTTGAAGCTGGCCGTGGCCGAAGCCTACGTCAACGTGCTGCGCGCGCAGCACCTGAACGGCGTGGCCATCAGCCACGTCACCGCCATCATGCGCCACGCGGACGACGTAGCACAGCTCTACAAGCAAGGCTACGCCGCTAAACACGACGTGCTGGCCTCGCAGGTGGCGCTGGCCGACGCGCGCCAGCAGGCGCTGCAAGCGGCCAACGGCGTGGCCTTGGCCGGCGCCGCCTACAACCGCCTGCTGGGCCGCCCCCAGGACGCGCCGGCCGACCTGGCGGAATTGAACGATACGGAAGAACCGTCGGCCAGCCAGCTGGCCGGGCTGATCGCGGCCGGCCGCGCCCAGCGCAACGAGCTGGCCCAGCTGGGCGCGCAGGAAACGGCGCTGCGCCGTCAGTCCGACAGCGTGGCCGCCCAGCGCGCGCCGCAAGTGGGCTTGAACGGTGGCTGGGGCAAGCTGCAGAACCGCTACCTGGTCGAGGACAAGGGCTGGTGGATAGGCGTGGCCCTCAAGTGGGACCTGTTCGACGGTGGCCTGGTCAAGCGCGAATCGTCCCAGCTGGCGTCCAGCGCGCGCGCCGTGGCCGAATTGCGCGCCGACGCGGCCGACAAGATCGAGCTGCAGGTGCGCCAGGCCTGGCTGCGCTGGCAGGAGGCGGCGGCCCGCATCGACGTGGCGCGCGCCGCGCTGGCCCAGGCCGACGAGACGCTGGACCTGTCACGCGAACGCTATCGCGCCGGCCTGGCGCCCAACAGCGAAGTGCTGGACGCGGAGACCCGCCGCGCCGGCGCCTACGCCAACCGCGACAACGCCTGGTACGACCGCGCGCTGGCCCGCCTGCGCCTGCAATACGCCAGCGGCAGCCTGTGAGCGCCGCCCTTCCCCCCATTCCGAAAGCCATCCATGACTGACAAACGCAAATACCTGGGCCCCGCCGTGATCACGCTGGTGCTGTGTGCCGTAGGCGGCGGCCTGGCCTACTACCTGCTGCACGCGCGCAGCCTGCCCGACGGTCTGATTGCCGCCAGTGGCCGCATCGAGGGCGACCGCATCGTCGCGGCCAGCAAATTCCCCGGCCGGATCGCCACCATGCTGGTGCACGAGGGCGACAGCGTCAAAGCCGGCGCCGGCGTGGCCCAGCTGGACGACGCGCAGATCGCCACCCGCCTGGAACAGGCGCGCCAGGCATACAACGCCGTGCAGGCGCAGGTGCAGTCGGCCGAAGCCAGCCTGGCCATCGCGCGGCGCGAGGTGCCGCTGTCGCAGGCCAGCGCCAACGCCGGCGTCAGCCAGGCCGAAGCCGTGCTGGCCAAGGCGCAGGCGGTGGAAGCGCAGGCATCGCGCGACGCGCAGCGCCACCGCGAGCTGTTTGAACACGGCAGCATCGAGCGCCACCGCGCCGAGCAGGCCGACCTGGCCTGGCACGTGGCCCAAGCCGACGTGGCCGCCGCGCGCGAGACGCTGGTGCGCGCGCGCCAGGGCGCCAGCGAAGCGGCGCTGGGCGGCGACAAGGTCAAGGCCCGCGAACAGGAACTGGCCGCGCTCAAGGCGCAACTGGCCCGCGCGGCCGGCGCCGTGGCCGAGGCGCAGTCTGTCAGCGGCGACCAGCTGGTGGTGGCGCCCGCCGCCGGCGTGGTGGTATCGCGCCTGCGCGAACCGGGTGAAGTGATCCAGGCCGGCAGCGCCATCGCCGAACTGGCCGACCTGGACGCGCTGCACTTGAAGGTGTATGTCCCGGAAGCGCAGATCGGCAAGGTCAAGCTGGGCCAGCCCGTGCGGCTGTATGTCGATTCGCAGCCGGGCAAGGCATACGAGGCCAAGGTCAGCTACATCGCTTCGCGCGCCGAATTCACGCCCAAGGAAGTGCAGACGGCCGATGAACGGGTTAAGCTGGTGTACGCCGTCAAGCTGGCCATCGTGGCCAATCCCGAGCATCGTCTCACGCCCGGCCTGCCCGCGGACGCCGTGATCCGCTGGGACGAGCACGTGGCATGGCAGAAGCCAACGTGGTAAGCCCATCGTCATCCTTGCTGGTTGAAGCGCGCGGCCTGGGCAAGCGCTATGGCGCGGTATGCGCCGTGGACGCGGTGGAGCTGGAAGTGCGGCCCGGTGAGATCTATGGCCTGATCGGCCCGGATGGCGCCGGCAAGAGCAGCCTGCTCAAGGCGGTGGCCGGCATCCTGCGCTTCGACAGCGGTACGCTGGACGTGTTCGGCGTGCGCCTGGACAGCGAGCGCGCGTGCGAGCGGATCAAGGACCGCATCGGCCTGATGCCGCAAGGCCTGGGCCAGAACCTGTACGGCGACTTGTCGGTCGAGGAAAACATCGATTACTTCGGCGGCCTGCGCCTGTTGGGCGGCGACGAACTGGCCAAACGCAAGGACAGCCTGCTGCGCAGCACGCGGCTGGACGCGTTCCGCGACCGGCCCATGAAGAACCTGTCGGGCGGCATGAAGCAGAAGCTGGGCCTCGTGTGCACGCTGATCCACCAGCCGCAACTGGTCATTTTGGACGAACCGACCACCGGCGTCGATCCCGTGTCGCGGCGCGAATTCTGGGCCATCCTGGACCGGCTGCTGGCCGAACACGGCACCACGGCGCTGGTCTCGACGGCCTACATGGATGAAGCGAGCCGCTTCCATCGCGTCTCCATGATGCACGAGGGCCGCATGCTGGCCAGCGGCACGCCGGAGCGCATGCGCGCGCTGAGCGCCGGGCGCATCGTGCGCAGCGGCGCCGATGGCCGCCAGGCCGAGGCGCTGGAACGGCTGCAGCGCAGCTATCCGCAAGCGGAGGCGCTGGGCCGCGAACTGCGCGTGTTCGTCGATGGCGACGACGCCGACGCCGCGCTGGCGCAAGTCGAGCAGACGCTGGACGGGCTGCCGCACGACCCGTGCGAAGTGCTGGAGCCGGAACTGGAAGACGTGTTCATCGCGCTGCTGCGCCAGCGCGGTGCGCAGGCGGCGGCTGCCACGGCTACGACGGCTACGGCGGCTATGTCGGCTGCGACGACTACGACGTCCACCGTCGCCGCGCCCGCTGGCGCCGGACAGCCCCAGGACGGCACGATCACAAGCGCTGCCACGCCGGTAGCCTGCAACGGGGCGATCGTGCCCGCCAGTGCGGCCAACGCCGGCCGCTCATCCGCGCCCGCGTCCACGCCCGCACGTGCGCCCGACGCCATTCCCGCCATCGAGGCCGACCAGCTGACCCGCACCTTCGGCGCCTTCAAGGCCGCCGACGCCGTCAGCTTCCGCGTGCCGCAAGGCGAGATCTTCGGCCTGCTGGGCGCCAATGGCGCCGGCAAGAGCACCGTCATCAAGATGCTGACCGGGATCCTGCGCCCCAGCGGCGGGCGTGGCCGCGTGGCCGGCGCCGACATGCGCGACGCCGGCCGCCAGATCCGCGAGCGCATCGGTTACATGTCGCAAGCGTTCTCGCTGTACCTGGACCTGACGGTGATGGAGAACATCCGTCTCTACGCCGGCATCTACGCCGTGCCGCCCCACCTGGAAGCGGAACGCATCGCCTGGGTACTGGACATGGCCGGCCTGCATCCGTTCGCCGGCGCACTGGCGGCCAGCCTGCCCATGGGCCTGCGCCAGCGCCTGGCGCTGGGCTGCGCGCTGCTGCACCGGCCGCAGGTGCTGTTCCTCGACGAACCCACGTCCGGCGTGGACCCGGTAGGCCGGCGCGCGTTCTGGGACATCCTGTTCCGCCTCTCGCGCGAGGACAAGGTGACCATCCTCGTCACCACCCACTACATGTCCGAGGCCGAGCACTGCGACCACATCGCCCTGATGTACGCGGGCCGGGTGGTGGCCGACGCCTCGCCCGAGCAGCTCAAGGCCGGCGTGGAGCGCGACGCAGGCAAGCTGTATGAACTGTCCACCAGCGCGCCGCAGCCGTTGCTGGAAATGCTGCGCGCCGAGGGCCTCGGCCAGGCCGCCCTGTTCGGCTCACACGTCCATCTGCTGCTGCCCGATCCACAAGCGGAACTGGCGCGGCTGGATGCCCTGCTGACCCGGCACGGCATGAAAGTGGACGCTATCACCCCGCGCCGCTTGTCGATGGAAGACGTGTTCGTCCACCTCGTCACCAAACTGGAAGCGGCCGACCAGGCCCGCGCCACGGCCAGCGCGGCCAAGAACGCGGCCGCGCCGTCCGCACAGGGAGCACCAGCATGAACCTGCACCGCATCGCCGTCGTCGCCTACAAGGAGTGGCGCGAAATCGTGCGCGACCGGCTGTTCTTCGCGCTGGCCTTCATCGTGCCCTCGCTGCTGATGCTGCTGTTCGGCTATGGCCTGTCGCTGGACGTGGAGAATATCCCGCTGGCCGTGGTCGATTACGACCAGAGCGTGCAGTCGCGCGACTACGCACACCGCTTTACGGATTCGCGCTACTTCGCGTTCTACGGCTACGGCCAGCACGAGGAAGCATTGCGCAAGCTGGTGGTCAACAACACGCTGCGGGCCGTGATCGTGATCCCGCCCCAGTTCGGCGAACGCCTTGCCAGCGGCCACCCGGCGGAGGCGCAGACCTGGATCGACGGCACCTTCCCGTTCCGCGCGCTGACGGCCAAGGGCTACGTCACCGCCATCAACGCCGCCGCCACGCTGGACCACATGGCGCGCTGGCTGGGCGACGCCAACGGCGTGCCCGCCGCCACCGTGCGCGCCCTGCTGCAGCCTGTGCGGCTGGAGACGCGCTACCTGTACAACCAGGAAGTGAAAAGCATCTGGTCGATCGCGCCCAAGCTGATCATGGTGATCCTGATGCTGTCGCCGCCGTTCCTGACGGCGCTCGGCGTGGTGCGCGAAAAGGAGTCGGGCGCCATCTACAACGTGTACGCCTCCACCCTGTCGCGCGGCGAATACCTGGTGGGCAAGCTCACGCCGTATGTGGGCATCTCCATCATCAACGCCTCGCTGCTGACAGCCATGGCGTTGCTGCTGTTTGGTGCGCCGTTCAAGGGCAATCCGCTGCTGTTCCTGTTCGCCACGGTGCTGTACTTGATCTGCACCACCGGCATTGGCCTGCTGGTATCGGTGCTGGTCAACACCCAGGTGGCGGCCATGGTCGGCACGGCCATCGTGACGGTGGTGCCGGCCGTGCTGTACTCGGGCATGATCATCCCCATCCCGTCGCTGTCGGCGGAAGCGGCGCTGATCGCCCACCTCTTGCCCGGCATGTACTACGCCGACATCGCCACCGGCAGCTTCCTCAAGGGCGCCGGTCTGGCCGCGCTGTGGCAGGACGTGCTGATCCTGGCCCTGTACGCGGCAGCCCTGTTCACGGCCGGATTCCTCGGCTTCCACAAGCGCCCCGCCAATTGAATGACGATGATGATAAGACTCTGGCCTGATACTGTTTGGTGGCGCCGCCTGCGCGTGATGACGTGGAAGGAGCTGGTGCAGCTGATGCGCGACCCGCTGCTGCTGCTGTTCGTCGTCTACGCCTTCTCGGCCGACATCTACAACGCCGCCGCCGGCGTCACCCTGCAACTGAATAACGCGGCGCTGGCCGTGCTGGACATGGACCGCAGCGCCGCCTCGCGCGAGCTGGCCGGCCGCTTCCTGGCGCCCGAATTCCGCCAGATCGGCAGCGC
This sequence comes from Burkholderiaceae bacterium, assembly GCA_035254005.1. Taxonomy (GTDB): domain Bacteria; phylum Pseudomonadota; class Gammaproteobacteria; order Burkholderiales; family Burkholderiaceae_D; genus Rugamonas. The sequence goes on along the minus strand of DATFBD010000062.1, from coordinate 33,661 downwards.
CGGCCACGCCAGCACGGGCCAGGCATTGCTCGACAAAGGCGAAGCCATGGCGCTGCTCGACGTACCGCCCGGCTTCGGCGCGTCGTTGGCGCGGGGCGAACCGGCCTCGGTGCAGATGCAGATCGACGCATCGAACTCCGTGCAAGGCTTCCTCACCTCGGTGGATGCGACCCAGATCGTGGCCCGCTTCGGCCTCGAATCTGCGGCCGCCCGCCTCGGCCTGAATCCGAACGGCGCCACGCTGGACGGCCCGCTGATCGACAACCGCGTGCGCGTCTGGTTCAACCCGAACCAGAACGACGCCTGGTTCATGGGCATCTCCGAACTGCTCAACGTGATCACGCTGTTCTCCATGCTGCTGCCGGCGGCGGCCATGGTGCGCGAGAAGGAACGCGGCACGATTGAACAGTTGCTGGTATCGCCGCTCGGCCCCTTGCAGATCATGCTGCCCAAGATCCTGGCCATGGTGGCCGTGATCCTGTGCGGCACCGCGCTCGGGCTGTTCGGATTGCTCATTCCCGTGTTCGGCGTGCCCGTGCAAGGCAGCTTGCTGCTGTTCCTGGCCGTGTGCACGGCCTACATCTGCACCCTGGCCGGCATTGGCATCCTGATCGCCACCGTCACGCGCAATATGGCGCAGGCGGGCATGATGGTGATCCTGATCCTGGCGCCGATGATGTTCCTGTCCGGCGCCTGGACCCCGCCCGAAGCCATGCCGGCCGTGATGCGGGCGCTGATGACCATCTCGCCGCTGTACTATTTCATCAACGCCAGCTACGGCATCCTGCTGAAAGGCGCCGGTTTGCTCAGCCTGTGGCCCATGATCGCGGGCATCCTGGGCCTGGGCCTGGCCGTGGGCGTGGCCTGCACGCTGCGCTTCACCCGCCAGTTCGGCTAATCCGTCCCTACCAACCATCGAGAAAGCCACCATGAACCCGAACGCCAACACCACCTCTCCGTTCTCGCTGGCCGGCAAGCGCGGCCTGATCGTCGGCCTGGCCAATGAACACAGCATCGCGGCCGGCTGCGCGCGCGCCGCACACGCGCTGGGCGCGCAGCTCGTGCTGTCCTGCCTGAACGACAAGGCCGTCAGCTACGCCGGGCCAGTGGCCAGCGCGCTGGACGCGCCGCTGCTGGTATGCGACGTGGAGCAGGACGGCGCACTGGAAAACCTGGTACAGCAAGCCGTGGCCCAACTGGGCGGACTCGATTTCGTGATCCACTCGATCGCCTGGGCCCCGCTGGCGGACTTGCGCGGCCGCGTGGCCGACAGCTCGGCCGAAGGCTTCCTGCGCGCCATGAACATCTCATGCCACTCGTTCGCCCGCCTCGCGCGCCTGTGCGAGCCGCACATGGCGGCCGGCGGCAGCCTGATGACGATGAGCTACCTGGGCGCCGACGAAGCCGTGCCCCACTACGGCGTGATGGGTCCCGTGAAGGCGGCGCTGGAATCGCTGGTGCGCTACCTGGCGGCCGAACTGGGCCCGCAAGGCTTGCGCGTGCACGCCGTCTCGCCCGGCCCTATCCCCACCCGCGCCGCGTCCGGGCTGGAGGACTTCGACGGCCTGATGGCGCGCGCCGTCGAACGCTCGCCGCTGCGCCGCCTCGTCACGCTCGATGAAGTGGGCCGGCTGGCCGCTTTCCTGGCCGGCGACGCAGCCTCCGGCATGACGGGCCAGACCATTTACGTGGATGGCGGTTATCATATCGTCAACTGACATCGCACCCCCCCGACTACATACAACGAGCCCCCGACATGAACGACCATATCCACGACGACCTGCCCGAGATCATCGAGAACGTCACCTACGGCGAGCTGCAAGTAGGCCAGAGCGCGCGCCAGACCCGCACCCTGACGGCCGACGATATCGCCGCCTTCGCCGCCGTCTCGGGCGACGTCAACCCGGCCCACCTGGACACGGACTACGCCGACGCCACCCTGTTCCATGGCGTGATCGCGCACGGCATGTGGGGCGCGGCGCTGATCTCCAAGCTGCTCGGCACCACCCTGCCCGGCCCCGGCACCATCTACCTGGAACAATCGCTGCGCTTTTTGAAGCCGGTTCGCATCGGCGACACGCTGCGCATCACCGCCACCGTGCTGACCAAGGAAGACACCAACCACCACGTCACGCTCAACTGCGAAGTGAAGAACCAGACCGGCGCCCTGGTGCTGGCCGGGGTGGCCACCGTCATCGCCCCGGTCGAGAAGGTGCGCCGCCCGCGCGCCCAGTTACCGCTGCTGCGCCTGGTCGATCCCAGCGACCGCTTCGGCGTACTGCTGGCCAGCGTGGCCGCGCTGGAGCCGGTGCGCTGCGCCGTCATCCACCCGTGCGACGCCGAGTCACTCAAGGGCGCGCTGGACGCGGCCCGCCGCAAGCTGATCGTGCCGGTGCTGATCGCGCCGGCCGCGCGCCTGCGCGCCGTGGCCGATGAGGCGCGCGAATCGCTGGACGGCATCGAGATCATCGACGTCCCGCACAGCCATGCGGCAGCGGAGAAAGCGGCCACCCTGGCCGCCGCCGGCGACGTGGAAATGCTGATGAAGGGCAGCCTGCACACGGACGAGATGATGCAAGCCGTGCTGGCCCAGCCGGCACTTCGTACCAAGCGCCGCTTCTCGCACGTGTTCCGGCTCGAAGTGCCCATGTACGACAAGGTGCTCCTGATCACCGACGCCGCCCTCAACATCCAGCCCACGCTGATGGAAAAAGCCGACATCGTGCAGAACGCCATCGACCTGGCGCATGCGCTGGGCACGCCCGAACCGAAAGTGGCCATCCTGTCGGCCGTGGAAACGGTCACGCCGAAAATCGCCTCCACGCTGGACGCGGCCGCCCTGTGCAAGATGGCCGAACGGCACCAGATCACCGGCGGCGTGCTCGATGGCCCGCTGGCCTTCGACAACGCCATTTCCCCGCAGGCGGCCCGCATCAAGGGCATCACCTCGCCGGTGGCCGGCCACGCCGACATCCTGGTCGCGCCCGACCTGGAAGCGGGCAACATGCTGGCCAAGCAGCTCGAATACCTGGCCGGCGCCGCCACCTGCGGCGTGGTGCTGGGCGCGGCGCTGCCGATCGCCCTCACCAGCCGCGCCGACGCGGCCGACGCGCGCGTGGCCTCGGCCGCGCTGGCACTGCTGCTGGCCCACCGCTACCGCAAGGAGCGCCCATGAACAACGGACAGCACGCCATCATCGCCGTCAACGTCGGCTCCTCCTCGATCAAGTTCGCGCTGTACCCATTTCGCGGCGAGACCACCGGCGCCGCCCTGCTGACGGGCACCATCGCCGGCCTGGAACCGGACGGCCAGCCGTGCGTGGCCTTCAGCACCGACGACGGCGTCACGCTGAGCGAAACGCTGGCGCCCGGTCCCGGCGACAGCTTCGAGCGTGCGCTCGACGCCATGCGCGCGCTGCTGGCGCGCTACGCGGCCCCGGCACGGCTGATGGCCGTGGCGCACCGCATCGTCCACGGTGGCGAACGTTATGCCGAATCCGTGGTGCTCGACGACGCCGCGATGGCCTACCTGCGCACGCTCGAACCACTGGCGCCGCTGCATCAGCCGCACAACCTGGAAGGCGTGGAGCTGTTCATGCGCGCCTTCCCCGACCTGCCGCAAGTGGGCTGCTTCGACACCTCCTTCCACACCACCATGGACCCGCTGGAGCAGCGCTTCGCCCTGCCGCAAGCCATGCACCGCGACGGCATCCGCCGCTACGGCTTCCACGGCCTGTCGTACCGCTACCTGGCGGCGCGGCTGGCCGAACGCAGCGGCCGCAGTGGCCGCAACGTGCTGATGGCGCACCTGGGCAACGGCGCCAGCGTGTGCGCCATGCACTGCGGCGTGAGCGTGGCCACCAGCATGGGCTTCTCCGCGCTCGATGGCCTGATGATGGGCAGCCGCTGCGGCGCGCTCGACCCCGGCGTGCTGCTGCACCTGATGCGCCAGGGCTGGGATGCGGACCGCATCGAAAAGCTGCTGTACCGCCAATCCGGCTTGTTGGGCGTATCGGGCCTGTCGGCCGACATGCGCACGCTGCGCGCCAGCGACCTGCCCGAGGCCCGCATCGCCATCGACCTGTTCACGCACCGGCTGGTGCGCGAGTGCGGCGCGCTGACGGCCTGCATGGGTGGGCTCGATCTGCTGGCCTTCACGGGCGGCATCGGCGAACACGACGCCGCGCTGCGGATGGCCGCGTGCGAACAGCTGCTGTACCTGGGCGTGCGCATCGACGCGGGCCGCAACAAGGCGGCCGACGGCAGCCAGATCATGGCCATTCACGCGGACGACAGCCGCGTGGAAATCTGGGTCGTGCCCACCGACGAAGGCCGGGTGGCGGCCGGCGACGCGGCGCTGTTGCTGGCGCGGGCGGCGTAGGACTGGCCGGGCGGCCGGCCAAGTGCCGGCGCCACCAGCCGGCTACAGGGGAAACTCGGCGATGAGCTTGACGACCCGGCGGCTGGCGCCATCCGTCATCGCCTTGCCGATGCCGAAATGGAGGCCAACCTCGGCGATCCTGGTGTCCGCGGTCAGGAACAGCAGTTCACTACGCTGGCTTCTCGGCAGCAGCTTTTTCAACGGCCCCGCCTCGATAAAGTATTCCAGTCCGAACGCGTGACGTTTGTCGATATGCCAGGACAAACCGGCGGCGGGTTCAAACCGGACGGCGCGGTCATCGCCGGTCAAGGGAATGTCGAAGCCCGGATTGAGCGCCAGGCTCAGTGGCCCGCTGCGCCAACCGAATATGCCCACCAGTTGCGCATGCCAGGTCTTGTCCTCATCGAGCGGCGCGGCATAGCCGGCCTCCGCCCGCACGCCCCAGTAAGCGCCATCGTCGGCATCGTGCGGCGCGATATATTGCGCCTCGGCGAACAGGCCGGTGGCGCGCCACTGGCCCGCCCATCGGGCAAGCGGAAGCTGAATCCCGAGCTCCAGGTCATCACGCCAGCCATAAGCATATTCGCCCATCGTATTGACCGTCGTGCATTGAGGACTGCGCGTTCTGGGCGATCGGGCGACGACGGTCTGCCATTCGAGCGCATGTTCGCCCGGTTCGGCGATATCGTCCGTATAGACTTTGATCTCCTCCGGCGCGGCCAGCGCGGAAGTGGCGCCGGCCAGCACGCCGCCCAGCGACGCGAGGACGGCCCCGATGCGGAACACTCGTCGGAACATGCGAATTTCTTTCTTATCATGAATTGGGATCGGCAATCACAGCGCCGCAAGCACTCTAACCAAGAGTTGCCTGCAATGCAAACATAAGCAACAACACGTGCTGTGCAGCATAAGTGCGTGACGGATCCGTCAGGAGGTGACTGTTCTGTATTGTATTGGCGTAATGACCAGTACAGGCATGCTAACTGATTGAGCAACTGTATCGGTACTGTACTGGCTTTGTGCTCTAGCATGAAAGTTCATTCACAGGAGCTTTCATGGACGCACTGATCACATTCGCACCGCTGGCGACCTTCGCCTTCGTTTCCTCGATCACGCCGGGGCCGAACAACATCATGCTCACGTCGTCGGGCATCTGGTTTGGGTTCCGCCGATCCATTCCGCACATGCTGGGCATCACGGTGGGATTCGGCGTACTGTTGGGGATATGCGCGGCGGGCATCGGCGCGCTGGTGATGGCGGTGCCGTCGGCGCAGACGGCGCTGCGCATTGCGGGTTCGGCCTATCTGCTCTACCTCGCGTGGCAGATGCGGAACATGCGCTTCGACCGCAAGGCGGAGCAGGCGCAACGGCCGCTGAGTTTCATGGGCGCGGCGGCGTTCCAGTTCCTCAATCCGAAAGCGTGGGTGATGGCGATCACGGGCGGCTCGGCCTTCCTGCCGCCTATCCTGCCGACCTGGCTGGCGGTGGCGGTGTACTGCCTGGTGTTCTGCGTCATCAACCTGCCGTGCATCTCGGTCTGGGCCGGCGCCGGCGCGCTGCTGCGGCGTTTCCTCGGCCAGCCGGCCTGGCGCGTCACCTTCTGCGCCGTGATGATGCTGCTGACTGCCTACTCCGCAATCGCGATCTGGCTATAGCGCGTCAAAAACCGGTGTCAGGTCTGTCATTTGGACTCCAGGGTAGTTCCCTTGAGTTCCATCAAAGTGCATGGTGGCCGTTTAGGGTAAATGGCGAATACGACAATGCACAGGTCTAAGTAGCCCGTCATGAGCAAACGCAAAGAAACGCCATGGCTGTCCGAATGACAGACCTGACACCGCCTTGGACACCGCCTTGGGTTGGCGACGCGATTGTCCTCAACGGCGCCCCAGCCACGGCATCATGCGCGCCAGCACGCCATCTTTGAACACGTACTGATGCACCAGCCCGGCTGCCGCGTGCACTCCAGCCAGCACCAGCAGCAGGTTGGCGGCGAACTCGTGGTATTCCTCGACCGTGTGGCGCAGGGCCTTGTTGCCGGGATCGTAGGCGGCCACCTGGTACAGGTTGAACAGGTTGTCGCCCCGCACCCAGACGTTGGCCACGCCCAGCACCACCGCCGCCAGCATGCATGCGTACAGGGCGATGTGCACGAGCTTGGCCAATATCTGCGTCGCGTTGCCGCCAACGCCGGGCAAACGCTCACCGGCCGTGGCGCGCCACCAGATGCGCACCAACAGCACGCCTCCCAGCAATGCGCCCAGGCTGATGTGCACGCTGCGCGCGAATACCCGCGCCGTGCCACGCGGGAACCAGTCGATTGTTTCGCCCAGGCACCACAGTGCGATGACTAGCCCCGCTGTCAGCCAGTGCAGGCGGATAGTCCGCGCATCATATTGCTGGACCGTGGCATGAACCGTTCTCATCGTAACCCTCTTTTCCTTGAAATCCTGTAAGAGTCACAACGCACCGGGGCGCGATGGACATCCGTTGGCGAGCGCGGCCAAATGCGCGCGCCCACACTGAACATGATGTCACATTTTCCCTTCTGGCAACAGAGCGCCATGTCACGCCGCACCGTTCACGCCCGCGCGCGACGGTCCCAACGTCAAGCCAGCCTCACGCCGCGATGTCACGCCAACCTCACGCCGCCATGTCACGCCGACCTCACACCAACGTCAAGCCCGCCTCAGGCCCGCCCCACGCGCGGCGCCGTACCGGACACCAGCGTGAAACTGGCTACCAGTTCCTCCAGCTTGCGCGCCTGCTGCTGCATGCTGGCCGCCGACGCAGCCGCCTGCTCCACCAGCGCCGCATCCTGGCGCGTCACGTTGTCCATCTCGGCGATGGCGCCGCGTACCTGTTCGATGCCTTCGCTTTGCTCGCCGCTGGCGCGCTTGATCTCGCCCATGATGCCGGTGGCCTGGTCCACCGCCGCCACAATCTCGCCCATGGTGCGCCCGGCCTGGTCGACCAGCGCGGCGCCGGCTTCCACCTGGGCCACGGCGTCGCCGATCAGCTTGGCGATCTCCTGCGCCGCGCCGGCCGAGCGCTGCGCCAGGCTGCGCACTTCCGACGCCACCACGGCGAAGCCGCGTCCCTGCTCACCGGCGCGGGCCGCCTCCACCGCCGCGTTCAGGGCCAGGATATTGGTCTGGAACGCGATGCTGTCGATCACGCCGATGATGTCGGCGATGCGGCGCGAGCTGTCGCGGATCGAGCCCATGGTCTGCACCACCTGCCCCACCGCCTGGCCGCCGCGCGCGGCGATGCCGGAACTTTCCACCGCCAGCCGGGCCGCGTGCTGCGCCTCGGCCGCGTTGTGCTGCACGGCGCTGGTGAGCTGGGCGATCGAGGCCGCCGTCTGCTGCAACGAACTGGCCTGCGCCACCGTGCGCTGCGACAGATCGGCGTTGCCGGCCGCCATCTCGTGCGCGCCCTGGTTCACGATGCCCGTCACTTCCTTGATCTGCCCCACCAGCAGCTTGAGGTTGACCTGCAGCACCCGCAGCGATTGCCGCACCTGGCTCACTTCGGCCGCGCCGCGCGCGTCCAGCCGTCCGCTCAGATCGCCCGTGCTCATGCGCTCCAGGTCGCGCCGCATGCCGGCCAGCGGCTCCACGGCGCGCCGGTAGGTGAGCCAACCGCCCACCATGGTCAGGGTGGCGCCGGCCGCCGCGCTGGCGTCGGCCACGGCCGGGCTGCCGGTGGCCGTCAGCGCGAACAGGCCGACCAGCAGCAAACTGACAGCCAGCATGCCGTGGCGGATCGACAATCCGGCCACCCAGTCGCGCAGGCCGTGGCGGGCGCGCTGCACGACGGCGCCCTCGCGCACGGCCAGCTTGCCGTCGCTGGCCGCCAGCGCGCGGTAGGCCGCGTCGGCCGCCGCCACCGCCGCGCGGTCGGGGCGGATGCGGATCGAGGTGTAACCCACCACCTGGCCCCGTTCGAACAGCGGCGCCGCGCTCACGTCGACCCAGTAATAGTCGCCATTCTTGCAGCGGTTCTTCACCAGGCCGCTCCACGCCTTGCCGCTTTTGAGCGTGCGCCAGAAATCTTCGAACGCGGCGGCCGGCATGTCCGGGTGGCGCACGATGTTTTGTGGCGCTCCCATCAATTCCTGCTCGGAATATCCGCTGATCTTGATGAAGTCCTGGTTGACATAGGTGATGTTGCCCCGCAGATCGGTCTTGGAAACGACGGTTTCATGGGGTTGCAGGATGTATTCGATGTCGGTCACGTAGGGGCGGTTGCGCATCTCGTTCAGTTCCAGGGGTTTTAAGGGGAAAGCCCCAGGGGGGCGAATGAAGGCGCAAGTCTAATGAGGCCGTGAGCAAAAAAATATGATCCTTATCAAAGATTTACGATCCATCTTTAAAAGTTGTAATTAAAAAAATTAAGAAAAGGGTACGCTGGCGCCCGCTTTCCCTATGGTGCGGACTACGCTTGCCGTACAATGACAGCCCTTCCGCACAGTCTGTAAACGGAAGGCATTAGATACCGAAAAGCACCGCATGAACGATTTCACCCCACAGTCTCTTTCGCAACTGCATCCCGACATCCTGTACGGTCCCCGTCGGGACGAGTTGTTGCGCGAGGAAATCCTGGCCGACCTGCTCGAAGCGAGCGCGGCCCGCGCACCGGAGCACACCGCGCTGGTGTGCGGCGGCCGCCGTGTCAGCTACGGCGAACTGGACGCGCAGGCCGACCTGGTGGCGGCCCGGCTGATCGCGGCCGGCGTCGGCCCGGGCCAGATCGTGGGCTTGTGGCTGCCGCGCGGCATCGAGCTGCTCGTCATGCAAGCGGGCATCGCCAAGGCCGGCGCGGCCTGGCTGCCGGTGGACGAGGACACGCCGGTGGAACGCCTGCAAGTGTGCCTGGACGATGCGAACGCGGCCGGCGTGCTCACCAGCGCCAGCTTCGCGCCCCGGTTGGCCCAGCTGGGCCGGCCCGTGTGGACGGCCGACGCCATGCTGCTTCCACCCGCGCCAGGCGCAACGCTGGCCCGGCGCGGCGCCGTCTCGCCCGACGCGCCGGCCTATGTGATCTACACCTCGGGCTCCACCGGCAAGCCGAAAGGCATCCTGATCACCCAGCGCAGCATCTGCCATTTCCTGCGCAGCGAGAACGCGGTGCTGGGCGTGCGCGCCGACGACACCGTGTACCAGGGCTTCTCGGTGGCATTTGACATGTCGTTCGAGGAAATCTGGATCGCCTACCTGGTGGGCGCCACGCTGTTCCTCGGCCCGCGCGAAGTAAGTGCCGATCCGGACGCCCTGCCCCAGCTGCTGGCCGACAATGGCGTGACCGTGCTGCACGCCGTACCCACGCTGCTGGCCCTGTTCAACCAGGAGGTGCCCACGCTGCGCATCATCAACCTGGGCGGCGAGATGTGCCCGGAATCGCTGGTCACGCGCTGGTCGCGCGCCGGGCGCCAGATGTTCAACACCTACGGCCCCACGGAAGCGACCGTGTCGGCCAGCCTGGCCGCGCTGGCGCCGGGCCGCGCCGTCACCATCGGCACGCCGCTGCCCAACTACGGCCTGCTGGTCATCGACGCGGAAACTGCGGCGGAAACTGGCGCGCCGCTGCGCCTGCTGCCGCGCGGCGAGACGGGTGAGCTGTGCATCATTGGCCCCGGCCTGGCCGCCGGCTACCTGGGCCGCCCCGACCTGACGGCCGAAAAATTCCTGCCCAATCCGTGGAGCACGGGCGCACACGACGATCGCCTGTACCGCACGGGCGACTTGGCCCGCATCGCTGACGATGGCGAAGTGCTGTGCCTGGGCCGCGCCGACGACCAGGTCAAGATCCGCGGCTTCCGGGTCGAACTGGGCGAGATCGAAGCGCTGCTGGCGCAGCAGCCGGGCGTGGGCACGGCCGCCGTCCTGCTGCGCAAGGACGACGGCATCGACCAGTTGGTGGCCTACCTGGTGCCCGAAGCGGGCGCCGCGCTCGAAGGCCGCGCGCTGCGCCAGGCGCTGGCGGCCGTGCTGCCGCCCTACATGGTGCCGGGCCGCTACGAACTGCTGCCGGCCATGCCGCGCCTCACTTCCGGCAAGATCGACCGCAAGGCGCTCAAGGCCACGCCGTTGAGCGCCCCGGCCGCCGGCGACAGCGCCGATTCCGACCTGCCGGAAACCCCGGCCGAAGCAGCCCTGTTCGCGGCGCTGGCCACGCTGTTCCCCGGCCAGCCGATTGTGCGCCAGGCCGACTTCTTCGCCGATTTGGGCGGCCACTCGTTCTTCGCCGCGCGGCTGGCCTCGGCCCTGCGCGCCGATCCCCGTTTCGCCCACGTGACCGTGCGCGACATCTACCAGCAGCGCCAGGTGGGCAAGATCGCCGCCGTGCTGGCCGAGGCCCCCGCCGCCGTGGCGGCCGAGGCGCCATGGACGCCGCCGTCCGCGCTCAAGCGCTGGACCTGCGGCCTGGCCCAGGCGGCCGCCATGCCGGGCCTGGTGGCATTGCGCATGGCGCAGTGGCTGGCGCCATTCTTCACCTATCACTTCTTCACGGGTGATCCGGGCGACTCGGTGGCGCGCGCCATCGCCGCCTCGGCCGGCGTGTTCCTGCTGGCCACGGTGATGGAATTCGCCATCGCCATCGCCGGCAAATGGCTGATCGCGGGCCGGCTCAAGGCCGGCGACTATCCACTGTGGGGCCTGACCTATTACCGCTGGTGGCTGGCCGACCGGCTGGTGGAAGCTGCGCCGGCCTACCTGCTGAGCGGCTCCTCGCTCAACGCCTGGTGGCTGCGGGCGCTCGGCGCGCGCATCGGCAAGGATGTCATCATCGGTTCGTTCACGCTGCGGGCGGCCGACCTGCTGTCGATCGGCGACCACGTCAGCATCGGCAACGCCGTCAACATGGAGAACGCCCGCGTGGAACGGGGCCGGCTGCGGCTGGGCCAGATCCGGCTCGACGACGAGGCCTGCGTCGGCTCGTTCGCCATCCTCGAAGGGAACACGCATGTCGGCGCCGTTGGCCACCTGGAAGGCCAGTCGGCGCTGGCCGACGGCATGCGCGTACCCGCCGGGCGCGTGTGGAGCGGCTCGCCCGCGCGCGACGCCGGTCCGCACGACGCCAGCCGTTTGCCGCCGCGCCCCGCCGTGAGCCGCGCACGCCAACTCGGTGAAGGCGTGTTCTTCGTGCTCGGCATCCTGCTCATCGTCACGCTGTTCTTCATGCCCGTGTTCCCCAGCTTCGTGCTGATCGACTGGTTCGACGAAGCGGGCTGGCTGCCCTGGGTGCAGGGCGACGACGTGCGCATCCAGCTGCTGCGCTACTTCCTGCTGGCCTTCCCCGCCAGCACGGTGCTGATCGTGCTGACGGCACTGCTGTCGGCCGGCATCCGCTGGAGCGTGCTGCCGCGCCTCACGCCGGGCCGCTTCGCCATCCACGGCAATACCTACTGCGCCAAGTGGCTGGTGAGCCAGATCCAGGAATCGAGCCTGAACGTGCTGCACGGGATCTACGCCACCATCTACGCGCCGTTCTGGTATCGGCTGCTGGGCGCCAAGGTGGGCCGCGATGCCGAAATCTCCACCGCGCTGGGCGTGGTGCCGGACATGCTCACGCTGGGCGACGAAACCTTCATCGCCGACGCCGTGATGCTGGGCGACGAGGAAATCGACGGCGGCTGGATGACCATGCAGCCGACCGTCGTGTCGCACCGCAGCTTCGTCGGCAATGGCGCCTACATCCCGGACGGCACCGTGCTGCCCGAGCACGTGCTGATCGGCGTGCACTCGCGCGCGCCCGATAACGAGCAGATGAAGAGCGGCGACACCTGGCTCGGCTCCCCGCCCATCAACCTGCCGGCGCGCGAAACCACCAGCGGCTACCCGGAATGGCTGACCTTCCATCCGTCGCCGCTGCGCCGGCTGGGGCGCGGCCTGATCGAAGCGTTCCGCATCGTCGCCCCGCACGCGCTGGTGATCGCCGTCGGCTACACGCTGGTGCTGTCGGTGATGCCGGTGGCTGGCGCCGGCCGCTGGGCCGAAGTGACGTGGGACCTGACGCTGGCCGGCCTGGCCTACGGCATCGGCAATTACTTCTTCGTGGTGATCTTCAAGTGGCTGCTGCTGGGCCGCTACCGCAAGCAGTCGGAGCCCATGTGGACCCCGTTCGTGTGGCTGTCCGAGGGCGTGACCAATATGTACGAAGGCATCGCCGTGCCCAACTTCATGCGCTACCTGCGCGGCACGCCGTGGCTGCCGCTGGCGTTCAACCTGCTGGGCAGCCGCATCGGCCGCGGCGTCTACCTGGACACCACCGACATCACGGAATTCGACTGCGTGCACATCGGCCAGTACAGCGAACTGAATGCGCTGACCTGCCCGCAGACCCACTTGTTCGAAGACCGCGTGATGAAGATCGACCATGTCGATATCGGTGAGCGCGTCTACCTGGGTCCGCGCAGCGCTGTGCTGTACAGCGCCAAGGTGGCCAATGACGCCCACCTCGGGCCGCTCACCCTCGTGATGAAGGGCGAGCATATCCCGGCCGGCAGCCGCTGGGTCGGTTGCCCGGCCGCGCCGGCGCGCGCCTGAGCGGCGGGGCAATCCGCCATGCACGCCCATGATGGCGCATTCCCGATCCAGCCGTGGCCCGGCCCACTGCCAACCCTGACCGACGGGCGTTGCGTGGTCGCGCTGTCGACGGCGGGCCGCAGCCGACCGCAAGCGCGCCAACTGGCCCGCGACGCGTTGCGGCAGGTGCTGGCGGGTTTGCTCTCGATCGCGGCGGACCGCATCGGCCTGCCCGCCACACCCGGCCAGCCACAGCGCATCGTGCTGGACGTTGTTGCGGCCAATGCCGGGAACCACGTCAACGGCCCCGCCGCCACCGCCCACTGTTCGATCAGCCATGAAACCGGATGGACGCTGGTGGCCATCAGCCTCGATGGCCCGATCGGCATCGACGTGATGGCGCCGCAAGAGATAGATGACTGGGCCGCACTGGCGCGCGATTACCTTGGCCCGGCGGTGGCGCAGGCGCTGGCAGCCATTCCGCCGGCACGCCGCGCGCACGCGCTGGCGCAGGCATGGACCACGCGTGAAGCGTGCCTGAAGTGTCGGGGACAGGAACTCACGGAATGGAAGCTGGCACCCGCGCTGGCTTGCCGCACGGTGCCGCTGGCGACGCCATCGGGATTGGTGGGAGCGCTGGCCTGGTCCTGAGCGGCCGGCGACAGAAGTAGCGGAATCGGAGTAAAGCTGGCAAAGGTCGGCTGCACCGGCGCCCTACCGCGCCGGCGCATCCATTGCCAACCATGGTCAGGTTAGCACCTTTACCCGCGAACACCACACAAAGTAGTTGAATCACAACGCCTTTTTACGCGAAAGCCTGGCTTGACGCTGGGTTGGGCACAACAGCGGGCAGGAAAGCGGCCAGGAAACGAGACACAAAGACGGCCGCAGAACCGGGCGCTAATCGACTGCGCCGGCGCCCTACCGCGCCGGCGCATCGACCCTCAGCTAAAAATGATAACGGTAACCGACGCTCCAGGCGCCCACGTGGCGCCGCTCGTAGCTGACCGTCGGCCCCTCGCCACCGGAACCGCCGGGCATGCGCAGCCACGTGTATTGGACGAACAGGTCATGCGCGGGTCCGAGCCGGTAATCGAGCCCGAGGCGGGCCTGGTACAGCCAGCCGCCATGGTCGGCACCGGCGAAGCAATTGCAGCCATTACTCATGCGCAGTGACGGCAGCGTGGCCGCGCCCCAGCCCAGCCCCACGCCGGCGTAAGCGCCCAGCGATTCGGTCCATGCCGCCGTGCGGTAAGCATTGACGGTGAGCGCCTGATAGTGGCCGCCACCGCTGCCCGGTTCCGACACCGGCCCCAGTGTCATGCGGCTGATATCAAAGCGGCCGTACTGGTATTCCAGTTCGAAGCGGGCATGTTCGGTCTGGCGGCCGACGGCCACGCCGCCGTGCAGGCCGCGGTCCAGGCCAAGTTCGCCGTCCACGCCCACGCCGCCAAAATCAACCCGCGCCGGCCAGCGGCTCAGGTTATTCCGGCCCAGCTGGGCCGCCGCGTAATAGCCTGGGGCGGCAGGGACGGCAGCAGCGGCGGGAGCGGCCGATGCGGCCGATGCCGCTGGTGCGGCAGGTTCGGCCGGCGCCGGCCCGGCCCATGCAGGCAGCACGCCGGCCAGCAGCAGGACGGCGCCGGTGGTGCGCAATAGTGTCTGTCGGTTCATCGTTCTCATCATCTTCGGATTCGTGTGGATGGCCATCGGCTGGCCGTCAATTGCCAAAGTGCGTACCGAACGCCGCGTTCAGTTCCGCCGCGCCGGCCGCCCCGCCGTGCTGCACGCCGACCAGCTGCACCTGGCTCAGGTAGTTCTGTTCGACCGCGTCCACGAAGCGCGCATCGGACACGGAACCGTAGCTGGCCGCCAGTTGCCGCACCAGCGCCTGTACCCCGGCGTTGCCCTGGTTGGCCAGCAAATAGCCTTCCGGATCGAACACGAACGCGCTGTCCTGCGTGGTGCTGAACATGGCGCCACGGTCCACATACCCTTTGGCGGCCAGGCCCAGCGCGCCGGCGTCTGCGCCGCTGAGCAGCTGCGTCAGGCCTTGCACGTTCTGGTACAGGTGCACATCGACCTTGCCGACCGCGCCGGCAGCCGCCGCGCCGAAACCGGCCGCGCCAGCCACCACGTTATAACATGAATAAGGCATGGCTTGCCCTGGCGCGGCGAAATACCAGTCCTGCGTGTAGGGCTGGAACGCCGCCTGCAGATGGTGGCCGCCCGCATTGTCGGCTACCGAATCGAAGCGCGCCCCTTCGAACACATTGCCGGTACCCTGCGCCATGCGGGCCGCTTCGGCCGCATCGGTGGTGTAATAACGGTCGCCATTGGCCAGCAACACGCTCAGCACGGGCGTGGCGGCCGGCGCCGGCGGCACCACGGGCGCCGGGTCGGGCGCCGGCACGGTGCGCTGCACCAGCATGCCCGGGTCGACGATGGTGCCGTTGACGAGGCCGTCCTCGTCGCCGGGGCCGCCGTCGGTCAGCGTAACGACCATACGGTCCACCTTGCCGTCACCGTTCAGGTCCAGCAGCGTGGCGCCGTTGTCGGCGGTGGCCAGGTTCTGGTCGTCGAGGAAGCTGTACCAGGTGCCGGTCTTGCTGTCCCACTTGAGGAAATCGTTGGCTTGCACGCCGCCGGGCGGCAGGTCGATCACCACCCGCACCTGCAGGCCCGGCACGTCGGGGGCGAGGTCGGCCAGCGGCTGGCCGCCGCTCTGCTGGGTGACGGAGAAATGCAGCAGCGGCGTAGCGGCCGTCACGTGATCGGGCAGCGGCGCCGCGGGCGCGCTCACCGACAGGTTGAGCAACTGGGCGCCAGCGGCCAGTTGCACCGGCGCGTCGGGATGGGCCGGATCCACCTGGCCGGCCATGATGGCGCCAAAACTGGACGCCGGCGCCAGCTTGCCCAGCTGGAAAGCCTCGACCGACGCCAGCGGCAACTGGCCCACGTTGTTCTGCTGCCAGTCCGCGATGCCATCGTGATTGAAGTCCCCACCATTGGCTGCCAGCTCCACCGATGGCAGCACGCCGTCGACGTCCGTCACCACCGTCATGGTCACCGGCGCCTGCGCCTTCACCTTGCCGGCGCTGTCGAGGATCTGGGCCGTGAAGGTGTAGACGCCATCGTCCAGCACCATGCCGGGCAGGTGCACCTGGCCGGCATGGGCCTGCTCCGCCGTCACCGTGCTCGTCTCCACCACCTCGCCCGTGCTCGTCACCAGGCGCACCGCGCCGCCTTCGACCAGCTGCCCGCCGCCATAAATGGTCAGCTCCGACGGGGCCAGCGGGCCGGTGCCGCCATCCGTGACGGGGCCCAGCTTGACGCTCATTTCCTGTTGCACGGTCGGCGCCAGCGGCGCCACGTCGTTGTCCACGATGGAGCCGGTGGCCGCTACGCCGCCCACCGTCAGCGTCAGGCTCTCGGTGTGCTCGACCAGCGTGTCGTCACGGGTGGCCACGGTGATGGCGAAGCCGCTCACGCCGGACGGCACCACGATGATGCCGGTATTCGGGTCGCCATTCTTCCAGGCCACGCCGTCGCTGAAGGTGATGCCGGTGTAGTCGGCCGCCGAGGCCGTGCCGCTGATGGCCAGCGTGTGCTCGGTGCTGGACGGACTGGCGCCGTTGAGCGCCACCGTGTAACGCAGGCTGGCCCCTTCCACCACGCTGCTGTCGATCGGGCTGGCGCCGATGTGGGCCGCGTCCTCCGCCGTCACGCTGGTCACGCTCTGGCTGTCGTTGTCGGTGATGGTGCCGGTGGCGGCCACGCCGCCCACGGTCAGCACCAGGCTCTCGGCGCTCTCCACCAGCGCGTCGTCGGTCGTAGCCACAGCGACGGTGAAGCCGCTCACGCCGGACGGCACCACGATGATGCCGGTGGACGCATCGCCGTTCTTCCACGCCACGCCGTCGCTGAAGGTGAAGCTGCCGTAGTCGGATGAGGAGGCTGTGCCGCTGGTGGCCAGCGCGTATTCGGTGGCGCCGCTGGTAGCGCCGCTCAGGGCCACCGTGTAGAGCAGGCTGGCGCCTTCCACCACACTGCTGTCGAGCGGGCTGGCGCCCGTGTGGGCCGCGTCTTCCGCCACCACGCTGGATACGCTCACGCTGTCGTTGTCGGTGATGGTGCCGGTGGCGGCCACGCCGCCCACGGTCAGGGTCAGGCTCCTGGCGCTGGACACGGCCGTGTCGTCCACCGTGGCCACGGTGACGGTGAAGCCGCTCACGCTGTCCGGCACCACGATGATGCCGGTGGTGGCGTCGCCGTTCTTCCAGGCCACGCCATCGCTGAAGGTGAAGCTGCCGTAGTCGGACGAACTGGCCGTGCCGCCGATCGCCAGCGCGTATTCGGTAGCGCCGCTGGCGGCGCCGCTCAGCGCCACCGTGTAGAGCAGGCTGGCGCCTTCCACCACGCTGCTGTCGACCGGGCTGGCGCCCGTGTGGGCAGCATCTTCCGCCACCACGCTGGATACGCTCACGCTGTCGTTGTCGGTAATGGTGCCGGTGGCAGCCACGCCGCCCACGGTCAGGGTCAGGCTCCTGGCGCTGGAGACGGCCGTGTCGTCCACCGTGGCCACGGTAATGGTGAAGCCGCTCACGTTGGCCGGCACCACGATGATGCCGGTGTTGGCGTCGCCATTCTTCCAGGCCACACCGTCGCTGAACGTGAAGCTGCCGTAGTCGGACGAGGTGGCCGTGCCGCCGATGGCCAGGGTGTGCTCGGTGCTGGACGGACTGGCGCTGTTGAGCGCCACCGTGTAGAGCAGGCTGGCCCCTTCGACCACGCTGCTGTCGACGGGGCTGGCGCCCACATGGGCCGCGTCCTCCGCCGTCACGCTGGTCACGCTCTGGCTGTCGTTGTCGGTGATGGTGCCGGTGGCAGCCACGCCGCCCACCGTCAGGGTCAGGCTCTCGGCGTTCTCCACCTGCGCGTCATCCACGGTGGCGACAGTAACGGTGAAGCCGCTCACGCCGCCCGGCACCACGATGATGCCGGTGTGGGCATCGCCATTCTTCCAGGCCACGCCGTCGCTGAAGGTGAAGCTGCCATAGTCGGACGAGCTGGCCGTGCCGCCGATCGCCAGCGCGTATTCCGTGGCGCCGCTGGTGGTGCCGCTCAGGGCCACGGTGTAGAGCAGGCTGGCGCCTTCCACCACGCTGCTGTCCACCGGGCTGGCGCCCGTGTGGGCGGCATCCTCGGCCAGCACCGTGCTGACCGTGACGGCAGCCGGCGCGCTGTCGGCGTTGATGGTGACCACGCCCACGCCATCGGTGATGGCGGCATAGGAACTGGCCGACAGCGTCACATTGAAGGTTTCGGCGGCTTCGGGCGTGGCGTCGGCGCCGATGGCGATATGGATCACTTTGCTGGTCTGCCCGGGCGCGAACGACAGGCTGCCCGAAACGGCCGTGTAGTCGTGGCCGGCCGTGGTGGCCGTGCCGTCGCTGGTGGCGTAATTGACGGTCACCGTGTCGGCGCTGGCCTTGCTCAGGGTGACGGTGACATCGACACCGCCGTCGCTTTCGTTGACACTGGCGTCGCTGACACTCAGTTGCGGCTGGGCCGCCAGGTAGGTGTTGAGCGTGGACAGCAGGCCGCTGGTGGCCGCGTTGCCATTGACGTCGCCGCCGCTGATGGCCAGCGTGGCGCCGTTGAAAGTCAGGCCCAGGAAGGTGTGCGGGTCGCCGTTGGTTTCCGTGAACGGGTCGATGGTGTAGCTGCCGCCGCCCGTGGTGGCCAGGGTCTGGCCACTGCCGGTGGCATAGAACACCATGGTGCTGACGCTGCCGCTGGGAGCGCGCCAGTTGATCACGCCATCGATGGTGTGCACCACGCCCAGCGCGTCGGTGACGATGATCTGGCCGCTGTAGTCGTTACCCTGGGTGCCGCCGAACTGGCCGTTGTCCGTGGTCTGGGCGAATTGCAGCTTGGACCAGCCCAGCGCGGACATGTACTGCGAATTGATCGCTTCGTTGTTCTTGAAATAATCGCCGACAAAACCATCGGCGAACGAGACGGAAACAGTGGAAGTAGCCAATTCTGACCTCAGCGCATAGAGAGTTGGTAAAAGGGGCAGCCATGCCATCCGTCTGCGACGGGGGGCATTGTTGACACAGGTCCAAACTCACGCGAGGTTGAGGAAGAGATGGCGAACCGGTCGATACGGGCACTGCGGGATTGCGACAGTGGGTACAGACTTTACTTGAGGTACCGCAACTGTCAGTACAGCTAGTCACGGCACGAGCATGACGATACCACAGCACGGGGGCAGCTCGCCACAAATATATCCACAAAGAAAAAGCCATTTACAACAGGAACTTACTTGCAATCGTGAACTATCTGGCCGGACGTCTCCGGCCGCCGCCACGCCCCCGCTCCCGATTGACAAGGCCTGCGCGCCGTCGCTTAATGACGCGATGAACTCCCCGGCCGCTCCGCTGTTTCACGCCCTGCACCACGTCCTGCACCGCGCCCTGGCCGGCTGCCTGCTGGCGGCCGGTGGCGCGCTCGCCGCCGCGCCGCTGACGCCTGGCGGCGGCGCGGCGCCAATCGCCGTCACCATCTACGGCGACGACGATTACCCGCCCTATTCCTACCTGGAAAATGGCGAGATGAAAGGCATCTACACGGCCATCATCCGCGCCGCGCTCAAGAAGATGCCCGATTACCAGGTCGAGCTGCAGCCGGTGCCGTGGAAGCGCGGCCTGGTCAAGCTGGAGACGGGCGAAAGCTTCGCGCTCTATCCTCCCTACCTGCGCGAAGCCGAGCGGCCCTACATGGCCTATTCCGAACCCATCATGGCCGAACAGCTGGTGGTGTACTGCAACCGGCCCGCCATCGCCCAGCGCACGCTGAAGCACTGGCCGGCCGACTACTACGGCCTGCGGATCGGCTACAACGCCGGCTTCCTCAGCGGCGGCAAGGCGTTCGACGAGGCCGCGCGGGCCGGCCGGCTGAGCGCCCTGCCCGCCCGCAGCAGCCGCCTGAACCTGCTCAAACTGCTCAAGGGCCGCATCGACTGCTACCTCAACGACCGCCTGTCGATCGAGTGGGAACTGGGCAAGCTGCGGCACGAGAAGCTGATCGAAGCGGGCGCGCTGGAGGTGCGGGAAACGGCGGCCCTGAGCGCCGAACAGGGCCACCTGGGCTACACCATGCGCGACGATGGCCGCTTCCCGTACAAGCAGGACTTCATCCGCCAGTTCAACGCCATCATCCGCGACATGAAGCAGGATGGCGAAATCCGCCACACGGTCGAGCGCTTTCTCCAGGGGCCGGGCTAGAAAGACATTGAGCGGGGGGCCGCCTTCGGGTACAGTATGGCCGCACAAACCTCACTCATCATGACGACTATCGCAGTTATCGGCGGCGGCATCACCGGCGTCACCACGGCCTACGCGCTGGCGCGGCGCGGCTACCAGGTCACCGTATTCGAACGCCACCGCTACGCGGCCATGGAAACCTCCTATGCCAACGGCGGCCAGCTGTCGGCCTGCCACGCCGAGGTGTGGAACCACTGGAGCACCCTCGCCAAGGCCCTGAAATGGATGCTGCGCAGCGATGCCCCGCTGCTGCTCCATCCCCAGCCAAGCTGGCACAAGCTGTCGTGGTTCGCCCAGTTCATCGCCGCCATGCCGCGCTACGAGCGCAACACCATCGCCCTGGCGCAGCTGGCCATCGCCGCGCGCGATCACCTGTTCGCCTGGGCCGAAGAGGAAGGCATCGCCTTCGACCACCGGCGCGAAGGCATCCTGCACATCTATCGCGACCGCGCCGGCTTCGAGCACGCGGCCGGCGTCTCGCGCCTGCTGGCGCGTGGCGGGCTGGAACGGCGCGCCGTCACGCCGCAGGAAATGCGCGCCATCGAACCTACGCTGGCCGGCAACTACTATGGCGGCTATTTCACGGAAAGCGACAGCACCGGCGACATCCACTTGTTCACCACCGGACTGGCGCGCGCGGCGGCGCGGCTGGGCGTGGAATTCCGCTACGAGCAGGATGTGCGCGCCGTGGCGACGGATGGCGCCACCGCCCTGGTCACCGTGCACCAGAATGGCGAGGGCCGTACCAGCGATTACGACGGCATGGTGATCTGCGCCGGCACGGCCAGCCGCGCGCTGGCGGCCATGCTGGGCGACCGGGTCAATGTGTATCCGGTCAAAGGCTATTCGATCACGCTGCGGCTGGACGATGCGGCCAGCCAGGCCGCCGCGCCCACCGTCAGCCTGCTCGACGATGCTACCAAGCTGGTGTCCTCGCGGCTGGGCCAACAGCGGCTGCGGGTGGCCGGCACGGCCGAATTCCATGGATTTAACCGCGACATCCGCGCCGACCGCATCGCGCCGCTGGTGGACTGGGTGCGGCAGTGCTTCCCCGGCGTCAGCACACATGACATCACGCCATGGGCCGGCCTGCGGCCCATGATGCCGGACCTGATGCCGCGCGTGGGCCGGGGCAAGGCGCCGTGCGTGTTCTACAACACGGGCCACGGCCACCTGGGCTGGACGCTGTCGGCCGCCACGGCCGACATGGTGGCCGGGGTGATCGGCCAGACGCTGGGCGCGCCCCGCCAGGATATCCAGCAATTCGGGACGTAATAGCCATACGGGACGCAACCCGTTTAAACAATTTTGCTTAAATGGGTTGCGTCCCGCATTCCGTTCCGGATCTCGCCGCGGTTGCCTGGGCCATCAGGCCGGCGGCACGCCGCAGCGCGCCACCAGTTGTTCGAACTCGGCCAGCGGCAAGGGCCGGCCGTACAAATAGCCCTGGTAGTGGCAGCAGCCGGCCGCCTCCAGCCGCTGGCGCTGCAACTCCGTTTCCACCCCTTCGGCGATCACGTCCAGGTGCAGGCTGGCCGCCATGCCCGTGATGGTGCTGACGATGGCCTGATCGCTGCCATCGGTGGCCAGGTCGCGCACGAAGGACTGGTCGATCTTGAGCTGGTCCAGCGGCAGCCGCTTCAGGTATTGCAGCGAGGAGTAGCCGGTGCCGAAATCGTCGAGCGAAAACTTGATGCCCAGCGCCTTGAGCTCCTTCATGGTGGCGATGGTTTCCTCGATATTGTCGACCAGGATGCTCTCCGTCAGTTCCAGCTTGAGCACGCCGGGCGGCAGATGGTAGCGCCGCAGCGCGTTGCGCACGTGGTCGACGAACTGGTGCTGGCGGAACTGGCGCGCGCTCACGTTGATGGCCAGCACCAGCGCGCGCGTGCGCGCATCGCGCTGCCACGCGTGCAGCTGGGCGCAGGCTTGCTCCAGCACCCAGTCGCCGATCGGCAGGATCAGCCCGGTTTCCTCGGCCAGCGGAATGAACTGGGCCGGCGACACGAAGCCGCCACCGGGCCGCTCCCAGCGGATCAGGGCCTCGGCGCCCAGCGCGCGGCCCTGCCGGTCCACCTGTACCTGGTAGAACAGCCGGAACTGGTCCTGCTCCAGCGCCAGGCACATCTGCTCCTCCAGCTGGGCGCGCGCCGTGATGTTGTCCTGCATCTGCTGGTCGAAAAAGCGCATCGCGTTGCGGCCCGCCTTCTTGGCCTGGTACATGGCGATGTCGGCCTGCACCAGCACTTCGTCCGGTTGCTGGCGGTGGTCGGCGAACAGCGTGATGCCGATACTGGGCGTGCTGCGGCAGTTGTGGTGGGCCAGCAGGTAGGGCTGGTTCAGGCTGGCCAGGATCTTGTGCGCCACCGCCTCGGCCTTGGTGGCCGCGCCCATCGGGTCGATGTCCAGGCCTTCGATCAGCACCACGAATTCGTCGCCGCCCAGCCGCGCCACCGTGTCGCACTCGCGCAGGCAGGCCTGCAGCCGCACGGCCACCTGCTGCAGCAGCAAGTCGCCCACGTTGTGGCCCAGCGTGTCGTTGAGGGTCTTGAAGTTGTCGAGGTCGATGAACATCAAGGCATTGATGCTGTGGCTGCGCGCCAGCACATGCAAGGCCTGCTTGAGCCGCTCCAGCAGCAGGCGGCGGTTGGGCAGGCGCGTGAGCGGGTCGTAGAACGCCAGGTTCTTGATCTCGTCGGTGGCGGCCTTGCTGAGCGTGATGTCGCTCAGCGAAGCCACGTAATGCGTGGCCAGCTGGTCGGCGTTGCGCACGGCCGTCACGGTCAGCCGTTCCGGATACACCTCGCCGTTCTTGCGGCGGTTCCAGATCTCGCCGTCCCAGCGGCCGCGCACGCGCAGGCTTTGCCACATGGTCTTGTAGAAATCGGGGCCATGGCGGCCCGAGCTGAGCACGGCCGGGGTCTTGCCGGCCACCTCATGGGGATCGTAGCCGGTGATGGCCGTGAAAGCCTTGTTGACCTGCAGGATCATGCCGTTGGCGTCCGTCACCAGCATGCC
Organism: Burkholderiaceae bacterium; assembly: GCA_035254005.1. Taxonomy (GTDB): domain Bacteria; phylum Pseudomonadota; class Gammaproteobacteria; order Burkholderiales; family Burkholderiaceae_D; genus Rugamonas. Next base: position 10,404 of record DATFBD010000062.1, on the reverse strand, counting down.
TTCGGTGGTCTCGAACGCGACGGCGGCCACGCGCAGCGCTTCCTCGTTGCGGCGGACCGCCGTGACGTCGGCCAGCGTGACGATGGCGCCGGGCCAGCCCTGCCCCACCGGCGCGGCCCGCAAGCGCCACCAGCTGTCGGGACGCGCCGGGCCGCCACGGTATTCGAGACGATAGCTGCCGCGCTGGCCCGCCAGGACCGCGTGTATGCCGTCGTGGGCGGCCGCTACCGTGCCGTCGGCGCCCTCGCCACCCTCGCCCCCCTCAACCGCGTCACCCAGGCCCGGCGCGGCGCGGCACAATCCGGGAAAGTCGCTGCCGACGGCGGCGCGGGCGAGCGCGCCACAGCCGCTGGCCGCCGTGACGCCACGGCGCCAGGCGGCGTTCAGGGCCAGCACCATGCCATTGCCATCGAGCACGGCCATGCATTCGTCGAGCGCGTCCAGCACGGCCCAGCAGAAATCGGGCCGGCCGTCCGGTGTCTCTGGTGCGCCGGCGCCGGGCAGCACGCTGCCCGGCTGCAGCCAGTCGCAATTGTGGGAGCGGGGGCTGAAGTCGGGGTCGCATGGCGTTTCGGCCAACGTCGTGCGGCGCGGCAAGGCGCCGTGGCCCGGCGAGGCATCCGCCATCGTGGACAAGTCCGATGGCAGCGGTGGTGTGGTCATGATTACGGCGTTGGGGGTAAACTGGGGAAGGTGAACAGTGTATGGACTCTAATCGAAAAAAAACTTGATCCACATCAAATCCGGCCAAATTATTGCCGTAGGCAAATGTTAATGTAGAGAAAAAATTACGCTTGCCTGCGGCTCTTGTAAAATCCGCCGCCACCCCTATCTGGGGCCCATCTCTCACGGAGGCATTAACCATGACTGCACTGAAACTCGTCCGCACCACCCTGATCGCGTCCGCGCTGGCGTTGAGCGCCCCCGTGTTCGCGGCCGATCCCACCATGCACGAGGTGTATCTGGCCGCCGAAGCGGGCAAATTCACGGAAGCGCAAGCAATGATGGACCAGGTGCTGCGCGACCATCCCAACAGCGGCAAGGCCCATTTCGTCGAAGCGGAGTTGCTGGCCAAACAAGGCAAGATGAGCCAGGCCCAGGCTGAACTGAGCAAGGCTGAACAACTGGCGCCCGGCCTGCCGTTCGCCAAACCGGGCGCGGTGGACAAGCTGCGCCAGTTGCTGGCCCAGCCGGCCCAGCGCGCGGCCGCCGCCCCCATCACCCACCCCAACTACGGCCAGCAAGCGCCGGCGCCCCGTCCGGCCAATAGCGGACTGCCCTGGGGCATGCTGCTGATCCTGGGCGCCGGCCTGGTGGGCTTTATCGTGCTGGCCAGCCGCTTCATGGCGCGCCGCCAGGCCGGCATGCAAGGTCCGGCCGGCATGGCGCCCTACGCACCGGGCGCGCCGCAAGGCTACAACCCCGGCTACAACCAGGGCTACGGCCAGCCGCAGGGCTGGGGCCAGCAAGGCATGGGCCAGCCGCAAGCGCCGGGCATGGGTTCGCGCATCATGGGCGGCCTGGCCACCGGTGCGGCAGTGGGCGCCGGCGTGGTAGCCGGCGAAGCGCTGATGCGCCACTTCACCGAGGGCGACAACGCCAGCCGCGAGCGCGGCCACAGCGACAGCCGCAACGACATCATCTACGACGACCCTACCCAGCGTAACAACCTGGCCGGCGACGACATGGGCGGTACCGACTTCGGCGTCAGCGACAGCGGCTCGTGGGATGACAACAGTGGCGGTGGCGGCGGCGGCGACGACTGGTAATTGGTCATCGCCCTTCCCGTTCCGATGGCGGCGAGCCCATGGCCTTGCCCGCCTTCGGATCGCCGATCGTCTAGCCGGCGCTGAGCTTCAGCGCTGCAAGCGGCGCCAGATGCCGGTCCCAGCGGACCACGCACTGGCGCCGCTTCCATTTCCTGCCAGCAAACTGCGGCACGAACGCGCCTCCAAATAAAAATCGGTCGCTTGACCTATTTTTAAAAATGACGCACCATGGCCTTTTCCGTCGATGGATCAAGCCATGCACGTCCAGCCGCTGCGCAGCAAGGAATCGCACACCACCACCAAGGGCCAGGAGCGGGCCGACGCCATCCTGGAAGTGGCGCGCGCCACGCTGGCGCGCGATGGCTACGCGGCGCTGTCGATGCGCAGCGTGGCCCAGCAGGCCGGCATCAGCCTGTCCACCGTGCAGCACTACTACCCGAGCCGCGACGACCTGGTCGAAGCGCTGCTGACGCACTTCCTCGACCGCTACCAGCGCGTGATCGAGCAACGCATGGCGCAAGCGGGCGACAGTCCCCGCATGGCCCTGTTCGCGTCCATCATCGACCTGTGCCTGGAAGAGCTGCGCGACCAGATCGCCAGCGGCCTGTTCTTCGAAGTGGCGGCGCTGGCCCACCGTCATCCATACGCGGCGCAGATGTTCGACGCCGTGCTCACGCGCGCGCGCAAAACCGTGCGCAACCTGATCCGCGACATCGTGCCCGACATGGCGCCAGCCCAATGCGAACTGCGCAGTGCCCTGATCGTGGGCCAGATGGTGGGCGTGATGACCTTTGTCTCCGCCCAGCACCCGGCCCACGCGGAACTGGACGGGCTGCGCCAGGCCAGCGTGGACGCCATCATGCGCATCGCCTTCGCGCCCTGAGCTCCCACACACATCCACCCATAACAACCACGACGGAGACCACCAGCATGACCACCCCCACCCAGGCGCCGCCCAAACGCAAGCTCAGTGACATTTTCAGCAGCGACGAAATCGCCGCCCTCACCGCCCGCTCGGACCTGATGGGCTGGCGCGCCGTGCTGTTCACCTGGGGCGTGATCGCGCTGTGCTTCGCGGCGCTGGCGCGCTGGCCCCATCCGCTCACGTGGCTGCTTGCCATCACCGTGCTGGGCGGCCGGCAGCTGAGCCTGGCGATCCTGATGCACGACGCCTCGCACGGCACGCTGTTCCGCAGCCGGCGCCTGAACCAGCTGGTGGGCGACTACGCCTGCGGCAGCGCCATCGGCGTGGACTTGCGGCGCTACCGTCGCCACCACCTCACGCATCACGCCAAGACCGGCACGCCCGAGGACAGCGACCGCAGCCTGGCCGCGCCCTTCCCCACCACGCCCGCCTCGCTGGCGCGCAAGCTGCTGCGCGACCTGGTGGGCATTTCCGGCCTCAAGCGCGAACTGGGCCTGCTGCTGATGAACGCCGGCGTGCTGCGCTGGACCGTGGCCAGCGACATCGAACGCCTGCCGCAGCAAGGCCGCAGCTGGCGCGACCGCCTGCGCGACCTGGCCCGCAACGGCTGGAAATACTTCCTGTTCCAGGCCCTGCTGCTGGGCGTGCTGGCCGCCAGCGGCCACGCGTGGCTGTACCTGGCCTGGCTGGCCGCTTATTTCACCACCTACAGCCTGTACATGCGCATCCGTTCGATGGCCGAACATGGCTGCACCGAGCAAGGCACGGACATGCTGCGCAACACCCGCACCACGCGCGCCGGCCTGCTGGCGCGCGCCACGGTGGCGCCGCTGCGCGTGAACTACCACATCGAACACCACCTGATGCCGGCCGTGCCCTACTTCCGCCTGCAAGCGGCGCACCGCCTGCTGCGCGCGCGCGGCCTGTGCGCCGAACCGCCCGGCTACCTGGACGTGCTGGCCCTGATGTGCAAGCCGGCGCCCTGAATTTCCCCCACCTCCCCCGCCATGCAGATGGCATGAAAGGACCGTAATGACCGCAGTAACCGCAGCAACTTATGAAACGTTGACCGTGACGCTGGAAGGCCACATCGCCGTCGTCAAGCTGAACCGCGCCGACAAGGCCAACGCCATGAACCTGGCCATGTGGCATGAATTGCGCCAGGCGTTCCAGTGGGTGGACGCCACGCCCGAAGCGCGCGTGGCCATCCTGGAAGCGGAAGGCAAGCTGTTCACGGCCGGCATCGACCTGCAGATGATGATGGGCCTGGGCGGCCAGATCCGCAACGATTGCGACGGCCGCACCCGCGAATCGCTGCGCCGCGTGATCCTCGACCTGCAGGACACCCTGACCAGCCTGGAACGCTGCCGCAAGCCGGTGCTGGCGGCCATCCACGGCGCCTGCGTGGGCGGCGGCATCGACCTGATCACCTGCGCCGACATGCGCTACTGCTCGGCCGACGCTTATTTCACGATCAAGGAAATCGACATCGGCATGACGGCCGACGTAGGCACCCTGCAGCGCCTGCCGCGCCTGATCGGCGAAGGCATTACGCGCGAACTGGCCTACACGGCGCGCAAGGTGGACGCGGCCGAAGCGCGCGATATCCGCCTCGTCAACCGCGTGTTCGACAGCAAGGAAGCGCTGCACGCGGGCGTGCGCGAGATCGCCGCCACCATCGCCAGCAAGTCGCCGCTGTCGGTGCGCGGCTGCAAGGAAATGATCACCTACGCGCGCGACCACAGCGTGGCCGACGGCCTCAATTACGTGGCCACGTGGAATGCGGCCATGCTGATGTCCAACGATTTGCAGGAAGCGATGATGGCCGGCATGGCCAAGCGCGAGGCCAGCTTCAAGGACTGATTCCTTGCTGCGATCCTGGTGCTGAAAAGCAAGGTGGCCGCGCATGGCGGCCACCTGCTGCGCCGGGCGCGCTGCGGCGCCGGCACGGTTGTTGTAAGGGATGCCGCCGCAGGCGGCGAACGGCTGCCGCGTCAGGCGGCGATGGCCTGGGCCGCTACCTGCCCGTAGGCGCGATTGGCTTCGGCCAGCGAGAAGGCGGACGGGCTGTCGGCCAGCGCCGCCAGCCGCTCGTTGCTGCGGTAGGTCAGCGGCGCGACAAAGCGCATGCGCTCTTCATCGCTGACCTTGCCGTCGTGATTGGTGTCGGCGGCCAGCTCATCGCCCGATTCGGCCAGGATGGGCGCCGGCTTGGCGTCGGCCGCATGGCTGTCGTTGGCGGCCGGCGTGGCTTGCCGCTCCGCCGCCGGGCGCACCTGCCCGGCCAGCCGCGCTTGCAGGATCTGGGTTTCGGGCCGGTTCGCCAGCCGTTGCAGGCCCGCGTCGAACTGTTCCCGGGCCTGGCGCGCCGCGTCGTCGGCCGTCTTGCGGGCCACGTCGGCGCCCGATTGCGATGCGGACGCATATTGCACGGGCACGACGCTGGCCGCATCCTGGGCCGGAATGGCCGGATGGACGTGGGCGGCGGCCGCGTGGCGCGCGGCGATCTGGTCCGTGTTGGGGGTACGCTCGGGGTATGTGCCAGTCGCGGTTACGGTGGCCGCGAAGGACGGTCCGTTCATCTGCATAATCGGCTCCGGGAAAAGAGGCAAAACTCGCTGCGCGGGCCGCAGTTCGCACCCGCACCGATAGTGACTAATAAGAACACTAATTAGCGCACATTGTAACAGCGATTTACCCCATATTTCCCAAAATCCAGACTAGAAGCGCGAAGTTACTTGCAAGAACGCCACACTTATTTGCCACACGGAAACCAATTAGCGCGTCAATCCCTGTAATAGCTTCTGTCCGTCCGGGCAACCCCAGCCCGTGCAGGCATCCCAGCCGGTGGCCGCTTGCTGCTCGCCGTTGTTGCCGACCGTAATGTCGCGGGTCACGCCCTCGCCGCGCAGCGAGCCATACAGCAAGGGATTGATGAAGCCCACCGGCTGGCCCAGTTGCTGGTTGACCAGCGCCAGCAAGCCGGCCCACAGGGGCGCGACGGCGCTGGTGCCGCCAAACACCAGCTCGCGCCCATCCACCCGTACCCGGTAGCCGGTGGCCGGGTCGGCGTCGCCGGCCACGTCGGGCACGCCGCGCATGGTGACGTCCTCGCCCAGCACGGCCTGGTAGTCCGGGCGCGGGAAGAAGGCGCTGTAGCCGCCGCCCGTGGCACTGTTGGGGCCTTCGTTCCACACCGTTTCCGTGGTGGCGCCGTCCGCCGCCACTTCAAGCCGGGTGCCGCCGCAGGCCAGCGCGTGGGGCGCCGAGGCGGGAAAGTCGACGTGCTGGCGGCCATCGGTCTCGCCGTCGGTGGAACCATTGTCACCAGCCGCGCACAGCACCGTCACCCCCATCGCAGCCGCTTCCGCGAACGCTTGCTCGAACGCCGTCATGGCCTGGCCGGTCCAACGCGATTCGGGCGCGCCCCAGCTGATCGACAGCACCGACGGCCGGTTCACCTTGTCGTGCACGGCCGCCGTGATGGCGTCCAGGAAGCCGCGCTCCGAGTTGGGCGCGAAATACACGGCAATGGTGGCCCTGGGCGCGACGGCGCCGGCCACCTCAATGTCGAGCATGACTTCGCCGTCGGCGCTGTCGGCCGTAGACGGGCGGTTCTTGGCGTGATCGATGGAGATGATCTTGACCACCGGCAGTGGCAGGCCCAGTTCATGGAAATACGCCTTCAAATCGCGTGGCCGGCTGCCGCCGCCCAGCTCGATGATGGCGATGCACTGGCCGGTGCCGTCCAGCCCCGGCGGGAAATTGTACAGTTTGGCCAGTTGGGGCGGCGTGTAGGAGACGCCGGCCGCTGCCGCCTGCATGCGGCCATCGGGCTCCTGCCGCTGCAGCTTAGGCGTGGCTACGGGGCGGTCGTCCAGGCCGAACACGCCCTCCACCACGCCGGCCAGTTCCGGCGGCACGTGCAGTTCGCCTTCACGGCCCCGGTATGTCCCGTCCGGAAATTCATAGTCCTGCAGTTGCACGCCGAACGCGTGCTCCATGGCCGCCGCCGTGCCCGACAACACCACGCGGCGCTGGGCCGGGTCGCTGTGGATCACGGCCATGCCATGCTGGCGCGCGAACATCTCCACGGTGACGATGTCGCTGTGGCTGGCGCCATGCTGCTGGCTGTACGCTTCGCGGGTCAGGTAGCGCCGGCTGGCCGGCGGCTGGTCGGCCGCCAGCGCCTGCAGGTCCGGCGTGCCGCGTTCGGGCGCCGCCCGCAGCCGCACCGTGATTTCGATGATTTGCTCGGGATCGACCGGGCCGAGCGCGACAGCGCCAACCAGCGCCGTTTGCGTACTCCCCGGGATGACATGGGTATGTGCGTTGGTAACCATCGAATTTCTCCTGTGCGGGTGTCGTCCAGCCGTCCACGACTCGCTCTGGACGGCGCCAGCATTGACGATACTGGCCACGGCGACGCGACCTTTGACGCAGCGCAGAGGTGCGCCGTGCCAGGTCCGCCCCGCTTGCGTCCAAAGTGCAACAGAAAATTATCTTGCGCACAACACATGTTTGTTTGTGGAAACTTTTATCTTGAAATGGTCTATACTGTTTTTGCAGTCACCGCGTCACCTGGCGCGGCTTGCCGGCGATCGCCGCGACCGCGCAACAACAAGAAAGTGAGCACTACCTTGACTTCCGACCATGTGCTGATCCAGTCCGAACAAGCGGCCGTGCAAGCGCTGATGCAGCTGCTGCCGGTGTGGTACGACGAAGCGGGCCTGCCCGGCATGCTGCGGGCGCTGGAGGCGGCGCTGGCCGAATGCCTGGCCATCCGCGACGAGTTCGCGCAGGACAGCGACCCGCAGCGGCGCGCCGAACGGGGCGCCGTCAGCCAGCACCTGAGCTTCCTGCACAGTTTGTGCGCCAATTGAGGCGAGCGGCGATTGCGCTACGAACACGGAGTGGTGCGCGCTAACGAGCTGCCATTGGCAGACTCGATGACACTGGAACTTTATTGGATCGAACGCGCCCCTGCGTTCAAACAGTCTCGCCTGCTGATGTGCAGGCATCGGGAAGGTTTGGTTGCTTAGAACTCATCTGATAGTGAACGCTGGATTGCTTGGGGGTTTCCAAGGTCAGCTTGCGCCCCGTTGCCGACCTTTAGGATTTCCGATGCATTCAGAAATTCAAGACCATGTCTGACATTTGGACATGCAATGCGATTTAAGGGGACTTAGTGGAGAGTAAAGTGCTGGCCTACGAGAAGCCGCACGGATGATCACAGCCGTGCCTAAGCGTGGCGGCATTGGACTGCTGCCCAAATCGCGATACAGACGCCATAGTACTATTCAGCAAGCGCGGATGTCCTCATAAAGCTCATGCTCATTCAGGCTATTTCTTAAAAGCGAATGCGTCACTTTTCTCAGAAATTCATTTGCATGACTTGCGTTGCGCAAGATCTTAAACTCACCCTCAAAGGTTAGAATGGAGCCGTGCGCGACGGCGCTACGATAACCATATAGTTTGTCCCAAACCTTCTTCGGAGACGTATTTCCGAAATAAACGTCATATGGAATAGGTTGGTCAAACCTGCGCGATAGGAGCGCAACTTTGGTGGTAATTTGATGATTAATGGAGTCGCCTTTGTCAATTGGCTTGTGAGTTATAAGTGATTCGATAATCGCGAAAAGCCCAAGAACTTCAAATAAGGTTCCAGTGGATTGAGTATTGAGCAACCATAATCTTTGAAGGGCATGCTCTATTACTGAGTGGGTTCCGGGTTGTCTATCGGGCCTAAGGAGGTTAGCAATCGCTGTGTACACTTTCGTCACTTGCAACAGCGATTCAGCGGTCAGCACAACATTTTTTTCTGTCCCTACGGCTAAGTGCATCAAGTTTATAATCTGATCTTGCCATCCTGCTCCCCCTCTGTGAATAGAAAGCCCTTGATTGTTAAATGGAGTGTCACATAGTTCCGAGGCATACCCAATCCATATGCTCGTATAGCCGGTGACGGGAGTGCGAATTACATAGTAGCGCCAATCTTTGGCATCCAATTGAGTCCAACGCCAGCTCGATTGAGTTTCATTTGAAACTACAGTTTCTTTTTCGTACTCATATTGCAAGAACGGATTTTCAAATTGGCTGTTAGGAAGCCTGCTGCGTAGCAACTCTTTAAGTGTATCTCGTTCCTGGTCGGTAGCGCGATCAAGAATACAATCTGGAGCCACTGTAAAGGGCAAAATTCCGTTATCAACCTGAACGCGCCCCAATATCAACGCTGATCGGCTGGAATTCTGGAATCCTGCCTCAAAATTCGAATTCTCCGGATTGGATACAGATGAAGCCGTGATTATCAAATTGGAACTGCTCATGTCGCTTTTAAAATTAAATTAATATTCTTTAGATTCGCAAGAAATGCCAACTTCCGCCTACTAACTTTCCGACCAACAAAACCCAGCACGTCTCTTAATAGAAAGTGGCGAGCGCTATGACGAGAACGATTTCATAAATTTTCGAGGTTCGCTCCTGGCCGGAAGCTGAAGCCATAAAGCAGGTACTATGGTTATCATAGTATCCCATCTTGTTAGGAGAAATCGGCAACGATATACACCAATTTCTCCAAAGAGCTCAATGTTAGAGCATTTGGAACTTTCCTCGACCGCCGCATGTGGAACACGGTGTAAATCCTCTTGCACGGGCATCCGATTCGCTCAATTGATATCCCGCCTTGCATTTCCCGCAAGACATACTATGATAAACGTGGCCAGTTCTCGATATTTTTACGAGAAATATCGCTTTTCCATTTTCTACCAAATCATTTTGACGTGCTCGTTCGGCATTATTCACAATAATTGCTACGGCAATAGCAATTGCCATAAAAATAGAAACCACAATATAGAATGCATCACCATCACCACCGGCTTTTGCATAAGCTGACGATGAAAATAGAAGACCAGACAAAATAATTATAATTCTCATTTGTAGTTTTATTTTAGATATGGCGATGGTTGAATGGGGATTTTCCAATGACCGTTTTTGACCGCACGCAGACTTCAAGCTAATCGCACGGCATTACAATTTCGTGGCGTCGCATTCTCGTGATAAAGGTCGGCAAGATACTCGCAGAGATCCTCTTCCTGTACGTCATTCGGTACGACAAAGTCGGCCGGTCTGCGCTTCCCATCGTTGCCAAGGTAGAAGGCATTCCAAGCACCATTTGCACCAACTATGGCGATGAGCTTACCGAAAATGTTGAATCTTGCTTCCTTCATGAAAACTCCAAAGTTTTGCGGCTCGGACTGCTATTGGTCGGCGCCTGACCGGCCAGCTTGAAACTTGACCACCGCCGTGATGCTGGGGGAGCTCCCGAACCCGAAGCATGCGGCGACAACTGCCGCCATGCCAAGGGCCGAACTTATAGTTCGGTTGCAGCGCATTTGTGCATTTAATAGTGGCGTGTCCGTTTAATGTCCGCATGTGGCCGAACAATACCGTTTGCAGGATAGCAGCTTGCCAAATGGCAAAGTTCACACTTTGTCACGTCCTGACGGATTGGGCGATCTCGTCCTGCAACCTGACTGCGCCTGTCCCGGCGGCATGGCCCCTCTGTTTGGCGCGATAGCGGGTCTAAAACTTGAGGTAAGGAAGGGATTTTTAGTGGACTTTAGATTTTCGCGTTCAAAAAGCAGACCGAATTAGATTTTCAGCCGGTATTTCCAGACCGTTTTAGACCTGCACTTCGACTTTTTAGACTCC
>DATFBD010000061.1:0-20461 GCA_035254005.1 Burkholderiaceae bacterium | reverse complement strand
TGCCGGGCTGGCTTATAATGCGGGGTTCCGGTTTCCCGCCGTCCGGCTCCGAAGCCAGCCTGCAGCCTGTCATTATGTCCACACTCCAAGCCGAACCGGCGCTGATCCGCCACCTGGGCCGCGCCGATTATGAACCGACGTTCGCGGCCATGCGCGCCTTCACCGACGCCCGCACCCCTGAAACGCGCGATGAATTCTGGATCGTCGAGCACCCGCCCGTGTTCACGCTGGGCCTGGGCGCCGACCGCGGCCACCTGCTGGCCGGCGCCGATTCGATACCTGTGGTACAGACTGACCGTGGCGGCGAAGTGACCTACCACGGCCCCGGCCAGGTCGTGATTTACCTGCTGATGGACTTGCGCCGCAACAAGCCGGGCGGCAAGCTGTACGCGCGCCAATTCGTGCATAAAATCGAGCAAGCGATCATCAACGTCTTAGCGGCGTATAATCTCGCAGGCGAGCGCGTCGAAGGCGCGCCCGGCATTTACATGGCCGACGGGCCGAAGAAGGGCGCCAAGATCGCCGCCCTCGGCCTGAAAGTACGCGGCAACGGCTGCACCTACCATGGCTTGTCGCTCAACGTGGCGATGGACCTGGCGCCGTTTTCCTGGATCAATCCCTGTGGCTATGCCGGACTGGAAACGGTCGACATGCGCTCCATGGGCGCGGCGGCCGAACTGGCCGGCGTGCAGCAGGCGCTGGCCGAGGAACTGGTGCGCGTACTGGCGCATACTGAGACGTGAACGTAAGCAACAACGTAACCACCAACGTAACCAAGGTAGCGCTACAAGCGGCAAGCTTGCACAACAGGCAAGCCGATCTCGAATAACCAACCACCGCCCATGTGGGCACGCAGCCAAATGACGACTCCAGACACCAACTCCACCGTCGCCCCCGCTTACAACCCAAGCGAAAAGCAAAAAGGCGCCAGCAAGACGGCGCGCATCCCGATCAAGATCGTGCCGGTCGAGCAGGTGGAGCGGTTGAAGAAGCCGGACTGGATTCGCGTCAAGGGCGCCTCGGCCTCGACCCGCTTCTACGAGATCAAGGACATCCTGCGCGAGAACAAGCTGGTGACCGTGTGCGAAGAAGCGAGCTGCCCCAACATCGGCGAATGCTTCGGCAAGGGTACGGCCACCTTCATGATCATGGGTGACAAGTGCACCCGCCGCTGCCCGTTCTGCGACGTGGGCCACGGCCGTCCGGATCCGCTGGACAAGGAAGAGCCGGCCAACCTGTCGAAAACCATCGCGGCCCTCAAGCTGAACTACGTGGTGATCACCTCGGTGGACCGCGACGACCTGCGCGACGGCGGCGCCGGCCACTTCGTCGAGTGCATCCAGCATACGCGCGCGCTGTCGCCCAAGACTCAGATCGAAGTGCTGGTGCCGGACTTCCGCGGCCGCCTGGAAAAGGCGCTGGAACTGTTCAAGGACGGCTTGCCGGACGTGATGAACCACAACCTGGAAACCGTGCCGCGCCTGTACAAGGAAGCCCGTCCCGGTTCCGACTACCTGCACTCGCTCAAGCTGCTCAAGGACTTCAAGGCCATCTACCCGGACGTCAAGACCAAGTCCGGCATCATGGTTGGTCTCGGCGAGACGGACGAGGAAATCCTGCAGGTGATGCGCGACATGCGCGAGCACGACATCGACATGCTGACCATCGGCCAGTACCTGGCGCCATCGAACAGCCACCTGCCGGTGCGCCGCTATGTGCACCCGGATGTGTTCAAGATGTTCGAGGCCGAAGCCTACAAGATGGGCTTCAAGCACGCGGCCGTGGGCGCCATGGTGCGCAGCTCGTACCACGCGGACGTGCAGGCGCATAACGTGCTGGCTGGCGAATAAGCACCGTGCCGATGCGGTGACGGCGCAATGCCGGTCCCGCCAGCCGGTCCTGCCAGCCGGGGCCGGCCGCCGCCGCCATCCGCCGCGCGCTAGCTCGGCATGGTCCGGCGCGGCAGGCTGATACTCAGGGTGGTGGGTTCGTCGGGATTGTCGCGGATGATCAGCCTGCCCTCGTTCTGGTGCAGCAGTTCGCGCGCCACCAGTATGGCGGGTTCTTGCGGGTTAGCCAGGCCGGGATGGTGGGGTGAGGCGATATCGATCAGGATGCGCTTGCCGCGTCCAAAGGCGTTGATGCTGATGGTGTCCCCGGCGGCAGTGTGGCCCAAGGTGATTTGCAGCAGCCCGATGACGGCTGCCAGCAGCGTGTCGCGCCTGCCCTGGAGGGCCAGCCCCGCGTCCACACTGTCGACGGATAACCGGCGCGATAGCGCCTCGGCGCAGGGTTCCAGCATGCGCTTGATCTGTTCCACGAACAGCGCCAGCGAAAACAGGTCCAGCATGCCGGGGTCGCCCTCCGCGTCCTCCAGTTTCAGGGGCAGCTCATCGAGCAACTTGGTGAGACTGAGCATGCTGCGTTCGAGTATACTGCCGGTCACCCCGCCCAAGGTGAGTTCGCGCGCTTTCAACGCCGCGATCGCGGTGGTGGCGATGCCCAGCTGCTTGCGCAAGTCCGCGCCCAGCGCCGACAGCCGCGCGTGATGGCTTTGCAGGCTGTCCCTGGCGATCGCCTCGTCGTGCTGGAAGCTGAACTCGGTCACGGCGGTAGCGATGGCATTGTCCAGGCAATGGTTCAGCATGCGGTATTCGTAGACCTCCAGCTGCAGCGATTCCTGTTGCACCAGGTCCACGATGGCGTGGCACAGGTCGCCATAGCTGTGGACCAGGTCATCGATCGAGATGCCCAGTTTGAACATCGCGCTGCCTTGGGCCAACGCGCCGATACCGATCTTGGAATGCGACGGTATGCCCGACGGCGGGCCGGACACGTCGCCGCTGGTGTAGGCGCCGCTGGCCTGTTCGATCTGCAGGCTCTCGATCAACTGGTCGAGGAACAGCCTGAAACCCTGTTCCATTTTGTCGTTGTCGGTAAGTTGCGACCGGCCCGCACGCAGGGTGCGCGCGCGTTCGAGCAGCCAGTCGCGGTGTTCGCCGATGAATTCGGAAAGCATGGTCTGACCTCCTGCGTGCTGACGGTTCAAGGCCCAGCCGCGCGGGATTTTGAGCAATGACCGGCGTGAGCGATGACGGGCGGGCGCCCGCGAGGGGCGCGGGCGTCGCCTGGCGGTCTTCGCTGCCGTCACTGGCGCGGCCATCAGGCCAAGAATATCGCTGCCAGTGGCGAGTCATTTGCGATGCATCAGCGAACGGCCTGTCACGTGGCTGCACCCCCCTTGTTGTTGGCCTGGCGCCCGTCCGCCGGCCCGCAAGCGGTTATGGTTCCGGGAAAAAGTTGCCCGGCAACGCGCCTGGGTAAAAGTTGCTATCATCGTCGCCACCGGCTGGCCCGCGCCAGCGGGCACCCATGTCCGTCGTCACCCGTAACCCATCCCGACTGAGCTTTCATGAACGACAACAAATTCACCCCCGCCTATTTCAACCAGTTCGGCCTCGGTACCTTGCCGGGCCACTTGGGCATCGTCGTCACCGACGTGAGCGAGGGCAGCGTGACGGCCGAGTTCGAGGTCACGCCGCAGCACCTGGCGCCCAACGGCTACCTGCACGCGGGCAGCGTGGTGACGCTGGCCGACACGGCCTGCGGCTACGCCTGCGTGGCCCACCTGCCCGAAGGGGCGGCCAGCTTCACCACCATCGAACTGAAGTCCAACCACCTGGGCACGGCGCGCGAAGGGACGGTGGTGGCCACAGCCACCGTGGTCCACCTGGGCAAGACCACCCAGGTGTGGGACGCCACCGTGCGCAACAAGGCCAGCGGCAAGACCATGGCGCTATTCCGCTGCACGCAAATGCTGCTGTATCCGAAATAAGGAGGCGCGATGCGCGCATCGACCACGCTGGCGGGGCTGGCCCTGCTGTTGTCGGCCAGGCTGGCCAGTGCCCAACCGCCCGCGCCGGACGATGCCGTCTACCGTGGACTGGGCGGCCAGGACGGCATCCACAAGATCGTCGCCACCTTCATCCCGCTGGTGCTGGCCGATCCCCGGATCCGCGACACCTTCGAAGATTTCGACATGGAGCAGCTGGCCACGCGCCTGGGCGAGCAGTTCTGCGAAGTGAGCGGCGGCCCCTGCACCTACACCGGCAAGTACCGCGACAAGACCATGGACGGCGTGGGCACCGTGCGCGACATGGCCACCGTGCACCAGGACCTGAAGATCACCGACGCCCAGTTCAACGCGCTGGCCGAGGACCTGCAGCTGGCCATGGCGCGCAATCAGGTGCCCAACGGCGTGGCCAACCGCCTGATCGCCAGGCTGGCGCCGATGCGGGCCATGATCGTCACCGCGCATGCCGACCGGGGCCGGCCGGACCTGGGCAAGTTGCTGGCCACGGGCGGCGTCAGCCAGCTGGAAGGCGCGGCCGGCGGCGGCCTCACGCCGTGGGCCCTGATCGGTGGCTACGGCACGCGCGACAGCTGGGGCGCCAACGCCCACTACACCTGGGTGCGCACGCAGGACTACGCGCTGGGCAGCGGCGGCGTGGCCGTGGGCGTGGCAGACCGGCTGGAATTGTCGCTGGCCGAGCAGACCTTTACGGGCAGCCTGGCGCCACTGGACCGGCTGCGGCTGCGCCAGGACATCATCGGCCTCAAGCTGCGCGTGGCCGGCGACGCCGTCTACGGGCAGGACAGCGCGATGCCGCAGCTGGCCATCGGTGTGCTGTACAAGCGTGACAAGGGGATCGGCGGCCTGGGTGCGCTGGGCGTGACGGACGTGCGCCAGCTGGGCGCGCGCGACGACCATGGCTACGACTATTACGTGGCCGCCACCAAGCTGCTGCTCGAACACAGCCTGCTGTTGAACGGCACCGTGCGCGCCACCCGCGCCAACCAGATGGGTTTATTGGGCTTTGGCGGCGACCGCGGCGACAGCATGCGGCTGATGCCGGAAGTGTCGCTGGCCTGGCTGGCCGACCGCAAGCTGGTGCTGGGCGTGGAGTACCGCCGCAAGCCGCATAACCTGAGCGTGGATTACGAGAAGGCGTATTACGACGCGTTCGTGGCCTGGTTCCCGACCAAGCATGTGTCGGTGACGGCGGCCTACGCGGTGCTGGGCGATATCACGGTGTTCAATCCGGTGCGCCAGCGCGGCCCCTACCTGTCCTTGCAGGCCGGCTTCTGACGTAAAAAAAGGAGCCGGCGGCTCCTTTTTTTATCCTTGCAGGGCTTTTTCCAGCAGCTTGTGCAGGGCCGGGAATTCCGGCTGGCCCACGTAGCGCTTGAGGATCTTGCCATCCTTGTCGATGACGAAGGTGGTGGGTGTCATGGCCACGTCGCCGTAGGCCTTGGCTGCGTCGCCGCTCACGTCCAGCGCCACCTTGAATGGCAGCTGGCGCGTTTCGGCGTAGTTGACCACGTAGTTGGGCGGGTCGTATTTCATGGCCACGGCCACGAATTCCAGACCCTGCGACTTGTACTTATTGTACGTTTCCACCATCTGCGGCATCTCGGCCACGCAGGTGGCGCACGAGGTGGCCCAGAAATTGACCATCACCACTTTGCCATGCAGGCTTTCGGGCGCAATCTTCTCGCCCTTGATGCTCATGAACGTGACGGCCGGCGCGCTGGCGCGCTGGTTCAGCGTGGCGTAGGCGGCAAGGCCGGCGCCGGCCAGCAGCACGGCGGCCAGCGCGGGCTTGAGCCAGGCCTTGGAGGAGGAAGTTGTCGCTTGCATGGTCAGAATGGAGCAGCTGGATAATGTACGGGCCATTATAGACCCGTATTCTTAAGCGTGCCTTTGGGAGAACCTGCCGATCTTACTGGCCGCCGCCCTGCGCCGCCTGCGCTGGCGTCGGCTTGGGCTGGTAGGTTTTCCATTCCTCTTCGGAGATGTACTCGAAGACTTTGACCACTTTCTGCACGCCGCTCACGCCGCGCGCCACTTCGGCCGCGATGGTGCCTTCGCGCTGGGTCACGCGGCCCATCAGGAACACGGCGCCGCGCTCGGTGACCACCTTGAAGGTGTTGGCCGAGATGTCCTTCTGGTCCACCAGGCTGGCCTTGACCTTGGTGGTGATCAGGGCGTCATTCGAGCGCGAGGTGAAGCTGCTCAGGCCCGAGATTTCCAGTTCGTTCACGGTCGAAGCCACGCCTTCGATGCCGCGCACTTCACGCTCGACCTGCTCCTTCATGGCCTGGTCGCGTACCTCGCCCGTCAGCAAGGCGCGGCGGTTGAAGCTGTTGATGTTCACGTGGCCGGCGTCGCCCACCAGGTTGTGCACCTTGATCTCGGCCTTGACGACGATGGCCTGGTCTTCGGTCTGGGCGCCGAAGGTGCGGCGGTCCGAGGCGGCCACGGTGCCCACCACGGCGCCACCGACCATCATCTCCACGCAGCCCGACAGCGTGGCCAGCATGGCGCCGCACAGCAACGTGGTGGCCAGCAGCTTGGGCAACGGCTTACTCATTGACGTCTCCTCCGAACAGGGCGACGTCGATGCCGTCGCAGATGCAGTGTATGGTCACCAGGTGTACTTCCTGGATGCGGGCCGTGCGGTCGGCCGGCACGCAGATGTGGACGTCGGCGTCGGTCAGCATCTTGCCGATGGCGCCGCCGCCCTTGCCGGTCATGGCCACCACCCGCATCTCGCGCTCCAGCGCCGCCTCGATGGCCGCCATCACGTTGGCGGAATTGCCCGAGGTGGACAGCGCCAGCAGGATGTCGCCGGCCTGGCCGAAGGCCTGCACCTGCTTGGAGAAGATGTCGCGGTAGCTGTAGTCGTTGGCCACGGCCGTCAGGATCGAGGTGTCGGTGGTCAGCGCTAGCGCCGGCAGCGGGAAGCGTTCGCGCTCGAAGCGGCCCACCAGTTCGGCCGCGAAGTGCTGGGCGTCGGCGGCCGAACCGCCATTGCCGCACACGAGGATCTTGTTGCCGTTCGAGAGCGCGGAGAACATCATCTCGATCGCTTGCGCGATTGGCTGGGCCAGCACGGTGGCCGATTGGATTTTGAGTTCGGCACTTTCGTGGAAGTGCGACAGGATGCGTTGAGTATTCATAGTCGGCGATTATAGTGCAATGGCCGTGCCCGCCCCACAAGCGCTGAAAAAAATGCTTACATTTGCAGCACATTGCGCAGCCAGCGCAACTGGCCGGCGTCGATGGCCACCACGTCGAAGCGGCACGGCGGCAGCGTGGCGCAGCGCTGCAAATAGACCTGGGCCGCGCGCACCATGCGCTGCTGCTTGCGCGGTGTGATGCTGGCGGCGGCCCCGCCGTGGCGCATGTCGGCCCGGCGCCGCACTTCGATGAACACCAGGTGCGCGCCGTCGCGCATGATCAGGTCGATCTCGCCGCCCTTGCACAGGAAATTGCGGGCCACCAGCGTCAGGCCGTGCCGGGACAGGTGGGCCAGCGCCTCGTCCTCGCCCTCGCTGCCCAGTTGCTGGCGCTCGGTGCGGGCCATGGCGTGCTCACGGCGCCACAGGCTGCGGCACGCCGTTCTTGTACACGGCGGCCTGCTCGATACGTTCGAAACTGGCCGGACCCTGGCCGAAGCTGACCGTCAGCCGGCCCGTCACGCCATCGAGCTGGAAGCGCACGCCCGCATGGTGGCCGATTTCGCGCGCCACCCGGTAGGCGTCGATGCCCAGCGCGTACAGCCGTTCCAGGTCGGCCGCGCCGGGCTTGCGCTCGTCGGGCTGGGGCGGATGGGGATAGACCATCACGGCCGGATGGTCGGCCTGCAGTTGCCATGGCAGGTCCAGCAGGCGCACGCCGTCCAGCTCCTGGGTGGGGAAGTTGCTGCCGTTGCCGGGGTTGAGCGAGGAGGTGCCGTAGATGGACGGCAGCTCCGGCAGCGCGCCTTCGAGCGCGCCGCGCAGCTGGCGGGTCTGGGCCGCGTCCAGCGCGGCGAACAGCAGGCCGGGCGCGTCCGCTTGCAGGCGCGCGCGCAGCTGCACCAGTTCCGGGTCGTTCAGGTAGCCGTTGGCCGCGCCCAGTTCCACCGTCCTGACGGCCAGCCCCTGGCGCTGCCACTGGCTGGCGAAGGCGGTGGCGATGCGGCGCTGCCACGGCGTGCTGGTGGCCAGCACCAGTGCGCTGGCGCCCGGATGTTCAGTGGCGGCCCAGTTGGCGGCCTGGCGCGCCTCTTCCTCGATCGACAGGCCCATGGCCAGCATGCGCGGTGGCAGCGGCGCCTGGCCGGGATTGCCGTAGCCTTCGGGCGTGTTGAGGGCGATGGTGGGCTTGCGCAGCTGCGGGCTGGCGGCCAGCGCGCCAACGGCGGAGCGGCCCAGCGGACCGACGATCAGGTCCGCCTGGTCCTGCGCGCTGGCGTAAGTGGCCAGCACGTCGCTGGTAGCGTCGCCGGTGTCGGCCACGGTGACGGCAACGCCGTCGCGGTCGCGCTCCCAGGCGGCCAGGAAGCCGGCCTTGACGGCGGCGGCGGCCTGGCCCAGCGTGTCCGAGCGCAGCGGCAGCAACAGTGCGATGCGCAACGGGGTATTGGAGGGGATGGCGTCCAGGTCGGCCGCCGGCGCGCCGGTGGCGGCCTGCGCGCTGGACAGCGATGGCATGGCCGTGCCCGTCGCGCCGGCCTGGCCAGCGGCGCCGGGCATGGCGATGGCGAAGGTTTCCACCCGGGCCGGTGGTGGTGCGGGGGCGGGCCGGGGCGCCGGGGCCGCGACGGGCGCCGGCGGAGGGCTTGTAATTGAGGTGACAGGCGCGCACAATCGCCCGGGCGTGTCACAGGGCGTGCTGCAACCGGCCAGTCCGGCCGCCATGCCCAGCAACAGCAATCTCACACTTTTAGCCAGCATCCTACCCCCAATGACCGTACAAGATTCCAGCACCATCGCCACCCTGCCCGTGATGGGCGAAATGGCGCACCAGACCTATCCTAGCGCAACATTGTATGTAGTGGCGACGCCGATCGGCAACGTCACGGATATTAGCCTGCGCGCGCTGCATGTCTTGAGCCTGGTCAACGCGGTGGCGTGCGAGGACACCCGCAATACGGCTCAGCTGATGACCCGCTTCGGCCTGCACAAGCCCCTGATCGCCGCCCACCAGCACAACGAGCGCGAGGTGGCGGATACCTTGATCGCGCGCTTGCAGGCCGGTGAACGGATCGCGCTGGTGTCGGATGCGGGCACGCCGGCCGTGTCCGACCCTGGCGCGCGCATTGTGGATGCCGTGCGCGCGGCCGGCCTGCGGGTGTTGCCGTTGCCGGGCGCCTCGGCGGCCGTGACAGCCTTGTCGGCCAGCGGGCTGGTGAACGACCAGTTCTACTTCGTCGGCTTCCTGCCGGCCAAGGCCAAACAGCGCGAATCGTTCCTGCAGTCGCTGCGCGCGGTGACGGCTACCATGGTGTTCTACGAGGCGCCGCACCGCATCCTCGATTGCGCCGGCGCGCTGGCGGCCGCGTTCGAGCCCGAGCGCCAGGTGGTGTTCGCGCGCGAGCTGACCAAGATGTTCGAGGAAATCCACCGCTGCCCGCTGTCCGAGGCCGAAGCGTGGATCAAGGCCGACCCGCACCGCGAGAAAGGCGAATTCGTGGTGCTGCTGGCCGGCGCCCCGGCCGCCGACGAGGCGCAGGATGCGGAAGCGGAACGCATCCTGTCCATTCTGCTGGCTGAATGCCCCGTCAAGCAGGCGGCATCGCTGGCGGCGCAGATCACGGGCCGCAAGAAGAACGCGCTGTACGAACTGGCCCTGAAGATGAAGGCGGACGGCGGCGAATAAGCGGGATTTGTGTGGCATCAACCTTGAATTTTCTGCCATTTACCTTGAAAAATTCGCGCCATGGTACATACTGTTTGGCTGGCCCCTTGACGGATCGGGGGTGAGTCTGTATGATTCTCTTTATTCGGAGTGTAGCGCAGCCCGGTAGCGCATCTGGTTTGGGACCAGAGGGTCCAAGGTTCGAATCCTTGTACTCCGACCAAAATTTAAAACCCCGTGTGATGGCAACGTCACACGGGGTTTTTCCATTTGCGGCCAAGTAAGCGAAATCGGGGTCAAATCGGGGTCAGGTCATTCCCATATGCAAGATGCGCACATCTTGCATGTGGGCATGACCTGACCCCGGTTTTGTTTTTCCTAATGTCAGGCGCGCTTGGCGGCGATGGCGTTGCCGGCGCGGCTGGCGCCCTTGCGGCCCAGGAATTGCGAGATGAACTGGCCGGCGTCGACCACGATGTCGAGGTCGATGCCCGTTGCCACGCCCAGCCCCTGCATCATGTACAGCACGTCCTCGGTGGCCACGTTGCCGGTGGCGCCTTTGGCGTACGGGCAGCCGCCCAGGCCGGAGACGGACGAGTGGAAGATCGCGATCCCCACTTCCATGCTGGCGTAGATGTTGGCGAGCGCCTGGCCGTAGGTGTCGTGGAAGTGGCCCGACAGGCCGTCCAGCCGGAACGCGGCGGCGGCCCGCTCCATCACCGCTTGCGTCTGGCGCGGGGTGGCTACGCCAATGGTGTCGGCGATGTCGATCTCGTCGCAACCGAGGTCGCGCATGCGGCCCACCACGTCGGCCACGGCGTCCAGCGGCACTTCGCCCTGGTAGGGGCAGCCGAAGGCGCAGCTGATGCTGCCGCGCAGGCGCAGGCCGTGGTCCTTGGCGGCCTTGGCCACGCCTTCGAAGCGGGCGATCGATTCGGCGATCGAGCAGTTGATGTTCTTTTGCGAGAACGCTTCCGAGGCCGAGCCGAAAATCACCACCTCGTCGGCACGCGCGCCCAGCGCCGCTTCAAAGCCTTGCATGTTGGGCGTGAGGGCCGAGTAGATCACGCCCGGCTTGCGCACGATGGCGTCCATCACTTCGCGGCTGGTGGCCATCTGCGGCACCCACTTGGGCGACACGAACGACGCCGCTTCAATATTCTGGAAGCCGGCGCTGGTGAGGCGGTTCACCAGTTCGATCTTCACCTCGGCCGGGACGTTTTCCTTCTCGTTTTGCAGGCCGTCGCGTGGCCCCACTTCGACGATCTTGACTTGCTTGGGCAGGCTAGCTTGCTTGTTCATGTGTTCAATATCCCAGGTTGCGGTCGACGATGCCGTCGACCATTTCGCCGTTTTCGATCTTGCGTATTTTTTCCGCGATCTGCTGCACGCTTTCGCGGCGCAGCGTGAGCGCGGAGATATGCGGCGTGATGGTGATGCGCGGCTCCTGCCAGAATGGGTGCTGGGCCGGCAGCGGTTCGTTGCGGAACACGTCCAGCGTGGCGCCGGCGATGTGGCCGGCCTTGATCAGGTTGAGCAAGTCCGGTTCGGCCAGGTGGGCGCCGCGCGCCACGTTGATCAGGTAAGCCCCTTGCGGCAGCTTGGACATATTGCTGCGGTCGATGAGGTTGCTGGTGTCGGGCGTGAGCGGCAGCATGCATACCAGCACGCGGCTGCCGCGCAGGAAGGTGTCCAGTCCGGCCGGGCCGTGGTAGCACTGCACCCCGGCCACGCTTTTCTCGGTGCGGCTCCAGCCGCGCAGGGGGAAGCCGAACGGCGCCAGCGCCTTGAGCACCTGGCCGCCCAGCGCGCCCATGCCCAGCACGCCGACCGTGAAGTCCTCGCGGTGGTATTGCGGCAGCGGGGCCCAGGTGCCGGCGCGGGCCTGGGCTTCGTACTCGTCGAAGCGGCGGAAGTAGCGCAGCACGGCGTGCACCACGTATTCGGCCATCTGCGCGGCCATGCCGGCGTCGCCCAGGCGGATGATGGGCACGTGGCGCGGCAGTGCGTCCCCGAACTTGAGCAGCGCGTCCACCCCTGCCCCCGTGTTGAAGATGGCTTTGACGTCGGCCAGCTCGGGCAGCATGGTTTCCGGCGGCGCCCACACCACGGCGTAGTCGCACGGCGGGGATTTCTCGCCCGCGTGCCAGATGGCGATCTCGGCCTCCGGCAGGAATTTGCCGAAGTCCTTGATCCACGGCTCGGTCTTGCCGTCCGCGCGGTGCAACAGGATGCGCATGATGCCCTCCGCTTACGCCGCCGCCTTGAAGGCCAGCAGCGGCGCGCCATCGGCGACCTGGTCGCCGACGTTGTACAGGATTTCCTCCACCAGGCCGTCGTGCGGGGCGGCGATGGTGTGTTCCATCTTCATCGCCTCCATGATCACCAGCGCCTCGCCCTTCTTCACGTCCTGGCCCTTGGCGGCCAGCACGGCCACCACCTTGCCCGGCATGGGCGCCGTCAGGCGGCCGCCCTCGGCTTCGCTTTCGCCGGCGTGGGCCATCGGATCATTGTAGTGCAAAGGATAATGATGACCGCCCGTGAACACGTGCAGCAGTTCGCCGTCGCGGCGCACGGTGCCATGCACGGCCGTGTCGCCCAGCTTGATGCTCAGGTCGGAGCCGTCCTGCTGCATCAGGCTCAGCACCTGCGGCGCGCCGCCATCGCGCGCGAACAGCCAGTCCGTGGCGCGGTAGGTGACGGCCACGCCGTAGGCCTTGGCCGGCAGTGCGGCCGCGTAGTCGTCGGTGAACGACAGCGCGCGCGCGTACGGGAAGTTCATGCGCCAGCCCAGCGCCTGGCCCCATGGGTCGGCGCGGTTGGCGCCCGACTGGGCGGCCGCGGCGTCCTTCTCCGCTTCGATCAGGGCCACGGCGGCCAGCGCCAGCGCGGCCGATGGCGCCGCGTGGGCGGCCGGGAACAGGCTGTCCTGGTTGCGTTCGATCAGGCCCGTGTCCAGGTCGGCGCCGGCAAAGGCGTCGCCTTCCACCAGGCGCTTGAGGAAGGCGATGTTGGTGGCCAGGCCGACGATCTTGTACTGCGCCAGCGCCTGCGCCATGCGGGCCAGCGCTTGCTTGCGGTCGGCGCCCCACACGATCAGCTTGGCGATCATGGGGTCGTAGAACGGCGAGATGGCGTCGCCCTCGCGCACGCCCGAGTCGATGCGCACGGCGGCCGGCACGCCGGTACCGGGTGCACCACCCAGTTCGAAGGTGACGGCGGCCGGGGTGTCCATGTGGCGCAGCGTGCCGATCGAGGGCAGGAAGCCCTTCTCGGGATTCTCGGCGTAGATGCGCGCTTCGATGGCGTGGCCGTGGATGGCCAGCTCATTCTGCTTGCGCGGCAGCGCTTCGCCGAACGCGACGCGGATCTGCCATTCCACCAGGTCGGTGCCGGTGATCATTTCGGTCACGGGGTGTTCGACCTGCAGGCGGGTGTTCATCTCCATGAAGTAGAACGAACCATCCTGGTTGGCGATGAACTCCACCGTGCCGGCGCCCACGTAGCCGACCGCCTTGGCGGCGGCCACGGCTGCCTCGCCCATGGCGGCGCGGCGTTCGGCCGGCATGTTGGGCGCTGGCGCTTCCTCCAGCACTTTCTGGTGGCGGCGCTGCACCGAGCAGTCGCGCTCGAACAGGTAGATGCAGTTGCCGTGGGTGTCGGCGAACACCTGGATTTCGATGTGGCGCGGGCGCAGCAGGTATTTCTCGGCCAGCACCTTGTCGTCGCCGAAGGAGCTGATCGCTTCGCGCTTGCACGAGGCCAGCGCGGCCTTGAAGTCGGCCGAGTGTTCGATCACGCGCATGCCCTTGCCGCCGCCGCCGGCAGACGCCTTGAGCAGCACGGGGTAGCCGATGCGGTCGGCCTGGGCGTGCAGGAAGTCGGCGTCCTGCTCGTCACCGTGATAGCCGGGCACCAGCGGCACGTTGGCCTGTTCCATCAGCGACTTGGCGGCGGACTTGGAGCCCATGGCGCGCATGGCCGACGCCGGCGGGCCGATGAACACCAGGCCGGCGGCGGCGCAGGCGTCCGCGAATTCGGCGTTCTCGGACAGGAAGCCGTAGCCGGGGTGGATGGCCTGGGCGCCCGTGGCCAGCGCCACTTCGATGATCTTGTCGCCACGCAGATAGCTTTCCTTGGCCGGGGCGGGGCCCAGCAGCACGGCTTCGTCGCACACGGCCACGTGCTTGGCGTTGGCATCGGCCTCGGAATAGACGGCGACCGTCTTGATGCCCATGCGGCGGGCGGTGGCGGCCACACGGCAGGCGATTTCACCGCGGTTGGCGATCAGGATTTTTGTGAACATATGTCTCCTCTATTCAGCGCGTGGCTGGGGTTGTCTTGTGAACTCGCAGCGCTACCACAGGGTCAGACCCTAGGGTCTGACTCCCCGCCTTGGCGCTAGCATTGTGCGGTGGGGTGTCAGACCGTGTAACAGCAACTGCTTCAAACCAGGGTCAGACCCTAGGGTCTGACCCTTTTGTACCGCCAGGGTCTGACCCTTCTGTACCGGTTTAGCAGCCGCACTTCTCTTTCGGTGCCGATTCGAGCACCGTGCCGCGGGTTTTCAGGCCCAGCTTGGCCAGCAGCGCGCGGTCGTCCTCCGCTTCCGGGTTGCCGGTGGTGAGCAGCTTGTCGCCGTAGAAGATGGAGTTGGCGCCGGCCAGGAAGCACATGGCTTGCACCGCCTCGCCCAGCTGGCGGCGGCCGGCCGACAGGCGCACCCGCGCTTTCGGCATGGTGATGCGGGCCACGGCGATGGTGCGCACGAATTCCAGCGGGTCCAGCGGGTCCAGGCCGTACAGCGGCGTGCCTTCCACCTGCACCAGGTGGTTGACGGGCACCGATTCCGGGTACGGGTTCAGGTTGGCCAGCTGGGCGATCAGGCCGGCGCGCTGCAGGCGCGATTCGCCCATGCCGACGATGCCGCCGCAGCAGACCTTGAGGCCCGCTTCGCGCACCCGGCCCAGCGTGTCCAGGCGGTCCTGGTATTCGCGGGTGGAGATCACGTTGTCGTAGAACTCGGGCGCCGTGTCCAGGTTATGGTTGTAGTAATCGAGGCCGGCGGCTTTCAGGCGCAGCGCCTGCTGCTCTTCCAGCATGCCCAGCGTGGCGCAGGTTTCCATGCCCAGCGCCTTCACTTCACGCACCATTTCCTCGACCTTGTCCATGTCGCGGTCTTTCGGGCTGCGCCAGGCGGCACCCATGCAGAAGCGGGTGGCGCCGCTGTCCTTGGCCTGCTTGGCCGCTTCCAGCACGGTGTCGATGTCGAGGATCTTCTTCGCTTCCACGCCGGTGTCGTAGCGGGCCGCCTGCGGGCAGTAGCCACAATCCTCCTCGCAGCCGCCGGTCTTGATCGACAGCAGCGTGGCCAGTTCCACGTCGCCGTCCGGGAAGTTGGCGCGGTGGGTTTGCTGGGCCTGGAACATCAGGTCGTTGAACGGCAGCTCGAACAGGGCCAGCACGTCGTCCACCGGCCAGGTGGCGGCGGCCGGCAGCGTGATGGGCGCCGCGGGGCGGTGCAGTTCGACGGTTTTCGGTTCTTGGGTCAGGGACATCGGGATTCCTTCTACGTTCAATCAGGTTAGGCAGCCGGCCAGTTGGGCAGCTTGGTAAAGTCCAGGTATTCGGCGGCGGCGGCGGCCGATGGTTGCGCCAGGCGCGGCACGCGGCCCAGCAGCGGTGCCGGAATGCGTTCCGCCAGCGCGGCGATGTTTTCGTCGATGAAGGCCATATCGGGGTCGACCTCGTTGGCGACCCAGCCGGCCAGCATCAGGTTGCGGTTGGCGATCGCTTCCACCGTCAGCAGCGCGTGGCTGATGCAACCGAGGCGCATGCCCACCACCAGCACCACGGGCAAATCGAGCTGCTCGGCCAGGTCGGCCGTGTCGAATTCCTCGTTCAGCGGCACGCGGAAGCCGCCCACCCCTTCCACCACCACCGCGTCCGAGGCGGCGCTCACTTCGATGTAGGCGGCCAGGATGGGCACGGGCGAGATGTAGGCGTCTTCCAGTTCGGCCGCGATGTGGGGCGCGGCCGGTTCCTTGAGCAGGAACGGCGTGGTCAGCTCCTGCGGCAGCGACACGTTGCCGGCCGCGATCAGCATGTCGGCGTCTTCGTTGTGCCAGCGGCCGTTGCGGAATTCCGCGCCGGCCGCGATGGGCTTCATGCCGCAGGCCCGCACGCCGCTTTGCACCAGCGCGTGCAGCATGGCGGCAGACACCAGGGTCTTGCCGATTTCCGTGTCGGTACCGGTGGTGAAACAGGCGAAGCGGGGGCGCGCGCCGGCGGCCGCCGGTGCGGGCTGCACCTGCGGCGTGGCGGCCAGAACGGGGTCGTCCAGACTCATGTCACATCCTTTCCAATGCATTGATGGCGTTTATGGCACTCGTCAGCGTGGCCACGTCCGCGTGGGTGTGGCCGGCCGACAGCGTCACGCGCAGGCGCGAGGTGCCCGGCGCCACCGTCGGCGGGCGTATCGTGCCCACCCACAGGCCCTGCTCGTACAGGGCGGCGCCGGCACGCATGGTTTCGGCATTGTCGCCGATCAGGATCGGCTGGATCGCCGTGTCCGAGGGCAGCCGCTGCCAGCGCGTCAGGCGCAGGCCATCGTTCAATTGTGCCACCAATGCCTGCAGGTGTGCGCGTCTTTGCATGCCTTCCGGCCCTTCCAGCAAGTTCAGGCTGGCCAGCAGCGCGTGCGCCAGCGCGGGCGCGGCGGCGGTGGTGAAGATGTAGGGGCGGGCCTTTTGTATTAACGTTTCGATCACGGTTTCATGGGCCGCCACGAAGGCGCCGCCCACGCCGGCCGCCTTGCCCAGGGTGCCCATGTAGACCAGGTACGGCGATTGCAGCCCGAAATGCTCAAGCGCGCCGTGGCCGTTCTGGCCCAGCGTGCCGAAGCCGTGGGCGTCGTCCACCACCAGCCAGGCGCCGTACCGTTCGCACAACGCCAGCAGGGCTGGCAGGTCGGCCAGGTCGCCGTCCATGCTGAACACGCTGTCCGTCACCACCACCTTGGTGGCGGCGGTACTGGCTTGCAGCATGGCGGCCAGCGCGTCCAGGTCGGCGTGCGGGTAGACCTGCACCGCGGCGCGCGCCAGCCGGCTGCCGTCGATCAGCGAGGCGTGGTTCAGCGATTCGGAGAAGATGGCGGCGTCGCGGTCGCCCGCCGTCAGGCCGGTGATGATGGCCAGGTTGGCCATGTAGCCGGTGCAGAAATACAGCGCGCGCGGGCGCTCCAGGTGGGCGCCGACGAATTCGGCCAGCCGGTCCTCCAGCTGGGCGTGGGCGCGGCTGTGGCCAGAAATCAGGTGCGAGGCGCCGCTGCCGGCGCCGTACAGGGCGGCGCCCTCTTGCAGCGCGGCGGCCAGCGCCGGATGGCTGGCCAGGCCCAGGTAGTCGTTGCTGCAGAAGGCCAGCAGTTCGCGCCCGTCCACGCGCACGCGCGGGCCGCATGGCGAATCGACCACGCGGCGGGTGCGCACCAGGCTTTGTTGGGCCAGCGTTTGCAGCTGGGCGTCCAGTCGGTTCAGCAGTTCCATGGTCAGGCTGCTCCCGCCAGTACTTTGTCGAACACGGCCAGCGTGCTGGCGGCCAGGCCGTCGATCTCGTCGTCGTTCAGAATGTAGGGCGGCATCATGTAGACAGTGGAGCCGATGGGGCGCATCAGCAGTTCGTGTTCCAGCGCCGTGGCGAAGAAGCGGCGCGAGAAGTCGGCCGGCGCGCGGATCGCGTCGAAGGCCCAGATCATGCCGCGCTGGCGGAAGTGGCGTACCCGTTCATGGTTGGCCAGCGGCGCCAGCGCCTGCGTCAGCCGTTCGGCGCGCGCGCGGTTGTGGGCCAGCACATGGTCGTCTTCGAATATCTGCAGCGTGGCCAGCGCGGCGCGGCAGGCCAGCGGGTTGCCCGTGTACGAATGCGAGTGCAGGAAGCCGCGCGTGACGTCGGCGCTGTAGAAGGCCTGGTAGATGTCGTCGCGCGTCATCACCAGCGACAGCGGCAGGTAGCCGCCGCTGATGCCCTTGGACAGGCACAGGAAGTCGGGCCAGATATCGGCCTGCTCGCAGGCGAAGAAGGTGCCCGTGCGGCCGCAGCCGACGGCGATTTCGTCCAGGATCAGGTGCACGTGGTGGCGGTCGCACAGTTCGCGCACCAGCGTCAGGTACAGCGGGTCGTGCATGGCCATGCCGGTGGCGCATTGCACCAGCGGCTCGATGATGATGGCGGCGATCTTGTCGCCGCGTTCGATGAACAGGCGCTCCACGTCGGCCGCCGCGCGGCGCGCCACGTCCTGCGCCGTTTCGCCGTCCACGGCCTGGCGCGCGTCGGGCGACATCACGGTCTGGCTGGCGCGCAGCAGCGGGCCGTAGGCGTCCTTGAACAGGGCCACGTCGGTGACGGCCAACGCGCCGATGGTTTCGCCGTGGTAGCTGCCCTTGAGGCAGACGAATTCCTGCTTGTCCGCGTGGCCGCGGTTGCGCC
Organism: Burkholderiaceae bacterium; assembly: GCA_035254005.1. Lineage (GTDB taxonomy): Bacteria > Pseudomonadota > Gammaproteobacteria > Burkholderiales > Burkholderiaceae_D > Rugamonas. The sequence goes on along the minus strand of DATFBD010000061.1, from coordinate 2,289 downwards.
AGCTGTGGAAGCTCATTTTCAGTGCGATTTCCACCGCCGAAGCGCCATCGCTGGCGTAGAAGCAGTGGCCCAGCACATCGCCCGTGAGGGCCGCCAACTGCTCGGACAGGCGGATCACCGGCTCGTGGGTGAAGCCGGCCAGCATGGCGTGTTCCAGCAGGTCCAGCTGCTCCTTGAGGGCGGCGTTGATGCGCGGGTTGGCATGGCCGAACAGGTTCACCCACCAGGAGCTGATCGCGTCCAGATAGCGCTTGCCTTCGTGGTCGTACAGCCAGGCGCCGCGGCCATGGCTGACGGGGATCAGGGGCACAGTTTCGTGGTGCTGCATCTGGGTGCACGGGTGCCACACGCTGCGCAGGCTGCGTGCGACCCAGTCGCTTTGCTTGTTCGGTTCCAAAAATACTCCAGCTGAAAAATGGCCGGCCTAGCTCAACCAGGCCGGCTTGCGCTTCTCGAGGAAGGACTGCACGCCTTCGCGGCCCTGCTCGGAAGCGCGGATGTGGGCGATGCGTTCGGCCGTATCGGCCAGCAGCGCATCGGTGACGGGTTGCCCAACCACGTCGCGCACCAGCACCTTGGCTTGCTGCACGGCGTTCGGGCTGTTGTTGACGAGGGCCTTGACGATGGCGGCCACGGTGGCGTCCAGTTCACCGGCGGCCACCACCTCGTGGGCGAAGCCGATGCGCAGCGCCTGCTGCGCCGTGAAGCGCTCGGCCGTGAGGAAGTAGCGACGCGCCGCCTGCTCGCCCATGGCCTTGATCACGTAGGGCGAAATGGTGGCCGGGATCAGGCCCAGTTTCACTTCGCTCAGGCAGAAATTGGCTTCCTCCACCGCGACCACCACGTCGCAGGCGGCCACCAGGCCCATGCCGCCGGCGTAGCAGTCGCCCTGCACTTTGGCCACCACGGGCTTGGGGCACAGGTAGATGGTGCGCAGCATGTCGGCCAATTGCATGGCGTCGGCGTTGTTCTCCTCGTGGGAGTAGCCGGCCATTTTCTTCATCCAGTTCAGGTCCGCGCCGGCGCAGAAGGCCGGGCCATTGGCGGCCAGCACGATGGCGCGCACGGATTCGTCGCGGCCCAATTGGTCAAAGGCCAGCGTGATGTCGCTGATGGTGGTTTCGTTGAAGGCGTTGCGCACGTCGGGCCGGTTCAGGGTGACGGTGGCGACCTTGTCGGCGATGGCGATGGTCAGGGTTTGATAAGTCATGGCAGCCTCCATTACATGCGGAACACGCCGAATTTGGTATCGGGGATTTCCGCATTGAGCGCGGCCGACAGGCCCAGGCCCAGCACCATGCGGGTGTCGGCCGGGTCGATCACGCCGTCGTCCCACAGGCGCGCGGTGGCGTAGTAGGGGTGGCCCTGGTGTTCGTACTGGTCCTTGATGGGCTGCTTGAAGGCCGCTTCCTCCTCGGCCGACCATTGGCCGCCCTTGGCTTCGATGCCGTCGCGCTTGACGGTGGCCAGCACGCTGGCCGCCTGGTCGCCGCCCATGACGGAGATGCGGGCGTTAGGCCACATCCACATGAAGCGCGGCGAATAGGCGCGCCCGCACATGCCGTAGTTCCCGGCGCCGAAGCTGCCGCCAATGATGACGGTGAACTTGGGCACGGCGGCCGTGGCCACGGCCGTCACCATCTTGGCGCCGTTGCGGGCGATGCCTTCGTTCTCGTACTTGCGGCCGACCATGAAGCCGGTGATATTCTGCAGGAACACGAGCGGGATCTTGCGCTGCGCGCACAGCTCGATGAAGTGCGCACCCTTCAGCGCCGACTCGGAGAACAGGATGCCGTTGTTGGCGATGATGCCGACCTTCATGCCGAAGATGTGGGCGAAGCCGCAGATCAGCGTGGTGCCGTAGCGGGCCTTGAATTCATCGAACTCGCTGCCGTCGACGATGCGGGCGATCACTTCGCGCACGTCGAACGGCTTGCGGGTGTCGACCGGGATCACGCCGTACAGTTCCTCGGTCGGGTATTTCGGCTCCACCGACTCGCGCAGCGCCATCTGCTGCGGCTTGGTGCGGTTCAGGTTCGAGACGATGGTGCGCGCCAGCGACAGCGCGTGCAAATCGTTCTGCGCCAGGTGGTCGGCCACGCCGGACAGGCGCGTATGGACGTCGCCGCCGCCCAGGTCTTCGGCCGTGACCACCTCGCCGGTGGCCGCCTTCACCAGCGGCGGGCCGCCCAGGAAGATGGTGCCCTGTTCCTTGACGATGATCGATTCGTCGCTCATGGCCGGCACGTAGGCGCCGCCCGCGGTGCAGGAGCCCATCACCACCGCGAT
>DATFBD010000060.1:0-68897 GCA_035254005.1 Burkholderiaceae bacterium | reverse complement strand
ATGGCGCACATCCGATTTTGCGGGTGCAAGTGCCGGCTGTTGTCGAGCAAGAGAAGCCGTCGCCTGAAATGCTAATTCCGTTCGTGGACCAATTTGTGAAAACTGTTGATCAGTCAGCAAGGAAAATCACGGTGGATTGGGGGCTGGATTATTAGCCCGTTGCTGTTCATGTTCTGGAGTGGATATTGATGGAGGTGCGCGATGCAGTTTGATGCCATCACGCTGTTTCCGGAAATGTTCACGGCAATTACGCAGTCGGGTATCACGCGGCGCGCGTTTGAGCAAAAAAAATGTGAGCTGGCGCTTTGGAATCCACGTGATTTCACCACCGACAGGCATCGCACGGTAGATGATCGCCCGTATGGCGGTGGCCCAGGCATGGTGATGTTGTGCAAGCCACTGGAAGATACGATTGGTGCGGCAAGGCAGCGCCAGGTGCAGCAAGGTTTGGCAATTCCGCGGGTGGTGTATTTGTCGCCACAGGGCCGACCGCTTACGCATCAACGCGTGATGCAGTTGAGTCAGGAGCCTGGCCTGGTCTTGCTGTGCGGGCGCTATGAAGCAGTTGATCAGCGTTTGTTGGATCGTTGCGTGGACGAAGAAATCAGCCTTGGCGATTTCGTTTTGTCCGGTGGCGAATTACCGGCAATGGCATTAATGGACGCAGTCATTCGGCAGTTGCCTGGGGTGTTGCATGATGATGCCTCTGCGGTTGAAGACAGTTTTGTTAATGGCTTGCTGGATTGCCCGCATTACACACGGCCAGATTGCTATAACGGCATGGCCGTACCTGCTGTGCTGATGGGTGGTAATCACGCCGAGATAGGAAAATGGCGGCGTGAGCGGGCGCTGGAAGCGACTGCTAAAAAGCGTCCTGATTTACTCGAAAATGTACGTGCAGCTGGACGGTTGACGCGTGCAGATGAAAAATTTTTAAGCAGTTTGTAGTAAAGCGTGGGAAGTCATCTGATTACCCGCATGTTTAACATCATCCTCTACTGGGCAATGGCAGTAACTGTCGAGCGCGCCAGCAAGATGGTATATGGAGCAAAAAAATGAATTTAATTCAGCAACTTGAGCAAGAAGAAATTGCACGCTTGGGAAAAAATATTCCTGATTTTGCACCTGGTGATACAGTCATCGTTAACGTGAATGTCGTTGAAGGTACGCGCAAGCGCGCCCAGGCTTACGAAGGCGTCGTAATTTCGCGCCGTAATCGTGGCTTGAATTCAAACTTCATCGTACGTAAAATTTCATCTGGTGAAGGCGTCGAGCGTACATTCCAATTGTATTCTCCGTTGATTGCTTCGATCGAAGTCAAGCGTCGTGGTGATGTGCGTCGTGCAAAACTGTACTACTTGCGTGAGCGCTCAGGCAAATCCGCGCGTATTAAAGAAAAATTGCCGAATCGTCGCGCAGCGGCAAAACAATCCGCGTGATATCGGATATGTGAGTTGCAAAAGAAGGGCGCCTTTTGGTGCCTTTTTTGCTTTTAAATCCAGGAATCATCTTGTCAAAACTGATTTTCGATCCGCAAAGCATCCCTGTCGAATCAATTGCAGGAGAGATGCCGGTCAAGTCTGAGCAGCTTGTGCCGGATTGGCTGCGCGCGCGTTTTGCCAGTCCGCCTATCTGGACTCCTGAAGTGACAGATGAGCACCGCGCACGAAATGCGCTGGTGTTGCCTAAGCCTGCCTCTGTACTGATTCCCATTGTGGCAAGAGCTGACGGGCTGACATTGTTATTCACGCAGCGTACTGCGCATCTGACGGATCATGCCGGGCAAGTAAGCTTCCCAGGCGGGCGGGCCGAAGAGATTGACGCCTCTCCAATTGAAACGGCATTGCGTGAAACCGAAGAAGAGGTCGGCCTGCATCGGCGGCATGTGGATGTGCTGGGTGTGTTGCCGGAATACTTCACTGTAACTGGCTATCGGGTGACGCCGGTTGTTTCCCTCGTACAGCCGCCTTTTGATTTGCACGCTGATCCGTGTGAGGTCGCTGAAATTTTTGAAGTGCCGCTTGCATTCCTGATGGATGGCAGGCATCACCAGCGTCGCACAGTGGCACTCCCGCACGGTGTTGGCCATCGCACATTCTATGCGATGCAGTATGATCGATTCTTCATATGGGGAGCTACCGCAGGAATGCTGCGAAATCTCTTTCATTTCCTACGCGCTTGATCTTTATCTGGATACGCCACACTGTTATTTTAATAGCGCACCACTAATCCTTTGATTCTCGCGATAGGCTGCGCTATCGTAGAGCTTGCCTGATAACTAAAATGGTCCGATGACATTCCTATCTATACTGTGTGCGCTACTGATCGAGCAACTCAAGCCGTTACGCGCTGACAATCCGATTTATGCAGAGATTAAAGCGCTTGCGATGCGTATGGAAGGTTGGTTCAATGCTGGCCATGCGCGTCATGGTCAGCGTGGCTGGATATTCATGATGTTAATACTGATGGTGCCGACTGCCATCGTGTATTGGTTGTGCGCCAAGATCAGCCCATTGGCTGCACTGGCATGGAATATCCTGATCGTCTATTTAACGCTTGGGTTCCGTCATTACAGCCATTATTTTTCTTCCATCCAGTTGGCATTGAATAATGGGGACGATGCGACTGCACGTACGCTGCTTGCAGAATGGACCAAACAAGATACGGTCGGGATGGAAGTCGATGAAATTTCACGCATAGCCGTGGAAAAAGCCTTGATCACGTCGCACCGTAACGTGTTTGGCGTATTTTTCTGGTTTTTGATGCCTTTAGGCCCTGCATGTGCTGTCATGTATCGTGTTGCCGAATATCTTGCGCGCGCCTGGAATGAGCCGAATCACATGCGCAATGAGGCATTTGGCGATTTCGCAGCACGTGCTTTTTATTATATAGACTGGATTCCTGCGCGCCTGACTGCCGTCGCCTTTGCCATTGTCGGCAATTTTGAAGATGCGATATACGCCTGGCGCAATTTTTCAGGCCGCTGGCAGGATGAGACACTCGGGATTATTCTTTCTGCAGGGGGCGGGGCAATGGGTTATCGACTCGGCACACCAACCGAAAAAGCAAGCAATGTCTTGCCGGCAGATGCCGCAACGGTTGATTCCATTGGGATAGAAGCGGAAAGCCTGCCAGGAGAAGAGCCTACAGTGCGGGCGCTCCAGAGTACAGTGGGTCTCGTCTGGCGCGCGCTTTTGCTGTGGATGATGCTGTTATTGTTGCTGTCGATTACAGTATGGTTCGGCTAGCAGTGACATGAAATTGCCAATGGCTACGTGACTTGTACTTAGAGATTCGTTGGTAACTCTTCTATAAGATATAATACGTAAGAATTTTTGAGACTTGCTGCCACATAATGGCATTAAGCAAACACGAATAGCCTTCGCTATAGAAATAAGCCGCACACATGGCCGATCCTGACAAAACCAAAAAAACAGCTACACGCGAGTTTTTCATCCAAGGTGTCACCAGCAATGGCAAGCAGTTTCGTCCCAGCGATTGGGCCGAGCGGCTATGCGGTGTAATGTCCTGTTTTCGCCCCGAGGGTGGCAGGAACGCACACCTTCAATATTCACCGTATGTCCGGCCGATTTTATTGAATGGAATTCGTTCGGTGGTCGTGAACGAAGAACTGCGAGAGATTGAGCCGCTGGCGTATCATTTTGTAATGAATTTCGCCAAGGATAACGACCTGCAGGTCGTCAATGCATGCCTGCTGCCTGAACCGGAAGACAAGCAGATCTGATTTTATTCGTTGTGGCTATCTGAAGTTTTTTTCGGAATTCGACGCCCAAGTTTACCGTTGCATATAAAAAAATCCGCCAAAGGCGGATTTTTTTATATGCAACGGATTTAGGCGCGTGTGAGGATGGAGATTTATTCCTTACACGTTCCTTCAACTGATGCGAACGCGTTCAGCTGCCGTATTTCGCGCGGGCATTGGCGGCAATCCGCATGCGCAGTGCATTAAGCTTGATGAAGCCGCCCGCATCGGCCTGATTGTATGCGCCGCCATCTTCATCGAAGGTTGCGATGTTCATGTCGAACAGCGAATCGGTCTTGGAGTCGCGGGCGACCACGATGACGTTGCCTTTGTACAGTTTCAGACGCACCCAGCCGTTCACGCATTGCTGGGTCTGGTCGATCAGGGTTTGCAGCGCGACGCGCTCTGGCGCCCACCAGTAGCCGTTGTAAATCATGCTGGCGTAGCGTGGCATCAAATCATCTTTCAGGTGAGCCACTTCGCGATCAAGCGTAATCGATTCGATTGCGCGATGCGCACGCAACATGATGGTGCCGCCCGGCGTTTCATAGCAGCCGCGTGACTTCATGCCGACATAGCGGTTTTCCACCAGATCGAGACGGCCGATGCCGTGCTTGCCGCCGAGACGGTTCAGCTCGGTCAGGACTGTCGCGGGTGACAGGCGTTGGCCGTTCAGTGCGACGATGTCGCCTTTTTCGAATTCGACATCGAGGTATTCCGGGGCATCGGGAGCGGCTTCAGGGCTGACGGTCCAGCGCCACATGGATTCTTCGGCTTCCGCACTCGGGTTTTCCAGATGACGGCCTTCGAAACTGATGTGCAGCAGGTTGGCATCCATCGAATAAGGCGCGCCGCCATTCTTGTGTTTCATGTCGATTTCGATGCCGGCATCTTCTGCATACTTCAGCAGTTTTTCGCGCGACAGCAGATCCCACTCGCGCCATGGAGCGATGATCTTGACATTAGGCATCAGTGCATAAGCACCCAGCTCGAAACGTACCTGGTCATTGCCTTTGCCGGTCGCGCCGTGGGAAATGGTATCTGCACCGGTTTCGCGGGCGATTTCGATCAGTCGCTTGGCGATCAGGGGGCGGGCGATCGAGGTGCCGAGCAGGTATTCGCCTTCATAGACGGTGTTGGCGCGGAACATCGGGAATACGAAATCGCGTACGAATTCCTCGCGTACATCATCGATGTAGATATTTTCAGGCTTGATGCCGAATTTGATGGCTTTCTGACGAGCCGGTTCCAGTTCTTCGCCTTGGCCGAGATCGGCGGTGAAGGTGACGATTTCACATTGGTAATTATCTTGTAACCACTTCAGGATCACCGAAGTGTCCAGGCCGCCAGAGTAGGCGAGTACGACTTTTTTGATGTCAGACATGATTCAACCTTTTGATGATTCAACAATACAATCTATTTTCTTAACCGGCATTTGCATAACGTTAGCTGCGCAGCGGACTATTTCAGGATAATCGACGCACGTGGCTCGAACGCGTTGCTCCTTGGACAGCTTCAGGAAACAATTTTTCCGACTACCAGATATTCTAGCAAGGCTTTTTGTACATGCAGACGATTCTCTGCTTCGTCCCATACCACGGACTGCGGTCCGTCGATGACTTCGGCACCGACTTCTTCACCGCGGTGGGCGGGCAGGCAGTGCATGAACAAGGCGTCCGGTTTTGCGCGGGCCATCTTTTCTCCATCGACTATCCAGCCGTCGAAAGCTTGCAGACGCGCTGCATTTTCGGCTTCGTAACCCATGCTGGTCCAGACGTCGGTGGTGACCAGATCGGTTCCGGCACAGGCATCGGACGGGTTGGCGAACAGGGAGTAGCGCGTATTGTCGGCTGATACCAGGCTTGGGTCGATCTCATAGCCCTTGGGGGTTGAGACATTGACGTGAAAACCGAATACTTCAGCCGCCTGCAACCAGGAGTACAGCATGTTGTTCGCATCGCCGATCCAGGCCACGGTCTTGCCGGCGATCGAGCCGCGATGTTCGATGTAGGTGAAGACGTCCGCCAATACCTGGCACGGGTGGTGTTCATTGGTCAGGCCGTTGACGACCGGGACCCGGGAATGGGCCGCGAAGCGCTCGATGATGTCCTGACCGAAGGTGCGGATCATGATGATGTCGCACATGCGGGACATCACTTGCGCCGCATCTTCGACCGGCTCGCCGCGCCCGAGCTGGCTGTCGCGGGTATTGAGGTAGATCGCCGCACCGCCCAGCTGATGCATGCCGGCCTCGAAGGACAGGCGGGTGCGAGTCGAGTTTTTCTCAAAAACCATCACCAGGGTTCGGTCCAGCAACGGGTGATGCGGCTCGTAGTTCTTGAACTTGCGTTTGATGATACGTGCGCGTTCGATGACATACTCGAACTCGGCAAGCGTGAAATCGGAAAACTGCAGGAAGTGTTTGATAGCCATAATTGAATACGGCGGCTAGGGGGCGCCTGCCGCCGTTGTTATGTAACCGTTTAATTATAAGGGATTTTATTGGACAGAAGCCGGTTTGCTCGCTACCCGAACCGATTGCATTATCTTGATTTAAACAATATCGACCGCATTGCTGAATAAATGATGCTCCGTCAATACAAATCTGATTTGTTTTCAATACAAGGTTTGCGCTGATTCATGCAGCAATTGCGCATACAGTGCATGGCGCATGCGTGTGATCTGGCCCGATTCGACTGCAGCCAGAATGGCGCAACTGGGCTCGATCAGGTGGCGGCAATTATAGAATTTGCAGCTGCCCAGAAACGGCGCAAACTCGCGGAAAGCCCGTTCCAGCATGCCTTCCGACAGGTGATACAGACCAAATTCCTGAAAGCCAGGCGAATCGATGATCGCCGTATCGTCGCGGATTCGATACAGCCGGGTGAAGGTGGTCGTGTGCTTGCCGGTATCAAGCGCAGCCGAAATTTCACGGGTGGCAATGTCGGCATCCGGTACCAGCAAATTGATCAGTGACGATTTCCCCATGCCGGACTGGCCGATCAGGATGGTTGACTGCCCTGCCAGCAACGGCGCAAGCAGCGCGCAGGCGGCATCCGGCTGGGTGCGTGCCGACACTTCATGAATCGGATAGCCGAGCGCAGCATACGGCTTGAGCCGTTCGCGGGTCTTGGGCATCAATTCGGCAACATCGGTCTTGTTGAGTATGATGTGCACCGCGACGCCTGCCGCTTCTGCCGCAATCAGCGAGCGGGAAATCAAGTCATCCGAAAAACCGGGCTCAGTCGCAACGACGATGAAGAGTTGCGTGACATTGGCCGCGAGCAGTTTGGATTTGTACTGATCCGAACGGTACAGCAGGGTTTTTCGCTCTGCGATCGATTCGATGACACCCTGATCCAGCGATGTTTTTTTCAGGTTAACGATGTCGCCGACCGCTACATCGCTTTTTTTGCCGCGGGTGACGCAGTGCAGTTTGACGGTGTCGGCTTCGACAAAGTAATGGCGGCCATGCGCGGCGATGACGGTGCCGGAGAAAGTGCTCATCAGGCGGGGATCAGTCAGGAGAAGGATTGATTGAAAATCGTATCGATTTTGGCGGCGCAGATGAAATCGTTTTCGGATATCCCGCCGCGACTGTCATTGACCGTATGGGTGTCGAATTTCACCACGCAGCGATTGTAGGTCACGACCAGTTCAGGATGATGGTCTTCGGCATGAATCACGTAGGCGATCGCATTGATGAAGGCCAGCGTTTCGTAGTAATCCTTGAATGAAAAGGTCTTGACGATGCGCGCGCCGTCTTGTATCCAGTTGCTGACGGCAGCGAGATATTCGGCAATCTCGGCATCGCTCAGGCCGGTGACGGTGTGCTGGCATTTTTTTTCAAGCAGCTCATTATGGGTGATCATGGCGGTCTCCTATTTATGCAGCGAGTAACTTACTGATTCTGATACTGGCAGGCGGATGTGAATCGTAGAAAGCCGAATGGAGCGGATCGGGGGTCAGGGTTGAGGCATTGTCTTCATACAGTTTTACCAGCGCCGAGACCAGATTCTGCGATCTGGTATGTTTTGCGGCGAAGGCGTCTGCTTCGAATTCGTGCTTGCGCGACGTGATCGAGTTCAATGGCGACAGCAGGAAGGTGAAGACCGGCAATGCCAGCATGAACAGGATCAACGCCATTGCATCATTTTGGGCCAGCAGCATCGGCTCGACGCCAAGGCCGGTATAGAACCAGACCTGTTTCTTAAGGTAGCCCAGCAAGGCCAGAAAACCGAGCGAGAGTGCAAACATCACGACGATCCGTTTGAGTACATGTTTCATTTTGAAATGGCCGAGTTCATGCGCCAGAACGGCTTCGATCTCTTCAGGCGCCAGGCGCGATAGCAGGGTGTCGAAGAAAACGATGCGTTTGGCTGCACCGAAACCGGAGAAATAGGCATTGCCATGCGCGCTGCGCTTGGAGCCGTCCATCACGTACAAGCCCTTGGAGGCAAAACCGACGCGTTGCATCAGTGCTTCGATGCGGGTGCGCAGGTTTTCATCGGTCAGTGGGGTGAATTTATTGAACAGCGGCGCGATCACGGTCGGGTACAGTGCCAGCATCAGGAGCTGAAAGCCGCTCCAGACCAGCCACGCATAGAGCCACCACGCGTCGCCTGATTTTTCCATCAGGGAAAGCATGGCCCAGACCAGCGGCAAGCCGATGACTGCACCGATCACGGTATTTTTCAGTATGTCGGTGAAGAACAGGCGCGGCGACATCTTGTTGAAGCCGAACTTGGCTTCCAGAACGAATTGCCTGTAATAATCAAACGGCAGCTCGATCACGCCCGTAATCAATGCAAAAGCGGCGAGCAGGGCAATCTGGTAACTCATGCCGGGACCGGTGAGCTTGTATAAGGAGACTGACAGCCACTGCAGACCGCCCAGCAGCGTAAAGCCGATCAGAACGGCGGCGTTCAGCAGCAATGACAGCAGGCCCAGTTTGGTTTTGGCAACGGTGTAGTCAGCGGCTTTCTGATGTGCCGACAACGCGATTTTGCCGGTGAATTCGGCGGGTACCGCGGCACGATGGCGCAGTACGTGCCTGATCTGGCGCGACCCCAGCCAGAAGCGCACGCTTAAGGTGAGCAGCAGGAAGCCGACGAACAAAATTGAAAACACGAGTGAGGACATGGTGTGCCTGTGAGAAAATGGCTGTTTGCTAAGTCACCGCGCAAAGATAACTTGCACATTTTTGCTGCTCGTCGCTGGCACTGCGGTGTGTCAGACGCCTTGCATTGGATCTAGCTACAAGCGCCAAAATGCCCAGCTTATTCTTGCGCAGCTCCTAAAGGAAGAATTATGTCACAAGCCACCGATTTACAAGCATCACAGATCACCCCGGCACTGCCAGCCCGCCCGAATGAATTCAATCTGGTGTGGGTTGACATGGAAATGACCGGCCTGGATCCGGATACCGACCGCATCATCGAGGTCGCAGTCGTGGTCACTGACATGCATTTGAACATTCTGGCGGAAGGCCCGGTGTTCGCGATTCATCAGCCGGATGACATCATGAACGGCATGGATGCATGGAACAAAGGCACGCATGGCCGCTCAGGACTGATTGAACGCGTGAAGACATCGACAGTCACCGAGGCCGATGCTGAAGCAGCGTTAATTGATTTCCTGAAGCATTTCGTGCCGGCTGGAAAATCGCCGATGTGCGGCAACACGATTTGCCAGGATCGCCGTTTCATGGCGCGCGGGATGCCGAAACTGGAAGCGTTCTTCCATTACCGCAACCTGGATGTGTCGACGTTGAAAGAATTGTGCAAGCGCTGGAAGCCAGAAATTGCCACCGGCTTCAAGAAGCACCAAAAACATACGGCACTGGCCGACATCATCGAATCGGTTGAAGAGTTGCGCTACTACCGCGAGCATTTCATCAAGTTATAAGCTTGCTCGTTCTGTGGTGCGCTCAGAACCCCTTGTTGTCCGCAATTATGGGGGTATGCCGCTAAATGATGCGTTTCCCGCACGAGCTGCAAGGGGTTGTTAAAATACACCTAGGTGTATAAATAAGCCCTCGGACTCGTGCTGGAGAAGCGCGATGTGGTTTTGTCGGCACCGACGGACAAAACCACATTCAAACAGAATTAATTCCCACCAGCTTCGGCGCCGCAGCATTTCTTGAATTTCTTGCCGCTGCCGCAGGCACAAAGGTCATTGCGTCCGACTTTCGGTTCTTCGCGCTTGACGGTGGCGATCGCGGATTTGCGCAGCGGCAGCCAGAATTTGTAAATTTCCGGTATTGCCGCTTCGATTTCCACCGCCAGTTTATGGCGCTTGAGCGGGTCGTCCACCAGCACCATGTCTTCTTCTTCGATTTCCTCGGCGCCCAGCAGATAGATCGGGCGCATCAGCGGCGCCAGGTTCGAGCTCAGGATCGGCTCCCAGGCCTTTTCGCGCAGGTGGATGCCCTCCCAGAAGCCCCAGGCCCAGGATTCGCCGTCGATCACCGAGCGGCCTTCGTATTCGTATTCGCAATACAGCGGCTCGAATTCTTTCGGCGCGACTTCCAGCGTCACCGCGATCTCGTTCATCACGCGGGCAATCAGGCCGGTAATGCGCTCCAGTTCTTTCTCGTTCTTGAACTGCGGTGCTTTCTTTTGTTCCGGCCCCCATACGGTGGGCAGCCATTCCTGCATCAGTACCATTTCCGGCCCGATGACCAGTGCGGTCAGGAAGCCGTGCAGCGAGTCCATGGTCATGCCGTCGTCCGCGCAGCGGTCGGACAGCAGGAACTGGTCCAGTTCATTGAATTCTTTGTCGGAAAGGGGGTCTTCGAGTTGCATAAGGATTACCGTGGAGTTTAAAACGATCAGACCCGCAGTGTAGCGCGTTGTCCTTGCGCTGGGAAATCGGTGTTTCAGAGTTCGATGCGGAAATCTGGCGCTAACCCTTACAATGCGGTGATGAATCCAATAGAACAACCGTCATTCGCCGCCCTGTCGCCCGATTGCGTACTCGATGCGCTGGACAGCATCGGCATCCACGGCGACGGCCGCCTGCTGGCCCTGAACAGTTACGAAAATCGCGTCTATCAGGTCGGCATCGATGCGCAGCCGCCGCTGGTGACCAAATTTTATCGTCCCGGCCGCTGGAGCGACGCCGCCATCCTGGAAGAGCATGCGTTCGTGCAGGAACTGGCCGAGCGCGAGATCCCGGTGGTGCCGGCGCTGGCGCTGCAGCACGGCCATACCCTGCACAGTTATAACGGCTTCCGCTTCGCGGTATTTCCCCGGCATGGCGGCCGTGCGCCGGAACTGGACGATCGCGCAACGCTGGAATGGATGGGGCGTTTCATCGGCCGCATTCATGCGGTCGGAGCGTTGCGACCATACCAGGAGCGGCCGGCGTTGGACATCCAGACCTTCGGCGAGGAGCCGCGCAATTACCTGCTGTCGCACGGCTTCATCCCGGCCGACGTGCTCGATGCCTATCGCAGCGTGATCGCGCAGGCACTGGATGGGGTGCGGCGCTGTTTCGAGCGCGCCGGTGCGGTGCGCTCCTTGCGCCTGCACGGCGATTGCCATGTTGGCAATGTGCTGTGGCGTGATGAGGGACCGCATTTCGTCGATTTCGACGATAGCCGGATGGGGCCTGCGGTGCAGGACCTATGGATGCTGCTGTCGGGCGAACGGGCTGATATGTCGCGCCAGATGGCCGATCTGCTGGCCGGTTACGCCGATTTTTGCGATTTTGACGAGCGCGAATTGCATCTGATCGAGGCCTTGCGAACCTTGCGCCTGATTCATTACGCGGCGTGGCTGGCCAGACGATGGGACGATCCGGCCTTTCCGCTGGCCTTCCCCTGGTTCAATACGCAGCGCTATTGGCAGGACCGGATACTGGAACTGCGCGAACAGCTTGCTTTGATGGAGGAGGGGCCGTTGTGGTCGGCCTGATCTTGCCACAATGGCTGTCAACATGCTATCTCCTGCAAGGGAAAAGTAATGTTATCCATCATCGATCAGCCGGGCATCCGCAGTGTGCTTGGCGGTTGCCGTTGAATTGCAGCCAGCTTCATTCCTGCACCGCATCAAAGTCCTGTGAGTCACGGCTTGATTAGTTGATTATCGTCAAATAATTCACCATTATTTCCCGCAATCATTAATTGGTAGGCTAAAACATTAAAAAAGGGAGGATTTTATGTGCGTCTTTATTAGGGGAAAGATAGTCGACACCGGTACCAGAATTTATGAGTTTGCCAATCCTGATCTGGCCGAGAAATTCATTAACTGCTTGATCGATATGGACGAAATTTCGTCCTGCAAGCAGGTGCCCGCGGTCAGCATAAGCGCAAAACCCGATAGTACTTTTTTTAACCGCTGGGTTAAGGTGTTCAATACTTCCCAGAAAATCCCAGGCCGCGCAAGTTGAAGTGCGGGCCGCCGCTGAAACCCTGAAGCTATGCCTCGACCGCGATCATTTGGTCGTCAAGGCGGTACGCCGAGAGCTGACGACAGTTTGATATCACCCCAGCCTGTTGCCGCTGCACCGGGGGCGCGATGCTGTCGCATGGGCAATTCGGATGCATGAACCCGTCACAGGCGGCAGCGTCCATTGGATGGATGACCGCGCAGACGGCGGTGCCGTCATCGCTCAGGACTGGTGCTTTATACGACCGGGCGACACGGCGGCAGAGCTTTGGCGAAGGGATTTAGCGCCAATGGATCTTCTTAAGTTGGCTAAAAGCCGATGCTGACCGACTCCTATTGGCCGTTATGGCCCTTCAGGCATAGGGTTAACCTAACGTGGCACTCTCTGTCGACTGTGGAATTGCTTTGATGTAATTTGTATTATCAAACCAAAAACAAATCAGTGGGAGATATTCAGTGTATTGCAGATGAGTATCAAATAAACTGCAAAAATTCGATGTGTCAAATGGGGTGCGAAAATGTCTCAAATAAATCGCGACGTTACAGTGGGTAATATTTTTCTTATAAACGCAAAAAAGGGTTAGGAAGCCGAAGCTCACTAACCCTGCTCTGTACTGCTAATATTCGTGGTAGGTCGTGCGGGATTCGAACCTGCGACCAACGGATTAAAAGTCCGCTGCTCTACCAGCTGAGCTAACGACCCCCGAAAGAAGCAAGATTATAGGGAACCCCAGCGCTCCTGTCAAATGCCTGACGGACTTTTATGTTGATGCGCCGTCATGCCAGGGCAGGGCGGCCATCGGCCGACCCGCCGCTCCGTTGCACGCCGTTGCGTTCACTTGCCCTTCAAGCGTTCCTTGGCCGTGGCGGCCGCGCTCGAATCGGGGTATTGCTTGATCAATTCCTGCAGCGTCTTCTTGGCCGCCTTGTCCTTGAGCTCGGTCTGGCAGCTGGCGATGTTGAGCATGGCGTCGGCCGCCTTGGGGCTGTCCGGGTAGGCCTTGAGCACCACTTGCTGCGCGGCGATGGCGTTCTTGCAGTCGCGCTGCGCGTAGTAGGCGTTACCCAGCCAGTATTGGGCGTTGGCCGCGTAGCCCGACTCGGGGTAGCGGTGCACGAATTCGCTCAGGGCCGTGCCGGCGTTCTTGTAGTCGCCGGACTTGAACAGCTGCATCGCCGCTTCATAGGTCTTCTGCTCGTTCGGGTCCACCTGCGCCGCCTTGCCGTCGATGGTCACTTCGTGCGGCTCGAGCTTGCGCAGGCGCGCATCCAGGTCCACGTAGAAATCCTTCTGGCGCTTCTGGGCGTTGGCCAGTTCGTTGGCCAGCACTTCGATCTGGCCGCGCAGCTTGGCGATTTCCTGCGCCGTCAGCTCGTTCTGGCTGACCAGGTCCAGCGTGCTCGATTTGTCGGATTTGGTGTCGATGCGCGCGTTCAGGGTCTGCGCCAGCGCGTCGACCTTGGCGCGCAGGTCCAGGATGGCTTTGCGCGCTTCGTCGTCGTCGAACACGCCAGCGCCGGCGTGCAGGGGCAGGAAGGCGAACGCGGCCAGCAGCGCGGCGGCCAGGCTCGATTTGGTTGGTTTGATCATGTGGGCGCTTTCAATTCGGTCGGGACAAATGGAAACGGGGCGGGCACAGTGTTCTGCGCGCCGCCCCGTATTATGCCTGCGACCCGTTCAGGTCAGGCATCAATTTGATTACTTGTAGACGATGTCGGCACGGCGGTTTTGCGCCCATGCGGCTTCGTCGTGGCCTTCGGCCTTGGGCTTTTCCTTGCCCAGCGAGACGGCTTCGATCTGCGACTCTGGCACGCCCAGGGCGCCCATGGCCTTGCGCACGGCTTCGGCGCGCTTCTGGCCCAGGGCCAGGTTGTACTCGGCGCCGCCGCGTTCGTCGGTGTTGCCTTGGATCAGGATGTTGCGCTGCTTGTTCTTGGTCAGGTAGGCCGAGTGGTTTTCCACCACTGGCTTGCCGTCGGCGCGCACGACGTAGCTGTCGAAGTCGAAGTAGACGCTGCGGTTAGCCAGCACGCCCTTGGGATCGTCCAGCGGATCGATCGATTTGGTTTCCACGGGCGCGACGGTACGGGTGTCGGCGGCCGGTGCCGGAGCGGGCTTGCTCTCGACCACAGGTGCAGGCTCGGACAGCTTGACCGGGGTGCTGCAAGCGGACAGGATGGCGGCGGTGGTGAGGGCGAAGGCTAAGCTGCTGAGTTTACGCATGTTGACTCTCCTGGTTGTAAATGAAGGATTTTACTGCATGAAAGGACCCCAGGTGGGCTCCTTGATATTGCCCACCTGTGTGGTCAGGCGTTGCTTGACACGGCCGTCGACCGAAACCACGGCCAGCGACTTGCGCCGGCCCGATTCGGTGGCGTACATGATGTACTTGCCATTGGGCGCGAAGCTCGGTGCCTCGTCGCTGGTGGTGTCGGACAGGCGCTGCTCCTGGCCGCTGGCCAGGTCCAGCACATACAGCTGGAAGTTGCCGTCACGGCGCGAGATATAGGCCAGCGTCTTGCCATCGGGCGAGATGCGGGGGCTGATGTTGTAGCTGCCACCAAAGGTGACGCGCTGGGCGTCGCCGCCCGTCGGGCTCATGCGGTAAATCTGCGGGCCGCCGCTGCGGTCGCTGGTGAAATAGATGCTCTGGCCATCGGCCGACCATTTCGGCTCGGTGTCGATGCCGGCGCTGTTGGAGATGCGGCGCAGGCCACTGCCATCGGCGTTGACGGTGTAGACCTGGGTGTGGCCATCTTTCGACAGGGCCACGGCCAGCTTGCTGCCGTCCGGTGCCCAGGCCGGTGCCGAGTTGCTGCCTTTTTCATTGGCCACCACGGTGCGCGCGCGCGTGATCAGGTTTTGCACATAGACCACGGGCTTGCGTTGCTCGAACGAGACATAGGCCACCTTGGTGCCGTCCGGCGACCAGGCCGGCGAGATGATCGGTTCGTTCGAGCGCAGCGCCAGTTGCACGCCTTCGCCGTCGGCGTCGGCCACTTCCAGCCGGTAGCTGCGGCCTTCCTGGGTTACATAGGCGATACGGGTGGAGAAGGCGCCGCGCACGCCGGTCAGTTTCAGGAAGATGTCGTCGGCGATCTTGTGGGCCGCCAGGCGCGCGAACTGGGGCGGCGTGGCCTGGTCCAGTTGCGACATCTTGTTCGATTTGATGGTGTCGAGCAGCTTGTAGCGCACGTCGTAGCGGCCGTCGGCCAGTTGCTGCACCGTGCCCACCACCAGCGCGTCGGCGCCGCGCGCCTTCCAGGCGCTGTAGTCGATGTTGTTGACATCGTTGATGGTGCCGGCGTCGATCACCTTGAACGCGCCGCTGCGCTCCAGGTCGGCCTTGATGATGGCCGACATCTGCTGGGGCGCCACGTTCTCGTCGGCGAAGGCGGCCACGGCCACCGGGATCTGGTTGCTGCCGACGCCGGAAATTTCAATCCGCATCTGGGCGTGCGCGGCGCCGGCGGCGATGGCCAGGCCGGCGTAGATGACGCAATGGGTCAGTTTTTTCATGATCAATGTAAATCCTTCATATTGAAGTCGGTGTCGAAATCACGCACCACCGTACCATCTTTCTTCTTCGGCAGCGGCGACGATTTCCAGATCGCGTTTTCCACCGCCGTGTCGTAGGCCGCGTTGCCGCTGCCCTTGGTCTTGCGCACCGAGATGATCTCGCCGGTGGGCAGTTGCGAGATGTGGAACGATGCCTTCAAGGTGTCGTCCGTGCCGCTGTAGACCAGGTTGCCCTTGATCTTGCCGCGGATGGCTGCCTCGTAGCCGCCGTCGGAACGGGGACCGGTGGACTTGGCCGCGGTGCCGCTGGTGCCCGCGCCCACGGCGCCCGTGATGCGGCTCATCTCGGCTGCGCGCGCCTTCTCGGCCGCCTTGTCGAGCTTGGCCTTGGCTTCCTTGTCGGCCTTCAGTTTCTTCTCGGCCTGTTCCTTCTTCTCTTTCTTGTCCTGTTCTTCTTTCGCTTTTTGCTCTTCCAGCTTCTTCTTCTCGGCCTTTTCTTTCTCAGCCTTGAGCTTGGCCTGCTTTTCCTCTTCCTTGCGGAGTTGCTCCTTCTTCAGCAGTTCCTTCTTCAGCTCTTCCTGCTTTTCCTTCTCGGCCTTGAGTCTGGCTTTCAGGCGTTCCAGCGCAATGTCCGGGGCCTTGGGCTCGGGTTTCACTTCGTCGGGCGGCGCCACGGGGGCTGGCGGCGGCTTCACTTCCGGCGCCGGCTCCGGTTCCGCTTCGGGCGCCGGCGGCGCTGGCGGGGCGGCCTCCTGCACCTTCATGTCCCACACTTCCGCCTCCACGGCCACCGGCTCGTTGCTTTGCCAGTGCACGCCGACCCACAGGAACAGGACCAGCACCACGTGCATGGCCACGGCCATGGCGGCCGAACGCAGGCCGTCATGTTCCTTGGGAACCTTGTACGGGCCGCTGCTTGTTGCGTGCTTCATCGTCTGCATTACTTGGTTGCCAGGCCCACGCGGTTGATGCCCATCTTCTTCGCTTCCGAAATCAGCTGGATCACGTCGTCGTACTTGCTCTCTTTGTCGCCGGCGATCAGGACGGGGAATTCGGGATGCGCGTCATGCAG
The DNA here is from genome assembly GCA_035254005.1 of Burkholderiaceae bacterium. Classification (GTDB taxonomy): domain Bacteria; phylum Pseudomonadota; class Gammaproteobacteria; order Burkholderiales; family Burkholderiaceae_D; genus Rugamonas. The sequence goes on along the minus strand of DATFBD010000060.1, from coordinate 52,149 downwards.
CGTGCGCAGCTTGCGCACCAGCGCCTCGCGGTTGGGTGCCGTCTCGGGCGCGTCCGGGTCCTTGCCCTGCACGCCGATCGACAGCGCGCCATTGGGCTTGATCACGACCTGGATGTAGTCATCGGGCGGGCGGGTGGTCTTTTCCGCGTTGGGCAGGTTGACCACGCTCGGGTTGTTGGACGATGGCATCACCATGAAGATGATGAGCAGCACCAGCATCACGTCGATGTAGGGCACGACGTTGATCTCGGACTTGAGCTTGCGGCCGCGGCCGCCGCGCATGCTGCTGTTGAAAGAGGAAGCCATGATGGTGCAGCCTTAATTAGCGCGACTGGCGTTGCAGGATGTTCGAGAATTCTTCCACGAAGCTCTCGAAGCGGATCGCCAGGCGGTCGATGTCGTGCGAAAAACGATTGTAGGCGACCACGGCCGGAATCGCCGCGAACAGGCCGATGGCGGTGGCGATCAGCGCTTCGGCAATGCCCGGCGCCACAGCCGCCAGCGTGGCTTGCTGCACGTTGGCCAGGCCGCGGAAGGCGTTCATGATGCCCCACACGGTACCGAGCAGGCCGATGTAGGGCGACACGGAGCCGACCGAGGCGAGGAAGGCCAGGTGCGATTCGAGCGCGTCCATTTCGCGCTGGAAGGCGGCGCGCATGGCGCGGCGGGCGCCATCGAGCACGGCGCCCACGTCGAGCGCGTCGCGGCTGCCGTAGGAAGCCTTGCCCTTGATGAACTCGCCCATGCCGGCCTCGAAGATGCGGGCCAGCGCGCCGCTGTTGGCGCGGTCCTTGCCGGCGTTCTGGTGCAGCGCGTGCAGGTTGCCGCCGGCCCAGAAGGTCTTTTCGAATTCGATGGTCTGGCGGCGCGCGGCGCGCACGGCGTACATCTTGCGGAAGATGTAGGTCCAGCTGGTCAGCGAAATGCCGAACAGCAGCGCCATGATCAGCTGCACGATCAGGTGGGCGTTGGTGATGAGGGACAGGAAGGACAGGTCTTGGGTGACGTTCATGGGCTTACGGTCTGGGTGAAAAGGGCGGCTTCAGGATGGCATGACGCCGCGCATGCGGGCGGCGACTTCGGGCGGCACGGCGCGCGGACGCAGCGCGGAATCGACACAGCCCACTTTGACGTGGGCCGTGTTGAGCAATTGCTCGCCGCACCAGACTTGTTGTTCAAACAGGATGGAGGCGCGGCCCATTTTCGCTATCTTGAGCGTTAATTTTAGTACATCGTCGAGCTTGGCCGGGGCGTGGTATTCGGCACTGACGTTCTTGACGACGAACATGGCGTCATGTTGCTGCAGCAGCGCGTGCTGGCCCACGTCGATGGCGCGCAGCCATTCGGTGCGGGCGCGTTCGTAGAATTTCAGGTAATTTGCGTAATAGACAATACCGCCGGCGTCCGTGTCTTCGTAATAGACGCGGACATTCCAGGTGAACTCTGCAGACATGTTGGGTTTGCTACTAGTGAGATTGAGCAACATTTTACGCGACTTTGTTGTCGGGATTGAAGCGGGCGGTCGATTTTCGTGGAATCGCCGTCCATTTTGTCGTTTCTGCTATCCCGCCGCGCAAGGTTGCGCCGCCAGCAGTTAAGCTGACGGCGGGCAAAATGCCAAGCTTTGTAACAACCGCTTACGTTTATCGCCGCTTTTGGCAACTTTTGTAGGTAGTTTACTTAAATTAGCTAAGTAATTACCGCGTTTCAGACATTGCGCTTGATGGCGAACGGCCCGAAGCCCTGGCAGGTCGGCATGATTTCGATGTTGTTGATATTGACATGCGGTGGCAGGGTGGCGATCCAGTAAGCCGTGTTGGCGATGTCGTCTGCCGTCAGCGGTACCGTGCCTTCGTAGACCTTGGCGGCGGCCGCGTCGTCGCCCTTCATGCGCACATTGGAGAACTCGGTGCCGCCGCACAGGCCAGGTGCCAGGTTGGTGGCGCGCACGCCGGTACCGACCAGGTCGGCCCGCAGGTTGAGCGTGAACTGCTCCACGAAGGCCTTGGTGGCGCCGTACACATTGCCGCCCGGGTAAGGGTAGGCGCCAGCCACGGAACCGATGTTGATGACGGTGCCGGTGCCGCGTGCCACCATGGACGGCAGGATGGCGCGCGTCATGGCCACCAGGCCGGCACAGTTGGTGGCGATCATGGTGTTCCAGTCGGCCAGCGACGATTCCTGGGCCGGGGTGGTGCCCAGCGCCAGGCCGGCGTTGTTGATCAGCACGTCGATCGGCTGCCAGTCGGCTGGCAGCGCGGCCAGCGCCGTATCGATCGACGCCTGGTCCGTCACATCCAGTTCGACGGGCAGGGCGGCCGCGCCCAGTTCGGCGGCCAGCGCCTGCAGTCGTTCGACCCGGCGGCCGCTGATGATGACGCGGTGGCCGTGGCCAGCGAAGGTGCGGGCCATGGCGGCGCCAAAGCCGGCCGTCGCGCCCGTGATGAATACGATCATGTTCTGTCCTTGTGGGTGGAAGGGGAGTGGCCAAAATTGTAGCCGAAATGCCAGTCGCGCCAGCCTACCACGCAAAAATGACAGCTTGATTGCAATTTAGATAACATTTATCTTGCCCAATTCCTGCCTTTAACTTACAATTTGCCTTCCATTACGTCTCACGTAACTGGCGAAAAGCTGCGATGATCCCCAGGCCGGTGCACCCGGCAGGCGGGTTGGTCCGTTGGCGAAAGGTGGGCATCCACCGGGGAACGTGAGATTTCAATAGCCGTTCGCCTGGGCAGCCCATCGATGGTATTTGCACGAAGAGGCTGCCTTTCCGCTATCGGCTTCCCTCATTCGATCCAACCTGCCAGAAACAAGTTACTCATACCGATTGGAGTTTTTTCATGTTCGCAAAAGATCACACCCTCGCCAACGTAGACCCTGAGCTGTTCGGCGCCATCCAGAACGAAAACAAGCGCCAGCACGACCACATCGAGCTGATTGCCTCGGAAAACTACACCTCGCCAGCCGTGATGCAAGCGCAAGGCTCGCAGCTGACCAACAAGTATGCCGAAGGCTACCCAGGCAAGCGCTACTACGGCGGCTGCGAATACGTGGACGTGGTCGAGCAACTGGCCATCGACCGCGTCAAGCAACTGTTCGGCGCCGAAGCGGCCAACGTGCAGCCGAACTCCGGTTCGCAAGCCAACCAGGGCGTGTTCTTCGCCGTACTGAAACCAGGCGACACCATCATGGGCATGTCGCTGGCAGAAGGCGGCCACCTGACCCACGGCATGCCACTGAACATGTCGGGCAAATGGTTCAACGTCGTGTCCTACGGCCTGACCGCCGCCGAAGACATCGACTACGACGCCATGGAAGCGCTGGCCAAGGAACACAAGCCCAAGCTGATCATCGCCGGCGCCTCCGCGTTCTCGAAAAAGATCGACTTCGAACGTTTCGCCGCCGTGGCCAAGGCTGTGGGCGCGTACTTCATGGTCGACATGGCCCACTACGCCGGCCTGATCGCCGCCGGCCTGTACCCGAACCCCGTGCCGCACGCCGACTTCGTCACCTCGACCACGCACAAGTCGCTGCGCGGCCCACGCGGCGGCATCATCCTGATGAAGGCTGAACACGAGAAGATCATCAACTCGGCCATCTTCCCAGGCATCCAGGGCGGCCCGCTGATGCACGTGATCGCCGGCAAGGCCGTCGCCTTCAAGGAAGCGCTGTCGCCCGAGTTCAAGACCTACCAGCAGCAAGTGGTGAAGAACGCCGACGTGATGGCCAAGACCCTGATCGCCCGCGGCCTGCGCATCGTTTCCGGCGGCACCGAGTCGCACGTGATGCTGGTGGACCTGCGCGCCAAGAACCTGACCGGCAAGGAAGCGGAAGCGATCCTCGGTTCGGCTCACATCACCACCAACAAGAACGGCATCCCGAACGATCCGCAGAAGCCATTCGTGACGTCCGGCATCCGCCTGGGCAGCCCGGCCATGACCACCCGCGGCTTCAAGGAAGCGGAAGCGGAAAAGGTCGCGCACCTGATCGCCGACGTGCTGGACAACCCGCATGACGCCGCCACCATCGAGCGCGTGAAGGCCGAAGTGAAGCTGCTGGCCGACGCGTTCCCTGTGTACGCTGCCTGATCGGTGTAGTATCGACAGGACGCCGGTGTTGCCGGCGTCCTGACACAACAATCGCAAGCGAAGCCGCCGCCCACATGAAATGTCCATTCTGTCAGCATGAAGAGACTCAGGTCCTCGATACCCGCGTATCGGAGGAGGGCGACGCCATTCGCCGGCGCCGGCGCTGCGCCAAATGTGATAAACGGTTTACCACGTATGAGCGCATCGAGCTGGTGATGCCGTTCGTGGTCAAGAAGAATGGCAGCCGCACCGAATATGCCGCCGCCAAGCTGCGCGACAGCCTGATGCTGGCCTTGCGCAAGCGCCCCGTTGCCGCTGCTGCCGTGGATACGGCGGTGCAGTCGATCGAGGAAAAGCTGCTCACCAGCGGACAGCGTGAAGTCGATTCCGGCTACATCGGCGAACTGGTGATGCAGGAGCTCAAGCGGCTCGACAAGATCGCCTATATCCGTTTCGCCTCCGTCTACAAGAATTTCGAAGACCTGGAAGAGTTCCAGGACGCCATCGCCGAAGTGGGCCAGGAACGCAAGCCCCGCAAGGGCTGACGCCGTTTCATTCCCCCGTTTCAATCCCTTTCCGGCCGTCAGCGCGCTTTGGCGCACGGTTGACGTATCTCATGCATTGAAGCGCGCGCGCTGCTAACTTCATCCTCAGCCGCCTCGGTGTGCGGCGCGTGTGGATGGAGGTGCGGCATGCGATGGACACGGTCACGCGGCTTTACCATGCTGGAAATCATGGTGGCCTTGCTGGTGCTGGCGCTGGGCATCATTTGCGGCACGGCCATGCAACTGGCGGCGCTGCGCACGCGCCATCAATCCGCGCTGCTCACCCAATCGCTGCATCTGGCCAATAGCCTGGCTGAACGCATGCGCGCCAACAGCATCACGCCACCGCTGCCGGACGCGGCCAATCCCTATCTGACCTTCAACTATGACGCGCTGGCCGAGCCATCGCCCGCGCCGCCATCGCCGCTGTGCTATGCGCTGGACGACCGTTGCGACCGCAGCCAGCTGGCCCAATTCGACCTGTACGACATCAAGCAGCAAGTACGCGCCAGCTTGCCCGCCGGGCGCGCGCTGGTGTGCCGCGATGCGGCCCTGTGGCAGGGCGGCCGGTTGCGCTGGGGGTGCACGGGCGGCGCCGGCGCGCCGCTGGTGGTCAAGGTAGGGTGGCGCGGCAAGCGCCCGGACGGCACGGCTGCGCGCGATGCGGACGGTGAGTTCGCACCTGGCGTGGCCGTGGCGGTGGGAGCCATGCCATGAAACGGCGCGTGCGGCGGCAGGCTGGCGTGGCGCTGGCCGAGGTGATGGTGTCGATGGCACTGGGCATGCTGGTGGTGCTGCTGGCCTGCGCCATGCTGGTGCTGTCCAACGCCGCGTACCGCATGCACAGCGAGAATGTGTGGCTCAACGATGGTGGCCATTATGCGCTGGACATCATCGGCCAGGCCGTGCGCCAGAGTGCTTACGTGAACTGGGACGGCGAAACAGCGCCCGCCACCTATGATCCCGCGGCCAGCGCCGCCATTGGCGGGCTCGATGCGCGCAGCCTCGCGCGCGGCAGCAACGGCATCGCGTCTCCGCTGGCGCCGGTGGCCAATGGCAGCGACGTGCTGATGCTGCGCTTTGGCGGCTCGGGCGGCACCGCCAATGGCGACGGTTCCGCCGTCAACTGCGCAGGCTTTGGCGTGGCAGACAGTCACACCGCCGATGCGCGCGGCTGGAGCATTTTCTATGTGGCCAACGATGCCGCGGGCGAGCCGGAGTTGCGCTGCAAGTACCGCAGCGCCAGCGGCTGGGGCGCCGATGCCATCGTGCGCGGTGTCGACAGTTTCCAGGTGCTGTATGGCGTCGACCTCGATACGCCACCCGACGGCATACCCGACTCCTACCTCAATGCCAGCGCCGTCAACGCGCTCGATGCCAGCCTGGTGTTGGCGGGCGCCACACCCGACGAGCGGCAGAGCGACCTGAACCGGAAGACCTACTGGAAGCGGGTGCGCACCGTCAAGGTCGCGCTGTTGTTGCGTGGCGATGTGCATACGCGGCCCGACGGTACGCCAGTCACCTACGACTTGTTCGGCGCGGCCTATGCGAACGCCCATGCGGGCGACGATCCCGGCGTGCGGGTGGCCGAGCAAGCGATGGCACCGGTGCTGCAGCGGCGGGCGCGGCGCCTGTTCGTCGCGCTGTTCCAGTTGCGCAACCGGAGCGCCTGATGCGGCGGGCGTGCGCACGGGTGCAAGGGCAGCGTGGCGTCACGTTGTTGGTGACGATGTTGATCCTGGTCGCCGTGATGCTGGTCGGCGCATCGGCGGCGCGGATGGCGCTGCAAGGGGAGCAGGCGGCGCGGGCAGGGCGGGACAGGCAAGTGGCGTTTCAGGCGGCGGAGGATGCGCTCATGGACGGAGAACGCGATGTGATCGGAACGGCACTTGTCGAGGCCGGAACTGGTGGCGGCGGCGCGCCGGGGGCGGACGGGCGCGATGCTGGCGGGACGACTGGCACTGGTGGGACGGACGGCGCGGGCGCTGCGAGCGGCGGCGCGGGTGCGTGGCGCGCGCGCAGTGCGCTGTTCGCCCTGGATACGGGGCTGGGCTTTGTCGATGGCTGCGGCACGGGGCCGGTCAACGCCGGTCTTTGCGCGCGTGCGGCAGGCGCGGCCGCGCCAGCGTGGCAGACGATGGACTTGAGCGGTGCGGAGGACGGTGGCGTCCATACCGTGCAATTCGGCGGCTATAGCGGCGCATCCATGCAGACCGGCAGTGGCTTTCTCCCATTTCGCCGTCCCCGTTACCTGATCGAGCATGTGCCGTGCCACCAGCCCGGTGATGAAGTGGGCGCGCCGGGCAGTCAGTGCTTCCGCGTGACGGCGATCGGTTTTGGCGCCCGGCCGGCAACGGAAGTGGTGCTGCAATCGGTCTTCCGCCGGGCCGAATGAGACGGAGAAAGACGCATGGCCAAGAACGCACGCCGCTCATTGCCACGCCCGCTGATGCTGTTGTTGTACTGGTTGCGACGGGCAATGCTGCGGTCGTTGGTGCGGCCGTTGGTGCGGCCGCTGGCGCGTTCGTTGGCACGATCGTTGGTGTGGCCGCTGGTGCGTTCGGTACGACGGTCGCTGATGTGGTCGTCTGTATGGTCGCTTGTATGGTCGTTTGTATGGCCGGTCGTCGGCCCGGTTCCACTTGCCCTTGCAGCACCACCGGCGCTCGATCTTGCCAGCGAGCCGCTGCTGGCCGGTTGCACTGCCGCCGATGGCGGGCCACCCGTGCGTGGCGCGCCACTGGTGCTGCCCGGCGCCGCCGTCGCTGGCGCCGAGGCCGCAACGTCGGCCGTGTTCCAGGCTGTCTATAGCCGTGCCGACTGGAGCGGGTACTTCGAGCGCTACGCCGTGCAGGCAAGTGACGCCAGTTCATTGACAGCGGCCGCGCCAATGTGGGATGCCGGTGCCATCCTCACAGGCGCAAGCGGGCGTCCGCCGCGGCCCACGCCAGCCGCACGCAGCATCTACACGGCGATTGTGCAACCCGATGGCACGCTGGTCACCGTGCCGTTCGCATGGGATGCCATCAGCGGCGCCCAGCGGGCCTTGCTCGATCGGGCGCCATCGACGGGCGCGCGTCATCGGCCGGACGGCATGGGAGCACAACGGCTCGATTATCTGCGCGGTGAGCGGGCCCTGGAGGGCAGCGTATTCCGGCGCCGCGGCAGCGTGCTGGGCGACGCCGTCAACAGCACGCCCGTCTACGTGGGCGCGGCGCCAGCGGTGGAGCGGGGCGCCGCGTATGCCGACTTTTACGCGCGCAGCCAGACGCGCCGGCCCGCCATCTACCTTGGCGCAAACGACGGCATGCTGCACGCGTTCGATGCGGTGGACGGCAGTGAATTGTTCGCCTACGTGCCGGATGCCGTCTTCGGCAACTTGAACCGCCTGACCAGCCCCGCCTACGTGCATACCGCCTACGTGGACGGTCCGGCCAGCACGGGGGAGGCTGATGTTGGTGGCGCGTGGAAGACAGTGCTGCTGTCGGCCATGGGCGGCGGCGCGCAAGGCGTGTTCGCGCTCGATGTGACCGACCCGCTGCACTTCGATACCTCCGGTGCGCTGTGGGAATTCACGGACCGCGATGATCCCATGATGGGCAACGTGACCACCCGCCCGCACATCGCGCGTGTGCGCACGGGCGGCAGCCGGGCTGCGCCCGTGCTGCGCGACGTGGCCGTCGTCGCCAGCGGCTTCAATAATTACGCGGCTGACGGTCATGCGAGCGCCAGCGGCAACGGTGCCCTGTTCCTGCTGGCGCTGGACAAGCCGCCTTCGCAGCCGTGGCGGCGCAACGAGAACTATTTTCGCCTCGTTACCCCGATCACCGATCCCACGCGCGCGAACGCACTCAGCGCGCCGGCGCTGGCCGTCGATGCGGACGGTGTGCTGCGTTACGCCTACGCCGGCGATTTGCAGGGCAATCTGTGGCGCTTCGACCTGACTGGCAACGCCCCCTGGCCTGGCGCCGTGGGGCCGGGGCCGGCGGCCACGCCGTTGTTTGTCGCGCGCGACGCCAGCGGCATGCGGCAAGCGATCGCGCAACAGCCCCGGCTGGCGTATGCGACCGGCGGCGGCTACCTGATCCTGTTCGGCACGGGGCGCATGGTGGAAGCGGATGACCGGCTGCCGGCGCACGACGCGCCTCAATCGTACTACGCCATCCGCGACACCTTGGCCGATCCGCCGCAACTGGTGGCGGGACGCGGCGAACTGACGCCGCGCACGCTCGGCGGCGCCGATGACGCCTCGGCCTTGACGCTGGTGGGCGTGGACCTGCCCGCCAACAGCAAGGGCTGGTATGTCGATTTCCTGCACGCCGGCCGGACCGGGGAACGCAGCCTGGACAGCGGCGTGCTGCGCAACGGACAACTGCTATTCAACACCGTGTTGCCGGGCCAGATGCCATGCGATGCCGCGCGCAGCCGTCAGTACGCGCTCGACGTGCTGACTGGCTTGCCGTCCATGCTGATGTCATCGGCTGTCAGCGGTGGCGACGCCGGCCTCACTGCCCGTCTCGCGCCAGACTACGCCGCGCGGCCGGTTGTATTGCCCTTGCCGGCGACCGCGGCGGCAGGCGGAACGGCACCAGCCGTTGCCACGCCGCCGGCCCCTTCGGTCGTCAGGCGGGCGGCGGCTGTCGCCATGTTCAGTACCGGTGGAACGATGCCGGTGCGCCTCGCCGGCGCGATCACGGTGCCGGTGCCGTCGGGCCGCCTCAGCTGGCGCGAGGTGGTGAATTGGCGCGAACTGCATGCGGCGGCGCGGCGCTGATGGGGAACGGAGCCCGGGCGGTCAGATCGAGGGAGGTGATGATGGAACGTGCTGGTGGATTCAGCCTGGTGGAAGCGTTGGTGACGCTGGTGATCTTCGTTGTGCTGGCGGTGCAAGCCTATCCCAGCCTGCAACACTACGTGATCCGCGTGCGGCGCAACGAAGGAGAAGCGGCCCTGATGCGGCTGATGCAGCAGCAGGAGCGCTACTACTCGCAATACAACAGCTATATCGCGTTCTCGTCCAGCAGTACCGACCCGGAAGCCATGCTGTTTCGCTGGTGGACGGGCAGCGACGCCCACAGCAGCGCCTACGAAGTGGAAGGCAAGGCCTGTGAAGGCGAGTTGATCAGCCAATGCGTGCGCCTGATCGCCCGCCCCGGCACCGGCATGGTGGACACCAGTTTCCACGACGAAGATTGCCAGGAGCTGACGCTGACCAGCACCGGCTTGCGGCGCGCATCCGGGCCGGGCGCCCGTTGCTGGCCATGAGCGGCGATAACGGGAAGCGGTGCCGTGGCGCCATGCGCTGGTTTGGCCGCCGCCCCGGACGCCGCCCTGGGGCGTTCAGCCTGGTCGAAGCGCTGGTGGTGCTGGCGCTGGCTGGCATCCTGGCCGGCACGGCCGCGCCGGGACTGCGGCAACTGCTGTTGGCGGTGCACTTGCGCGTTGCCGTCAATGACCTGTGCAGCGCGATCGACCTGACCCGCTCGCAAGCCATCGCCCGTGGCCGCATCGTCACGCTGGCGCCGCTGGCGCCGGGCGGCATGGACTGGCGGCGCGGCTGGGTCGTTTTCATCGACGCCAATGGCAACGCGCGCCCCGATGGCGGCGAGCAGGTGTTGTACCGGCAGGAGGCCTTATCCGACGAGATCGTGATCCGGTCGGCGTTCTCATCCGGTGCGGTCCCGCTCTACCTTGCTTATAATGCTGCAGGACGCAGTTGCAGCGCCGGCAATAGCCTGGTCGCGCACTGGGGCACGCTGTCGCTGCTGCAAGGGCGGCAGGCGCGCCACATCAAGATCAACATGCTGGGCCGGATGCGCGTATGCGATCCGCTGGTGCAACCGGTGGGCTGCACGGCGGCGGCCGAGTCGGACTAGGCCGCAGGCGCTGCGCCGGCGCCGGAAAGAATATGGAAATACGCAACGACCTCGACGGCATGACGCTGGCCCTGGAATGGGCCGCCAAGGGCATTTACACCACCGCGCCCAATCCGCGCATCGGGTGCGTGATCGTGCGCGATGGCCAGGTGATCGGCGCCGGCGTGACCCAGGCAGCCGGATTCGACCATGCCGAGATCCAGGCCCTCAAGGATGCACAGGCGCGTGGCCACGACGTGCGCGGTGCCACCGCCTACGTCACGCTGGAGCCGTGCAACCATTACGGCCGCACGCCGCCGTGTTCGGACGCGCTGGTGCGCGCCGGCTTGGGCCGCGTGGTGGCGGCCATGGAAGACCCCAACCCGCTGGTGGCGGGGCAGGGCCTGGCCAAGCTGGCGGCGGCCGGTATCGCCGTTTCGTCCGGCGTGCTGGCCGACGCGGCCCATGAAATGAACATCGGCTTCTTCTCGCGCATGCGGCGCGGCTTGCCGTGGGTGCGCATGAAGTCGGCTGCCAGCCTCGATGGCATGACGGCCCTGCACAACGGCCAGAGCCAGTGGATCACGGGGCCGGAAGCGCGCGCCGACGGCCACGCGTGGCGCGCGCGCGCGTGCGCCATCCTGACCGGCATCGGTACCGTCAAGGCCGACGATCCCCAGCTCAACGTGCGGGCCGTGGACACGCCGCGCCAGCCGCGCCGCATCGTCGTTGACAGCAAGCTCGACATCGATCCGACAGCGCGCGTGCTGGAGGGCGGCGGCACCTGGATCGTGGCCGCCGTATCCGACCCGGAGAAGGAAGCGGCATTGCGCGCGGCCGGCGCCGAGATCATCGTGCTGCCCAACGCGGCCGGCAAGGTTGACTTGCCCGAACTGATGCGCGAGCTGGGCCGGCGCCAGATCAACGAGTTGCACGTGGAGGCCGGCGGCAAGCTCAACGGCTCGCTGATCCGCGAAGGCTGCGTGGACGAATTGCTGGTCTACCTGGCGCCCGTGCTGCTGGGCGATGCGCAGGGCATGTTCGCCTTGCCGGCGCTGACGGACCTGTCGCGCAAGTACACGCTCAAATTTCACGAGGTTAAGCAAATCGGCGCCGATTTGCGTATCCTTGCCAGATTCAACCCACTTTAAGATTGGTATCGCATGTTTACTGGAATCGTCGCCGCCATCGGCAAAATTGAATCCGTGCAGCCGCTGGCTGGCGGCCTGGAAGCGGGCGTGCGCCTGCACGTCAATGCGGGCGGCCTGCCGCTGGCCGACGTGGCCCTGGGCGACTCGATCGCCATCAACGGCGCCTGCATGACGGTGGTGGAAAAGACCAATGACAGCTTCGTGGTCGATGTGTCGCGTGAAAGCCTGAACTGCACCGTGGGCCTGGACACGACCACGGAAGTGAACCTGGAAAAAGCGCTCACGCTGGCCGAACGGCTGGGCGGCCACCTGGTGTCGGGCCACGTCGACGGCCTGGGCGTGGTGCGCAAGTTCGAAGCCGTCGGCGAGTCATGGGAGCTGGTGATCGAAGCGCCGCACGAGCTGGCCAAGTATCTGGCGTTCAAGGGCTCCATCGTCGTCAATGGCGTATCGCTGACGGTCAACCGCGTGACCGATATCGGCAGCGGCGAACAGCTGGTGTGCCAGTTCTCCATCAACCTGATCCCGCACACGATCGCCATGACCACGCTCAAGCACCTCAAGCCCGGCGCCAAGGTCAACCTGGAAGTGGACCTGATCGCGCGCTACGTCGAGCGCATGCTGTCGCTGAAGTAAAAGCGGACTGAATGCAAAAAACCGGGGTCAGGTCATGCCGTCGCGCAATTGCGTGAGGGCATGACCTGACCCCGTTTTTTTTAGTCGTCGCTGACCAGGGCGCCTTTGATCTTGCTTTTGGTGGCGTAGGACACGCCGTGCTTGTCGAGGTAGCCACGGATCAGCTGGCGCACCACTTGCGATGGCGTCAGGTCTTGTGCCGCGCATAATTCTTCAAACGCTTTCTTCTTCACTGGATCGATCAATATCGTCAGGCGGGCGGATTTGGTTTCCATGGCGCAGGGTTGGCGAGTCAAAAAACTGCATTGTAATCGAATTATCATGGCGGCCTGCTCTTGAAACGGCCAGATCAGCCCGCATTACTCTGGTTAGATGTTAATATCATGTGCATGCAGTGTGCGTGTTTTTTGAGGCGTGGACGCCACACCGGGCAGTTTTCCCGGCAAATTGGCCTCAGCTGACGTATGTTGTTCCTGTATGTTGTTCCTGTTGGGGTACAAGCTGCGGCTCGGCCGACAGCGCAACGTTGACGAGCGATTATGGCCATCCTGTTTCTGCGCCGCCTGTCCGGCCGCAAGCGCACCACCGAGGCGAACCAGCTGCTGGGGCTGGTGCTGACCTTTGTGGCCGGCGCCACCAACGCCGGTGGCTTTCTCGCCGTGCGCCGCTACACGTCCCACATGACGGGCGTGGTGTCGTCGATGGCCGACGATCTGGCGATGGGCAATGTGACGCTGGCCCTGTCGGGCTTGGGTGCCATCGTGTCCTTCCTGACCGGCGCGGCCAGTTCGGCCATTCTGATCAACTGGGCGCGGCGCCAGCACCTGCACAGCGAATACGCGCTGTCGCTGCTGCTGGAGGCGGCCCTGTTGCTGTGCTTCGGTTTGCTCGGCGCCAACCTGTCCTTGCAGATGGGGCTGTTCGTGCCCGTCACCGTCATGCTGCTGTGCTACATCATGGGGCTGCAGAACGCCATCATCACCAAGATTTCCAAGTCCGAGATCCGCACCACCCACGTCACCGGCCTGGTGACGGACCTGGGGATCGAACTGGGCAAGCTGGTCTACTGGAACATGGAGCATGACCACACGGTCCAGCCCAAGGTGATGGCCAACCGCGACCGGCTCAAGCTGCTCATCGCCTTGCTCGGCATGTTCTTCGTGGGCGGCGTGGTGGGCGCGCTGGGCTTCAAGCACATCGGTTTCGCCTCGACCGTGCCGCTGTCGGCGCTGCTGCTGGCGCTGGCCATCATCCCTGTGATGGACGATGTCGTGGTGCGCTGGCGGCGCTTCCGCAAACATGCCTGAGCCGTGAATTGAAGTAGGGCAGGGTAATTTCATTATAATGCTGTTGTAATTTGATTTAACAACCGCGTTACCCGCCTGTGCCTGCTTCCATGTCCGCCCCCAACCTCCCGCCACGCCGCAAACCGATCATCCTGACCGATGGCGACACCCGTACATTGCTGTTTGGCGACGGCGCCATCCAAAGTGAAATGCTGCTGTCGCGCCCGCAGGCGCTGACGCTGGCCTACACGCGCGCCATGATGTGTTTCCTGCTGTTCGTGCCGCGTCCGCGCAGCATTCTCATGGTGGGGCTGGGCGGCGGCTCGCTGGCCAAGTTCTGCCATCGCCACTTGCCCGAAGCCGATGTGACGGTCGTCGAGCTCGATCCGGAAGTGATCGCCGTGCGCGCGCAATTCGCCGTACCGCCGGACGGTCCGCGGTTTCGTGTCGTCCAGGGCGACGCGGTGGACGTGATCGCCACCCACGCGGCGCGATTCGACGTGCTGGTGGTGGATGGCTACGATGTGAACGGCATGCCGCCGGCGCTGGGCAGCGCGGCGTTTTACGCCAGTTGCCTGCGCGCCTTGCGGCCCGGCGGCGTGCTGGTGGCCAACCTGCATGCCAACGACCGCGATTTTCCCGGCGTGCTGCGCCGCTTGCGCGAGGTCTTCGCCGGCCGCGTGTGCGGCTTCCGGGGTATGTCGTATGGCAACCGGGTCAAGTTCGCCGTCAAGGCGCCGGCGCCATCGTTGGTGCCGGGCCGGGCCGTCCTGGTGCGCCACCTGGTGGCTGCCACGCGCGGCCTGAGCGCGCCGCTGAACCGGCTGCTGGCGCGCGCGGTCGTGGCCTGGGCCGGCCGGCGCGGCTGATGGCGTCGTTGAAAGGTCAGCCGGCGGCGTGCTCGCCCATGTAGGCGGCGTACATATCGTTGCCGGCGATGGCCTCGAAATCGGCCTGGCTGCGGCCGGCCGAGGTGGACAGGCATTGCGCCAGCTGGCACAGGCCCAGTTCGCCATGCCGCAGTTCCTGGTGCACGGCGCGCTGCGCCAGCGAGGACTGGAACGCGTCGGCGTCGAAGTCCTTGCACGAGAATACGATACGGTTCAGGCAATACTGGGCGTTGCACCACCATAACTGCGCCTCGAATACGCTGTGGAGACGCTGCATGGCGGGCAGCAAGTCCAGGTCCTCGCCCCACAGGTTGGACACCAGCACGCCACCGGGCGCCAGCGCCTTGCGGCATTGGCGGTAGAACGGCGTGCTGCTGAGCGGGGCCGGCAGGCCGTCCGGGCCGTAGCCGTCGTGCACGATGACATCGACCGGCTCGCGCAGCGCGGCCACGTAGTCGATCGCGTCGGCCTGCACCACCTGGAAGCGGGCATCGTTATCGGGCACATGGAAACGGCCGCGCAGGGCGATAATGGCCGGGTCCAGTTCGACCACGGTGATGCGGGTGGCCGGCAAGTGACGGTAGCAATATTTGGCCAGCGAACCGCCGCCCAGGCCTATCATGAGGATGTGGCGCGGTTGTGGATGGAACAGCAGGAAGCCCATCATGGCGCGCGTGTAGCTCAGCAGCAGCTCGTCGGGCTGGGAGATGCGCATGGCGCTCTGGATGAAGCGTTCATCGAAGTGCAGCGTGCGCATGTCGCCATAATCGAAGGTGAACGGCAGGCCGCCGCTGTCCTTGATCACGTCTTCGAAGCGGGGTGGGAGGGTGATTTCGTCGTCGCGCTGTGGATTCTGCATGGTTGGGGTACTTCGGCAGGCCGCCCTGTAGGTCGTCGGGATAGTATTTTACCTGCTTTTTATGATGTTCCTATTATCATGGGATGATAATGATTTCTGATTGCCGCCAGTCATGAACGACCGCGTTTACCAGTTGCGTTTCCTGCGCCGCCGGATCCCGGCCTTCGCATGCGTGCCGGGCTGCCACGACTGCTGCGGCCCCGTCACCGCGTCCAGCGAGGAAATGGCGCGCCTGCCTGCGCGCAGTGCCGAGGAACGTGAGCGCGCGCTGGCTGACTGGAGTTGTCCGCACTTGCAGCCATCGGGCTGCGGCGCCTACGAGGAACGGCCGCTGATCTGCCGCCTGTTCGGGACGACGCCCAGCCTGCCTTGTCCGCACGGACGGCGGCCGCAGACGATGGTGGAGCCGGCCATCGAGGCGCAGGTGCACGCGTTCTTGCGCCAGAGCCGCCAGGTGCTGGTCTGATGGCCGGGAAATACGGCCCGAAAACGGCGACATGCGGGGGCGAAGCGGGATAAAAGCCAGGTTTGGCCGGTGGGAGGGGCCAAAATCCTTTAAAATAGCAGGTTAAGAAAAGTTCTTGCTCAGCTACTAAGGATTAAAAATGTCAATTTCCAGCACCGAAGAAATCGTCGCCGAACTGCGCGCTGGCCGCATGGTGATATTGGTGGATGAAGAAGACCGCGAAAACGAGGGCGACCTGGTGCTCGCCGCCGATTTTGTTACCCCAGAAGCGATCAACTTCATGGTCAAGCACGCGCGCGGCCTGGTCTGCCTGACCCTGACCGAGGAGCGCTGCGACCAGCTGAACCTGTCGATGATGTCGACCCGCAACGGGACCGCCTTCGGCACCAACTTCACCGTCTCGATCGAAGCGGCCGAAGGTGTGACGACCGGCATTTCCGCCGCCGACCGCGCCAAGACCATCCAGGTGGCGGTGGCCAAGGGCACCACGCCGGCCGACATCGTGCAGCCCGGCCATATCTTCCCGCTGAAGGCGCAAAAGGGTGGCGTGCTGATGCGCGCCGGCCATACCGAAGCCGGTTGCGACCTGACGGCCATGGCCGGCCTGACCCCGGCCTCCGTGATCTGCGAGATCATGAAGGACGACGGCACCATGGCGCGCCTGCCGGACTTGCTGGAATTCGCCAAGGAACACGGCCTGAAGATCGGCACCATCGCCGACCTGATCCACTACCGCAGCCAGAACGAAAGCCTGGTCGAGCGCATCGCCGAGCGTCCCTTGCACACGGCCCAGGGCAGCTTCCGCATGATCGCCTTCCGCGACAAGCCCAGCGGTTCGGCCCACCTGGCGCTGGTGCACGGCGAAATGGGACCGGGCAAGGAGGCGCTGGTGCGCGTGCACCAGCCCGTCTCCATCCTGGACTTGCTGGAATCGGAAGCGACCACGCACTCGTGGAACATCACGTCCTCGCTGGCTGCCATCAAGGCCGCCGACCGTGGCGTGATCGTGCTGCTGAACTGCGAGGAAACGGCCGACCAGCTGTTCGCCCAGTTCGCCGCGCTGGATCAGCCGGAAACCAAGCCGAAGGGCCGCGCCGCCAGCATGGACCTGCGCAGCTACGGTATCGGCGCGCAGATCCTGCGTGAGCTCGGCGTGTGCAAGATGCAACTGCTGGCCAGCCCGCGCAAGATGCCGTCGATGACAGGCTTCAACCTGGAAGTGACGGGCTATATGACCAAGCCGCAGCAATAACACCCCAGATCACACATCACCCCACATCAAGAAGAGGTATGCCATGACCGTAGGTAGCTACGAAACCAATATGTCCGGCGACGGTTTGCGCGTCGGTATCGTCCAGGCCCGTTTCAACGAGGACGTGTGCCACGGCCTGCTGTCGGCCTGCCTGGCCGAGCTCAAGCACCTGGGCGTCGCCGATGAAGACGTGCTGCACGTGACCGTGCCGGGCGCGCTGGAAATCCCGCTGATCCTGCAAAAGATGGCCGAATCGCAGCAGTTCGACGCGCTGATCGCGTTGGGCGCCGTGATCCGTGGCGAAACCTACCACTTCGAACTGGTGTCGAATGAATCGGGCGCCGGCATCACCCGCATCGGCCTGGACTATGGCATCCCGATCGCCAACGCCGTGCTGACCACCGAGAACGACGAGCAGGCTGAAGTGCGCATGGCCGTCAAGGGCGCCGACGCGGCCCGCGTGGCCGTCGAGATGGCCAACCTGACCATCGCACTGGAAGAGCTGAACCAGGACGGCGACGACGAAGAGTAAGAACGGCATGCCGCGCCCGCCACAAGCGGGCGCGGCGGCCGCATGTGTAGTTTGTAGTGTTAGTAATGAGAACAGGTAGGAAACCATGACAGAGAAAACTTTGCACGCCAACCCCAGCAAGAATCGTACGCCGCGCCATCGCGCGCGCGAGTTTGCGTTGCAGGGTTTGTATCAGTGGCTGCTGAACAATGAAGACGCGACCACCGTGGTCAACAACATCCGTGGCGCGCACGGCTTCGATAAAGCCGATGGCGACCATTTCAGCGCCTTGCTGTACGGCGCGATCAAGGATTCCGTGGCCCTGCGCGAGACATTCGCGCCGCTGGTCGACCGTGGCATCGCCGAGCTGTCGCCCGTGGAGCACGCCGTGCTGCTGATCGGCGCGTTCGAGCTGAAGAACAACCTGGAAATCCCGTACCGCGTCGTGATCAACGAAGCGGTGGAGCTGACCAAGTCGTTCGGCGGCATCGATGGCCACAAATACGTGAACGGCGTGCTGGACAAGCTGGCCGCCAAGATCCGCCCCGACGAAGTGGCGGCCGACAAGAAGCGCTAAGCGGCACGGGCCAGTCCCGTCAGTAAAAAAAGCCACCCCAGGGCAACCTGCGGTGGCTTTTTTTTTCATGGGCCGTCAGCGAACGGGCAGACCCGGGCAGATTCTGGCGCCGAGGCGGGGAGTCAGCCGCTGTTGCTTCGGGCGAAAAAAAGCCACCTGGACGGTGGCTTCGGATGCTGCGGGGCAGGGCGGACGCTTACAGGCCGGCGATCTGCTGGTCGGCCTTGCCAATCTTGTCGTTGCTGGCCACGGCCGGGTCTTTCTGGGCTGCCGGCGCGGGGGCGGCGGCCATCATCGGCGTGGTGATCGGCACCTTCTTGCCGGCCGAAACCTGTTTCAGGCGGTTGTATTCGGCCAGCACGCGCGAACCGTAGCCGTCGTCCGTCTCGAACGCGGCAGCGCCCACGTAGGTCTTCAGGCCGGCTTCCACCGAGCCGCCACGGGTCACGTAATCTTTCAGGATCAGCGAGCCGACGCGGATGTTGGCCACCGGGTTCAGGGCCGCTTGCACGCCGCCCATTTCCTGGAACTTGTCATGATGCACTTTGGACATTACTTGCATCAGGCCTTGCGCACCGACCGGGCTTTCCGCGAACGGGTTCAGGCCCGATTCGATGGCCATCACGGCCAGGATCAGCAGCGGGTCCAGCTTGATTTCACGGGCCGTCAGGTAAGCCGTCGAGACCAGCATGTTGGCGGCGTCGCCGGCCACGCGGTAGCGCTTGGACAGCCAGGAGGTCACCCATTGTTGTTGCTTCTTTGTGCCCAGCAGGGCCTTTTCCTCGGCCGTCAGCGGCGCGTTGTTGACCACGGGGGCGGTGGCCGGTACTTCCATCAGTTCGGACAGCGGTGGGGCGGTGACGGCGGCCACTTCGGCGGCCGGTTCTTGCAGGAAACTCTGGCTCAGTTGCTTGGCCAGTTCAGGCCGTGCGAACAGGACAGCGACGACCACCAGGGCCGAGATACCCAATACAGTCAAGGTGTGTTGTGCTGTCGTGAGCACGCCACGGGCCGATACGCGCGTCGTGGCGAACCACGCGGCTGGCTGGCTGGCCAGTTGTCGGGCAAACTTTGTTGCCGCAGTAAAACGATTAGTCATAGAAATCCCCTGAAATGTCCGTAACGAGCGCTCCCCCGCCGCGTCGAACGCAGCCTTGGAATCGCTAATGCCGTGCATCAGAAATAGCCTCGTCCGTCGCCGCTGGGAGCGCGCGTTGGACGCCGTCATTGCTTGCTTGAGCTGATCTTTCCCTGTGGTATTCAATCAGTGGCAATACAACTTTTTTCGGGGGTAAGGCAGACGCCTTTTGAAAACACTCCTTAAAATGTCATGTGGAGCCCCGACTCCGTGAATGAATGAGTGACAACTTTTTTGGGCCATTGGGCCGTGTCCTCATCAAGTAGGGCAAATTGTAGAAGCCGTTTTATATCAAGTCAATACTAACGAATTTGCCTCTTATAACTTATAAATCTTACTTTTTTGCTTGCATTAAGCGGAAAACCAATAAAATCAACCACTTGTCCTGGATTTTTGAGCAATGTGGTTCACAGTCAAAAAAAATTAAAAAGTCATGAAATATTCGGATTTGCGAGATTTTATTTCTCAGCTTCAACAATTGGGCGAACTTAGGCCTGTTTCCGTACCCGTTTCGCCGATGTTGGAGATGACGGAGGTGTGCGACCGTACTTTGCGGGCCGGCGGACCGGCCTTGCTGTTCCAGAATCCGACCGGCCACAGCATGCCTGTGCTCGGTAATTTGTTCGGCACCACGCGCCGCGTGGCGCTGGGCATGGGTGCGGAAGATATTAGTGAATTGCGCAAGATCGGCCATGTGCTGGCGCGCCTGAAGGAGCCGGAACCGCCACGCGATTTCAAGGATTTGCTGGGCCTGGGCTCGCTGGTCAAGGCGGTGTGGGATATGTCGCCCAAGGAAATGCGCGGCGCGCCGTGCCAGGAAATCGTGTGGGAAGGCGCCGACGTGGACCTGGGCCGCCTGCCGATCCAGCATTGCTGGCCCGGCGATGTGGCGCCGCTCATCACGTGGGGTCTGGTGATCACCAAGGGGCCGAACAAGAAGCGCCAGAACCTGGGCATCTATCGCCAGCAGGTGCTGGGTCCGAACAAGGTCATCATGCGCTGGCTGGCGCACCGGGGCGGGGCGCTGGACTTCCGCGAACATGCGATCCAGAGCAAGGGCAAGCCCTATCCGGTCTGCGTGGCGCTGGGCGCGGACCCGGCCACCATCCTGGGCGCGGTCACGCCCGTGCCCGACAGCCTGTCCGAATACCAGTTCGCCGGCTTGCTGCGCGGCAGCCGCACGGAGCTGGTCAAGGCCATCGGCAGCGAACTGCGCGTGCCGGCATCGGCCGAGATCGTGCTCGAAGGCCATATCTACCCCGATGAAAACCATCCGTCGGGCTACGAGCATGCGCTGGAGGGGCCATATGGCGACCACACCGGCTATTACAATGAGCAGGATAGCTTCCCCGTGTTCACGATCGACCGCATCACGATGCGCCGCGATCCCATCTATCACTCGACCTACACGGGCAAGCCGCCCGATGAGCCGGCCGTGCTGGGGCTGGCGCTCAATGAAGTGTTCGTGCCGCTGCTGCAAAAGCAGTTCACGGAAATCACGGATTTCTACTTGCCGCCCGAAGGCTGCAGCTACCGCATGGCCGTGGTGCAGATCCGCAAGCAGTACGCCGGCCACGCCAAGCGGGTGATGTTCGGCGTGTGGAGTTTCCTGCGCCAGTTCATGTATACCAAGTTCATCGTGGTGGTGGACGAGGACGTCAATATCCGCGACTGGAAGGAAGTCATCTGGGCCATCACGACCCGCGTCGATCCCACGCGCGACACGACGCTGGTCGACAACACGCCCATCGATTACCTGGACTTCGCCTCGCCAGTGAGCGGCCTGGGCAGCAAGATGGGGATCGATGCCACCAACAAGTGGCCGGGCGAGACCAGCCGCGAGTGGGGCACCACCATTACCATGACGCCGGAAGTGAAAGCGCGGGTGGACGGCATCTGGCAGCAGTTGGGATTGTAAAAAAGCGGGGAAGGGAGCCATTCCTTCCCACGAAGGCGCAGGCTCGGTTATAATGGCGGCTGGCGGGCCCCTGCGCATTGTGGCATGGCTAACCTGGTCAGGTCGGGAACGAAGCAGCCACGGCCGTTCACCATAAGTGCCGCAGATCAGGCTCGCCTCCCTCATTCTTGAAAAAAGCTGCTGCGGCGGCTTTTTTCGTTTCTGGCGACCGGCATTCATGGCCAGGGTCGCCCGCGTTAGCCAAGCCGATAGCGGCTTGCTACAATTGCCCTTTCGGTGCGCCCGCTGACGCGGCGCCAGCTCCCCACGCGGGACTGTCCCGCACCCCAGCTATCTACGGTAAAATCTCAGCATGTCCTATCAAGTCCTCGCCCGTAAATACCGTCCCCGGAACTTCGAAACGCTCGTCGGCCAGGAGCACGTCGTGCGCGCGCTCACGCACGCGCTGCACAGTGGCCGCCTGCACCATGCGTATCTGTTCACCGGCACCCGCGGCGTGGGCAAGACCACGCTGTCGCGCATCCTGGCCAAGTCGCTCAACTGCATCGGCCCGGATGGCAACGGCGGCATCACCGCCACCCCGTGCGGCGTGTGCGAGGCGTGCACGGCGATCGACGCCGGCCGCTTCGTTGACTATATAGAGATGGACGCGGCGTCCAACCGTGGCGTCGATGAAATGGCGCAGTTGCTGGAACAGGCCGTGTACGCGCCCACCAACGCCCGCTTCAAGGTCTACATGATCGACGAAGTGCACATGCTGACCAACCACGCCTTCAACGCGATGCTGAAGACGCTGGAGGAACCGCCCGAGCACGTCAAGTTCATCCTGGCGACGACCGACCCGCAAAAAATTCCCGTCACGGTGCTGTCGCGCTGCCTGCAGTTCAACCTCAAGCAGATGCCGCCCGGCCACATCATCAGCCACCTGGACAACATCCTGGGCCAGGAAGGCATCAGTTTCGAACAGCCAGCCTTGCGTTTGCTGGCGCAAGGCGCCCACGGTTCCATGCGCGACGCGCTGTCGCTGACGGACCAGGCCATCGCCTATGCTGCCGGGGAAGTGACGCTGGACGCCGTGCAAGGCATGCTGGGCGCGCTCGACCAATCCTACCTGGTGCGCCTGCTCGACGCGCTGGCCAACCAGGACGGTACCGACCTGCTGGCCGTGGCCGACGAGATGGCCACGCGCAGCCTGTCCTACAACGGTGCCTTGCAGGACCTGGGCACCTTGCTGCACCGGATCGCGCTGGCGCAGACGGTGCCGGCCGCGCTGCCGTCGGACTTGCCCGAGTATGCCGACATCACGCGCCTGGCCGCCGCCTTCGACGCGGAAGAAGTGCAACTGTTCTACCAGATCGCCGTCCATGGCCGCAATGAACTGGGCCTGGCGCCCGATGAATACGCGGGCTTCTCGATGACGCTGCTGCGCATGCTGGCCTTTCGGCCCGGCGTAGGCGGCGCCGAAGGTGTGCCCGCTGCCGCGCCGGCAATGTCGCGTCCGGCCGCCATGGCCGCCGCGCGTGCCGCCGCCGCGCCCGCCGCACCGGCCGCGCGCGCGGCCGCACATGTCAACGCCAGCCACGCCAGCGTGACGCCGCCAGCCGTGGTGGCCGGCGCGGCCGCCGCCATGGCGCGCGCCGACGCCGCCGTACCCGCGGCGCGGCCATCCACGGCGATGCCGCACGTCGCCGCGCCAGTGTCGCCACCGTCCGCGCCGGCACCGCAAGTGGCCGCAGCAGCGGCACCATCGTTTGCCGCGCAGCCAGCGGCAGCCGCTGCGGCGCCAGCGCAAGCGGCCGATCATCCGGCCGCCGCCGCGTGGGCGGAGCAGGGCGCAGGCCGCGCTGGCGCCGATGGCGCCACCGACGCTGCCACGCCTGCGGCAGCGTCCCCGGCCGCCATGCCGCCGCCAGCCGCTGCGGCACCGGCCGCCGCGCCCGCTGCGGCGCCGGCCGCGTCGAACGGCCCCGTGAGCCCGGCCCGCGCCGCCATCAATGCCGCCCTGGAAGCGGCGCGTGCCGCCTCCAAGGCGGCTACCGGCGGCGCCCGTCCCTTGCCGCCGGCCAGCGCGCCAGCCCCGGCGGCGGCGCCCGCAGCGGCGCCATCGACGGGCGCGACGTCGAGCGCAGCAAGCCATACTGCGCCCGCCGCGTCCGCACCGTCGGTGCCTGCGTCGCCCGCGTCTTATCCGTCGGCCGCGCCGTCCGCGGCGGGATCGTCCGCACCGCTCGCTTCGGCTGCGCCTTCCGCTTCCGCAAGCGCGATGCCGTCGCAAGCGCCATCAATGCCGTCCCACGGCGCGCCCACCGTAGCGCGTGGCCCGGCGCCGTGGGAAGACATGCCGCCGTCGATGGCGGCAGAAGGCAACACGGCGGTGCTGGAAGCGCCGGTACGCCAGGTCGCGCCGCAACAGGCGGCATCGCGTCCACCACAACCGCACGCGGCACCCGTTCCGAAGCAGGCCGATCCCGAGGATGACTTGCCACCCTGGGTGACGGAGTTTTCCGATGACACGGCCGTGGCCATGACCGGGCCGGCCGATGCCGGCGACATGGCGGCAGCCAGCGCGCAGGGCAGCCATGGTGGCCAGCAGCAGGCCGCGCCAGCGGCCCGCCCGGCGCCGCCGCCGGCCAAGGCGCCGTATGCCTACGTGATCACGCCGGTGCCCGAACTGAACTGGGACGGCAACTGGCCGGCAGTGGCCGCCGCCTTGCCGCTGCGCGGGGTGGCCCAGCAACTGGCCATGCAGGCCGAACTGGTCAGCTGCACCATCGATGGCAATGCCGCCGTGTTCAAGCTCAAGGTACCGATCGAAACGTGGCGCACGCCAGGCAACGTGGAGAAGCTGACGGTGGCGCTGACCGAACGCTTCGGCCGCGCCGTGCGGGTGGATGCGGAACTGGGGCCGGCGTGGTACACGGCCAGTGCGGAAGCGCAGGCGTTCCGCGAGGCGTGCCAGCGCGCCGCCGAGGAAACCGTCGCCAACGACCCCTTTGTGAACAGCATGATCCGCGAGTTCGGCGCCTTCGTGGTGCCAGGCTCCATCGTGCCGCCGCCGCAAACGGCGCCGGCCGCGAACTGACGAAACCAACTTTCCTTAATTGACGGAGAATTCCACCATGATGAAGAACCAACTGGCCGGCCTGATGAAGCAGGCGCAAGCGATGCAGGACAACATGAAGAAGGCCCAGGAACAGCTGGCCCTGATCGAAGTGGAAGGCCAGTCCGGCGCCGGCCTGGTGAAGGTGGTGATGACCTGCAAGAACGACGTGAAGCGCGTCTCGATCGACCCGTCGCTGCTGGCCGACGACAAGGACATGCTGGAAGACCTGGTGGCCGCCGCCTTCAACGACGCCGTCCGCAAGGCAGAAGCGACCTCCGCCGAGAAGATGGGCGGCCTGACGGCCGGCATGAACCTGCCGGCCGGCTTCAAGATGCCTTTCTGAAGTCGTCCCGACTGCCATGTTCATCATCACGCTCACGTATTTGAAGCCGGCCGAGCAGATCGATGCGCTGCTCGGCGCGCACCGGGAATTCTTGCGTGAGCAGTACGATAACGGCACCTTCCTGATGTCGGGCCGCCTGGTGCCGCGCACCGGCGGCGTGATCCTGGCCACGGCCGATAGCCGCGCCGACATCGAGGCCGTGATCGAACTCGATCCGTTCAACGAAGCCGGCGCGGCCAGTTACGAGATCAAGGAATTCATCCCCACCATGGCGGTCGATGCCCTGAGCGCGTTTCGCCAGGACTGAGCGCAGGTCCAAGTCATGTCCAAGTCGCTAGAATTCCTGACGGAAGCGTTGCGCCGCCTGCCCGGCATCGGCCCCAAGTCGGCCCAGCGCATGGCCTTCCACCTGCTGCAGCACGACCGCGAAGGGGCCGACATGCTGTCGCGCGCCCTGCACCAGGCCGTGGAGGCCGTGCACCACTGCGCCTTGTGCAACACCTTCACGGAAGAGGAGGTGTGCGCCACCTGCGACGATGAGCAGCGCGACCGCCGCCTGCTGTGCGTTGTGGAAACGCCGGCCGACCAGCTGATGATAGAACAGACGCTGACCTACAAGGGCCTGTACTTCGTGCTGATGGGCCGGCTCTCGCCGCTGGATGGCATCGGCCCCAAGGACATCCACCTGGAAAAACTGCTGGCGCGGGCCAGCGACGGCGTGGTCAGCGAAGTGGTGCTGGCCACCAATTTCACCAATGAAGGCGAGGCGACCGCGCACTACATCAGCGAAATGCTGAAGGCGCGCGGCCTTAACGTGAGCCGGCTGGCGCGCGGCGTGCCCGTGGGCGGCGAACTGGAGTATGTCGACGCGGGCACCATTGCGCGCGCCATGCTGGACCGCCGCAGTACCTGAACCCATCACTTTCCCACCACCACATGACGACATCCGCAGCTAACCTGGCCGGGCCGCTGGCCGGCATCAAAGTCCTGGAACTGGGCACCCTGATCGCGGGGCCGTTCTGCGCCCGCATGCTGGCCGAATTCGGCGCCGAGGTGATCAAGATCGAAGCGCCCGAAGGCGGCGATCCGATTCGCCAGTGGCGCGTGCTCAAGGATGGCACCTCGCTGTGGTGGTCGGTGCAGGCGCGTAACAAGAAGAGCGTCACGCTCAACATGAAGGATGAACGCGGGCGCGCCATTGCGCGCCAGCTGGCGCTGGAGGCCGACATCATCATCGAGAACTACCGGCCGGGCGTGCTGGAGAAGTGGGATCTGGGCTACGAGCAGCTCAAGGCCGTCAACCCGGCCACCATCATGGTGCGCCTGTCGGGCTTCGGCCAGACCGGGCCGATGAAGGACTTGCCCGGCTTTGGCGCTGTCGGCGAGTCGATGGGCGGGCTGCGCTATGTGTCCGGCTTCCCGGACCGCCCGCCGCTGCGGGTGGGCATCTCGATCGGCGATTCCGTGGCCGCCCTGCATGGCGTGATCGGCGCCATGATGGCGCTGCGCCACCGCGACGCCACCGGCGGGCGCGAACGGGGCGAAGGCCAGATGGTGGACGTGGCCCTGTACGAATCCGTGTTCAACCTGATGGAATCGCTGGTGCCGGAATATGACCAGGCCGGCGTGATCCGCGAGCGCACGGGCGGCGCGCTGCCCGGCATCGTGCCATCGAACACCTACACCACGCGCGATGGCGACAACATCGTCATCGCCGGCAATGGCGACGCCATCTTCAAGCGATTGATGCTGGCCATCGGCCGCATCGACCTGGCCGGCGATCCGCAACTGGCCCGCAACGATGGCCGCGTGCCGCGCACGGCCGAGATCGACCAGGCGATCCAGTCCTGGTGCGACACCCAGGACATCGATAGCGCGCTGGCCGTGCTGAAGGCGGCCGACGTCCCGTCCAGCAAGATCTACTCGGTGCGCGACATGATGAGCGACCCGCAATTTCTCGCGCGCGAGATGTTCGAGCAGCACCACTTCCCCGACGGTACGCCCGTCAAGCTGCCGGCCATCTCGCCCAAGCTGTCGGCCACGCCGGGCCACACCAAGTGGATGGGGCCGGCGCTGGGCCAGCACAACGATGAAGTGCTGGCCGCGCTCGGCTACAGCGCGCAGGACATCGCCGCCTTGCGGCAGGACAAGGTGTTGTAGGCGTTACAGCGTCACCTTAGCCGGCGGCCAGTTCCACGAGCAGGGCGCTGGCCCTGGCGGGTGTCAGCGGCTGATATAGCGCGGGATTGGCAAGCTCATGAATGACAGCGGAAATCCTGTGCTCGCTGGCGGACGCCGCGGCGATGTCATCCCGTCCCTCCACGGCGTTGGCCCAGGTATCGACCTCCATGGGGGACAGGCCGCCGGCCAGGAAACGGCGCAGCACGGCGGCGATATGGTTTTCCGTCAATAGCACGGGCAGGCCGTCATAATCCCAGCCCATGGCGGCCAGCGTGGACAGGGTGGCCTGCAAAGGCTGGGCGCAGGCCAGGAGCCGCCGTACCAGTTCCAACCGTTCATTTTCCACCGCGATCATGGGAACACGCCTCCCGCCAGTTTGTCCTTCACGTTGATGATAATCCCAAACGGATCGTAGGTGGTCTTGCTGTATTGGATTGTCACCCCGTCAGCGTCGATCTGCTTTTCGTAGACGGCAAACGAACCCGTCACCCGGCCTGCGGAGGTGGCCTGCGTGGCAACGCCACCGTTGGGCAGCGGCCGGCATTGCACGGTCGCCCGTGCATTGGCCGGCAGTTTTGCGACGAAGCGTGCGATGTTCGCGGCCTGGGCCAGCCGGTTCACGATGTGGCCGGCGTGGCCAAGGCGTACTGGTTGCTGAGCATGAGCGTGATCGATTCGGGCGGCGAGGGGTGGCCCAGGTAATAGCCTTGGGCCAGGTCGCAGCCGTAGTGTTCCAGCATCACCAGTTGCTCATCCGTCTCCACCCCTTCGGCCACCACCGCCATCTTCAAGCCATGCGCCATGGCGATGATGGCGCGCGTGATGGCGGCGTTCTCCGAATCCTGCGGCAGGCCGCTGATGAAGCTCTTGTCGATCTTGAGCGCGCGCACGTCGAAGCGCTTGAGGTAGTTCATCGACGAGTAGCCGGTGCCGAAGTCGTCGATCGACAGATACACGCCGATGCCGCGCAACTGCTCCAGCATGAACATGGTGGCGCGCGCGTCGTCCATCAGCGTGCCTTCCGTCAGTTCCAGTTCCAGCAGGCCGGGCGCCAGCCCCGTCTCCTGCAGCGCCGACAGCACCACCTGGGTCAGGTTGTCGTCCTTGAATTGCTTGGCCGACAGGTTGACGGCCATGCGCACCGGCTGCGGCCCCATGTCGGCCCATGCGCGTGCCTGGGCGCAGGCCGCGCGCAGCACCCATTCGCCGATCGGCACGATCAGGCCCGTCTCCTCGGCCAGCGGAATGAACTCGGTGGGCGAGATGATGCCGCGTTCCGGATGACGCCAGCGCACCAGCGCTTCCACCCCCACGATCTGGCCGCTGGGCACGTCGATCTGGGGCTGGTACAGCAGATACAGTTCGTTGTTCTGCAAGGCGCGGCGCAAGCCCACTTCCAGCTTGACGTGGCTCATGATCTGCATGGTCAGCGACGAACTGTACAGCTTGGCGTTGTTCTTGCCGCAGTTCTTGGCGTGGTACATGGCCGTGTCGGCATACTTGAGTAGCGAGTTGCAATCCTCGCCATCCTCGGGATAGAGCGAGATGCCGATGCTGGCCGTGACGAAGATTTCATGGCCTTCGATCAGGAACGGCCGGCGCATCGCTTCCTTGACCCGGTGCGCCACGTTGAGCGCGTTCTCGACCCGCTCCAGGTCGGGGATCAGGATGGTGAATTCGTCGCCGCCCAGCCGCGCCAGGTTGTTGCCGTGCTGTTCGGCGCGCGACACCAGGTCGCTGGGCCGTATGGTTTCGCGCAGCCGTTCCGAGACGGCTTTCAGCAAATGGTCGCCGACGTTGTGGCCGAGGGTGTCGTTGATGCGCTTGAACGAATCGAGGTCCATGAACAGCACGGCGAACTTCTGGCCGCCATGGCGCGAGCGGGCCAGTTCGCGTTCCAGCGTTTCCAGGAACGCTTGCCGGTTGGGGATGCCGGTCAGGCTGTCGCAATAGGCCAGCCGCCGTATCTGTTCCTCAGTGCGCTTGCGCTCGCTGATGTCGCGCACCAGGCCCAGCACCTCGTCCGGGCCGGTGGCCACCAGCCGCGCTTCGAAATGGTGGATCGCATCATGCCGCACCAGTTCATAATCGACCGAACGGATCTGCTGGTGTGCAAGCACGGCTTGCGCCTGTTCCAGCAGCCGCTGCGCGATATCGGGCGGCAGCACGTCGCGCAGGTGGCGGCCCGCGCATTGCTCGATGGCGAAGCCGCCGTTGGCGTCGTGGCCTTGCTCGTAGTCGAGGTAGTAGCCTTGCTGGTCGAGGCGGAAAAAGGTGTCGGGGATGGCGGCCAGCACGGCCCGGTTCTGGGCGTCGGCGATGCGCAGGCGGGCGATGGCGTCGCTGGCGCGCAGCACGTACAGCACCCGGTGGCCGAGGATGGGCCAGTTGATGGGCTTGGAGACGAAATCGGTCGCCCCCACTTCATAGGCCAGGGTCACCGCTTCCAGGTCGTCGCTGCCGGTGACCATGATGATGGGCACGCTGGCCTGGGTTTCCCCGGCCCGGATCGCGCGGCACACGGCATAGCCATCCATGGCCGGCATGTCCACGTCCAGCAGCACCAGGTCCGGCGCCATGCCGCGATAGCAGGCCAGCGCCTGGGCGCCGTCTTGCGCTTCCAGCGTGTCGAGGCCGACCTGGTCCAGCATTTCGCGCATCAGCAGGCGCATCACGGGATCGTCGTCGGCGACCAGGACCAGGCCGCGTTTGGGGGAGAGAGGCGATGCCATATCAGGTTTCCTTTTCCAGGATGGTGTTCAGCGACTGGCGCACGGCCTGGAATTCCCGCTCCATACCGGCCAGCATGTCGGCCGCGCCCACCGTGCTGCCGTTGCGCCCCAGTTGTTCCATTTCCTTGCACGCTTGCGCCAGCGCCTCCGCGCCCACATTGGCGCTGCTGGACTTGAGGCTGTGGGCCGCTTTGCGCACGCTGCTGGCGTCGGCCGCGGCGATGGCCTGGCGCAAGGCCTGCAAATGGGTGGGGGTGTCGCTGACGTAGGCTTGCAGCACCCGTTCGAGCAGGGCATTGCCATTGCCAGGACTGAGGGCGCGGATGTTGTCCAGCGCCTGGCGGTTGATGTTGTCGTGCGTGCCCGGCAGCGCCGTGGGGGCGGGCGCCGGCGGCGTGACTGGCGCCGGCGCCGGCGACGCCGTGGCCATGGGCGCCGCGCCGGGCCGGACCGGCGGCGCGGCGCGCAGCGGCCCTTGCAGCACGGCGCGCGGCAGTTTGAGCCAGCGCGCGATGGTCTGGCCCAGCGCCTGCTGGGTGAACGGCTTGCTCAGGTAGTCATCCATGCCGGCCGCCAGGCACGATTCGCGGTCCCCTTGCAGCGCGTTGGCGGTGATGGCGATGATGGGCAGGCTGCGTGCCCCTCCTTGCTGCTGTTCGTGGCGGCGGATTTCCGAGGTGGCGGCAAAACCATCCATGACGGGCATCTGGCAATCCATCAGCACCAGGTCGACATGTTCCGTCCGCACCAGTCGCAGCGCTTCGGCGCCATTGCCGGCGCGGCGCACCTCCAGTCCCAGGCCTTCCAGCATGGCGCTGGCCACTTCCACGTTGACCGGGTTATCTTCGGCCAGCAACACCTTGCGCCGCTTGCGCGCGGGCGCGGCGGCGCTGGCGATGGCCGTGCCGCCGGCCGCGCTCGCGGGCTGGCCAGCGGCGGTAGCGGGGGCAGGGTGGGGCAGGCGCGCCGGGCTGGCGGACGGTTGCACCGGTTCGGCAGCCAGCGGGGCGCTGCGCAGCGCTTCGCTGCGCGTGGGCGGTGGTGGCAGCCGGAGCTGGCCGGATCCGGCGGGACTGGCGGTGATGCAATCGTACAAGTCGCACTCGCGGGCCGGCTTGATCAACTGGAACGCGACGCCGGCCGCGCGCCGCTGCACGCTGTCGGCTGCCTCGCGTTCGGTGCTCAGCAACAGTACCTTGAGGCCGGCCAGCGCCGCGTCGGCCCGGATGGCGGCCGCCAGCGCCAGGCCGCTGGTGCGCGGCAAAGCCATGTCGAGGATGGCCATATCGTAAGGCTGGCCACGCGCGGCCGCCTGCCGCAGCCGTTCCAGGCAGGTAGCGGCATCGCTGTAGTCGCATGGCATGTGCCAGCTCGCCAGCAAGCGTTCCAGCTCGGCCCGGCTGGTGGGATGTTCATCGACGATCAAAGCGTTGAGCCCCTGGGTAAGTTTGCGGTTGAACGCGGGATCGCCGGTATCGACGCGGCGCTTGTCAAAATTTACAGTGAACCAAAAGATCGACCCTTGCGTTAGCGCATTGTCGACGCCAATTTTTCCGCCCATTAATTCGACCAGTTGCCTGGAAATGGCCAGCCCGAGGCCGGTGCCGCCATGCTTGCGGGTGGTCGAGCCGTCGGCCTGGGAGAAGGAATCGAAAATCCGGGCCCGCGCTTCGCCCGACACGCCGATGCCCGTGTCGTGCACTTCGAAGCGCAAGCCCACGGCCTGGGCGTCTTCGTCCATCAGGTTCACCTGCAAGCTGATCTTGCCCGTCTCCGTGAACTTGACGGCGTTGCCCAGCAAGTTGACGATGACCTGGCGCAGCCGGTTGGGGTCGCCATACACGCCGATCGGGATGCGGGGCGCGATCACCTGTTCCAGCCGCAAGCCTTTGGCCTGGGCTTGTGGCCCGAACACGTTGTCGATGTCGTCCAGCAGCTCGCGCAGGTTGAAGTAAATATATTCGACGGTCAGCTTGCCGGCCTCGATCTTGGAAAAGTCGAGGATGTCGTTGATGATGACCAGCAAATTCTCACCGGAGCGTTGCACCATGGTCGTGTAGTGGCGCTGCTGCTCCGTCAGCGGCGTGGCCAGCAGCAATTCCGTCATGCCCAGCACGCCATTCATGGGGGTGCGGATTTCATGGCTCATGGTGGCCAGGAACGCGCTCTTGGCCTGGCTGGCCGCCTCGGCCGCGTTCTTGGCCTTCTCCAGCTGTTCGGTGCGCACGCCCACCTGGCGCTCCAGCTGGTCGCGGTACTGGGCCAGCTTGGCGTCGCGGCTTTCGACCTGGGCCAGCATGTTGTTGAAGCTGTCGATCAGCAAGCCCAGCTCGTCGCTGCGCTGGTGTTGCAGGCGGTGCGCATAGCTCTGGCTGCTGGTGACGCGCTGGGCGGCCGCGATCAGTCCGGTGACGGGCTCGGCGATGCTGGCGCAAAAGCGTCTCGCCAGCACCAGCGCCACCAGCAGCGACACGAGGACGGCCACGCCGGCCGCGCCCACGTAGTGCACGATGTCCAGCCACATGCCGGCCTGGGTCGCCTCCAGCATCACGGCGCCGGCCAGCTGGCCGCCATCAACGATGGGCAGCGTCAGCCGCAGGGCCGGCGCCCACAGCTTGCCGCTGGCCTGGCTGCGGGCGGCGCCGCCGAGCGCGGCCAGGCCAGCGTCACCCAACTCCGGCGCGGCCAGCGCCGTCGCGGCCGGCGGGTGGTAGGCGGCCAGCACGGCGCCGTCGGCGGCGTACAGGGCTGCCTGCGCGATGTCCTGCCTGACGGTGAGCACGGCCAGCGCCTGGCCGGCGCGCTGGCGGTCGGCCGCCCGCAGCGCATCCCTGGCGCTGGCGCCGATCACGGCCGCCAGCGAGGTCAGCTGGCGCCGCTCGCGGTCCCGGTGGCTGAGCACGGTGGTGGCCACGAACACGGCGAACACCAGCAGCAGCGCGCTGCCGGTCGACAGCACGGCGATCATGGTCAGTTTCTGGCTCAGGCTTGCTTTTTGGACATTGAACATGGTGGCTTTTCCAGTCGCCATGAGGCTGGCGACACTGTGGCGCTCTGTTGGTATGGAAGGCTGACGAAGGCGCCACGACGGCGGCGCGTGATCCGTACCGGGATGGGCACGGACAGTGCTACGAGGAAAAATATAAGCTCAGGATAGTTGCCCACGTTGATCTGCATCTAATCCTGGCATGGCCGCGAGCGCCTAGCGTTTTGCCATCTGTGGCGAGGTTCCTGTTCTCCACGTTCCCCGCCATCTGGCTCACCATTGAGGCAGGTCAAATGGTGCCGATACGGGCACTGCAAGCTGCATGCAGGGAGGCGAGCAGCATGCAGCGCAAGAAGATCTTGTTTGTGGCCGAGGCGGTCACCCTGGCCCACGTGGGACGGCCGCTGGCGCTGGCCGGCGCGCTTGATGCGCGGCGCTATGACGTGCACTTCGCGTGCGCGCCCGGCCATCAAGCCATGCTGGCCGGCGGCGCGCTGACTTATTGGCCCATCGCCAGCATCCCCGGCGCGCAATTTCTGGCCGCGCTGGCCGCGGGCCGGCCCGTCTATGACGAACCGACCTTGCGCGGCTACGTGGAAGACGACAGGCGGCTGCTGGCCGAGGTGCGGCCGGACCTGGTGGTCGGCGATTTCCGGCTGTCGCTGTCGGTCAGCGCACGGCTGGCGCGGGTGCCCTACGTCACGGTGAGCAACGCCTACTGGAGCCCGTATGTGCGCCAGCACTACCGGGTGCCAGCGATACCGTTGTCGCGCCACTTGCCGCTGGCGCTGGCGAACGGCTTGTTCCGGCTGGTGCGCCCGCTGGCGTTCGCCGCGCACACGGTGCCGCTGAACCGCGTGCGGCGCCTGCACGGCCTGCCTGCGCTCGGTTGGGATTTGCGGCGCGTCTATACGGATGCCGACTGGACCGCCTATGCCGATATCCCGGAACTGTTCCCGCCCCAGGCGATGCCGTCCAGCCACCGCTACCTGGGGCCGGTGACGTGGTCGCCGCCCGTCGCGCCGCCGCCGTGGTGGGACAGCTTGCCGCCGGAATTGCCGGTGGTGTATGTGACGCTGGGCAGTTCGGGCCAGGGGACGCTGCTGTCCACGGTGCTGGAGGGGCTGGCCGGATTGCCGGTGATGGTGGTGGCGGCCACGGCCGGCAAATCCCTGCCCGCAACCATTCCGGACAATGCGCGCGTGGCCAGCTACCTGCCGGGCGACGAGGCGGCCCGGCGCGCCAGCCTGGTCGTGTGCAATGGCGGCAGCCCCACCAGCCAGCAAGCGCTGATGGCCGCCGTGCCGGTGCTGGGCATCGCCGGCAACCTGGACCAGTTCCTCAACATGGCCGGCATCGTGGCGGCCGGCGCCGGCGCCTTGCTGCGGGCCGACCGGCTCACGGCCGCCGCCGTGCGCCAGGGCGTGGATGCCTTGCTGAACCAGCCGCACGCTTATGGCGCGGCCTTGCGCATCGCCCAGCAGTTTCGCCACTACCCGGCCGGCGAGCGCTTCGCGGCCCTGCTGGCGGCGGCGCTCGCATCGCCGGCCATGCCGCCGCCTTAGCGGCAGCGGCAGCGGCGCTGGCCGCCTACGCGGCGGGCCGGCGGCGGGTGCCCAGCGCCAGGCCTGCGAAGCCCAAGCCCATCAGGGCCAGCGTGGCCGGTTCCGGCACGGCCGTGAAGCTGACCGATCCATCGACCTTCAGTTCCGGCACCGTGGTCGGTGCCGTGCCATCCCACATCACGTCCGGCGTGAAGAACGACGGCACGTTGGTGGTGCCGGTTTCCTTGTTGCTCACGATGGAGCCGGACACCACGTCGAGGAACAGGGGATTGACGTAGTCGATCATGAAGCGCGAGTCGAAGGAGCCGGTGCCGACCGGGCCGGCGGCCGTGAAGCTGGCGTCGTTGAAGATCAGGTGGGCCGACAGGATCAGCGTGCCGTCGCCATCGGTGTCGCCGGCGCCGGTGCAGCCGGCCGAGGTCACGCCGGTGCCATAGCAGCGCACGGTGCCGGTGCCGTTGCCGGGCACGGCCTTGCTGTTGGGGCCGCCCACGGGCGCGAGCCGGTCGAAATAGACGGCGAAGTTCTGGACCCCGGCGTGCAGCGAGTCGACGTCCATGGCGGCCGACTGCGTGGCCGGCATGCTGAAGTGGGCCGTGGTGGGGGTCTGGGCGTCCACCAGTTCCTGGAAGCGCACCACGGTGCTCAGCTCGAAGGCCGAGTTCATGCCGGCGGGCGTGACGATGGCGGGGATGTTGCTGTTGCTCATGGTGCCGGTGACGTTCTGCGTGCGCAGTTCCGTCACATACGGCGCCGCGCCGCCGGGGCCGACCGTCAGGCCGGGCACGAAGCCGGTGGCCACCGCCGTGTCGGTCACATTGGTCCACAAGTCGGCATAGGTGTCGTAGACGCCGTTGCCCAGCGTCGACAGGCCGATGGCGGCGCCCGCTTGCGCGGCGGTCGGCATGGCCGCCATGACGGTGATGGCCAGGGCGCCCAGCGTGAGTGAGGTGTGTTTCATGGCTACTCCCAAAGTAAGTAAAGCAAGTCAGGTACGGGATGGTGCTGCATGGATCCCGGCTAGGGACCGTAGCCGGATCAACGCAAGTTCCAAGCCAGGTGGCATTTTCATTTGAAAAACAATGACTTGGCTTGAGCTTGGTGAAACGGGACGGAAATTTCCCGGGGCGGTGTAAAAAAATCCGGCAGGGGCTGCCGGATCAAGGACGACGGTCAGGTGTCGGGCCTGCTCAGCCGGGGTGCTTGCGGCGCTGGCCCAGCGCCAGGCCGGCGAAACCCAGGCCCAGCAAGGCCAGCGTGGCCGGTTCGGGCACGGCGGCGAAGCTTTGCGAGGAATCCACTTTCAGGAAGGGCACCGTGGTCGGCGTGGTGCCATCCCACATCGTGTCGGGCGTGAAGAACGATGGCACATTGGTGGTGCCGGTGAACTTGTCGCGGAAGATGCCGGCCGTGGTGATGTCCAGGAACAGCGGGTCGACATAATCGATGGAGAAGCGCGAATCGAACGAGCCTGTGCCGACCCCGCCGCTGGCCGTGAAGCTGGCGTCGTTGAAGATCAGATGGCCGGACATGATCAGCGTGCCGTCGCCGTCGGGGTCGCCAACGGCGCCGCAGCCCGCGGAGGTGACGCCGGCGCCATAGCAGCGCACCGTGCCGGCCCCGTTGCCGGGCACGGCCTTGCTGGTGCCGAGCCGGTCGAAGAACACGGCGAAGTTCTGCACGCCCGCGTGAGCCGGGTCGACGTCCATGGCCGCTGACTGGCTGCCGGGCAGGGTGAAGTGGGCGGTGGTCGGGGTCTGGGCGTCCACCAGTTCCTGGAACCGGACGATCTTGCTGAGCTCGAACGTGCTGTTCAGGCCAGCCGGCGTGACCAGGGCCGGGATGTTGCTGTTGGACATAGTGCCGACCACCATCTGGGTCCGCAGTTCCGTCAGGTAGGGCGCCGCGCCGCCGGGGCCGCCGACGGTCAGGCCGGGAATGAAGCCGGTGGCCAGGCCGGTGTCGGTGACGTTGGTCCACAGGTCGGCATAGGTGTCATACACGCCGTTGCCGGCGGTGGACAGGCCGATGACGGGATCGGCCATGGCGACCGCCGGCACCGCCAGGATGGCGGCCAGCGCCGTGGCCATGAGCGCGCGGGGGAGCGTGGCTGGATGGATGTTCATGAGGATCTCCAGGGAAGGTTGGACAGCTTGTCTTTTCGCAAAACCCTAGTTGCGGCTTTGTGCAAAGTTCTGAGCAAATTCCCTGCCATCGGCGGATTTGTGTGTCCAATCAGGGACTTGGCGCGGCATCGTGGCTGGGGCCGCCGGGGCGACTGTCAAGAATGCCGACAGGCCGTCAGCCGCCCTTATTCGCCGCTATTGCGCCGCGCCCTTGAGCCGCCTGGCCGGCACCCCGCCCCACACTTCGCCGGCGCCGATCTGGCTGTCCTTGACGACGACGGCCCCGGCCGAGACGATGGCGCCGTCGCCGATGGTCACCCCGGCCATGACGACGGCCGTGGCGCCGATGGTGGCGCCGTCGCCGATCGTGACCGCCTTCAGTTCCATGCGGCTGCCTTCGATCACGTGGGCGAAGATCACCGCGTCATGGCCGATGATGGTGTTAGCGCCGATGCGCGTCAGCGGTGGGTCGAGCAGCACGCCGGCGCTGTAGGTGTTGGGGCCCAGCCGCGCGCCCAGCGCCAGGTACACCAGGCGCAGCAGCGGCACCGGCAGGAAGTGGGTGCGGATCAGCGAGTTAAACAGCAGCAGGTAGAACAGGATGTTGACGTTGGCCACGAACTCGTCGCGCGAGCCGGGCGCCACCGGACCTTGGCGCAGCGGCATGGCCAGCAGGAACAGGCGGTACACGAGCAAGGCCCACAGGTAGGTCAGCACCACGCCGGCCGCCACCAGCAGCACGCCGCGAAAATCGCCGAGCGGCAAGCGGCCCAGCAACAGCGCCGTGCTGCCCACGCCGGCCAGCACGATCAGGGTCAGCAAGGACAGGAAGCACGCGATTTCCCTCGGCTGGATGGCGCGCATGGCTCACTCCCGCCCCGGCGCGGCGGGCACGATCAGCGTGTTCAGCGGCAGACGCAGCGAGCGCGCCTGGGCCGGCGGGCCGGCGCCGATGCGGCCCATGAACACGGCATCGTCGAACGCCTGCTTGCCGATCAGCTGGCGGGCCTGTTCGGCGAGCGCGCGCGCCCTCGCGTGCATGCCGGGCGCGCGCGAGAATGGCCGGTTGTCGCGCACGTAGCGGGCGAAGATCAGCGGGGTCAGTTCCGGCTGCAGTTGCAGGCCGGCGTGGGCCGCCGCCAGCCAGAAGCGCTGCATGGCACCGCCGGCGGCCACGTAGTCGTCCACCGATTGCGGCCGCTGGTCGGCCACCAGCACGAAGTGGGCGGCGCAGGCCAGCGCCGGGACCAGGTCCATTTGCAGCCGCGGCGCCACCGTGCCGGCCAGCCAGGTATTGAAGAACGCGACCCGGCCCCAGCTTTGCATCACCCACTGCATCAGGCGCGCCGTCAGCGGATCGACCCCGAGCGCCTGCGCCGGGATGCGGTCGTTGCTGTAGCGGGCCCCCCATTCGATCACGGCGCGGTGCACCTGGTGCGCCTCGGGCATGGTCAGGCGCAGGCCGGCGTTGCGGTACAGCAGTCCGGCCATGGCCCGGCGCTGGGCCCAGCTGGCCAGCCACTGCACGTGGTAGCCAGGCGGCAAGGCCGCTTGCAGCGCCTGGCGTTCGGCCGGCGTCAGGGCGCGCGTGCTCAGCGGACGGCGCTGTACGCTGCGGTGCTCGATGGCCAGGGCCAGCGGGTCCGGTTCGGCCGCTGGCGTGCTGGCGAACGCGACATCGAAGGTGGGCTGGGTGTCGGGCAGGCCGGGCCGGCGCCGCGCCTGCATCGACAGGCGGAACAGGCTGGCCGCGCAACGCATGGTTTCCAGCAGGGCGCCCAGCGACATCTGGCTCGGGTGGCCATCGAGGTCGTACACGCAATGGTCGCGCGTGTCGAAGCCGTGGACCACCACGTGGCGCGCATCGACGATCTCGAAGCGCCACGGCTGGGTGTTGTCGCCGCTGGGCGCCCAGCGCGCCAGGTCGAGGATTTTTTCGAGCGTGGGCTCGAGCGCGGGCGCGAGCGTGCTCATGGCCGGCCTCCGGGCAGGCCGCGCTTGGCCATCAGCATGGCCAGCCGTTGCAGCGGATGGCGGTTGCCGCCGGGACGCCAGGTGCGCACCAGCCGGTTGCGGTAGGCGTCGAACTGCCAGCCGTGCGGGGCGGCCAGCACGGGACCGCGCCCCAGCAGGATCTTGAGCGCTTCGGTGGCGGCCGCGCCGGCGCATAACTGGCAGGCCATGATGGTCGATGGCCCGCGCCGCTGGGCCAGGTTGATGCTGGACGGATCGACCAGGTAGGCCCGGTGCAGCCCGGCCGGCGCCAGGCCCACGAGAAAGCGCAGTGCTTTTTCCGTATCGTCGTGCTGGCCCCAGCCGAAATAGTCCTCGAACGTCATGCGGCCGGGCAGGAAGGTGAGCACGGCCGTGCCCATGCCCAGCGGCGCGGCCGTGATGGCCGGCACCCGCAGGCGGGCGCAGGCGGCGAAAGTGGCCTGGCGCGCCGTGAAGGCGAAGAAGTCGAGGCCGTCCACGTACAGGTCCACGCCGTCGAGGAAGTTGGCCAGGTTGTCGTCATGCACGCCGTTGGGAAAGCGCGTGAGCGCCAGCCTGGGGTTGATGTCGCGCGCCATGGTGGCCAGCACGTCCACCTTGGGCTGGCCCAGCGTGGACATGGCGGCGCCGGCCTGGCGGTTGAAGTTGGCCAGGTCGAACTGGTCGAAATCGGCGATGTGGAAGGCGCCCACCCCCAGCCGTGCCAGCGTCAGCAGGTGGACGCCGCCCACGCCGCCCATGCCGGCGATGGCGATGCGCTTGTTGCGCAGCACGGCCTGTTCGGCCGGCGTGACCCAGCCGATGTTGCGGGAAAATGCTTCCTGATAAGAAAAGTTTTCGCTCATGTCGCCCTTGCCGTGAAGTATGCGCCGAGCCTGGTTGCCCGGGTCAGCACAGTTAGACCATGGGCGCCAAAAAAAAGTTCCGCACGGCCGGCAAGGGCAGTGCGGAACCAAGGTGAAGCAGAGGAGAAACAGGGGTGAAACAGGGGAGGAAGGCGGGCCGGTCAGCAGCAGCCGCCGCGCTTGCCGGCCCCGCCGTAGCGGGCTTCCTGGCGTTCGCGGAAAAATTCCTCGTAGCTCATCATCGGCTCGCCCGGGTGGGTCGCCTCCCGGTGCGACACGTAGGTGTCATACTCGGGCAGGCCCACCATCAGGCGCACGCTCTGGCCCAGGTAGCGGCCAGCCTTGACCAGTTCGCCGAACATCACTGCACCGTCGGCATCAGCACCAGCGGGCTTTCCTGGGTGCTGGGCTGCTCGCTGGCGCGGGCCGCCAGCACGGTGCGCACGCCGAACACCAGCACGGACAGCACCACCACCATGAAGAAGCCGGCCAGCGAGGCGTCCAGGTAATCGTTGAAGATCACCTGCTGCATCTGGGCCATCGACTTGGCCGGCGCCAGCAGCTTGCCGTCGTCGAACGCGCCCTGGTACTTGGCGGCGTGGGCCAGGAAGCCGACCTTGACGTTAGCGTCGAAGATCTTCTGCCAGCCGGCCGTCAGCGTGCACAGCAGCAGCCAGGCCGTGGGCGCCAGCGTGACCCAGGCGTACTGGCCGCGCTTCATCTTGAACAGCACGCAGGTGCCCAGGATCAGCGCGATGGCGGCCAGCATCTGGTTGGCGATGCCGAACAGCGGCCACAGCGTGTTGATGCCGCCCAGCGGATCGACCACGCCCTGGTACAGGAAGTAGCCCCAGGCCGCCACGCACAGGCCGGTGGCCAGCAGGTTGGCAACCACGTTTTCCGTCTTCTTCATGGCCGGCACGAAGGCGCCCAGCAAGTCCTGCAGCATGAAGCGGCCGGCGCGGGTGCCCGCGTCCACCGCGGTGAGGATGAACAGCGCTTCGAACAGGATGGCGAAGTGGTACCAGAACGCCATCATGGTCTTGCCGCCCATGACGCCGGACAGGATGTTGGCCATGCCCACGGCCAGGGTCGGCGCGCCGCCGGCGCGCGAGATGATGGACAGCTCGCCCACGTCCCTGGCGGTCTGGCTCAGCATTTCCGGCGTGATGTAGAAGCCCCATTGCGAGACGGCATGGGCGGCCGTTTCGGCCGAGGTGCCGATCAGCGCGGCCGGGCTGTTCATGGCGAAGTACACGCCCGGTTCGATGGTGGAGGCGGCCACCAGGGCCATGATGGCGACGAACGATTCCATCAGCATGGCGCCGTAGCCGATGAAGCGGGCGTGGCGTTCATTCTCGATCATCTTGGGCGTGGTGCCGGAAGCGATCAGCGCGTGGAAGCCGGACACGGCGCCGCAGGCGATGGTGATGAACAGGAACGGGAACAGGCTGCCCGCCCAGACCGGGCCGGTGCCGTCGATGAACTTGGTCATGGCCGGCATCTTCAGGTAAGGCGCCACCAGCACGATGCCGAGCGCCAGGCCGACGATGGTGCCGATCTTGAGGAAGGTCGACAGGTAGTCGCGCGGCGCCAGCAGCAGCCACACGGGCAGCACCGAGGCGACGAAGCCGTAGCCGATCAGCATCCAGGTCAGTTCGGTGCCGGTGAAGGTGAACATCGGCGCCAGCGCCGGGTTGCCCTGCACGTAC
Source organism: Burkholderiaceae bacterium (assembly GCA_035254005.1). Taxonomy (GTDB): domain Bacteria; phylum Pseudomonadota; class Gammaproteobacteria; order Burkholderiales; family Burkholderiaceae_D; genus Rugamonas. The sequence continues at coordinate 11,383 of DATFBD010000060.1, read as the reverse complement.
TGGCCGCCGAAGATGGCGCCCATCAGCAGGATGAAGCCGATCACGGAAATCTCGCCGATGCGGCCCACGCGGATATAGCGCGAGTACACGCCCATGAACAGGGCGATGGGGATGGTGGCCATGACGGTGAAGCTGCCCCAGGGCGAGCCGGTCAGTGCCTTGACCACGATCAGGGCCAGCACGGCCAGGATGATGACCATGATCATGAAGGTGCCGAGCAGCGCGATCATGCCGGGCACCTGGCCCAGCTCGGACTTGATCAGGTCGCCCAGCGAGCGGCCGTCGCGGCGCATCGAGATGAACAGCACGATGAAGTCCTGCACGGCGCCGGCAAACACGACGCCGGCCAGGATCCACAGCATGCCGGGCAGGTAGCCCATCTGCGCGGCCAGCACCGGGCCCACCAGCGGGCCGGCGCCGGCGATGGCGGCGAAGTGGTGGCCGAACAGCACGTACTTGTTGGTCGGCACGTGGTCGAGGCCATCGTTGTGCTTGTTGGCCGGCGTCATGCGGCGGCCATCGAGGCCCAGCACCTTGTCGGCGATGAACAGGCTGTAGAAGCGGTAAGCGATCAGGTAGACGCAGACGGCGGCGATGACGATCCAGATGGCGCTGATCGATTCGCCCCGCTTGAGGCCGATGACGCCCAGCGCGCAGGCGCCGGCCAGAGACAGGGCGGTCCAGCCCAGCCGGCGCAGGAGCCGGTTTGGTGTGTGTTGCATACTTCCCTCCAGAGAATGTGGAACGCTGCGTTGTGCACCTGCCCGGTGTTGTGTTTTGGCATGCCCGCAGCTTATGGATAGTATTCAGGATCGCAATATCTGGGACAAGCGCAGCACTACGCAGCTTTGCTACGTGGAACTACGTAGGGGTTGCGGGCCCGGCCGGCGTAGAATGCGGCACGTAACCTTTTTGGTGGGCGCAACATGAAACTGCGGCAAAAAGTCATCTTCCTGGCCATTACGCCGCTGATCCTGGCGCTGTGCGCGATCGCGCTGGCGGTGCGCCACCAGGCCAGCGCGCTGGCCGAACAGCAGCGCGCCACCTTCCAGCAAGCGTATCTGGCCAGCAAGGAGGCCGAACTCAAGCACTACGTGGCGCTGGCCCAGCACTCGATCGCCCACCTGGCCGGGCATGGCGACGCGGCCGCGCTCGACGAGGCCAAGCGCATCCTGTCCTCGCTCAGCTATGGTGATGACGGTTATTTCTTCCTGTACGACATGCAGGGCAAGTCCCTGATGCACCCGCGCCAGCCGGAACTGGTGGGCCAGAACCTGTTCGAGCTGCGCGACGAGCAGGGCAATCCCACCATCCAGCGCCTGCTGGCGCGGGCCAGGGCTGGTGGCGGGCTGGTGCGCTATTCCTGGGTCAAGCCCTCGAGCCACAAGGCCGCGCCCAAGCTCGGCTACGTGGTGGCGCTGCCGGACTGGGGCTGGATGCTGGGCACCGGCATCTACCTCGACGACGTGGACCAGGCGCTGGCCCGCATCGACGCCCAGCAGTCGGCCAATATCCGCAACACCATGCTGTGGATCGCCGCCATCGCCATCGCCGCCGCGCTGGTGGTGGGCGGCTCCGGGCTGGCGCTCAACATCAGCGAATCGCGGGTGGCCGACGCCAAGCTCAAGGTGCTGGCCCAGCGCGTGGTGGAATCGCAGGAAGAGGAACGGGCCCGGCTGTCGCGCGATCTGCACGACGGCATCAGCCAGTGGCTGGTGTCGATCAAGCTGCAGATCGAGGCCGGCATCATCCGCCTGGGCGGCGACGCGGCCCAGCGCAAGGCGGCCCAGGCCGTGTTCGAACACACGGCCGAACAACTGAACAATGTGCTGGGCGAAGTGCGGCGCATCTCGCACAACCTGCGCCCGGCCATCCTCGACGACCTGGGCCTGGCCGCCGCGCTCGACCACCTGGCCCATGAAGTGACGCTCAGCAGCGCCATCCCCATCCATTTCGTGGCCGACGGCGCCACCGACGATTTGCCCGACGTGGCCAACACGGTGCTGTTCCGAGTGGCCCAGGAAGCGCTGACCAACATCGGCCGCCACGCGGGTGCGCGCCGCATCGATATCGGCCTGCATGGTGACGGCGCCGGCGTCACGCTCACCATCCGCGACGATGGCGTGGGCTTCGACGCGGACAGTATCGCCCTCCATCCCCAGCATGGAATCGGATTGCGCAATATGATGGAGCGCATGGAAGCGATCGGCGGCCAGTTCGCCATCGACTCGTCGCCGGCCGGCACGCTGGTGACGGCGCGGGCCTTGAACAATAGTTGAGTACTCAATCAATCGCATGAACCATGTCATCAAAATACTGTTAGTCGACGACCATCCGCTGGTGCGCGATGGCTTGCGGGCCCGGCTCGAGGCCATGCCCCAGTTCCAGGTGGTGGCCGAGGCGGGCGGGGCGGCCGAGGCGCTGGAGCAGGCCGGGCTGTACCATCCCGACCTGGTGCTGATGGACATCAACATGCGCGGCAGCAATGGCATCGAGGCCACGGCCCAGTTCCGGCAGGCCTATCCGGCCATCGCCGTGCTGGTGCTGTCGATGCACGACAAGCTCGAATACGTGACCCAGGCCATGCAGGCCGGCGCGCGCGGCTACGTGCTCAAGGATGCGCCAGGCAAGGATATCGTGGTGGCCATCGAGACGGTGATGTCGGGCGGCATCTACTACAGTGCCGGCCTGGCGCGCCAGCTGGCCAAGGGGCCAGCCCAGGACGACCAGCTGACGGTGCGCGAGCACGAGGTGCTGCGCCACATCGCCAACGGCGAATCGAACAAGCAGATCGCCCGCGCGCTGGACTTGAGCGTGCGCACGGTGGAAACCCACCGCCTCAACATCAAGCGCAAGCTGGGCATCGAAGGGCAGGCCGAGCTGATCCGTTTCGCCGTCCAGCACGCCCAGTTCGGACGGGGCGCGGAATAGGGCGAACTGGTCTGTGGCGAAAAAGTCGAAGGCTGCCACTAAACCCGTTGAGCATTGTTCAACTGTGTCCGGTTCTCTCGTCAATATCTGCTATATTCCCGTTCCCACCAGGGAAAATTGTTACTTGCAAAAAATAAAACGTTGCGCGCGTAAAGATGGGGCAGGCCGTGGTTTGATGGGATATGTTGCGCAGCGACTGATTGCTCTCGAACAATACTTGAACTAAGATAACGCGCACGACCCAACCGAGATTCCGATGTCCGTGCCTCAACCCAGTCCGTTTCCGCTCGTGCGTTTGCATGCCGTGTCCAATGCCCATAACGAGTGGGTGGCGCTGGCATTTGAATGGTCGCCGGGCACGGACAATGCGTTGCAGGCCGCGCTGACCCTGCTCAATTATCCCGACGCGCTGAGCGCGCTCGCGCCGCTCGACTGCATCCTGCCGCTGCCCGATCCGCGCGTGCTGGAAGCGAACCATCTGGCCTCGCTGCCGGCGCACCGCGTGATCCTGCGGGTGCCGGCCGTGGCCCTGCTCGATGAAGCCATGCAAAAGAAATGCGGCGCGCTGGCCGAAGCCGGCTACCGCATCATGGTCGATGGCGTGGCCGGTCCGGCCGCCACCAAGGCCGGCGCGCGCGCGCTGCTGTTCAACTGCGCGGCCGAACTGCCGCCGGCCCTGGCGCTGGTGGCGCAGCCCGGCCCGCACCTGGCCAGCCACGTCGACAGCCAGGCCCGCCAGGCCGCGTGCCGCGCGGCCGGTTTCAGCTGGTTCATGGGCGACTTCGCGCGCCACCCGGCCGAGGACGCCGCCAGTGGCGACGGCACTTCGCGCAAGCGCCTGCTGGCGCTGCTGGGCATGCTGGCGCGCGACGCCGATTCGCGCGAACTGGAACAACTGCTCAAGCAAGACCCGGCCCTGTCCTACCACCTGCTCAAGCTGGTGAATTCGGCCGCGTTCGCGCTCAGCACCCCGATCCACAGTTTTGGCCAGGCCATCAACGTGCTGGGCCGGCGCCAGCTGCAGCGCTGGCTGCAGCTGCTGCTGTACGCGCGCCAGCAGGACGAGGGCGGCGTCAACCCTTTGCTGCCGCTGGCGGCCGTGCGCGCGTCACAAATGGAAACGCTGAGCAAGGCCCGCGGCGGCGACCGCGACCAGCAGGACATGGCCTTCGTGGCCGGCGTGTTCTCGCTGCTCGACGTGCTGCTGGGCATGCCCATGGCCGACATCGTCAGCGCCCTGAGCCTGGACCTGGACGTGGTGCGCGCGCTGCTCGAACGCACCGGCCCGCTCGGTGAACTGCTGACCCTGGCCGAACAGGCCGAGCCCGCCGCGCTGGACGCGGCCGGCATCGATCACGAAACCTACTGGCAAGGCCAGCTACAAGCCTATCACTGGGCGATCCAGGTGAGCAGGAACTTATAGCCATGCTGGCCCATCCCGTCTCCAACTTCCTGCACCACAGCGCCGCCCTTTGCGACGCGGTATTGCGTTTGCGGGGCCAGGCATTGGCGCAGGAGCTGGGACGCATCGCCCGCGAAGTGCTCGACAGTCCCGCCGGTTATTACCTGCCGGCCGATGAACAGGCCGGCGAGGGCGGCGCGCCGGTCAGCGGGCTGGTGCAGGAAGTGCGCTTCGAACAACAGTTGTTCGGCCGCTTCGTGGTGAGCGGGCGCGACAGCTACAGCGCCCTCGACGAACAGCACCTGGCCAGCCTGGCCAGCCTGGCCGGCAGCGTGTTGCAGGTCCACTCGCTGGCGCAGCGCTCCACCCATGCCTACGTGCAGGTGGAAGCCCAGTTGCAGCATCAGTCGCAGATCCTCGACCAGATGCACGAATCGGTGCTGACGATGGACTTGAACGGCTTCATCACCAGCTGGAACAAGGGCGCCGAGCGGCTGTTCGGCTACAGCGCGGTGGAAGCCGTGGGCCGCAACATCCTGTTCCTGTACGACGACGAAGACACCGGCTTCCGCGACGCCTTCCTGGAGCAGGGCGGGCGCCTGATGGAAGTGCGGCGCAAGAAGAAGAACGGCGAAGTGTTCTGGGCCAGCCTGTCGCTGTCGCCGCTGTGCGACATCAACGACCGCTCGATCGGCCTGATCGCCTACCTGACCGACATCACCGAGCGCAAGCTGGCCGAGGAACGCATCCACCACCTGGCCTATTACGACGCGCTGACCGGCCTGCCCAACCGCAGCCTGCTCACCAAGCTGGTGGACCAGGCGCTGACGGTGGCCCAGCGCAGCAAGCTGCAAGGTTGCGTCCTGTTCATCGACCTCAACCGGTTCAAGCTGATCAACGACACCCTGGGCCGGCACGCCGGCGACGAACTGCTGCGCGAAGCGGCGCGCCGTTTCCGCGGCGTGCTGCGCGACCAGGACCTGGTGGCGCGGCTCGGTGGCGACGAGTTCGCCGTCGGCCTGTTCGACATCAGCCAGCACTACGAAGCGAGCACGGTGGCGCACAAGCTGCTGACGGCGCTCAGCGCGCCGTTCCTGATCGACGGCCATGATTTGCGGGTGGGTGGCAGCATCGGCATCAGCGTCTATCCGCAGGATGGCGCCGACGCCGAAACCCTGCTGCGGCTGGCCGACATTGCCATGTACCGCGCCAAGCAGCAGGGCGATGCCGATGGCGACCACGTGGCGTTCTACAGCCAGGATATGAACCAGGGCATGCAGGAACGCATGCGCATCGAAACCGGGCTGCGGCATGCGCTGGGCAATGGGCAATTGCTGCTGCATTATCAGCCCAAGTTCTCGATCAGCACCGGCAAGATCATCGGCGCCGAGGCGCTGGTGCGCTGGCATCACCCGGAACGGGGACTGGTGCCGCCAGCCGAATTCATCCCGCTGGCCGAGGCCACCGGGCTGGTGGTGCAGGTCGGTGAATGGGTGCTGGAAGCGGCGTGCGTGCAGGCGCAGAAGTGGAAGGAGGCGGGCTTGCCGCCGATCCGGCTGGCCGTCAATGTGTCGGCCCGTGAATTCACCTCGGCGCTGCCGGGGCGGGTGACGGAGACGCTCAAGCGTTATGGGCTGGAGCCTTCGTGGCTGGAGCTGGAGATCACCGAAAGCACGCTGATGCACAACATCGACCGCGTGATCGGCATCATGGACCGGATCACGGCGCTGGGTGTGACCTTGTCGCTCGATGATTTCGGGACCGGGTATTCGAGCTTGTCCTACCTGAAGCGCTTCCCGATCGATACGCTCAAGATCGACCGTTCGTTCACCACCGGCATTCCTTCGGATGCGAACGATTGCGCGATCGCCAGCACCATCATCAGCATCGCCCAGCAGCTCAAGCACAAGGTGATCGCCGAGGGCGTGGAGACGGTCGAGCAGCTGGCGTTCCTCAAATCGTCCGGTTGCGATGAAGTGCAGGGCTATCTGTTCTCGCAGCCCTTGCCGGCGGCCCAGTTCGAGCAAGCCTTGCGGGATAACTGGCGGCCGGCGCAGGCGGACAAGGCTGCCTGAGGCGGGCTATGGGCGTGATTAGCTGGCAAGGTGGCGCTGATTCTGTATAATGCTGCCACTCAGGAAGCGTGGCCGAGCGGTTGAAGGCAGCAGTCTTGAAAACTGCCGACGGGGAGACCCGTTCGTGAGTTCGAATCTCACCGCTTCCGCCAGGAAATAAAAAACCGCCGCAAGGCGGTTTTTTATTTCCTGGCGGAAGCGCGGGAAGCGCCTACGCGCTCCCCGCGTGAGATTCGAAGGGCATGGCCCTGCAGGGCCATCCCGCCCCGAATCGCCCGATTGCTGGGCGCTGTGCGCCCGGCCTCGCGCGCCGAGGGCGCGCGTCCTTATAAACTAGCATTGTCAGCTTGCAGGCCAGCGGCCCCATCAAAAAAATTTCCCAACAGCCGCTCGGGGTTAGTAAAGCCATCGAAAAACTCCCGAAACTGGGCAACGCCATCCCAACAATGGCGCGGCGGTGAAAATGAATCTATATTTCGATAGATAAACTGAGATAAACTATTGGCAATAAGAAAAGGATGGCAAATGTCTAATGATCGCTTGAACACTGCCCAATGGATTTTGGAAAGACAAATTGCATGGATTGTGGCTGCGGATTCCAAGGTGGCCGCACTCATAACCATTACGACTGCAATGCTAGGGGGGCTTGCAGCAGCTTTTAGCAGTATGACTGCCACGAAGTCTATCTGGACGTTGTCCTTCTGTTTGTTCGCAGTCGTTTGCGGAGGCGCGTCTATTGCCTGCTCGGCCTTGGCGCTGCTCCCTCGCACGAACGGCCCTAAAGAATCCCTCGTTTTCTTCGGCCCAATTTCAGCGATTAGTGCAGACGATTACGCAACCCGCCTGAAGGATGCGACAGACGATGAACTTTTGCGGGATTGGTCATTCCAAATTCACCGAAACGCACAAATCGTGCGCGGAAAGCATGCATGGGTGCGGAGGGGGATGAAATGGGCATTTGCCGGCGCGCCCGCATGGGCTATTGCCATCTATATGCTGGTGAGGGTCTAGCTCATGACGCTGAAAGAAGACCTTCTCGCAAGAGTCAACAAGTTTGCAACTACACCATGGGGTCCCATTCCTAATGCCCGCGTAGTACCGAACCCTGCTGACCTCACTTTCGACAATACGGGTGAACGAATGGACGTCACAGTTTTGTATTCGGATGTGCATCGCTCAACGGAAATGGTGGATACGCTGACTGATACGTCTGCCGCCGAGTATTACAAAGCCTTCTTGCATTGCTGCGCGAAACTTATTCAGGAAAATGGTGGTGTGATTGAGGCTTACGACGGCGACCGGGTGATGGCGATTTTCACTGGCGAGCAACAAGTGGACAATGCGGTGAAGACAGCCTGGATGATCAACCACGCGGTCAATCAGATCATCAATCCAGCATTCTTAAGCGCTAAATTGCTTTTCCACCGTCCGTTAAAACATACCGTTGGGATCGATTGTGGTCAAGTGCTGATCGCAAAGACTGGCGCACGCGGAGAGTTTAACAACGATCTTGTGTGGGTTGGACCCGCCGCAAACTACGCCGCAAAATTGAATAGCTTCAATGGCCTTGATCCAGATTATCCTACGCGAATTTCGGATCGAGCGTATGCAAAACTTTCTGCGAATTTGAAGTTGCGAGGAGAAGAGTTGTTCTGGAACGGACCTTACACCGACATGGTCAAGTTCGGCCATTATCGCAGCAGCTACCATTGGACCTTCGCCTAAGACAAGATCGGATCAAATGTATAAAGAGTTAGAAAACTTCTGGAATGAGTATCTAGGTTTGGCATTCAGGGGGGACCACCCTCCGACGCTCTTCCGTGGGGTCACGAAAGCAACGCACCCTCTAGTGCCAAAAATTGCTAGGACTGCGGAAGGAGTCTCTCTGAATTTAGAAACAGTGAAGGCCGTAGAAGATGACCTATTCCGTGGCCTTACTCGCCTCACTGAATCAATGCCCGAGATCAAGCCGGCATCTCGTTGGGAGTGGGCATTTCTTGCTCAGCATTACGGGATGCCGACCCGTCTATTGGATTGGTCAACGAATCCTCTGGTCGCACTGTTCTTCGCGGTTGAAGGAAATGACCAAAATGACGGTGCAGTGCATTATGTTCGTACCCGGGTAAACGATGAATACGAGTTATTCGACTACCTTACGGCCGACTACAGCACCGCCCATCGGCGCAATCCTGCCTCTATGCTCGCTATGCAGGAACATCAAGGAAAAGTAATATTCATTCGCCCCAAATATAGCGATGCCCGTTATCTAAACCAGCGATCGATCTTCTCTTGCCAGGCAAATCCGCTGGAACCTGTTTTGGTACCTGGCATGGCAAAAATTATCATCCCAGGCGGATGGAAGAAGGAGATGCGAGAACGCCTGGCAAAGCTGGGAATTGCAACTTCCTTTATCTATCCGGGTGTTGACGGCGTGATGAAGGAATTGCAGTCGCTAGTCTTCGGTCCCGTGTCGAACGGGCGCAGGATGTACGTAACCTCAGAATTAACTCTCCCCCCTAACTAGCCGCCACTGCGGATGTTGGTGTCTTTGTCGTGACTAGCTGGCGGCAGTGGCAAACTGACCGGGTACCGACCTATAGTTGAATCTGGTGTACGGGCTGAAACCTGCAGGCGGGGATGAGGCGGTGGAGTTTTTGCTGGAAAATTTGATTGTCTAGATCAAAACCGACCAACAGAGGAAGCTCTACCATGACGAAGCATAAGCAAGAAACGCAGGTCAGTCCAGAGGGGATCGGCATGAGCCTGGACGATTTGGTGCGGCGCGGGGCGCGCCAAGTAATTCAGCAAGCTATTGAGGCGGAGCTGGCCGAGCTGCTGGCGCAGTACAGCAACGTGAAGACGCTGGCGGGGAGTCAAGCGGTAGTGCGCAACAGCTATTTGCAGGAGCGCGAGGTGCTGACGGCGGCGGGGCCGGTAGCGGTGCAGGTGCCAAAAGTGCGCGACCGCTCCGGCGCCGGCGTGAAGCTCAATTCAGCGATCGTACCGCCGTATGTGCGCAAGGCGCCGCGCGTGTCGGCTGCGCTGCCCTGGCTGTACCTGAAAGGCATCTCGACCGGCGACATAGGCGAAGCCCTGTCGGTGCTGCTGGGTGAGGATGCCAAGGGGTTGTCGCCCAACGTGGTGAGCCGCCTAAGGGGCAGTGGGCGGACGAATGGAAGCGCTGGGACCAGCACGACCTGTTCGGCAAGCGCTGGGTGTACTGGTGGGTTGACGGCATCCACATCGGCGCCAGGAGTGAAGGCAGCGACGGGCAATGCCTGCTGGTGATCATGGGCGTGACGCCGGACGGGAAGAAGGAACGCGTGGCCATCGCCGACGGGTTCCGGGAATCGAAGGCGTCGTGGCAGGAGGTGCTGCTGGGATTGAAGCAACGCGGCCTGCAAAGCCGGCCGCTGCTGGCGGTGGGCGATGGCGCCATGGGTTTCTGGGCGGCGCTGGAAGAGGTGTTCCCAGCCGCGCGGGCGCAGCGCTGTTGGTTCCACAAGCTGGGCAATGTGCTGAACGCCTTACCTGCCTCGCAGCAGGCCAAGGCGAAGGCCGGTGTGCAGGCCATCTTCATGGCCGCCGCGCGGGCCGAGGCGTTGACGGCTTATGCGCAGTTCTTGGAGCGATACGGTGCGAAGTACCCGAAGGCGGTCGAGAAGCTCAAGCAGGACCGCGACAGCCTGCTGGCCTTCTACGACTTCCCCGCCGAGCACTGGCAGCACTTGCGCACGACGAACCCGATTGAATCGACGTTCGCCACCGTGCGCCACCGAACCACGCGCTCGCGCAATTGCCTGTCGCGGGCGACCTTCCTGGGCTTGGCATTCAAGCTGATGGAGGAAGCGGAGAAGACTTGGCGCCGGATTCGGGGCGCCGACAAGATCGGCGCGCTGCTGGCTGGCGTGCCGTTCAAAGATGGAATGCCGGTGCAGGACAATCCGCCGGAACAACAGAAACTCGCCGCCTGATGGCCCTACGCTTCAGGACTGGCATACACCAGATTTGACATTAACTCCCTGCAGGGCCATCCCACCCCGAATCGCCCGACTGCTGGGCGCTGGGCGCCCGGCCTCGCGCGCCGAGGGCGCGCGCGCCCCACCTGATCATCAGTCGATCGCTAATTCCAGCGCCATATCAAATCACCCGCATCTCCAGCCGACGCCCCAGGCACTCCAGCGCCTCCTCAACCTTGTCGATTTTCGTCGCATGCTGCAGCTCGATCAGACGATTGACGACTTGCGGCGAGGTTTTCAGTCGTCGGGCCAGCTCAGACGGCCCCACCTTCTGGGCCAGCATCTCATTGAGCAGCAAGACCTTGGCGGCCACACTCGCCGGGAGCGCCACCATCCGTTCTCCCGGCTCCGGGTGCGACGGCGGCGGAACAGGCCGCTTATCCTCGAAATAGAAATCCATTGCCGAGACCAGGACATCCTCGGCCATTTCCATGGCTTCGTCGTCATCGTCACCTTGGGTAATAGCCTCCGGAATATCGCGGAATGTGACGACATAACCGCCCTCTGTAGCGGGGGCAAAAAGCGCGGGATATCGCATGTTAACTCCTCAAAGTATCGCGACGGGATGATCGAATGCTGGCATAAATAAATTAAGCAAAAATGCGTAATCAGACAAGGAATTTTACACTTTTTTGTTTAATTCCGCCGCTGATGCCAGCAATGGGATGATGCGGTGGTGAGGATGATCGTATGTTTCCTCCTGACGCCGTCGCTCGCCGATTGCGCAAACTCCTGAGACGTCTCAATGGTTAGAGCGCCGAGAGCCGGCCGTGGCAACAGCACAAGGCTTGGCGTGCCTCACGACATTCACGCCAGTGATACAACTAATTACAATTTAAAATTAGACGAATATGCTGTATTGCAGCATACTGCACCTGTCTCCTCCAACTCCTCCAAGAATTGGATTCAACCCACCCTTGCCGGTGGGTTTTTTTTTGTCCGAACGGCGCGCCCGG
>DATFBD010000059.1:0-22560 GCA_035254005.1 Burkholderiaceae bacterium | reverse complement strand
GAAGGCGCGCATCTGGCGCAGGGTTGGATTCATAAGATAATCCGATAAATCGGGCGAAAAATACCGTTTGTATGATAGTCCGTTTTCATCTTTAATGGCGGCAATATCGACTGTGAAGGAAAACGCCATGAAACTCGCAACCCTCAAGACCGGCGGCCGTGACGGCACGCTCGTCGTCGTCAGCCGCGACCTCGTCACCTGCCAGGCGGTGCCCGCCATTGCCCGCACCATGCAGGCCGCATTGGACAACTGGGACGCCGTAGCGCCGCGGCTGCAGGAAGTGTACGGCCAGCTCAACGCCGGCAACGCACCCGCGGCCGAATCCTTCATCGAACAAGCGTGCCACTCGCCGCTGCCGCGCGCCTACCAGTGGGCCGATGGCTCGGCCTACATCAACCACGTGGAACTGGTGCGCAAGGCCCGCAACGCGGAAGTGCCGGCCTCGTTCTACACCGACCCGCTGATGTACCAGGGCGGTTCGGACAGCTTCATCGGCCCGCACGATCCGATCTACGCGCTGACCGAAGACTGGGGCATCGACCTGGAAGCGGAAGTGGCCGTCATCACGGGCGACGTGCGCATGGGCGCCAGCGCGGAGGACGCGGCCAGGGCGATCCGCCTCGTCATGCTGGTCAACGACGTCTCGCTGCGCAACCTGATTCCGAACGAGCTGGCCAAGGGATTTGGCTTCTTCCAGTCCAAGGCCGCCAGCGCGTTCTCGCCGGTGGCCGTGACGCCCGATGAACTGGGCGCGCACTGGGCCGACACCAAGTTGCACCTGCCGCTGCTGGTGGAGCTGAACCACCGTCCGTTCGGCCGCCCCAACGCGGGCGAGGACATGACCTTCAACTTCGCGCAACTGGTGGCGCACGCCGCCGCTACCCGCGAACTGGCGGCCGGCACCATCATCGGCTCGGGCACGGTATCGAACAAGCAGGGCAGCCTGCATGGATCGAGCATCGCCAACGGCGGCGTGGGCTACTGCTGCCTGGCCGAAGTGCGCATGTACGAAACCATCGAGAGCGGCAAGCCGCAGACGGGCTTCCTGAAGTTCGGCGACAGCGTGCGCATCGAAATGCGCGACGCGGACGGCGCCAGCATCTTCGGCGCCATCGAGCAGACCGTCACCCACTACCGCGAGCGCGGTTGATGGCGGCGCCGGGTGCGCAACCTGGCGCGGGAAAACACAAACAACAAGGAGACAGCATGGAAAGTCAGATCGATATCCCGGCGCTCATCGACCGCAACCAGGTCGGCGGGTTCCAGCTACGCGTATTGCTCTTGTGCGGCTTGTGCATCCTGATGGATGGCTTCGACGTACAGGCCATGGGCTACGTGGCCCCGGCCATCATCCAGGAGTGGCATGTGACCAAGGCCAGCCTGGGGCCGGTGTTCGGCGCTGGCTTGCTGGGCATGCTGGTAGGCTCGCTGGCGTTCAGCGTGCTGGCCGATAAGATCGGCCGCCGTCCCGTGCTGATCGGCGCCACGCTGTTCTTCTCGGTGAGCATGCTGGTCACGCCGTGGGCTGCCTCGCTGGAGCAGTTGCAGGTGCTGCGCTTCATCACGGGCCTGGGCCTGGGCGCCATCATGCCCAACGTGATGGCGCTGGCCGGCGAATACAGCCCGGCGCGCCGGCGCGTGACGCTGATGATGCTGGTCTCCTGCGGCTTCACCGTGGGTGCCGTGGTCGGCGGGCTGGTGTCGGCCGCGCTGATCCCGGCGTTCGGCTGGCGCGCCGTGTTCTACGTCGGCGGCCTGGCGCCGCTGGCCATCGGCCTGCTGATGCTACCGCTGCTGCCCGAATCCATGCAGTTCCTGGTGCTGCGCGGCCGGCGTACGGACCAGGTGGCGCAGTGGCTGCGCGCCATCGATCCGACCGTGGTGGCCGGCGCCGGCAGCCGCTACCTGGTGCAGGAAGCGCCGCAAAAGGGCGGCTCCGTGCTGGCGCTGTTCCGCGCTGGCCGCGCCTGGACCACCACGCTGCTTTGGCTGGTCAACTTCCTCAACCTGCTGAACCTGTACTTCCTGTCCAACTGGCTGCCCACCATCATCAAGGATGCCGGGCTGTCGACCAGCATGGCCGTGCTGGCCGGGACCGTGCTGCCCATCGGCGGCACCATCGGCACGCTGGTCATGGGCCAGCTGATCGACCGTTCCGGCTTCCGCCGCGTGCTCATTCCCAGCTTCCTGCTGGCGGCGGTGGCCATCGTGCTGATCGGCCGCCCGGAAGCGTCGCTGCTGTTCCTGTTCGCCAGCATCCTGGTGGCCGGCTTCTGCATCGTCGGCGGCCAGCCAGCCGTCAACGCGCTGGCCGGCAGCTACTACCCGACCACCTTGCGCTCCACCGGCATAGGCTGGAGCCTGGGCGTGGGCCGCATCGGCTCCATCGTCGGCCCGGTGCTGGGCGGCGAACTGATCCGCATGAACTGGCCCAACAGCACCATCTTCGCCATCGCGGCCGTGCCGGCCCTGCTGTCTGCGATCATGCTGTGGCTGATGGAGCGCCCAACGGTGGTGGAGGGCGGTGTGGCAGGGGGCATGGCGGCCGCCAGTCACTAACGCACTTACCGCCGGTTTTTAAGAAAGAGTCGAGCAATGAAGCTGTACACCTACTTCCGCAGTTCCGCCGCTTACCGCGTGCGGATTGCGTTGAACTTGAAAGGGCTGGCTTACGAGGCCATCCCCGTTCATTTACTGCGTCATGGCGGCGAGCAGCTGGCGCCGGCATACCGCGACATCAACCCCAGCGCCCTGATCCCGGCGCTGGAGGACGACGGCGCCATCATCCACCAGTCGCTGGCCATCATGGAGTATCTCGACGAGCTGCACCCGGCCGTTCCGCTGCTGCCGGTGGGCGCGCTGGGCCGCGCCCGCGTGCGCGCGCTGGCGCTGACGGTGGCGTGCGACACGCACCCGATCACCAACCTGCGCGTGCTCAAGTACATCAAAGGCCCGATGGGTTTGTCGGAGGAAGTGAAGACCCAGTGGTACAAGCACTGGCTGGGCGAGGGCATGGCCATGCTGGAAGCGCACCTGGCGAGCGAGCCGCAGACGGGCCGCTTCTGCCATGGCGACACGCCCACCATGGCCGACTGCTGCCTGGCGCCGCAGGTGTTCAACGCCCAGCGCTTCGAGCTGGACCTGGCGCCGTATCCCACCATCATGCGCATCCACGCCAACTGCATGGCGCTGCCCGCGTTTGCGGCCGCCCACCCGTCGCAGCAGCCGGACGCCGAGTGATGGCGGCGCCGGCTGGCGCGGCGGGCGGCGTCAGAACCGCGTGCTGAGCGTGACGCTGGCGTTGCGCGGCGCGCCCGGCTGGATCTGCACATTGTTGATGGCCGAATCGACGTAGCGCGCGTTGCCCACGTTGTTGAGCTTCAGGCGCACGTCGTAGCGGGGCTGGTGCCAGGCCAGCATGGCGTCCATGCGGGCGTAGCCGGGCAGGCGCACGGTGTTGTCCGACAGCGCGAACTGGCTGCTGCTCGCCAGCACGCCCAGGCCCGCGCTCCAGCTGGCGTTGATGGCCTGATCGAGCCACAGGCTTGCGCGATGGCGCGGCGTCATCTCGGCCCGGTTGCCGCGCGGGACGTCGTTCGACGCCACGATGCGCGCATCGTTGTAGGTGTAGCCAGCGCTCACGCGCGCGCCTTGCCACAGCGCCCCTTGCAGTTCCAGCTCCACGCCCTGGTTGCGCTGCTTGCCGACCTGGAGCTGGCGCAGGCCGGCCGGGTCGTTCGGGTCGATGGTGAGCTGGTTGCGCTGTTCGATGCGGAACAGCGCCACGGTGGCGTACAGCCGGCGTGCCGGCCAGTCGCGCTTGTAGCCGACCTCCTGCAAGTCCGTCTGCAATGGGCGGACCTGGGCCAGCGGCGTGTTGCCCGTGTAGAGCAGGTCGCCGCCGCCGGGCTGGAACGACCGGCTCACATTCAGGTACCACGACTGGCTGTCATCGGGCTGGTACACCAATCCCGCCCGTGGCGAGGCCACGTTGTCGGTGCGCTCGCTGCGTTCGTTGTTCTTCAGCCGGTTGATCTGCTGTTGCCGGAAGCGGTCGAAGCGCGCGCCCAGCAGCGCCTTCCATTGCGTGCTCAAGTCGATCTGGTCCTGCAAGTACAGGGCCTGGGTGCGCGCGACGAAGTCGCTGTCCAGCGACACGGGCAGCGTGGACAACTGCGGCATCGGCAGCCTGGGCTGCGGTGCGTACAGGTCGATGGGATAGGCGATGCCCGTTTGTGCTGTGCGCACGTCGCGCCGCTGTTCGGATAGTTCCAGACCGGCCAGCACGGTCTGGCCTTCGCCCGTGTATGTCAATTCCGTCTGGTTGACCAGGTTGCGCTGCCATTGCGGGAAATAGGTGATCTGGCGCGACAGCGTGCCATTGGCGTTGACGCGGCGGTTGCGGGTGTTGACGCCTTCGAGCCCGGTACGGCTGTATTGCAGCGTGTTGTCCAGCGTGAGCTGATCGTTGATGCGGTGTTCCAGCCTGGCCCTGGCCAGGTCGCTGTCGGTGCGGGTGTAGTCGTACGCTTCGCCGTAGTAGGTCGACGGCGCCACGGCCAGCGGCCGGCCTTGCAGCGACGGCACGCCACGGTCGGGCGTGTGGTCCTCGCGCTGCACTTCCGCCTGCAGCAGCAGCGACGTTTCCGGCGCCAGTGCGAACTGGATGGATGGCGCCAGCAGCTTGCGGGTGTGGTGCACCACGTCGCGGTAGCTGTCGCCCTTGTCGATGACGGCGATCACGCGGCCGTTGGCGCCGGCGCCCAGCGCGCCACCGGCGTCCACGCTCACGCGCCGTTCGCGGTCGGAGCCGAGGGTGGCCGTCACCTCCGTGTCCTGGCTGGCGCGCGGCTTCTTGCTTACCCGGTTGATCACGCCGCCCGCCGAACCGCGTCCGTACAGGGCAGCGGCCGCGCCCTTGATCACTTCGATCTGGTCCACCGTGGCCAGGTCACGGAAGTACAGGTTGTCGTCGCGCAGGCCGTCGAGCAGGGTGTCGCGCAGCGCGTAGAAGCCGCGGAGGTAGAACTCGTCGCGCCGGCCTTCGCCCTGGCCGGCCACCACGCTGCTCACGTATTCGAGCGCGTCCCTGCTGGTGAGGGCGGCGCGGTTGCGCAGGCTGTCGCGGTTGACGACGGTGACCGCTTGCGGTGTGTCGAGCATGCTGCTGTAGGTCTTGGTGGCGGCGCCGCTGGAGGCGGCACCGCCACTGCCGCTGATGGTCACTTGCGCCATGTCGGGCAGGTCGTCGGCGCGCGTGGCGCCGGACAGGAGGAACAGGCCGGCCAGCAAAATCGGCAGGGTCTTGGGCTGGGGAGAGGTCAGGTACATAAGGTCGTGAAGTCAGGGTGGATCAAATCGATACGGCCGGCATGCCATTGACGACGGCCAGCGGGTGGTACAGCGGCAGGTAGCTGGCCTGGCGGTCGGCCTGGCGCAGGAAGCGGGTCAGCAGGTTGCCCTTGGCCGGCAGCGGTTCGCCGGTCAGCAGGCCGTGGATGCGGCGGCTGGCGCCGGGATGCGGGTAACGCGCCAGGTAGTCCTGCAGGGTGTGGCGCAGCACGCTCCACAAGCCTAGGCCAAGTTGCGCGTCGCCGTTGGCAATGGTGGCGATCACTTCGCACAGGTTGTTGACGAACAGGCAGTAGCCGATGCGGGTCCAGGCCCGTTCGTCGCTGCAGCACAGTTCGGACAGCGTGGCCGCGTCCAGCGCCAGCGCGCGGGCCAGCGGCTGCGCCTGCGGCGCCAACCGGGTCAGTTCCAGGTCGCGCAGGATGAAGTGGGTGGGCGCGCCGTCGGCGTCCAGTCCAACCAGGGTGTTCTGCATGTGCGGCTCGAACGCAATGCCATGCTCGAACAGCAGATAGAGGATGGGATGGATGGCCGTCTCCGCGTAACGGGCGAACCATAGCCGTGCGGCCCGCTCGCGCGTGTAGCCGTGATATTGGGCGTAGCGTTCGATCTGGGCTGCCATGCGCGCGCGCCCGTGCGTGCCGTTGCCGAACAGGGCGGCACAGACGACGGGGCGCACGCCTTGCGCCAGCAAGTCCGCCATGCCTTCGCGCGCCAGCACGCCGAAGCCGTCGGCCAGCTCCTTGTCGGCGCCGCCCGCGCCGGGAAAAGCCACGGTGACGAATGCTCGTTCCTCCAACACGTGGAAGCCGGGGAAGCGCTGGCGCATGCCGTCGCGCAGGCCACGGTACAGGCGGGTGCCCGTCAGCGCGCTGCGCAGCTCGTGGCGCGCGTTGTTGCGGATGCAGTTGGTGATGCGCATATTCAGCGACAGCTTGAGGAAGTGGCGCGCGTCCTCGGCCAGCAGGGTGCGGATCGAGGCTGTGGGATGGAACGGCAGGCCGCGTGGGCCAAGGTCGCGTACTTCGCCGTGGCGCAGGGCGCTGGCGATGCGCGGCTGGCGCCGCATCCAGCCCGCTTGCCAGGGGTGCAGCGGGATGATGACGCCGCCCGCTTCCGCTGTCAGCGCATGGCCCGTCAACCGGGCCAGCACGGCCGTCGCCGGCTCGCCGTCCACGTTGTCGCAGACCTGCCAGGCTTGCGGGATCTGGAAGTAATGCAGCGCCATGCTGGCCTTGTGCTCGGGCGAGTAATGGCGCTGCTCGGCCGGCGACCAGTCGGCCCGACTCTTGGGCGCGGGGTGGAATGGGTGGCCTGTGAGCAGGCTTTGTTCGCTGTCGATGTAGGCATGCAGCGCGTTGCGCTTGCCCGGCTGGCGCGGCGCGGCCGCTGCCGGCTGGTGATCCAGCACATCCTGCATGGTGGCGATGCTGTCGCCGATTTGCTGCAGCAGTTCATCGTTGAACGGCGTGCCGGCGCGGCGCGACAGGTCTTCGATCAACAGGCGGGACAGGTCGCGCCAGTCCGCTTCGCGCCAGCCGTCGCGGCCCGTACGCAGGTAGACCGGCGTGGTGTAGTCGAAGTTGGCGGTGGCCGATACGTGCAGTACGCCCACGCGCAAGCGGCTGTCCACGCGCGGCAGGGTGATGTCGAGCACCTGCCCGTGGTGGCCGGCCAGTTGCGGCACGGCGTCGGCCAACTGGTAGACGGGCAGCACGGCCAGCGTATGTTCCTGCATCGCCACTTCGCGGGCGTAGCAGTTGATCAGCAGGCGGCAGTGCTGCAGTTCCGCGAAGCGCGGCGTGCGATGGGCGGAGGCCGATGGTGTGGGCGGCAGCAAATGCGAGTAAGACAAGGGGGAGTTCATGACCGTTTCCATTGCAGTGAGATGAACAGCGAGGCAAGCAGGGCGCAGCCCAGCCACATGGGGGCGGCGTAACCCAGTTCGGCGACCAGCAGGCTGGCCAGCAGGCCGGCGGCCACGCCGCCCCACTTGTTGGCCGCTTCGAGCTGGCCGAAGTGGCGGCCGGCCCTGTCGTTACGGACCGTGGCGGCGGCCAGCGCGTTGATGGCCAGGCAGGCGCCGGTCATGCCGGCACCCATCAACAGGCGTCCCGCGATCAGACATGCCAGGCCATCGGCCAGTAGTTGCAGCAGCAGGCCGGCGCTGGTGAGGGCGGCGTAGCCGGCCAGGCTCGTAGCGGCGTTGGCGAAGTGCAGGCGGCGCCCCAGCGGCCAGGCCAGCAGCAGGAATACGGCGTGCGGCAGGCCAAATAGCATGCCGGCCGTGGCGGCACCAAGGTGCAGGCGTTCGGCCAGATCGGTGACGAAATAGGGGGAGGACAGCGCGATGCCGATCGTGAACAGCGCCTGCAACCAATACAGCGCGGTGGCGCTGATGCCGGCCGCGCTGTGTCCGGCCAGAGTCTGGGCGCCATCGGTGGCAAGCGGGTTGCCGCGCGACTGGGCGGCCGCACGTTGCGGTTGCGTCTGTGCCCGTGCCTGTGTCAGCGTCTTTGGCAGCACCTGCGCGGCGCTCGCGCGGGTCGCCTGCTCGGGCAGCATCCACAGCAAGGCGCACGCCGCGCCGGGAAGCAGCGCCAAATAGAGGAACAGGTGCAGCAGGTCGACCTGACCTTCGAGCAGGCCAACCAGCGCCGGTCCGGCAAACAGAGCCGTTCGCGCCGATCCCTGCATCACGCCCAGCACGGTGGCCAGGCGCGACGCGGGCAGCAGGTCGGCCAGGTAGGCGTTGGAGGCGGAAAATGTGCCGCCCAACAGCCCCTGGGCGGTCAGGCCAAGCGCGAATTCCAGCGGCGTGCGGGCCAGGCCGGTGAGAATGAACCCCAGGCACAGGCCCGCGTGCGCGCGCATGAGCAGGGCGCGCCGGCCGATGCGGTCGGCCAGCCAGCCCCACACGGGACTGGCGATGGCGGCGGCCAGCGTGGGCAGCGTGAAGTACCAGCCGGCCAGCACCAGCGACGGCGCCTGTTGCGCGAAGCTGGCCTGCAGGATGTGGGCGTAGAACGGCGGCATGCACAGGGCCGCGAAGGCGGCGCCGAAGTGGCCGCCGACAGTGACCAGCACGGGACGGGTGAACATGGGGGCTGGCCGCATGGCCATCGTGCTCGTCGTGGTCATGGCGCCGCTCCGGCCAGTGCGTCGAACAGCGGATTGCGCACGGTGCGCAGGCGCTGCGCGCTGCCGCCCAGCAGACGGCGCGTGGCCAGGCATTCGATGCGCAGCGTGGACCCGAGCAGGTCGAACTGGCGCTGGCGTTCGGCCATGGCCGGGAATTGCTCCTGGTAGTCCAGCACGGCGCAGGCGGCCGCGTGCCAGAAGCGCACTTCGGCATAGCCGTGCTGGCGCGCCAGCCGCCACGCCAGCTCTCCCAGGTTGATGAAGAACATGACTTCCAGCAGATAGTCGCGCGCTTCCGTCTCGGAGTTGAACAGGAAACCGGCGCTGGCGTTGAGCGCATCGCGATAGGCGGGGGCCGGACGCAACCCCGCATCTTGCGCGGCCGCGCTGGCGCTGGACAGGTAGTGCAGGCCGCCCGGCAGGTCGCGCATGGCGATCCGGCAGGGCAGGCCGTCGCGCAGGACCAGCAGCGTGTTCTGCGCATGGCATTCGAGCAGCACGCCGTGCGCCATCATCAGGTGCAGCAGGGGCGGGACCATGGCGGCCAGCAGGGCTTGCACCCAGCGTTCGGTACCATGTTGCGCGAGCCAGGGAGCGATGTTCAGTCCACCTTCGGGCGACAGCGTGGTCAGGGCCGTCATGGGGAACAGATGTTCGCCCGGCGCCAGCAGCGATGCTGGTGCCGTGCGCCAGATGGCGCCCAGCATGCCGTAGGCGCCGGGTAGCTGGCGTTCCTGCGCCACCGTGACGCCGGCCGGTTCGGTCAGCAGGGCGAGCCGGGGACCTGCGGCCAGATACGGATCGGCGCGGCAAATGCCCTCCAGCCAGCGCGAGATGCGGGGCGCGTTGTGCACGTGGTGGTCGGACAGGATGCGGTCGGCCGAGCTGTTGGCGATGGCCAGCGGCAGCTTGATATCGCAGCGCTGCCCACCATCGAGGCTGCTGAGCGAACGTATCGATTGCTGCGCCAGCCAGTGGCCTTGTCCCTGGCCCAGATGCAGCAGCGTGCCGTCGGCCAGCCAGCCGGCGTAGTGATGGCGTACGCGATGCTCCCACTGCCACGGGTGGACCGGCAGCAGCCGGTAGTTCGCTGGCGCATGGCCTTGCTGGGTCACCCGCTCTTGCAGCCAGTGGTATTCGGCCTGGCCCAGTTGGTTGGCCAGGAACTGCTCGTAGTCGGTGCCGGGCAGGGTGTGCGCTTCGCTGGCGCGGCGCGCGATGGCCAGCCACACCAGCGCGAACGGCCGCGCGAACTCCGGGCCGTAGCGCAGATGGTCGTCCACCGAGAAGCCCATGCGCGAGCGGAAGCAGGGGTGGTACAGGTGGCCGTCGCCCAGTTGCGCTTCCTGCCACGGGTAGGGCGAGTCCAGCTTGGCTTGGGGAGGGGCCGTCATCGACCATGCGTGGTGGAGCGCCGTGTGCCGCAGTTCGGCCACGAACTGGTTCAGGGCCGTGGCTTGTGGCTGCAGGTGGCGCAGCAGGTCGCAGGCGACGGTGGCGAGGTCCGGCTCCGCCGTGTCCCCGCCTTCCGCCTGGACGGGACCGCACAGGCGCAGCCGTTCAAAGCCGCTGTGGCCGGCGATGGCGATGGCGTAGCCGCGCGGTTGGCCGTCCTCGCTTTCGCCCTCCAGCCGCAGCAGGGAAGGTTGGCCGCGCCGCTCGATGATGGCGCCCGTCAGGCAACCCTCGTTCCAGAATGCTTCGATGAACTGGCGCAGCGTGCGTTCGCGCGCCGAGGGGTAGTACGGCAGGAAGGTGAGTGGATGGGACATGGGATGGCTCTTTCCTCAAACGAAAGCTTATTTGAATGACATGCCATCACCTTACCGCCGACAAATGCGAATGTCAATGCAAATGAGAATGATTCGCATTTAAATTTTATAATAGGAGTTTTAGGGGCACATGAGAAAGGTGATGCGGGAAGCGGGCGCCGCGCCCTGCTTCAGGCGGCCCGCAACGCTTCCACGATGCGCAGGCGGGCCGCCCGCACGGCCGGCAGGAAGCCGCCGATGACGCCCATGATGAGCGCGAACACCAGCGTCTTGAACACGACGGCGGCGCTCAGCTTGAAGCCGAACGCCAGCTCCGAGAAGGTCTGGAAATTGGCGGTGGAGAAGGACATGAACTGCATCAGCGAGGCCAGCGCCAGCCCTGCCACGCCGCCCACCAGCGACAGCAGCATGGCCTCCGTCAGGAACGCGGCCAGGATGCTGCGGCGCCGGAAGCCGAGCGCGCGCAAGGTGCCGATCTCGCCCACCCGGTTGGCCACCGAGGCGTACATGGTGATGGTGGCGCCTATCATGGCGCCGATCGAGAAGATCACCGACAGCGTCATGCCCAGGATGTTGATGAAGGTCGACAGCGCCTTCGACTGGTCGGCGTAGAACAGTTGTTCGCGCTTGGCTTCCAGCGTCAGGCGCGGGTCGCCCTCGATATCCTTCTTGAAGCGTTCGAAGCTGTCCGTGCTGGCCAGCCGCAGCACCATGGCCGACCAGGCGTTGCGGCGGAATGCCTGCAGCAGCTGGTCGGCATCGCCCCACACTTCCGAATCGAAGCCGCTGTTGCCGGCGTCGAACAGGCCCACCACGGTCCATTCGCGCTGGCCGAAGCGCAGCTTCTCGCCGATGCCGGCGCCAGCGAAACGGCGCGCGATGCTGGCGCCGGCGATGATCTCGGAAGCGCCGGGCCGGAACATGCGCCCGCTGGTCAGCCGCACCTGGGGCCGCAACTGCAGGCCGCGCAAGTCGACGCCACGGATGATGACGTTCGATGGCTTGTCCGTGTCGCGCTTGTTGAGCGAGATGAGCACCACGGTTTCCTTGGACAGCATGGCCTGCCCGTCCGGCCCGCGCGCGATGGCGGGGTGGGTGGCGACGATGTTGGCCTGGGCGCGCTCGATGCCGCTCTGGATTTCCGTATCGGCCGCGCGCCGGATCACCACCACGTTGTCGTATTCGCCCGTCGTCACGAGGGTGCTGCGCAAGCCTTCGTCGAGCATCAGCACGGTCGCGAACACGAACACCACCAGCGCCAGGCCGGCCGCCGTGAGGCCGGTGGTCAGGCGCCGCATCCACAGGTTGCGGGCGATGTAGGAGAGCGGGATTTTCATGGCGTCATCCGATGCTGCGCAAGCCTTCGACGATGTTGACCCGGCTGGCCCGGATGGTGGGCGCGATACCCGCCACCACGCCGATGGCCAACGCGGCCAGCACCTGCTGCAGCACGGTCGCCGCTGACACGTCGAACACGGGGAACATGGTGCCCATCTTGGCCGCGAACCCGGCCGCCACCGGGAACAGCAGCACGATGCCCAGTCCCGCGCCGCACAGGGCCAGCAGCAGCGATTCGCCGAAGATCATCAGCGCCAGGAAGCCGGGGCCGAAACCGAGCGCCTTGAGCGTGGCGTATTCGCCCAGCCGCTCGCGCGCGCTCATGGCCATGGTGTTGGCCATCACGGCCATGATGATCAGGATCACCACGTAGGACACCACGCGGATCGCCACCACGATGGCTTCCGACATCGACACGAAACCGAGCTGGAACGCCTTCTCCGTTTCCGTCAGCGTTTCGGCCAGCGAGTTGCGGAACTGGCTGTCGATGGCGGCCGAGATGGCGGCCGCGTTTTCCGGCTGGCCGATCTGCACCACGTACACGCCGATCTGGTTGGCGCGGCGCGGCGTGATCTTCTTCATCGTCTCGTTGACATAATCCCAGTGGAAGAACATGGTGGAGGTGTTGGTGTTGCTGTGGCGGCCGTCGTAAATGCCGCGCACCACGAACTCCCACTGGCCCGGATAGATGGTGCCCTTGATGGGGATGATGTCACCCACCTTGAAGCCATACTGGTCGGCCAGCTTGCGGCCCACGATGGCGCCCTTGCGGTCGCGCAGGAAGGCGGCGCGCTGGTCCAGGGGCAGCAGGAAGTCGGGGTAGATGTCGAGGTAGCTCTGGCCGGAGATGGCGAACTGGGCGAAAAAGTTCTTCGGGTCCTGGTACACGCCGCCGAACCAGTTGGCATAGCCGACGGCCTTCACGCCTTCCACGCCGCGGATGCGGGTCTGGTAGGACAGCGGCAGCGGGAACACCAGCGAAGTCTTGTTGCGGGTGACGAGGGTGGTGTTGGCCGCGCCTTCCGCGCCCGCGTACCAGGCGTCGATCACCGTTTGCAGCAGGCCGAACGAGAGCGTGGCCACCACCAGTCCGAGCACCGTGAGCACCGTGCGCAGCTTGTGGCGCAAGGCGTTCTTGGCGATCAGGCGCAGCGAGTAGAGCGGCGCGACCATGGGTCAGGCCGCTCCCTCGGCCAGCAGTTCGCCTTTGTCCAGGTGCACCAGGCTGCGCGCGGCGGCGGCCGCGTTGGCGTCGTGGGTGACCATGATGATGGTCTTGCCCAGTTCGCGGTTCAGGCGCTGCAGCAGGGCCAGCACTTCGGCGGCCGAGTTGCGGTCCAGGTCACCGGTCGGTTCGTCGGCTACGATCAGGGCCGGATCGGTGACGATGGCGCGGGCGATGGCCACGCGCTGCTGCTGGCCGCCCGATAGTTCATTGGGCGTGTGATCCATGCGGTCGGCCAGGTTGACCATGGCCAGCGTCAGCTCCACCCGTTCGCGCCGTTCGCGCCGCGACAGGGAGGTGAGCAGCAGCGGCAGTTCCACGTTTTCGAACGCGGTCAGCACCGGCATCAGGTTGTAGAACTGGAAGATGAAGCCGACGTGGGTGGCGCGCCACTGCGCCAGCGCGCTTTCGCCCATGCGGGCGATATCGAGGCCGTCCACGCGCAGCAGGCCGCTGTCGGGCTTGTCGATGCCGGCGATCAGATTGAGCAGGGTGCTCTTGCCGGAGCCCGATGGCCCCATCAGGGCCGTGAAGTCGCCGGCCTGGATGGTCAGGCTGATGTCGGTCAGCACCGGCACCACCTGCCCGCCGCGCCGGTAGGACTTGACCAGGTGTTCGATCTGGACGATGGGCTCCATGGTTATTTCTTCGCCAGGGCGATGGCCTGGCCGTCGCGCAGGCTGGCGGCCGGGTTGAGCACCAGCTTGTCGCCCGGCTTGACGCCCTGCACGGCCACCAGTTCGCCCACCTTGGCGCCGGCCGTCACGGGCACCTGGTGCACCTTGCCCCCATCGGCCAGGAAGGCCACGGACTTGCCGTCGCGGCTGGCGATGGCGCCCGGCTGCACGGCCACCACGGGCGCGCGTTCGGCCGGCGGCACCGGCTTGGACAGGAACGCGACCTTGGCGCTCATGTCGGGCAGCACGCGGGCGTCGGGTGCGGCGAAG
This sequence comes from Burkholderiaceae bacterium, assembly GCA_035254005.1. Taxonomy (GTDB): domain Bacteria; phylum Pseudomonadota; class Gammaproteobacteria; order Burkholderiales; family Burkholderiaceae_D; genus Rugamonas. The sequence continues at coordinate 8,785 of DATFBD010000059.1, read as the reverse complement.
CGCACCTTGACCAGCAACGTGGCCTTGCTGCGGTCCAGCGTCGGCACCATGCGCGACACGGTGCCCTCCAGCCGCAGGTCGGGGAAGGCGTCGAGCTGGATCTCGGCCGGCTGGTCGACGTGGATCTTGCTGAGGTTCGATTCGGACACGTCGGCCTCCACCTCCAGCGTGCTCATGTCGGCGATGGTGACGACGGCGCCCTTGCTGTCCGCGGCCGACGAGAACGGGGTGATGTTGTCGCCCACGTTGGCGCTCTTGGTCAGGATCACGCCGTCGAACGGGGCGCGGATCAGGGTCTGGTCCAGCGCCACCTGGGCCGATTGCGCGCCGGCCCTGGCGGCGGCGATGGCGGCCTGGTAGCCGGCGATGCTGGCGCGCGCCTTGTTCAGCCGGGCCTGGGCCGCGTCGTAGGTGGCGGCGGCGATGAATTTTTGCTGCAGCAGTTCGGCGCTGCGCTTGAAGGCGGCCTGCGCATCCTGCAGCTCGGCCTGGCCCTGGGCCAGGTTGGCCTGCGCCACCTGCACATTGGCCCTGGCCTGGCCCAGCGCGGCGCTCACGTCGCGGTTCTCCAGCCGCGCCACTACTTCATCCTTCTTCACGTGGCTGCCTTCCAGGACGCCCAGCCATTCGAGCCGTCCGGTAGCCTTGGACGACAGGGCCGCCTTGCGCTGCGCCACCACGTAGCCGGTGGCGTTGAGCAGGGTGTAGTTCTGGGACGGATAGGCCTGCGCCACGGTGACCGTCTCCACGCTGGCCGCGCCGCCCAGCTGGCGCGACACGACGGCAGCCGCGCCCAGCACCAGCACGCCGACGACCACCCAGCGCAGCCAGCGCCGCCGCGGGTGCGCGCCCGCTATCTGCGCCTGCGGGCCGCGTTCGATCTTGAGCTTGGAGATGTCAGGGTTTGCCACGGTTTACCTCGGCGGTGGAAGGACGGGTGGGACTGGCGCGAAACAACATAACAATCTTGCTATATTGTCGCCGCCGGCGCAAGCGCGGCAGCCCACGCGGGCGCAAGACAGCCGTAAGCGCCCCGCGTTACAATCTCGCCTTTCCCCTCTCTGCTCGCAGCGCCATGACCATCCCCGCACCCATCGCCGATGCGCTCACGCGCGCCCATGCTTCCTGGCGCCCTGTTTTGCGCAAGGGACTGGAGGCGATGATGGCGGCCGATCCGGCCTATCTGCCGGTGCTGGCCCAGGATGACTATCTGCCGACGGAGCAGCGGCTGTTCGCCGCGTTCGCGCTGCCGCTGGAGCAGGTGCGCTATGTGCTGGTGGGAGAGGGGCCGTATCCGCGCGCCGAGAGCGCGACCGGGGTGTGCTTCATGGACGGCGCCGTCGGCAGCCTGTGGTCGGACGAGGCGGGCGGCGGCCTGTCCAAGCCCGTCAACAAGGCCACCTCGCTGCGTAATTTCATGAAGATGCTGCTGGTGGCCGACGGCCAACTGGCGCCCGACAACACGGCCGGCCCGGCGCTGGCGGCCGTGGCCGAGCGCGCCCGCCAGGGCGGCCATATCCAGACCCTGGCCCAGATGCAGGAAAAGTTGACTACTCAAGGATTTTTGCTGCTCAACGCTGCGCTCGTGTTCCGTCCCCATGTGGCTCCGGCCCGCGATGCCAAGGCGTGGCTGCCATTCTTTGAAACCGTGATGGCGGAACTGGCCCGGCTGGTGCAGCCGGCGCCGGTGGTCATACTGTGGGGAAAGATCGCGGAACAGCTGAATAAGTTGCCGGTGATGAAAAGTTTCCCTCAAGTATGCTGCGAGCATCCCTACAACCTGAGTTTCATCGTCAACACCGACATGCACGGCCTGTTCGGCCCCATGCGGCTGCTGGCGGCCGGCCAAAGCCGGTCCTGACAAACTTACGCAAAGTTTGATATACTTGACTAAATCGATCAACTAATCAGGCTTTCCTGACTAGTTGAAGAGCGATATTTTAACCGAGTTGAACCGAGGTAGTGATGCGTCTGACCACAAAAGGCCGTTTTGCCGTGACTGCGATGATCGATTTGGCCATGCGCCAGGGCAAGGGCCCCGTCACGTTGTCGGGCATCAGCCAGCGGCAGGCCATCTCGCTGTCCTACCTGGAGCAGCTGTTCGGCAAGCTGCGCCGGCATGAGATCGTCGAGTCCATCCGCGGCCCCGGCGGCGGCTACAGCCTGGCGCGCCGGGCCGACAAGGTGACGGTGGCCGACATCATCATCGCCGTCGACGAGCCGCTGGACGCCACCCAGTGCGGCGGCAAGGAAAACTGCCACGGCGCCGACGCGGCCAGTGGCGCCCGTTGCATGACCCATGAACTGTGGGCCACGCTCAACGAGAAGATGGTCGACTACCTCGATTCCGTGTCGCTGCAGGACCTGGTCGACCAGCAGAAACAGAAGAACGCCGAACAGAACGTGGTCGTGCTGCACCGCAACCACGCCGCGATGGGCTGAAGACCGCGCCGCGGCTAGCCTGAAAATAAGTTGTCACGCTTTGGAGTAACTAGATGAATGCCCCTGAAAAAAACGTCGCGCAGGTCCAGTTCCATACCGCCCCGCACTTCCCGATCTACATGGACTACTCGGCCACCACGCCGGTCGATCCGCGCGTCGCCGACCTGATGATTCCGTACCTGCGCGAGCAGTTCGGTAATCCCGCCTCGCGCAGCCACATGTACGGCTGGGTGGCGGAAAAGGCGGTGGAAGAGGCGCGCGGCCACGTGGCGGCGCTGGTCAATGCCGATCCGCGCGAAATCATCTGGACTTCGGGCGCCACCGAAAGCAACAACCTGGCCCTGAAGGGCGCGGCGCAGTTCTACAAGACCAAGGGCAAGCACATCATCACCGTCAAGACCGAGCACAAATCGGTGCTCGACACGGTACGCGAACTGGAACGCCAGGGCTTCGAAGCGACCTACCTGGACCCGCAGGACAACGGCCTGATCTCGATCGAACAGCTGACGGCGGCGATCCGCCCCGACACCATCCTGGTGTCCGTCATGCTGGTCAATAACGAGATCGGCGTGATCCAGCCGATCGCCGAAATCGGCGCGCTGTGCCGCTCGAAAGGCATCATCTTCCACTGCGACGCCGCCCAGGCGACCGGCAAGGTGGCCATCGACCTGCAGAACACCAAGGTCGACCTGATGACCTTCACGGCCCACAAGACCTACGGCCCGAAAGGCGTGGGCGCGTTGTACGTGTGCCGCAAGCCGCGCGTGCGCCTGGAAGCGCAGATGCACGGTGGCGGCCATGAGCGCGGCCTGCGTTCGGGCACGCTGCCGACCCACCAGATCGTCGGCATGGGCGAGGCGTTCCGCCTGGCCAAGCTGGAAATGGACGAGGAGATCGTGCGCATCAAGGCGCTGCGCGACCGCCTGGCCGCCGGCCTGCAGGAAATCGAGGAAACCTACGTCAACGGCGACATGGCGCACCGCGTGCCGCACAACCTGAACGTGAGCTTCAACTACGTGGAAGGCGAATCGCTGATCATGGCCGTCAAGGACCTGGCCGTGTCGTCCGGTTCGGCCTGCACCTCGGCCAGCCTGGAACCGTCCTACGTGCTGCGCGCGCTGGGCCGCAGCGATGAACTGGCGCACAGCTCGATCCGCTTCACCATCGGCCGCTTCACCACCGAGGAAGACATCGACTTCGCCGTCAACCTGATGAAGTCCAAGGTCGGCAAGCTGCGCGAACTGTCGCCGCTGTGGGATATGTTCAAGGAAGGCATCGACATCAATTCGATCCAGTGGGCGGCCCACTAATCACGCACGCACGTATTCAGATAATTTAGGAGCATCAAAATGGCTTACTCGGAAAAAGTGTTGGACCACTACGAAAACCCCCGCAACGTGGGCGCGTTCGAAAAAGGCGATGAAACCGTCGGCACCGGCATGGTCGGTGCACCGGCCTGCGGCGACGTGATGAAGCTGCAGATCAAGGTCGGCGCCGATGGCCTGATCGAAGATGCCAAGTTCAAGACCTATGGCTGCGGTTCGGCCATCGCGTCGAGCTCGCTGGTGACCGAATGGGTCAAGGGCAAGACGCTGGACCAGGCGCTGGCCATCAAGAACACCCAGATCGCGGAAGAACTGGCGCTGCCGCCAGTGAAGATCCACTGCTCGATCCTGGCGGAAGACGCGATCAAGGCCGCCGTGCTCGATTACCAGAACAAGCACCCGGTCGCAGCGGCTTAATTTGTTTGACACCGGAACCGGCCCGCGTGCCGGCTCCGGCAGGAGAAATGCATGGCAATCACACTGACCGAAAAAGCGGCGAAGCACATCAACCGTTATATCGAACGGCGCGGCAAGGGCGTGGGCCTGCGCTTTGGCGTGCGCACCACGGGCTGCTCGGGTTTGGCCTACAAGCTGGAATATGTGGACGAGGCGGCACAGGAAGATCATGTGTTCGAATCGTTCGGCGTGAAGGTGTTCGTTGATCCGAAAAGCCTGCCGTACATCGACGGCACGGAGCTCGACTTCGCGCGCGAAGGTTTGAACGAAGGCTTCAAGTTCAACAATCCGAACCAGAAGGACGCGTGCGGCTGCGGCGAAAGCTTCCGAATCTGAGCCCGCGTTCCATGTGCCGCGGTCTTGCGATTGTGACGGCAGACGACGAATAGACCCGGATAGAACCCAGCCATGCAAAATCACTTCGAACTGTTCCACCTGCCGCAGCAATTCACGCTCGACCAGGCCGCGCTGGACGCCGCCTACCGCGACGTCCAGGGCCAGGTTCATCCCGACCGTTTCGTCAACGCGACGGACGCGGAAAAACGCGTCGCCATGCAGTGGGCCACACGCGCCAACGAAGCCTACCAGACCCTGAAGAATCCCCAGAAGCGCGCCCAGTACCTGTGCGAGCTCAATGGCGTGGATCTGCAGACGGAGTCCAACACGGCCATGCCGATGACCTTCCTGATGCAGCAGATGGAATGGCGCGAGGCGCTGGGCGAGGCCCGCGCCGCCAGGGACCTGGGCGCGCTGGAGGCGCTGGACCGCGAACTGCGCAACGACCGCAAGGGCCGCTTGCTCGACATCGCCGTGCACCTCGATGGCAACGATTACCACGCCGCCGCGCAGGACATCCGCGCGCTGATGTTCATCGACAAGATGAAGCACGAGATCGACCTGGCGTTCCATCAGTTAGAGGACGCTTGAGCGGTCCGTGGAGCAGGGCGCCGCGCGGTGCAGCCATGGCCGGCAGTCCGGCGCATGGTTTTTGGTGGACGACCGTCACTACGCAAACTTTTAATCAGAGCCGCAAGGCATGAAACCATAAATGGCACTTCTGCAAATTTCCGAACCTGGCATGTCGACCGCGCCGCACCAGCACCGGCTGGCGGTGGGTATCGACCTGGGCACCACCAACTCGCTGGTCGCCACCGTGCGCAACAGCATCCCCGAAGTGCTCAACGACGAAGACGGCCGCCCGCTGCTGCCGTCCGTGGTGCGCTACCTGCCCAATGGCCACGCCAACATCGGCTACAAGGCCCAGGCCGCGCAGACCACCGATCCCAAGAACACCATCGTCTCGGTCAAGCGCTTCATGGGCCGCGGCCTGCAGGACATCGCCTACGCGGAAAACCTGCCCTACGATTTCCAGGACACGCCCGGCATGGTGCAGCTCAAGACCATCGCCGGCATCAAGAGCCCGGTCGAAATCTCGGCCCAGATCCTGGCCACGCTGCGCCAGCGCGCGGAAGACTCGCTGGGCGACGACCTGGTGGGCGCCGTGATCACGGTGCCGGCCTATTTCGACGACGCCCAGCGCCAGGCCACCAAGGATGCGGCCCAGCTGGCCGGCCTGAACGTGCTGCGCCTGCTGAGCGAGCCGACGGCCGCCGCCATCGCCTACGGCCTCGATAACGGTTCCGAAGGCCTGTTCGCCGTCTACGACCTGGGTGGCGGCACCTTCGATATTTCCATCCTCAAGCTGTCCAAGGGCGTGTTTGAAGTGCTGTCGACCGGCGGCGATTCGGCCCTCGGTGGCGACGATTTCGACCACCGCCTGTTCTGCTGGATCCACGAGCAGGAAAAGCTGGCGCCCCTGTCGGACGAAGACACGGCCGTGTTGATGGTCAAGGCGCGCGAAGCCAAGGAACTGCTGTCGACCAAGGATGAAGTGATGGTCGATGCGGCGCTCAGTTCGGGCGAGGAAGTCCACCTGAAGATCACTGCCGCCACCTTCCACGAGATCACCAAGCACCTGGTCGGCAAGACCATGAACGCGATCCGCAAGGCCCTGCGCGACGCCGGCGTGGATGCGGACGACGTGGATGGCGTGGTCATGGTGGGCGGCGCCACGCGCATGCCGCACGTGCAGCGCGCCGTGGGCGAGTTCTTCCACACCACGCCGCACGCCAATATCGACCCGGACAAGGTGGTGGCGCTGGGCGCCGCCATCCAGGCCAATCTGCTGGCCGGCAACCGCGCGCCCGGCGACGACTGGCTGCTGCTGGACGTGATTCCGCTGTCGCTGGGCATCGAGACGATGGGTGGCCTGGTCGAGAAGATCATCCCCCGCAATTCGACGATCCCGTGCGCGCGCGCGCAGGAGTTCACCACCTTCAAGGATGGCCAGACGGCGCTGGCCGTGCATGTGCTGCAGGGCGAACGCGAACTGGTGTCGGACTGCCGCTCGCTGGCCCGCTTCGAACTGCGCGGCATACCGCCCATGGTGGCCGGCGCGGCGCGCATTCGCATCACCTACCAGGTCGATGCGGACGGCTTGCTGTCGGTATCGGCGCGCGAGCTGCGCTCGGGCGTGGAAGCATCGATCAGCGTCAAGCCGGCCTATGGCCTGGGCGACGACGACGTGGCGCGCATGCTGCAGGATTCGTACAAGGCGGCCGACGTGGACATGGTGGCGCGCGCGCTGCGCGAGGAACAGGTGGAGGCCGAGCGCATCCTGCTGGCCACCCAGTCAGCGCTGGACGAAGACGGCAACCTGCTGGACGGCGCCGAACGGGCCGCCGTGGACGCCCTCATGCAGCAGGTGCGCGACGCCATCACCGCGTCGAACGCCGGCACGCTGGACCACAGTGGCGTGAAGGCGGCCGTCGAGGCGCTGGCCAGCGGCACCGAGGAATTCGCCTCGCGCCGCATGGACCGCAGCGTGCGCAGCGCGCTGGCCGGCAAGTCGCTGGACCAGGTAGTGTAATCATCCCATCACCGCCGCCGCCCGCCCGCGCGGGCCGGGCGGCGAACCGAATTGAACAGACAGAGGTAACCAAGTGCCACAAATAGTCATCCTGCCACACGCCAAGCTGTGCCCCGAAGGCGCCGTAATCGAAGCGCCCGCCGGCAAGTCCGTGTGCGACATCCTGCTCGAAAACGATATTCACATCGAGCACGCCTGCGAGAAATCGTGCGCCTGCACCACTTGCCACGTGCTGGTGCGCGAAGGCTTCGATTCGCTCAACGAGGCGACCGAGACGGAAGAGGACATGCTGGACAAGGCCTGGGGCCTGGAAGCGGTGTCGCGCCTGTCGTGCCAGGCCATCGTGGACGAGGAAGACCTCGTGATCGAAATCCCGAAATACACCATCAACCACGCCAGCGAAGGCGGGCATTGAGACGGGAGGGCGACATGAAATGGACTGACATCACGGCCATCGCGGAAGCGCTGTACGACAAATACCCGGACACCGATCCGACTACCCTCCGCTTCACCGACCTGCACAACAAGGTGGTGGACCTGGAAGGCTTCGACGACGACCACTCCCGGGGCGGCGAGAAGATCCTGGAAGCGATACAGCAGGCGTGGATCGATGAAGCGCGCTGAGAACCGGGCGGCCAAGGCCGTACCGCTGGCCGCCACCACCAGCACCGCCACCATGCCGGAGATCCGCGACGGCCAGTCCGTGGCGCTGCTGCAGGAACTGCACATCCTCACGCGCGACGGCAAGTTGAACCAGGACAGCCGGCGCAAGCTCAAGCAGGTCTATCACCTGTACCAGTTCATCGAACCGCTGCTCAAGGAATTGCAGGCCGAGCGGGGCGAGGGCGGTCCCGGCATCTCGCTGGTCGATCATGGCGCAGGCAAGTCCTACCTGGGCTTCATCCTGTACGACCTGTTCTTCAAGGGCTTGCAGGACGATTCGCACATCTACGGCATCGAAACGCGCGAGGAACTGGTGGCCCGTTCGCAGGAACTGGCGAAGAAGTTCAACTTCCCCGGCATGTCGTTCCTGCCGCTGTCGGTGGCCGAGTCGACCGAATCGAAGCTGCTGCCGGAGCGGATCGACATCGTCACCGCGCTCCACGCCTGCAACACGGCGACCGATGATGCGATCCACTTCGCGCTGAAGAAGAAGGCCAAATACATGGTGCTGGTGCCGTGCTGCCAGGCCGAGGTGGCCTCCGTGCTGAAGAAGAACAAGGGCAAGGCGCTGGCCAAGAGCGCGCTGACGGAAATCTGGCGCCATCCTATCCACACCCGTGAATTCGGCAGCCAGATCACCAACGTGCTGCGCTGCCTGCAACTGGAAGCCCACGGCTACCAGGTGACGGTGACGGAACTGGTCGGCTGGGAGCACTCGATGAAAAACGAGCTGATCATCGCGCGCTACAAGAACCTGCCGCGCAGAAAGCCGGCCGAGCGCCTGAACGCAGTGCTGGAGGCGGTCGGCCTGCAGGAAATGCGCCAGCGCTTTTTTACCGGCTGGTCCGATGACCTGGAGAACAATCATGCAGGAACTTGAATTCGTATTGAACAGCGAGTACGTCGAACTCAACCAGTTATTGAAGATGACCGGATTGTGCGAAAGCGGCGGCGCCGGGAAAGTGCTGGT
>DATFBD010000058.1:0-5556 GCA_035254005.1 Burkholderiaceae bacterium | reverse complement strand
TCGTGGAAGTGCTGCATGCCGTCTTCCATCGGCGACTGGTAGGGGCCGGCGTCCGTCGTGCCGCGCTCCATCAGGGCCTTGCGGCCGGCGTCCATGCGCAGCGCGATCTCGTCATCCTCGACCACGGTTTCCATGTAGGCGGCCCGTTCGGCCTCGATGAACTCGCGCTCGAACAGCACGATCTCCTCGGGATAGTAGAACTCGACCACGTTCCTGGTGCGCTGCGGGCCTTCCGGCCATAGGGTCGAGACGATCAGCACGTGCGGATACCACTCGACCATGATGTTGGGGTAGAGCGTGAGCCAGATGGCGCCATACGGTGGCGCTTCGCCGCCGCGGAACTTGAGCACCTGTTCCTGCCAGCGCTTGTAGACCTCGGAACCGGCCTTGGTCAGGCCCCGGTTCACGCCCACCGTCTGCACGCTGTAGTCGCGGCCGAATTCCCAGCGCAGGTCGTCGCAGCGCACAAAGCTGCCCAGGCCAGGGTGGAACGGCTCGACGTGGTAATCCTCCAGGTAGACTTCAATGAAAGTCTTCCAGTTGTAATTGCAGGTCTGGACTTCGACGTGGTCGAACATATAGCCCGAGAAGTCGAGGTCTTTCGTCACCGACAGGGCCTTGAGCTGCTCCATGACGTTGTAGCCGTTCTGCTCGAACAGCAGGCCATTCCAGTTTTGCAGCTGGGTCTTGGGCAGGTTCAGGCAGGGCGTGGTCTCGAAGTGGGGCGCGCCGATCAGCTCGCCCTTGAGGTCGTAGGTCCAGCGGTGCAGCGGGCAGACGATGTTGTCCGCATTGCCACGGCCATTGAACATCAGCGCCTGGCGGTGGCGGCAGACGTTGGACACCAGCTCCACGCCGCTGGCGTTGCGCACCAGCATGCGCCCTTCGTTTTCGGAAACGAGGGTCGCGAAGTCGCCGGCGTTCGGCACCATCAGCTCGTGGCCCACGTAGCGTGGCCCCGTCTGGAACAATTGTTGTATTTCGCGCTGCAACAGCGCGTCGTCAAAATAGACGTTAACCGGAAGTTGCGCTTCAGTCGGCGCGAGCTTGGCGTGGCTACCCAGATCGGACATCCAAACCCCCCTTAATATGTGCTTCAAACCAAAGAGAGACAGAATCCGTAAAGACCTGAATTCAAGTTGTTGAAAATGGTATTTCGGACAGAACCGGCGATTATACCGCGTTTCCACCCCCTATGCGCCCGGATCGGCCGCCAACTGGGCCGCGCTTGATCCGGCAGCGCAGTCCACGGAAGGATTGCGATAAAATCCAGATTTCCCGATCGAAGGCCTGCAGCGGCGGCCCGGGCAGCGCGCCTATTTGTTCGACCGGATAAGTTGGTTTGTTCTAAAATAACGGGCTACACTGCGCCCGCAGCGCTGCTTTTTGCACAACATTGGCGCGTTTTGCCTGTAAAGACCCGAATTCTATGTCCAAGAAATCTAGCGCGGACGCCGCGCAAACGGCCGTGCCGCCCGCTTCGTTTGAAGAAGCGATGGCCGAACTGGCCCAACTGGTGGCCCAAATGGAGGCCGGCCAGCTGCCGCTGGAAGCGTCGGTGGCGGCCTACCAGCGCGGTTCGGAGCTGGTGAAATACTGCGCCCAACAGCTCGACAAGGTGGAATCCCAGGTCAAGGTGCTGGAAGGGGACATGCTCAAGCCGTTCGCCGACAACCAGGAGGAACTGGCATGACGCCCGCGTTCGACGATTGGATGAAAACCGTGCAGGCCGCCTCCGAGCGCGACCTGGGCGCCTATCTGCCGGGTCCGGACGTGGTGCCGGCCAAGCTGCACGACGCCATGCGCTACGCGCTGCTCGGTGGCGGCAAGCGCGTGCGTCCGCTGCTGGTGTACGCGGCCGGCGCCCTGTTCGGTGCCGACGAAGCGCTGCTGAGCCGCGCGGCGGCCGCCGTGGAAATGATCCACGCCTATTCGCTGGTGCATGACGACATGCCCTGCATGGACGACGACGCACTGCGCCGCGGCAAACCGACGGTGCACGTGGCCTACGACGAAGCGACGGCCCTGCTGGTGGGCGACGCGCTGCAATCGCAAGCGTTCCTGGTGCTGTCGGAAGCGGCGCCGTGCGAGCGCCTGGTACCCATGCTGCGCCTGCTGGCGCAGGCCTCCGGCTCGGCCGGCATGTGCGGCGGCCAGGCGATTGACCTCGACAGCGTGGGCCTGAGCCTGACGCTGGAACAGCTGGAGCAGATGCACCAGCTGAAAACGGGCGCGCTGCTGCGCGCCTCGGTGGTGCTGGGCGCGCTGGCCGGCAAGGCGCTGGACGAGGCCGAGACGGCGGCCCTGAACACCTACGCGCGCGCCATCGGCCTGGCATTCCAGGTGGTGGACGACGTGCTCGACGCGACGGCCGATTCGGCCACGCTGGGCAAGACGGCCGGCAAGGACGCGGCCGACAACAAGCCGACCTATGTGTCCATCCTCGGCCTGGAACCGTCGCGCGCGCTGGCCCAACAATTGCGGCTCGACGCGCACGCAGCGCTCGCGCCGTTCGGTGACAAAGCGCTGCGCTTACGCGAACTCGCGGACTTGATCGTGCAGCGGAAGGCATAAAAAATGAATTTGCTCGAAACCATAGACTCCCCGGCCGATGTGCGCAAGCTGGCGCGCCATCAGCTCACGCCGCTGGCCCATGAACTGCGCCACTACCTGCTCGATTCCGTCTCCAAGACGGGCGGCCACCTGTCGTCCAACCTGGGCACGGTGGAACTGACGGTAGCGCTGCACTACGTGTTCAACACGCCGCACGACCGCATCGTGTGGGACGTGGGCCACCAGACCTACTCGCACAAGATCCTCACCGGCCGGCGCGACCGCATGCACACGCTGCGCCAGCTGGACGGCATCTCCGGCTTCCCCAAGCGCGACGAAAGCGAATACGACACCTTCGGCACGGCCCACTCGTCGACCTCGATTTCGGCCGCGCTGGGCATGGCGCAGGCGGCCAAGATCAAAGGCGAGCAGCGCCACGCCATCGCCGTGATCGGCGACGGCTCGATGACGGCCGGCATGGCGTTCGAGGCGCTCAACAACGCCGGCGTGCAGGAAGACCTGAATCTGCTGGTGATCCTGAACGACAATGACATGTCGATCTCGCCGCCCGTGGGCGCCTTGAACCGCTACCTGGCGCGCCTGATGTCGGGCCAGTTCTACGCGGCCGCCAAGAACGTGGGCAAGTCGGTGCTGCCGGCGCCCGTGCTGGAGCTGGCCAAGCGGCTGGAAGAGCACGCCAAGGGCATGGTGGTGCCGGCCACCATGTTCGAAGAATTCGGCTTCAACTACATCGGCCCCATCGACGGCCACGACCTCGAATCGCTGATCCCCACGCTGCAGAACATCAAGCACCTCAAGGGGCCGCAATTCCTGCACGTGGTGACCAAGAAGGGGCAGGGCTACAAGCTGGCCGAGGCCGAGCCTATCCTGTACCACGGCACCCCCAAGTTCAACCCGGCCGAAGGCATCAAGCCATCCACGGCGCCCGGCAAGATCACCTACACGGAAGTATTCGGCAACTGGCTGTGCGACATGGCCGCCGCCGACAAGCGCCTGGTCGGCATCACGCCCGCCATGCGTGAAGGCTCGGGCATGGTGCGCTTCGAGCAGCAGTTCCCGGACCGCTATTTCGACGTCGGCATCGCCGAGCAGCACGCCGTCACTTTCGGCGCCGGGCTGGCCTGCGAAGGGCTCAAGCCGGTGGTGGCGATCTATTCCACCTTCCTGCAGCGCGCCTACGACCAGTTGATCCACGACGTGGCGCTGCAGAACCTGGACGTGACGTTCGCGCTGGACCGCGCGGGCCTGGTGGGCGCGGACGGCGCCACCCACGCCGGCAACTACGACATGGCGTATTTGCGCTGCATTCCCAACATGGTCATCATGGCCGCGTCGGACGAGAACGAATGCCGCCAGATGCTCACCACCGGCTACCAGTACAACGGCCCGGCCGCGATCCGCTATCCGCGCGGCGCCGGCATCGGCGCGGCCATTGCGCCGGAGCTGACGACGCTTGAAATCGGCAAGGGCGAAATCAAGCGCCAGGGCCAGAAGATCGCCATCCTGGCGTTTGGCTCGATGGTGGCGCCATCCGTCAAGGCGGCCGCCTCGCTCGACGCCACAGTGGCCAACATGCGCTTCGTCAAACCGCTGGACGTGGAACTGGTCAAGCAACTGGCGGCCGGACACGACTACCTGGTAACGGTGGAAGAGGGCTGCATCATGGGTGGTGCGGGCGCCGCCGTGGCCGAAGCGCTGGCCGCCGAAGGCATCGTCAAGCCCATCCTCATGCTGGGCCTGCCCGACAAGTTCATCGACCATGGCGACCCTGCCAAGCTGCTGGCTGGCGTGGGGCTGGACGCGGACGGCATCGCCGCCTCGATCCGCCAGCGCTTTGGCGCCGATGTGCCACGGCTGGTGGTCAACAACGGCTGATCAGGCTGTTATCAGCCCGATCGTTTGCAAACGGCGCTTCGGCGCCGTTTTTCATTCCAGCTCACCTTCCAGCTCATTCGCCTGCCGGCCTTGCGCCATGGCCGCGGCAATCCTATATTGGTATAAATCGTTTATATCGACGAGGGAGGCGGCATGCACCGGATTTCCTTTTGGACGGCGGTCCTGTGGCTGTGCTGCGGTGCGGCACGCGGGCAGGTGCCGGAGTCGGGGCGCTGGCAGGAACTGCGCTTTTCCGCCGATGCCGTGGACAGCCAGGTCGAGGACCGCTACATCGAGCGCGTGGTGGAACTGGCCGCCGCCGGCAAGCTCGATGGCGATCCGGTCCTGCTGGCCCGCTTGCGATCCATCAGCGCCGGCCTGATACGCACCGCCATCGCGCTCAAGCCCGATGCGGCGCAATGGCAGTGGGAACTGCATACCACCAGCGATCCCGAAGTTGACGCCGTCTGCATGGCGGGCGGCAAAATCCTCGTCGGCAGCGCCTTCGTGCGCCAGCTGGCGCTGGATGACGGCGAACTGGCCACGCTGCTGGCCCACGAAGTGGCCCACGCCGTGGCCGAACATGTACTTGAAACTTTGTCCGAGGCCTTCCTGCTGACGCGCCGCCCGCCGCTGCCGCTCGACGTGCTGATGGAGCGGCTCGACAGCGACCTGTCGCTGCAAATCCGCCTGTCCGACCTGTCGGCGATGCAGGAGAGCGAGGCCGACCAGCTGGGCATGGTGCTGGCCTACCGGGCCGGCTGGCCGCCGGCGGCCATGGTGCGCTTCTACGGCAAGCTGGCGGCCCAGGAACCGGCCGCGCTGATCGCCGACCATCCGGCCGCCGCGTCCCGCCTGAGCATGGCCAGGGGTATGGCCCTGCTGCTGGGCGCCGATGCGCCGCTGGCCGTGTCGCCCTGATACGCGCGCACCGGCTGCGCGCTGGTCACTTCTGGATAGCCGGTGCGCGCTGCTGGCTGGCCGTGGCCGGAACGCCTGCCGCATCCGGCTTGAGCGCCGCCTCGATGGCCGTGCGAATCGCCGCCATGTCGCACTGGATGGCGAAGTGGCCGCATTCACTGTCGAGCAGGGTCATGCGCGCATGCA
>DATFBD010000057.1:0-14208 GCA_035254005.1 Burkholderiaceae bacterium | reverse complement strand
GCTTACCAGCTGTAGCCGGCCTTGGCGTAGTAGTAGCGGCCGTTGAAGCCGTTCGGTGCGAAGCCGCTGTAGGGATTGATGCCGTTGTTGTTGAGGTTACCCGCCGAGGTCACCTGGTCCGGGTAGCGGTTGGTGGCGTTGTCGATGCCGGCCGTCAGCTTCCAGCGGTTGCCCAGCTTGACGCTGGCGGCCAGGTCCAGCACCCACTGCGGGTCATACACCTGGTCCAGCGCCGGATTGTTCTGCGGCACGGTGAAGCTGCCGTAGCGGGTCACGGTGGCGCGCGCATTCCAGGGGCCGGCCGTGTACTCGGTGGCCAGGCTGAACTTGTCGCGCGGCGAGCCGACCGTCATGCGGTTGATGGTCTGGCGGTCGATCAGGGTCAGGCCATTGGCCGTCAGCAGGGCCGGATTGGGCGCCACCCGTTCCAGCGTGTTCTTGTTGTGGTTGTAGGCCAGCGTGAAGTCGAAGCGGCCCACCAGCGCCAGGTTCCAGCGGTAGGTGCTGACCACGTCCACGCCGGTGGTGCGGGTGTCGATGGCGTTGGTGAAGTAGCGGCCGGCGCCCACCAGGATGCCTTGCGCGGCCAGCGTCCGCTTGAGCGCATCGGACAAGGTCATGTTGGCCGACAGCGCGATGCGGTCATCCACCTCGATGCGGTAGGCGTCGATGGTAGCGTTCCAGTTGCTGGTCGGCTGCACTTGCAAGCCCAGGCTGACGTTGCGGGCTTTCTCGGCCTTGAGCGGGGTGGCGCCCAGCGCCGTGGCGGCCGCGCTGCCGACGGCGAAGGTGCCCGTCTCGATCGGCGTGTTGACGCCGTTGATGACGGAGAAGTTGGTGGTGGTGATGGTGTAGAACTGCTGCGCCAGCGATGGCGCGCGGAAGCCGGACGAGGCCGTGCCGCGCACGGAAATGGCGTCATTGAACGCGTAGCGGCCCGAGCCCTTGGCGGACGTGGTGCTGCCGAAATCGCTGTAGCGTTCATGGCGCAGCGCGGCCGAACCGGAGAACTGGCGGCTCACTTCCGCCTCCAGGTTCAGGTACAGCGATTCGTTGTGGCGGCTGTTGCTGCCCGCGTTGACGGGGCGGAAGCCGGAGAAGCCTTGCGAGCCCGTGCCCTGGTAGGAGGCCGCGTCGCCGGCGCCGATCTCGTATTTCTCGTGCCGCGCTTCGGCGCCCAGCGCCACCGTCAGCGGGCCGCTGAAGGCGGCCACCGGGAACTCGCGCGCCACGTCCAGGTTCAGCAGCGTTTGCGTGTTTTGCAGCTTGCCGGCGTAAAAGTGGGTAGGGCTGTTGGCGCCCAGGTCCTGGTTGACCGTGTGATCCAGGTCGAGCTGGAACTCGTTGCTGCCGTAGTTCAGGCTGGCGTCCCAGCGCCAGCCGGCCGCTTCGCCGCGCAAGCCCGTCACCAGCGACTGGTCGGTGGAGCTGCTGTTTTCCAGCGGCAGGAAGCCTTCCGGGTAGAGCGGCGTGCGCAGTGCGTTGCCAAGGTAGGCGGTGCGCCAGGTGGCGGCGGCCGACGTGTCGCGCTGGCCGTAGTTGGCGAAGGCATACCATTCGAGGTCGTCGTTGATGGTGACCTGGCTGTTGACGAACACGGCGCGGGGCCGGGTTTCCGGGTCGCCGAAGCGCTGGTTGACCTGGCCGTAGCGCGGCTCCCTGGGATTGCGCAGGTCGGGTCCGGCGCGATTGGTGGGATCGCGGTCGGCCGCCTCCACCGCCACGCGCAGCCAGCCGCGGTCGCCGAGCGCGAAGCCGGTCGAGCCCTTGAGCGACACTTGCTTGCCGTCGCGTTTCTGGTATTCGCCCACGCCCAGTTCGGCGTCGCCGCCGTTCGGCCCTTTTTTCAGGATGATGTTGATGACGCCGGCGATGGCGTCCGAGCCGTACTGGGCCGCGGCGCCGTCGCGCAGCACCTCGATGTGGTCGATGGCCGACAAGGGGATGGCGTTCAGGTCCACCGGCGCCGAACCGCGCCCCTGGGTGCCGTTGACGTTGACCACGGCCGAGGTATGGCGGCGCTTGCCGTTCACCAGCACCAGGGTCTGGTCCGGCGACAGGCCGCGCAACTGGGCCGGCCGGACGGCGTCGCTGGCATCGGCGCCGGATGGGCGCGGGAAGTTGACCGAGGGCAGCAGCCGGCCCAGCACGGTGGCCAGTTCCGTGGAACCCGTGGCCTGCAGTTCGCGCGCGCCGATGATGTCGATCGGCGATTCGGAATCGACGGTGCGGCGGTTCTTGGCATAGGTGCCGGTCACCACCACGACGGATGGCAGCTCGCCGGCCAGCGGCTCGGCTTCCTGGGCGATGGCGGGCAAGCCGAGGCTGGTGGCCAGGGTGGCCGCCAGCACGGCTGGCGCGGTGGGGCGAAGGGCGAGACGGGGAGGGGAACGGAAGCGGGAACGCGAGTTCGGGCGGGAATTTGGACGCATGTGGCTCTCTCCGGTAATAGTCGAAAAAAAAGCTTAACAGCGGGCAAAATTGCCGCCCACGAATCGTTTCAACTAATCATATACAGTAATGAAATAAGTTGCGAACGAGGGAAGCAAGCGTGGTGCTTGTACGGTGAACTGGCGGGAATATGTGGTGCGGAACAAACACTGGACGGGGCCGCGCGGTGGCGGGCGCCCGTCCAGCGCAGGGAAGCGCCGGCTTAGCGGCCGCGCAGGGCGGCGGCGCAGTCGCGCACCAGCGCCGGACCGGCGTAGATCAGGCCGCTGTACAGCTGGACCAGCTGGGCCCCGGCGTCGAACTTGGCGCGCGCGTCGGCGCCCTTCATGATGCCGCCCACGCCGATGATGGGCAGGGCCTCGCCCAGCTCGGCCTTGAGCAGGCGGATCACCTGGTTCGACAGCTCGAACACGGGCGCGCCCGACAGGCCGCCCGCTTCCTCGCCATGGCGCATGCCTTGCACGGCCGTGCGGCTGAGCGTGGTGTTGGTGGCGATCACGCCGTCGATCTTGTGGCGCAGCAGGGCGTCGGCGATGTTCTTGACTTGCTCGCCATCCATGTCCGGCGCGATCTTCAGGGCCAGCGGCACGTAGCGCTTGTGCTGGTCGGCCAGGCGCGACTGGGCATCCTTGAGCTGGGACAGCAGGCCGTCCAGTTCCGAGCCGCCCTGCAACTGGCGCAGGTTCTTGGTGTTGGGCGAGGAAATGTTGACCGTCACGTAACTGGCGTAGGGATAGACTTTTTGCAGGCACAGCAGGTAGTCGTCCACCGCCCGTTCGATCGGCGTGTCGGCGTTCTTGCCGATGTTCAGGCCCAGCACGCCGGCCTTGTCCTGGTAGAAGCGCGATGCCTGGACATTGGCCACGAAGGCGTCCACGCCGCCATTGTTAAAGCCCATGCGGTTGATGATGGCGTGCGCGGCCGGCAGGCGGAACATGCGCGGCTTGGGGTTGCCGGGCTGGGCGCGCGGGGTCACGGTGCCCACTTCGATCGAACCGAAGCCGAGGTCGGCCAGCGCGTCGATGTAGGCGCCATCCTTGTCCAGGCCGGCGGCCAGGCCGACCGGGTTCTTGAACGTCAGACCCATCACGGTACGCGGATCGGGCTGCGGTTGTGGCAGGCACTTGGTCAGGCCCAGCGCGGCGGCGCGCTTCAGGGCTGGCAGCGTGAAATGGTGGGCCGACTCGGGGTCCATGGAGAACAGCAGCGGGCGGGCCAGGGAATACAGGAAATGGTTGGACATGGGGGCACTCTGAATTAGGTGCGGTATTTTACCGTGTCCGGCCGGCAAGCCCCAGCATGAACTGTGGCGCTAGCGTCCCGGCTGCAACACGCCCCACTGGCCCTTGATGCGCGCCTCCAGCGGCCGGAAATTGATCTTGTAGCTCATCTTGGGGCTGTCCGCTATCCAGTAGCCGAGGTAGACGTAGGGCAGGCCCAGCTCGCGCGCCTGCTCGATCTGCCACAGCACGTTGAAGGTGCCGTAGGAGGCGCCTTCCACGTCCGGGTCGAAGAAGGTGTACACGGACGACAGGCCGTCCGACAGCATGTCGATGATGCTGATCATGCGCAGCGTGCCGTCCGGGTCGCGGAATTCGACCAGCCGCGTGTTGACCCGGCTTTGCAGCAGGAACTGGGCATACTGGTCGCGGCTGTCCTGGTCCATGCCGCCGCCGGCGTGGCGCGCGCTCTGGTAGCGCAGATAGAGCGCGTAGTGTTCATCCGAGAACGACAGCGTGGCCACGGCTGCCCGCAACTGGCCGTGGCGCACCCACGCGCGGCGCTGGGTGCGGCTGGGCGTAAACAGGTCGGCCACCACGCGCACCGGCACGCAGGCCTGGCAGCCGTCGCAATAGGGGCGGTAGGTGAAGATGCCGCTGCGGCGGAAGCCGTTCTTGACCAGTTCCGAATAGACGTCGGCGTTGATCAGGTGCGACGGGGTGGCCACCTGCGAGCGGGCCTGGCGGCCATCGAGATAGCTGCAAGGGTAGGGCGCCGTGGTGTAAAACTGCAGCGTGGCGAAAGGCAGGTCGTTCAGGTGCGTCATCGAGCATGTCCTATCGGTACGATGGCAAAACAGGTGGTGCGGTCAGGCATATTTCTGACATATCTTAGCGCGTTGCGGGGACGATGGCATGTGCGCGCATGCAGGTCCAGCTTAACCGGCGTCCGGCAAGGGCGCAATTGGTTCCCATGTGGAAATTGGCGGCAAGGCGATACTGTTGCGCAGATGCGCCAGGAAACGGGCCCGTGGAATCGGCGCGGCGCCCAGCGAGGCCAGGTGGTTCGTTTCCTGCTGGCAGTCGATCATGGCCACGCCTTGGCTGCGCAGGAATTGCACCAGGTAAGCCAGCGCCACCTTGGAGGCGTCGCTGACGCGGGCGAACATGGATTCGCCATAGAACATGCGGCCGATACACACGCCGTAGGCGCCGCCCACCAGCTTGCCATCGAGCCACAATTCGGACGAGTGGGCGTAGCCGAGCCGGTGCAAGCCGGTGTAGCCGGCGATGATGTCTTCCGAAATCCAGGTGCCGGGGCCATCTTTGCGCGGCGCGGCGCAGGCCCGCATCACCTGCTCGAACGCGCTGTCGAAGCGCACCTGCCAGCGGCCATCCGTGTGGCGGCTGCGTTCGACCTTGCGCAAGGTTTTCTTCAGGCTGTCGCTGATGCGGAACTGGTCCGTCATCAGCACCATGCGCGGGTCGGTGCTCCACCACAAGATGGGCTGGCCTTCTGAAAACCAGGGAAAGATGCCGCGCTGGTAGGCCGCCAGCAGGCGCTGCGGCGACAGGTCGGCGCCGGCCGCCAGCAGGCCGGGCGCGTCCGTCGTGAGCGCGCTGGCCACGTCCGGGAAAGGGCTGTGCGCTTCTAACCAGGGGATCACGGCAGCCTCAGACGTCGGTGCGCATGGGACGGTCCACGTCCTGGGTGTAGAAGCCGTGGCCGCCACCTTCGCGCATGCGGGCGCGGTCGGCGAAGAACAGCTCCAGCGTGGTGCGGACAGTGGGGAAGGCCAGCTCGTCCCACGGGATTTCCGCTTCCGTGAACATTTTCACTTCCAGGCTTTCCTCGCCCGGCGCGAAATCGAGGTCGCGCAGCGTGGCCAGGTAGAACATGTGGACCTGATGCACGCGCGCCACATTGAGCAGCGTGAACAAGGGGCCCAGCTCGACGTTGGCGCCCGCTTCCTCCACCGTTTCGCGCACGGCCGCCTGGGCCGTCGTCTCATTATTCTCCATGAAGCCGGCCGGCAGGGTCCAATAACCATAGCGCGGCTCGATGGCGCGCCGGCACAGCAGTACCTGGGTCTGGCCGTCGCGCTCCCACACGGGAATCGAGCCCAGCACCATCTTGGGGTTCTGGTAATGGATGGTGGCGCAGTTGGTGCACACGTAGCGCGGACGGTTATCGCCGGCCGGCACGGTCAGGGACACGGGGTGGGCGCATTCGGAACAAAATTTCATGGAGATTACTCTAGTCGTGATGTGCTTACTTTACACCCAATGCAGCCCTCGCGGCATGTCCGCAGGGGCCACGCCAGAGGGAAAAACGGGCCGGGCGGCGCTGCCGGGCCGCAGCGCCGGATATTTATATGGGCTATCACCAGCGATTTCGGGATAAATATTGCCTAAATCAAGTCTTTGGCCTATAATGATCACATCAGACGCGGGGTGGAGCAGTCTGGCAGCTCGTCGGGCTCATAACCCGAAGGTCACAGGTTCAAATCCTGTCCCCGCAACCAAATTCCAAAAAAACCGTCATCCGTGCTAAGCTGGTGGCGGTTTTTTTATTGCTGCGACCAGGCAACACTGTCCGGCGATGATTTGATCCAGATCATTGAATTGGAATTCCGCAATTGATGCAGCGCAAGAAACATGGCTGTGGCGGAAGTTTCAATGCTAATCTCCAAGCATAAGCGTCGAGCTGGCGATCCCCCTTTGTCCCGTGGGTTGC
Organism: Burkholderiaceae bacterium; assembly: GCA_035254005.1. GTDB lineage: Bacteria > Pseudomonadota > Gammaproteobacteria > Burkholderiales > Burkholderiaceae_D > Rugamonas. The sequence goes on along the minus strand of DATFBD010000057.1, from coordinate 7,800 downwards.
CGCTCCTGGAACGCCAGTCTGCGCCCCCAATCACCGTGCCAGCCGTTTGAACCCGCCGGGATCGCCCGGAACCGCCGTCCCGCCATTGGCCGGACGCCTTGTGGATTCACCGCTGCCGCTACCTGAAAGGGGGATGACATGGCAAATTCGCGCAATCGCTTCATCACCCTCGTCACCGTCAGCTACACGGTGCTGGCTTTGGCTTGGATATTCCTGTCCGACCAGATGCTGCTCAACGTGCTTAACGTGCGGGACGCGGCCTGGCTGTCGACGGCAAAAGGTGTGTTTTTCGTCGTCAGCACGGCCGTTGGCTATTTCCTCGCCTTGCGCGCCGTGGCCGGCGACGAGGGCGGCCAGCAGCCGTTGCTGGCGATGATGGCCACCGGCCTGGCGCCCACGCGCGGCAGCGGCCCGCTGTGCTACGTGCTGGCCGCCGCGTTGTCCGGCGCCACGCTGTTCGCGCGGCTCCACATGGAGGTTGTTGGCCAGCATCACCCGTTGCTGATCCTGTTCGTGTTACCCGTCATCCTGAGCGCCATGCTGGGCGGACTGGGGCCCGGTTTGCTGGCCACGGCCGTGGCCACGGTGGGCGACAAGCTGCTGGCCATCGAGCCGCTGTACAGCATGCGTTTTGAACGCGGGATGGACTTGCTGGTGTGGAGCATGCTGGTGCTGAACGGCGTCGTCGTCAGCGTGCTCAGCGAAGTGTTGCGGCGCGCCCTGCACCGGCGCGACGTGGACCGCAACCTACTCACGAGCGTGGTTGGTGGCACCTCGGACGCCATTTATGTCAAGGACTTGCAAGGCCGTTACCTGCTGGCCAACGGCGCCGCGGCCGGCTACCTGGGCCGCTCGCAGGCCGATATGCTGGGGCGCGACGACCTGGCCATGCTGCCGGTCGACGCGGCGCTGGCGATCACCAAGCTGGACCGCGAGATCATCGCGTCGGGCCGCACCCAGACCCAGGAGGAATTCCTGGTCAATCCGGCGGGCGAGCGCATCCTGTTCCAGTCCACCAAGGGCCCGATCTATGATTCCTCCGGCGCCGTGGTGGGCTTGTTCGGCGTCTCGCGCGACATCACCAAGAGCAAGCTGGCCGAGGAACGGATCCAGTACCTGGCCCATTACGATGTGCTGACGGGCTTGCCCAACCGCGTGCAACTGGACGACCGCATCCAGCACGCCATCGGCCAGGCGGCGGATGGCGGCCAGAAGCTGGCCCTGCTGTTCCTCGACCTCGACCATTTCAAGGACATCAACGACAGCCTGGGGCACAGCGTGGGTGACGCGCTGCTGGTGGCGCTGGCGCGGCGGCTGCGCGCCATCATGCGCGCCGACGACATGGTGGCGCGCCTGGGCGGCGACGAGTTCGTGTTCCTGCTGCAAGGGGTGGACGTGGCCGGGCTGGCGCAGACGGCCCAGCGCATCCTGGACGTGGTGGAGGAAACCTTCTCGATCGAGCAGCACGAATTGACGGTGAGCGGCTCGATCGGCATCGCCCTGTACCCCGATGACAGCGGCGACCTGGAAGGCCTGGTCAAGTGCGCCGACGCCGCCATGTACCGCGCCAAGCAGAACGGGCGCAACCGTTATTGCTTCTTCACGGCCGAGATCGAGGCGCTGACGGTGCGCCGCATGCAGGTGGTGAGTGCGCTGCGCCACGCGCTGGAGCAGCACCAGTTGACGATCCATTACCAGCCCCAGTTCAGCGCGCGCGATGGCCGCATCATCGGCGCCGAGGCGCTGCTGCGCTGGCATCATCCGCTGCTGGGCCAGGTGTCGCCCGAGGAATTCATTCCGGCCGCCGAAGACAGCGGCCTGATCGTGCCCATCGGCGAATGGGTGCTGCGGCGCGCCGTGCGCCAGATGAAGGCGTGGCTGGACGAGGGCATGGCGCCGTTCGTGTTGGCCGTCAACCTGTCGACCGTGCAGTTCCGCCATCCCAACCTGCCGGCCATGGTGGCCACCATCCTGGCCGAGGAACAACTGCCACCCCAATACCTGGAACTGGAGCTGACCGAAAGCGGCGCCATGCACGACCCGCCGGCCGCCATCGCCGTGATGGACCAGCTGCACGAGCATGGGGTGCGCATGGCCATCGACGATTTCGGCATCGCTTATTCCTCGCTCAGCTACCTGAAGAAGTTCAAGGTGTACAAGCTGAAGATCGACCAATCCTTCGTGCGCGACATCAGCGCCGACCCGGAGGACCGCGCCATCGTCACGGCCATCATCGCCATGGCGCGCGGGCTGGGTTTGCGCACCATCGCCGAGGGCGTGGAGACGCAGGCCCAGCTGGACTTCCTGCGCGAACACGGCTGCGACGAGATCCAGGGCTATTACTACAGCAAGCCACTGTCCGCCGAACAGTTCGGCCATTTTGTCCATGAGGTGGAACCATGCGCGGCGTGAGGGCACACCGGGTATTGCGGCGCCGTGGGCGTCGGCCCACCCCGTGCGAACGGGCGCGCAGCCGCCTCATTTACCGGCGCCGCGCGCCATGGCAGTGGACGGGCGAGTGACGCATCTGGCGTGCCGTCTCAGGCATCTGGCGGGACGCCAGCGGCGGCGGCGGGTGGCTGCAGGCTGGCCCACAGGTGGGCGGCGGCCATGGTGCGGTGGGGACGGTAGCGGGCCAGGAATTGTTCGGTGCGCGCCATGTCCGGTTTGGTTTCTTCTTTCAGCAGGTGCTGCAGCGCGGCGCGCACGGCCACGTCGCCATGCAGCGAGCAATCGGCATAGCCATAGCCGCGCAGCAGGCCGTAGTTGACGGTCCACGGACCGATGCCTTTTACGGCCAGCAGCGCGGCTGACATTTCCTCGATACCGTAGTCCGGCCCCAATGCCAGCCGCAGTTCGCCGCTGGCCACCAGTTGCGCCAGGCGCAGCACCGTCTCGGCCTTGGCGCGCGAGAATTTGCGCGTGGTCAGCGCATCCGCTTCCAGCAGGGCCGCGCTGCTCGCGTCCGGGTAGCACCACAGGCCCGAGCTGTGCTGGCGGCCCGCCTGCAGGATGAAGGTGCGGCGCAGCGCGATGGCGAACGGCAGGTTGATCTGCTGGCCGATGATGGCCCAGGTGAGCGCTTCGAACACGGTGGCCGATTGCACCACGCGCAGGCCCGCTTGCGCGCGCGTGAGGGGACCGAACAGGGGATCGCTGGCCGTGAAGTCGGCGAACGGCTGGGGATCGATGCGCAGGCCCAGCATGGCGTCGGCGGCGGCGCGTGCGTAGGCCGTAATGGCGGGCGTGCAGGGGCCATCGGCCACGATGCTGCAGCTGGCGGTCGATGGTGCGCCTGGCTGCGCTTGTTCGCGTGCGCCAGCCTGCGCGTTGGCGGGCATGCTGGCGGGCGCGCTATCGGGCATGTAGTCTGGCGCGAGGTTGAGCGCGATGTCGAGCACCACCGGCACGCCGTCGAGCAGCATGCCTTTGCGCAGGTGGCGCTCGCTGACCTGTTCGGCCACGCTTTCGGCATCGCGCCGGTGGAAGGCCAGCACGTCGTCGAGCCGGTAGCCAGGCGGCAGCGACAGCGTGAATTGCGCTGTGGTGGACGGCGTCATGTGGCGCTGGCCTTGCGTGGCGCGCCCAGGCTGGGGCGGAAGCCCGTCACCAGCGCGGTCCCCAGCAGCACGATGGCGGCGCCGGCCCAGGTCTACCAGCCCGTCGTTTCGCCCAGGAACAGCACCCCCCACAGGATGCCGAACAGGGGACTGAGGAAGGTCACCGTGAGCGCGGATGCCGGCCCCACGTCTTCGATCAGGCGGAAGTAGATCAGGTAGGCCACGCCGCTGCACAACACGCCCAATGCCAGCACGGCGCCCATGATGCCGAGGGTGGGCGTGGCCGGCGCCGGGAACCATGGCAGCACGGGCAGCACCAGCAGGGTGGCGCCCCACATGCTGCCGTGGGCGTTGGCGAATGGCGGCACCGCCTGCGCGGCCTTGGCCGATTTGGCGTAGTTGCTGGCGATGCCGTAGTTGAACGAGGCGAACAGCACGGCCGCGATGGCGATGCCGGCGCCGGGACCGGCGCTCACGTGGTCGAAGCTGACCAGCAGCGCCACGCCGGCCGCGCCCAGCAGCAGGCCCGCCACCACGGCCGGCGACACCATGCGGCGCGACCAGGCGGCGCCGATCACGGCGCCCCACAACGGCGTGCTGGCGTTGAGCACGGCCATCAGCGAGGCGGACAAGGTGCGCGCGGCGAACGCGAACAGCAGGAACGGCAGGGCGGAATTGAACAGGCCCAAGATCAGGTAATGCTTCCAGTGTTGGCGCAGGTTCAGCGGCTTGCGCAGCGCCAGCGCCACCACGCCCAGGAACAGCGCAGCGAACAACACCCGGTACTGGATCAGCAGCCCGGCACCCAGCACCGGCGCGGCGATGCGCATGAACAGGAAGGAGCCGCCCCAGATGGCGGCCAGCAGGATCAATCGGAACAGGTTGGTGGTGCTCATGGACGGCGTCCCATGGAAAATGCGAGATTGTCGGGCATGGGCGGCACGCACGCCACCCGCTTCTTGCTATTGAATCGCTCAGGCCACGCAGGCATGGCTGCCGGGTGCCTCCGGCGTGGCCGCGTGGCCCACTTGCAGCGCGGCCGGCACGCCGTTTTTAATGGCCGTCATCTGGGCCAGGATGGAAATGGCGATTTCGGCCGGGGTCTTGCTGCCGATGTACAGGCCGATGGGGCCGTGCAACCGCGCCAGCTGGGCCGGCGTGACGTCGAACTGCAGCAGCCGTTCGCGCCGTTTCGCATTGTTGGCGCGCGAGCCGATGGCGCCCACGTAGAACGCATCGGACTTGAGCGCTTCCATCAGGGCCAGGTCGTCCAGCTTGGGATCGTGGGTCAGCGCGACGACGGCGCTGCGGTGGTCCAGCTGCAGTTCGAGCACCAGGTCGTCCGGCATGGCGTGCACCAGCCGCACGCCGGCCACGTTCCAGCCAGCCCGGTATTCCTCGCGCGGGTCGCACACGATCACGTGGTAATCCATGGCCATCGCCACCTGGGCCAGGAAGCGCGACAACTGGCCGGCGCCGATGATCAGCAAACGCCAGCGGGGGCCGTGCAGCGTGACCAGCGTGTGCTCATCCGCGCGCATGACGGCGCCCGGTGGCGCGGGCGCCAGCGTGACGGCGCCGCTGGCCATGTCCAGCCGGCGTTCGACCAGTTCGTGGCGCGCCAGCCGTTCCAGCAGTTCGGCGATGCGGCTGCGCGCGGACAGTGGTTCGATCGCCAGTTCGATGGTGCCGCCGCAGGGCAGGCCGTAGCGGTGCGCCTCGTCGGCCGTGATGCCGTAGCTGACCCGTTCCGGCGCGTCGCGCCGCAAGCCGTCGCCACGGGCGCGGGCGATCAGGTCATCCTCGATGCAGCCGCCCGAGACGGAGCCGATCACGCTGCCGTCCTCGCATATGGCCAGCGTGGCGCCCACCGGACGGGGGCTGGACCCCCAAGTGCGGATCACGGTGACCAGCTCGCAGCGGCGGCCGGCGGCGATCCAGCCGGCACAAGTCTTCAGTACTTCCAGGTCGATGCTGTCCATGGCGGTGGGCTCCTCGCGGCTGCAGGCATTCGACTATACTATGGCTCTTCAAAGCTTGCAGGATGTCCTGATGACCCAACCCGACAACCACGATGATGACGGCAATCCCAAGTTCGGGCGCCTGCTGATCGTGCTGATCATCGCCGTACTGTTCTGTGTCGCCCTCACCTGGGTGATGGGCGCGGTCTTCCCCAACTTCCCCAACTTCAGCTAAACGGGCGGCGCAATGGCGCCGGTTCAGCGCCGGCGCCGGCACACGGCGGCCAGTGCGGCAGCGTAAGGGCTGCCCGGTGCGATGGCTTCCGGGCTGAATTGTTCGAACCGATAATTCTCCACTGGCTCGCCGCGGCCCATAGGCTCGGGATAGTAGATCTGCGCCCGCAGGATGGCCGTGCGCGCGCCACAGGCGTACACGTGCTGCGCCTTGATGGAGCGGAATGGTTTGCCACCCGGTGTGGTCTGGGGGCGGCGGAAGCTGCGCAGCGTCCACGCGCGCCTGCCCTGTTCCTGGCGCACGATGCTGGCGCGGTCCAGGTACAGCGTGGCGCCTTCAGCCCGGCCCACGCGGCTCCAGTGCGTGCGGTGGGGGGGCGCGTTGCCATGCCCGCCTTTCGCCGCCTGTGCCGTGCCGCAGCAGATCAGCAGCAGCAAGGGCAGGAGCAGGGCGCGCATGGCTGGCTCCCAGGTCAGGGCAGCAGCGGCTTGCGGGCGGCCTGCTTGGCCTTGATCTCGGCCACCGTCTTGTCGATCACGCCGAGCCGGTAGCCGGTGGCGGGATGGATGGCCGTGTAGCCGTTCAGCACCGTGGGCGGATACTGGCCGGCCAGGCGCTGCCAGAAAGCGTGCGCGTGCTCGATGTTGTAGCCGGCGCGGGCCAGCAGGTACAGCGCCAGGTAGTCGGCCGCCGCGTCCAGCTCCTGCGGCACGGGCTTGATGCCGGCGCTGCCGATCAAGAGCGAGGTGTCAGGCCGCACGGTCACCAGGTTGTCGATCATGCCGCCCACCGTGTAAGCCTGGCGCGTGGTGTTGGCGTGGCCCAGCACGTTGTGGGCGATGTCCTTGGCCAGCACGAAGGCGATTGCCTCGTCGCTTTGGGCGAAGTTGACCATGCCGCGCGTGATCAGCACGCGCTGGCCGTCGGAATAAGAGTTGATGTTGTCGGCGTTACCCAGGTCCACCTTGAAGGCGCAGGCGCGCGTGACCGGCACGGTGATGGCCCGCACGGCGCTGCCCCGGCGCACGGTGATGCTGAGCGCGGAGTGGCGCCCAACCAGCGGGCCGAAGATGCGCGCGGCCTGGGTTTCCGCGTTCGGACCGGTGGGCAGCGGCTGCGCTTCCACCGACACCAGCTCGTCGCCCTTGCGCAAGCCGGCGCGGGCGGCGCCGCTGCCGGGCAGCACGCCCGACACTTGCAGCTGTTCGCCGTAGCCCAGCGCGGCCTGGGCCGCGTCCGCGTATTCGCCCGGATAGGAATACTTGTTCTTGGCCGTGAAGCCTAACAGTTCATGGGCGTGGGTGCGGCACAGGTCCGCATTGTTGATCAACAGCGGCGCCACGATCTGGTACAGCCGCTCCTGGGTGGCCACCATGCGGCTCACCGTGTCGCGCGCTTCCAGCATGCGGGCCGTGACCACCGCCGGCTCGGGCGCCGACGCGCTGCGCGGGGCGGAAGGGCCGGACGCCTGCGGCGTCGTCTTGAAAGCGGAACACGCCGACAGCAGCAACAGCGCCGTCATGGCGGCCCATGGTTTGGCGAGTTGGCGGCGCGCTGCGCCTGGCTGCTGGTCGGTGTGTGGCATGGTCTGTCCTTAGTGTTTGCCGGTGCTGCCGAAACCGCCGGCACCGCGTTCGCTGGCGTCGAATTCCTCGACGATGTTAAACCCGACCTGCAGCACCGGCACGATGATCAATTGCGCCAGGCGCTCCATGGGCTGCAGCGTGAACGCGCTGTGGCCGCGGTTCCAGGTCGATACCATCAACTGGCCCTGGTAGTCGGAATCGATCAAGCCTACCAGATTCCCCAGCACAATGCCGTTCTTGTGGCCCATGCCGCTGCGCGGCAGGATCATGGCGGCGTAGCCGGGATCGGCCACGTGGATCGCCAGGCCGGTGGGAATGAGCACGGTCTGGCCGGCCTCGATGGTCATGGGGGCGTCGATGCAGGCGCGCAGGTCCAGGCCGGCGCTGCCGGGCGTGGCGTAGGCGGGCAGCATGTCCTTCATGCGCGGGTCGAGGATCTTGACGTCGATATTTTTCAT
>DATFBD010000056.1:0-87838 GCA_035254005.1 Burkholderiaceae bacterium | reverse complement strand
CCGCCACCCAGGACCTGATCCGCTCGAAGATCAAGATCAAGTCGCTCAACTTCATGCGCGGGCGCACCTTCGTCAACAAGTTCCTCATCATCGACGAAGCGCAGAACCTCACGCCCAAGCAGATCAAGACCCTGGTCACGCGCGCCGGCCCCGGCACCAAGATCCTGTGCCTGGGTAACATCGCGCAGATCGACACGCCTTACCTGACCGAAGGTTCGAGCGGCCTGACCTACGTGGTGGACCGCTTCAAGGGCTGGTCGCACAGCGGCCACGTGACCCTGGCGCGCGGCGAACGCTCGCGCCTGGCCGACCACGCCAGCGAAGTGCTGTAAGCGTTTTTCGCCGCCCCGACGCCCCGCCCGCAGCGATGCCGGCGGGGCGTTTTTCTTGGAAAAATCAGGGACGGGCCCCGATCTTCCTCCCGGGGAAAATCGGGCTCCGTCCCCGATTATGGAGGCGACCCTGCGTTTTGCTTGCGTACTCAAGTATCACGGCCCGCGCCGCTGCGGCGCACCAAAACAGGGCTGCGCGGGCGCCTCGCCGCGACGGGGCGCCGGCTTGCGGCATCGCGTCGTAAATTGGCGGCCCCATGCACGAAATAGCTTGAAGCCGGACCTTGTCCGTGTAAAACTTAGTCTTGCAGCGCAACGTCAACCAGGCCTCCCACTTTCCACAGGACAAGCCGCTATGGACATCCCGATATTGATCCACATGGACAAGGAAAGTGTCTACGGTGTCACCGTACCGGACCTGCCCGGCGTGCGCTCCTCGGGCGCCACCATCGACAAGGCCATGAGCAATGCCGCCAAGGCCATCTACGGCCACGTGGGCCAGCTGGTGGAACAGGGCAAGCCGTTCGAGATCAAGCCCTCGCCGGTGGAAACGCTGTCGCGCGAACCCGATTACGCGGGCGGCATCTGGGCCCTGATCAGTTTCGACCTGGCCAGGCTCGACGATCCACCCGACGATGACTGACACAGCGCCCCGTCACCGGTCCAGTTCCGGATAGTGGCGGAAGATCCCATCCTCATTGAACGGCAAACGCCGCGCCGACTGCAGGTAGGCCGCGATGCGCGGCAGCGCCGCCACGCTGTCATGCAGCGCCAGCAAGCGCGGCCATGCGTCCTGCTGGCGCGCCATCGCGTTGGGAAACGCGTAGCGCAAGCCCGCCATCAGCTGGAACAGCGACAGGTCCACATACGATAAGCGCGCGCCGACGGCATGCTTGCCGCGCGCCGGGTTGCGCTCCAGCACACCTTCGAAATAGCCGAGGTACTTGGGCAGGCGTTGGGCCGTGAAGTCGGCCGCGCGGGTGCGGGCGGCCGGCTTTTGCTGCTCGTAGTACAGGTTGGTGGACAGCGGATGGTGGCAGTCGTGCACTTCATTCACGCAGTCGGCGATGGTCAGCTGCAACTGGTTGGCCCACAAGCGCCCCTGCTGCGCGCGCGGCGCCAGGCCATGGCGCGCGCCCAGGAACAGCAGGATGTTGGCCGTCTGCCCGATCAGCAGTTCGCCGGCCCGCAGCACCGGCGGCGCGAACGATGGGTGCGATTCGAGCGCGCCGTCCAGGCTGGCCAGCATGGCCGGCATGCCCTGCCCGCCCCGCTTGCGCGCCACGTCCACGTAGGCCACGCCGGCCTGTTCCAGCGCCAGCCGCACGAATTCGCCCCGGCCCTGGATGCCGGGCCAGTAGTAGAGCTGGTAGGGAGCGGTCGGGTTCATCGGCCCATGTTAGCATTTTTTACACGGACCGGGCAGCGCCGGCGCGCCGCCGCCGGCGCCGGTATAATGCTCCGGCCCCTGTCCATTTCAGCCATTCCACGCCCGAGTCCCGCCATGCCGCCCGTTCCCCCGCTTGAGATTTCCGTTGTCCTGATGATCGCCGCCGCCGGCTTCTTCGCCGGCGTGCAGAATGCACTGGCCGGCGGCGGTTCCTTCATCACCTTTCCGGCGCTGCTGCTGGCCGGCCTGAATCCGCTGGCGGCCAACATGACCTCCACCATCGCCATGTTCCCCAGCCAGACCACCTCGGCCGTGGCCGGCCGCAAGCTGACGGCCGACGTGGGGCCGCTCACGTTCCGCCAGATGTTCGCCATCAGCGTGATCGGCGGCGTGGTGGGCGCGCTGCTGTTGCTCAACACGCCGGCCTCGTTCTTCGCCCGGCTGGTGCCGTGGCTGGTGCTGTTCGCCACCTCCATGTTCGCCTGGGGCAGCTTCCGCCGCAAGCCGCTGCACGCGGCCGCCTCCATGCCGCGCTGGACACTGGTGCTGGTGCAAAGCTGCATCGCCATCTACGGCGGCTACTTCGGCGGCGGCATCGGCTTCCTGATGCTGGCCGCGCTCACCATCGCCGGCCAGCAGGTGCGCGCCGCCACGGCCACCAAGAACATGCTGGCCATGGCCATGAACGCGGCCGCGACCCTGATCTTCGCCACCTCGCACCTGATCAGCTGGCCGGCCGCGCTGGCGCTGTGCGCGGGCGGCATCGCCGGCGGGCTGTGCGGCGCCTGGCTGATCCACCGGCTGCCCGAAAAAGTGATGCGCGGCTTCGTCGTGCTGGTCGGCGCCACGCTGACCGTGTGGATGTTCATGCGCTAAAAAAGCACACCGCGAAAATAGACAGCGGGCGCCATGCCTGCTATGTTTGCTGCGGTCGGCAAGCCGCTTGGGCATCCATGCCGTCACCCCTACCGCTGGAGGACGCCTTTGGACAGCCTGGCCGCGCCACACGCCTTGACCGCCCCCCGCTGGGGCGCCCCGCCGATGGCCATGCTGGCCGCCCTGATCGGCTTCCTGCTGCCGCTGGTGCACCGGCCCTTGCTGGTCGATGGCGACACCTACTGGCATCTCACGGCGGGACAATGGATGTGGGACCATCTGGCCGTGCCGCATGCCGATCCGTTCTCGGCCACCATGCCGGGCACCCCATGGGTGGCGCACGAGTGGCTGTCGGAAGTGCTGATGGCGCTGGCCTACCAGGGCGCTGGCTGGGGCGGCCTGCAACTGCTGTGCGGCGCCGCGCTGGCCCTGACGCTGGCCATGCTCGCCCGTTACCTGACGCGCTGGCAGAACCAGCCAGCCGCGCTGGTGAGCTGCATGGTGGCTGGCTTCGCCATCGTGCCCAGCCTGCTGGCGCGGCCCCACCTGCTGGCGCTGGCGCCGCTGGTGGCCTGCTGCATCGCGCTGCTGCGGGCGCGTGAACAGGGGCGCGTGCCGGCCTGGCCGCTGCTGCCGTTGATGACGCTATGGGCCAACCTGCATGGCAGTTTCGTGCTCGGCCTGGCGCTGGCCGGCGTGCTGGCGCTGGAGGCGGTCGCCGCCGCGCCGGGCCGGCGCGCGCCCGAAGCGGCGCGCTGGGCCGTCTTCCTGGCGGCCGCCACCGCCGCCACCCTGCTCACGCCCTACGGCTGGCACGGCCTGCTGTATCCGCTGCAACTGATGCGGCTGGACCTGATCGCTTACATCGCGGAATGGCAGCCGCCCAACTTCAACCGGCCACAACCGCTGACACTGGCCCTGCTGGTGCTGCTGTACGTGGCCCTGAGCCGTCCGGTGACCGTGCCGCTGTCGCGCCTGTTCATCGTGCTGGCCTTGTTGACCATGGCGCTCAAGCACAGCCGGCACCAGGTGGTGGCCGGCGTGGTGGGCACGCTGGTGCTGGCGGCCCCGCTGGGCCAGGCGCTGGGCTGCCAGGTGGCCGGCAGCGTGCGCACGGCCGCCGCCCGGCGCTGGGGCGCGCTGGCGCTGGTGCTGGCGGGACTGGCCGTGGCGTTGCGCCTGGCCCTGCCCGTGACGCGCGCCGACGACAGCGCCACGCCGGCCACGGCGCTGCGCCACGTGCCGGCCGCCCTGCTGTCCCAGCCCGTGTTCAACAGTTACGAATTCGGCGGCTACCTGATCCATCAGCATGTGCGCCCCTTCATCGATGGCCGCTCCGACATGTACGGCGACGCCTTCATGCGCGACTACATGGCGCCGTTCGCGCCGGACCGCGCCGCGTTCGAACGGCTGGCCACGCGCTACGGCGTGCGCTGGGCCCTGATCGCGGCCGACAGCAGGCCCATGCTGTACCTGCTCGACACGCTGCCCGGCTGGCGCCGGCTGTATGGCGACCAGGTGGCCGCCGTCTATGTGCGGGTGGATTGAACGCGCGCTCAGCGCTGCGCTATCAGGCAATACTGGGCGCCGGCCGGGCACCAGCGCAGCCACCGTTCCAGCGGCCGCAGCGTGCGCAGCGGGCCGGGGAAGAAGATGCGGAAGCGCCGCTCGACGGCGCCATAGCCGGCCCGGCGCAAGGTGGCGGCCAGCGTGCGCGCCGAGACCAACCGGGCGTTGGCATCGAACGGACAGGTGTTGACCGCCCGCACGGTCAGCGGATTCCAGGGATTGTGCTCGAACACGAACAACTGGCCCTGCCCGGACAACAGCCGGCGCAAGCCCGCCAGCACCGCCGTGTGCTCGGCCGGATCGATATGGTGCAGCACGCAGGCGCACAGGATGACATCGAAGCTGCCGTCCGGGAACGGCAACTGGCGGCCATCGAACAGCACGAATTGCGCCAGCCCCGGAAACCGCGCCTCCCCCAGCGCCAGGCATTTTCCCGACACATCGAGGCAGGTCACGCGCGGGTCCGGCAAGTGCTTGTGAAAGTAAGGCACGGAATTGCCGATGCCGGCGCCGAAATCGAGGATACGCAATCCGGCGCCCGCGCCCCCCCGCGCCGCCAGCGCGGCCGCGATGTCGGCCACCTTGTATTCGGCGAAAAAATCGGGCGATTCGCCCGACAGCGCGATGTTGGCCGCATGCTGGGCACGGTATTCGTCGGCGAAGCCGTCGAACTCGGATTCCGTCATGGGACTGCGATCATTCATCCGTGCGCCCTTCCTCGACCGCCCTGGTTGGTGACTGTTGACCGCCACGCGCCGCCGGCGCCGGCCTGTACGCAGTATGCATGACTGCGACGAAATGTCACCGTACGGTCGTACTATAAATCCCCCAAGTGTGGCATCGCTGTTATTGATACAACAAATTTGATCTCAGGATATGGACGCTCGCGCCGTCTGCCGTTAGACTGAACCAATTGTTACAAGACCAGCAAGAAAACAAGGCTGGAGCGCCTGTGAGCGACAACATTCCCACCCCACTCAGGCTACCAAAAGACCCTCCCGACACCGCCATGGTCAACCGGATGCGGCTGGTGCTAGCCATGACCTGCCTGCTGACGCTGTTCATCGACCCGGCCGGCGTGGGCCGCATGAACGACTTCACCATCTTCGTGTTCGCCGGTTACCTGCTGCACAGCCTGGTGTTGAACGTGTTCGCCTCGCCGCGGCTGCGGGCCCAGGTGGCCTACTGGCTCGACGTGGGCTGGTTCTACCTGATCGTGCTGGTCACCGGCGGCAGCAACAGCTTCTTTTTCCTGTTCTTCTTCTTTTCCATCCTGGCGGCCTCGTTCACCTTCGGCTTCGAGTCGGGCGCCCGCACCACGCTGGTCTCGACCGCGCTGTTCGCCACCACGGCCGTCACCGCCCACAGCGACGCGGCGCTGTCGCGCGTGCTGCTGCGCGCCACGTTCCTGCTGGCGCTGGGCTACATGATCGCCCACTGGGGCGGCCTGGTGGTGTCGCAGCAGCGCCGGCTGGCCTTGCTGCACGAAGTGACCCAGCAATCGAATCCGCGCTTCGGCGTGGACCAGACCATCGCCACCGTGCTGGAGAAGATCCGCCAGTTCTACGGCGCCAGCCGCTGCATCCTGTTGATGCGCGACAGCGGCGCCGAGCATTGGTCGCTGCGGGCCGCCAGCGGCGACCAGGGCGGACGGGCGATCCAGCCGACCCGCCTGTCGGCCGAGGCAGCCGCACCGTTGCTGGCCTTTAGCACCGGCCGCGCGGTGCTCTACACCCACCCGCTGGACGGCCTGCTGCGCCGGCGCCCGCTGGCGCGCGAATACCTGGCCCAGCGCCAGCGCTGGGTGCGCATGGCGCCCGAGGCGGCCAGCGACCTGGCCGAACTGCTCGACGCCGGCGCCCTGGTGACCGTGCCGGTGCCGCTGCGCAAGGGCGAAGGCCGGCTGATCGTCGTCACCGCGCGCCAGGAACTGAGCCGCCAGGATGCGCAGTTCCTGCTGCATATCGTCAGCCAGGTATTCCCCGTGATCGAGAACATCGACCTGCTCGACCGCATCGCCTCCGACGCTTCCCAGCGCGAACGCGAACGCATCGCGCGCGACCTGCACGACACCACGGTGCAACCGTACATCGGCCTGAGCCACGGCCTGAGCGCGATCCGCAAGCAGGCCACCGCCGACAACCCCTTGCTGCCGGAACTGGACAACCTGCAGGCCATGACCACCCAGGTGATCGGCGACCTGCGCCGCTACGCCAGCAGTTTCCGGGCCGGGCGCCAGGGCTTGAGCGAACCGGAGCTGCTGCTGGCGCTGCGGCGCCACGCCAGCCAGGTCAAGCAGTTCTACGGCATCGACATCGCCATCCACAGCCAGGGCCAGTTGCGCGGCAACGACAGGCTGGCGGCCGAGGTGTTCCAGATCGTCAGCGAAGCCATCAGCAACATCTGCAAGCACACGGACGCGCGCAGCGGCGCCGTCACGCTGGCCTGCGGCGAGCGCGAACTGGACATCCGCATCGAGAACGAAGCGGCCGCCGACGCGGTGACCAGTTTCCGCCCCCATTCCATCACGGAACGGGCGCTGGCCCTGGGCGGCCAGGCCCAGGTGCTGCCCGGTCCCGGGCCCAGCACCGTGGTGCAGATCAGCATCCCCATTTGAAACGAGAGAAAGGCAACAACGTGTCCACTGATCCCCCCATCCGCGTCCTGCTCGTGGACGACCATCAAACCATGATCTGGGGCTTGCGCAAGCTGATCGAGAGCGAAGGCGGCACCATGCAGGTGGTGGGCTGCGCCGCCGACTGCGATGGCGCGCTGGCCCAGGCGAAGGCCGTGTCACCGGACGTGATCGTGCTCGACCTGGACCTGGACGGCACCAGTTCGCTGGGCATCCTGGCCGACCTGGTCAAGGGCAGTGGCGCGCGCGTGCTGGTGCTCAGCGGCACCCGCGACGCCGCCCAGCTCGACGCGGCCGTGCTGCACGGCGCGCGCGGCGTGGTCGGCAAGGACGCGGCCGCCGACGTGGTGCTGCAGGCGATCCGCAAGCTGCACCAGGGTGAATTGTGGCTCGACCAGAGCCTGCTGGGCCGCATCTTCGACGAGATGCGCAATCCGCCCAAGCGCCGCAAGAGCGACGCCGGCACCGACAAGATCGCCACGCTGACGGCCAAGGAACGCCAGATCTGCGACCTGATCGCCGCCGGCGGTGGCGGTAACAAGGCGCTGGCCCAGACCCTGTTCATCTCCGACCACACGCTGCGCAACCACCTGACCTCGATCTACCACAAGCTGGGCGTGACCAACCGCCTGGACCTGTATGTGTTCATGACCTCGCAGCGCACCGAACCCCAGGAACGCTAAGCGCCGCCTCCCCGCCGGGCCCCGAACCTGCCCGCGCCCCCCGCTCTGCCGCATCGGCCGCATTCGCCGCCGCCCCCCATCCAGCGCACCGTTGCGCACGCGCACCGTTTGTCATTTTATTTTGACAACATTTCTTACCCGTGACAAATGTCCCGAAATTGCCCATTTAAAAAGGGCGTTTTGTCCCGGCAAAAAAAGGACAGTTGTCTGATGTAGCGCAACACGGCTTTCTTTATAGTGAACTCATCAGTACGGTTTCGGTGCCGACTGAGACTAGCAAGGCTAAACCAACCTATCCACCTGGGAGCGCAGTATGCGTGAAATCGACCCTTCGCCCACGCCCTGGGAACGTTTCATCCGGGGAGAAAGCGGAGCGACGTTTTACGAAACGGTGCTGGTGGCCTCGCTGATCGCCGTCGTGTGCGTCATCGTATTGCTGGCGCTCGGCAAGAATTTCTGAGGCGTTGCACCAGCGCTTTGGAAACCGGACTTTTTGGTGCGGCAGTCTTCACTCAATCTTTAGGGAGTAATCATCATGAACGCGATTCAAAAATTCCTGCGCGAAGAAGACGGCGTGACGGCCATCGAATATGGCCTGATCGCAGCCCTGATCGCCGTCGTCATCATCGCTGCGGTGACCATCGTTGGCACCCAGCTCAACAAGACGTTCAGCACCGTCGGCACCAAGCTGACCACGGCCAACAGCTGATGCGGGCCATGCCCGCCAGACGGCGGCCGCGGGCCGCCGTCTGGCGGGGCGGGATGCCCCGCCGGCCGCGCACCGCGACGCGCACCCGGCCCTGCGGCCGTACTAACGCCTGAGAGAGGTGCATCGTGAACAACTGGCTGCTGCGTTTTTATCGGGACAGCTCGGCCGTCACGGCCATCGAATATGCCTTGCTGGCTGCCCTGATCGCCGTCGTCATCGTCGGCTCCGTGACCGTCGTCGGTAGCCAGGTGCTGCAGATGTACAACAACATCAAGGACCAGGTGGTCCTGGCCATGCAATGAATACCCGGCCCCCCACCGCGCGCGTATCCACACGGGCCGAGCTGCGCGCCGCGCTGCACGCGCACCGTTGGCTGCTGCTGATCGTGGTGCTGCACGCGATGGCGGCCACCGTGCTCTACACCGCCTATCCGGACGACAACAACCTGCTGATGCTGCTAGAGGGCTATCTCACTTCGATGCTGCTCGGTCCCCTGTTCTCCCTGTGCGCCTACGCGCTCTACGTCATGGTGTGCAAGCGCCCGCGCGCGCTGGTGCACTACCTGCGCCAGCACATTGCCGCCTACCTGACCCGGCACCGCCTGCTGCAAGCGCTGCCGGCCCTGCTGCTGCTGCCCGTGTTCGCCTCCAGCTTCACCATCGCCAAGGCCGCCGTGCCGCGGCTGCACCCCTACGACTGGGATCGCCGCCTGGCGGCCATCGACCAGCTGCTGCATGGCGGCGTGCAGCCCTGGGTCTGGCTGCAACTGCTGGCCGGCTATCCGCTGGTGACGGCGATCCTGAATCTGGCCTATCACCTGTGGTTCTTCATCATGTTCGCCATCATGTACTGGCTGGTGTTCAGCACCGAGCGGGGCCGGCTGCGCATGCAATTCCTGCTCAGCTTTGTGCTGTGCTGGACCATCCTGGGCAACGTGATGGCCGTGTTGCTGTCGTCGGCCGGCCCCTGCTTCTACCACCTGGTGGCGGCGGGTCCCGACCCCTACGGACCACTGATGCAATACCTGCACCGGGCCGACCGCCACATCCCCGTGCTGGCCCTGCACGTGCAGGACATGTTGTGGCAAGGCTACCGTCAGCACATGGGCGTGTCGGGCCTGACCATCTCAGCCATGCCCAGCATGCACGTGGCCAGTTCCGTCCTGCTGGCCCTGCTGGGCTGGCGCCTGCGCCCGGCCGCCGGCATCGCCCTCACCGTGTTCGCCGTGCTGATCCTGGCCGGCTCCATCCACCTGGGCTGGCACTACGCGGTCGACGGCTACGCCGGCGCCGCCGGCGCCATCCTCATCTGGAAGCTGGTGGGCTGGCTGCAAGGACGCGCCAGCGAGCGGGCCGTGCCGGCCACGCCGGCGCCGGCCGGGAGCACATCATGAGCTTCGATGCGCGCATGCTGCCACCGGCGGCCGTGCTGGCGGCCCTGCTGGGCGCGGCCGTCTGGCACGACGTGCGTACGCGCCGCATTCCCAACCGCCTGGTACTGGGCGGCGCCGTGGCCGGTCTGGCGTTCCAGACCCTGCTGCCACCGGGCGCCGGCCTGTACGCCACCCCGTTCGGCGCGCTGGGCCTGCTCGACGGCCTGGCCGGCCTGGGCCTGGGCCTGGCCCTGCTGCTGCCCCTGTATATGCTGGGCGCGATGGGCGCCGGCGACGTCAAGCTGATGGCCATGAGCGGCGCCTTCCTGGGCCCGCGCGGCGTGCTGGGCGCGGCCCTGCTGACCATGCTGGCCGGCGGCGTGCTGGCGCTGGTGGTGGCGCTGGGCAGCGGCCGGCTGGCGCAAGTGCTGGCCAACCTGCGCCAGTTGCTGCTGCACGCGCTGGTGCGGGCCGGCACGGGCGGCACGGCCCGCCTGGACGCCCCGCCCGTCCCCACCGGCAAGCTGGCCTATGCCATCGCCATCGCCGCCGGCACCGCGCTGCAAGTGGTGCTGGCCCGCGTCCCCGCTTGGAGCAACCTGCTATGAACACCACGCCACACCCGCTGGCCGGCCTGCTGCGCTCGCGCCCCCTGAATCTGACCCTGGGCATGCTGCTGGCCTGGGCCTGGGGCCTGTTCTGCTACGCCCACCTGCAAGCGTTCCTGCGCAGCGCCGACTGGAGTTACCTGCTGTTTTGCGCCTCCGAATCGCTGGTGGCCGTGCTGTTCCTGATCCGCTCGGAACCGGCGCGCGTGTCGCACAGCCCGCTCGACTGGGGCCTGGCCATCGCCGCCACGTTTGTCCCGTTCCTGTTCTCGCCCACCGGCGAGGCCGTCGTGCCGGCGGCCCGCCTGATGATCGTGGCCGGCGTGCTGATCCAGATCGGCGGCCTGCTGTCGCTGAACCGCAGCTTCGGCCTGGTGGCGGCCCACCGCACGCTCAAAACGGGCGGCCTGTACAGCGTAGTGCGCCATCCGCTGTACGCCAGCTACCTGCTGTCCTACGCCGGCTACATCGTCAACAACACGAGCGCGCTCAACGTCGCCGTCAGCGTCTTGTCCGGCGCCCTGATGGTGGCGCGTCTGCTGCGCGAGGAACGCTTCCTGGCGCGCGATCCGCGCTACCTGGCGTACATGGCGCAAGTGAAGTACCGCGTGATTCCACGCCTGTTCTGACTACGATCGAGGATAGCATGATGTTGGCCACCGCCCTGCCTGTCACCAGCGCCACCGTCGCCGACCCCTTGCGCGCGCCCGCCCCGCGCACGGTGGAGGAGACCGGCCTGCCGCAGCTGTTCCTGGTCGATTTGCTGTGCAAGATCCTGGCCCAGCACGGCCAGATGCACCTGAGCGAACTGGCCAGCGCCACCAGGTTGCCCGTGAGCGTGCTCGACGCCGTGCTGGCGCCCATGCGCGCGGAAAAGCTGTGCGAGGTGACGCGCCGCGGCGGCAGCGGCACCGACGCCGACCTGTGCTTCAACCTGACCGACCTGGGCCGCCAGCGGGCCCAGGAAGCGGCCCTGCGCGACGCCTACGCCGGTCCCGCGCCCGTGGCCTATGCCGACTACGTGGCCCAGATCCAGCGCCACAGCGTGAGCCATCAGCCGCTGTCGCGCGCCCACATGCAGCGCGTGTACGAGGGCGTGGTGGTGCGCCCGGCCCTGCTGGACCAGCTGGGCGCGGCCTTCAATTCCGGGCGCGCCATCTTCATGCACGGCCCGGCCGGCAGCGGCAAGAGCTACCTGGCCGAGCGGCTGCACGGCCTGCTCGAAGGCGAAATACCGATCCCGCACGCGATCCTGATCGATGGCGCCGTGGTGCCCATCTACGACCCCGTGGTGCACCCGGCCGTGCCCGAGGACGCGCCGGCCGGCAGCCAGTTCGACCGCCGCTACACGCGCGACCAGCGCTGGGTGCGCTGCCAGCGCCCGGCCGTGCTGACCGGCGGCGAGCTGACCATCGAGATGCTGGACTTACGCTTCGACCAGGGCGCCCGCCTGTACCAGGCGCCGCCCCACCTGAAGGCGAACGGCGGCATCCTCGTGATCGACGACCTGGGGCGCCAGCGCTGCTCGGCGGTGGAACTGATGAACCGCTGGATCGTGCCGCTGGACCGCCACATCGACTTCCTGGCGCTGCAAAACGGCTACAAGTTCGCCGTGCCGTTCGACATGATCGTGGTGTTCTCGTCCAATCTGCAACCGGAAGAGCTGGCCGACGGCGCCTTCCTGCGCCGGCTCGGCTACAAGATCCACGTCGGCGCCTTGCCCGAAGCGCTGTACCGCACCGTGTTCCGCCAGGTGTGCGAGCGGCTGGGCCTGGCGTGGGACGAGGCCATGTACGACTACCTGCTGCGCGAACACCACGAACGCGAGGGCCGCCCGCTGATGGCCTGCTATCCGAACGACTTGCTGGGCCAGCTGTGCGACCTGGCCCATTACGAAGGCCGCGCCGCGCGCCTGGATCAGGCCGGGCTCGACTGGGCCTGGCAAAACTATTTCGGCGCGTCCGCGGACGATGCCGGCGACAGCACTAACCTGGGGGATCAAAAATGAGAAATACACGTGCCATGATCATGATGCTGGTGGCCATCGTCCTCGCCTTCGGCGCGGTGCTGGTGGCGGCCCAGTGGATCAACAAGCAGTCGGCCTCCAACACCCAGAAGGTGGCCGTGGCCCTGGTCGATATCCCGCTCGGCTCGCGCATCAACGCCGAGATGGTGCGCCTGGTGGACTGGCCGGCGGCGGCCATGCCGCCGGGCTCCTTCAACGATCCCAAGGTGCTCGACACGCGCGTCACCCGCACCACCATCCAGCGCGGCGAACCGCTGATGGAAGGCAAGCTGGCGCCGCCGGGCACCCAGGGCGGGCTGTCGGCCGTGGTGGCCGAGGGCAAGCGCGCCATCACGGTGCGCGTCAACGACGTGGTGGGCGTGGCCGGCTTCACCCTGCCGGGTAACTACGTCGACATCCTCGTCAACACCCAGGAGGAAGGGGCCCGCAACAGCGTCAGGGACCCCAGCATTTCCAAGATCGTGCTCGAACACATCCTGGTGCTGGCCATCGCCCAGGAAGCAGGACGCGACGACACCAAGCCCAAGGTGGTCAACGCCGTCACGCTGGAAGTGACGCCGGAGCAGGCCGAGAAACTGGACCTGGCGCGCAGCGTGGGCACGCTGTCGCTGGCGCTGCGCAACCAGATCGATCCCAAGCCGGTGGAGACGGCCGGCGCCACCAAGTCCACCCTGCTGGGCCGCACGGCGCCGGTGCCGGAAACCAAGCCGGCGCCGGCCGCCGCGCCGCTGCCACGCGTGCCGGCGCCCCGGCGGGTCGCGGCCGTGCGCCCGCCGGCCGGCAACCAGGTGGAAATCATCAAGGGGCTGGAACGCAGCACCCAGCAATTTTAAGCCGAACCCAGGAGCTTAAGCATGAAGACACTACGCTGCATCAAGACCAGCACCGCCTTGCAACTGAGCCTGGTGCTGGCCGGGCTGTTGACCACCTGGACCTATGCCGCCACCGGTCCGGCTGCCGCGGCCGCGCCGGCCAAGGCGGCGGCACCGGCCAAGGCGGCCAAGGCGGCCAAGGCCGGCAAGCCGGCCGCCATGCCCGCCGCCGCGCCGGCCCATGTGCCCACCATCGAGATCGCCCCCGAAGTCCACCTGGCCGAAGGCAAGTCCACCCTGATGCATCTGCCCTACGCGGCCAGCCGGCTGTCCGTGGGCGACGCCAGGGTGGCCGACGTGATCCTGCTCAAGCCCGACGAAGTCTATATGCTGGGCAAGACGCCCGGCTCGACCAACCTCACCCTGTGGAGCAAGCAGGGCGACGCCACCATCGTCGACCTGTCCGTGGGCGTCGACACGGCGGCCCTGCAGGCCCGCTACCAGCAGTTGCTGCCCGGCGAGAAGGACTTGCACATCACGGCGGCGGCCGACACCCTGATCCTGTCGGGCACGGTGTCGGACGTGGTCAAGGCTGACCAGGCCATGGCGCTGGCCACCGCCTACGTCCAGCGCGGCGCGCGCGCCGGGGCCGGCGCCGG
The DNA here is from genome assembly GCA_035254005.1 of Burkholderiaceae bacterium. Taxonomy (GTDB): domain Bacteria; phylum Pseudomonadota; class Gammaproteobacteria; order Burkholderiales; family Burkholderiaceae_D; genus Rugamonas. Next base: position 74,167 of record DATFBD010000056.1, on the reverse strand, counting down.
CGGCGGGACTGGCGGCGCCAGCGCTGTCGCCCCGGGCGGCGACAGCGGCGGCGGCGGCGCCTCGCCCAAGGTGGTCAACCTGCTCAAGATCGCCGCGCCCCAGCAGGTGATGCTGGAAGTGAAGGTGGCCGAAGTGTCCAAGACCCTGGTCGACCAGCTCGGCGCCAGCCTGGGCGTGAGCCGCACGGCCGGCAGCTGGACCTACACCCTGCTGTCGAACATGCTCAGCAACAATCCTGGCAAGCTCGACGCGTTCAACAACCGCAACGGCAACTTCGCCAGCCTGGACGCGCAAAAGCGCGATGGCCTGGTCAAGGTGCTGGCCGAACCGACCATCATGGCCATCAGCGGCCAGGAGGCCAGCTTCCTGGCCGGCGGCAAGATCTTCATCCCGGTGGCCCAGAACAACAACGGCGCCACCCAGACCATCACGCTCGAGGAGAAGGAATTCGGGGTGGCCGTCAAGTTCACGCCCACCGTGCTCGACGGCGGACGCATCAACCTCAAGGTGGCACCCGAAGTGTCGGACTTGAACAAGGAAGGGGTGGGCATCACGGCCACCGGCATCAACACGACGGCCATCCTGCCCTCGTTCACCACGCGCCGCGCCACCACCACGGTGCAACTGTTCGATGGCCAGAGCTTCGCCATCGGCGGTCTGATCAAGAACAATGTCACCACCAGCATCAAGGCCTTCCCCGGTCTGGGCGAGATCCCCGTGCTGGGCGCGCTGTTCCGCTCGAGCGACTTCCAGACCGACCGCACGGAGCTGGTGTTCATCGTCACGCCGCGCCTGGTGCAGCCGCTGCCGGCCGACTACAAGCTGCCCACCGACGGCTACATCCAGCCCAGCCGCAGTGAATTTTTCCTGCAGGGCAAACTCGAAGGCCAGCCGCCGTCCCAGTCCGGCCCCGCCCCCCAGCAGGCCGCGCCCTCGGCCGGCGGCTTTGACGTGAAATAGGAGAACCACCATGAAAACCCTGCTGTGCCTCGTCGGCGCCACCTTGTTGCTGGGCGGCTGCGCGAGCAACACCCCTTACCTGGACAGCCAGTTCGGCCAGGCCAACCGCATGATGCAAGCCCAGCAAACCATCCACCCGCAAGGCACGGCCGGCAACCCCAGCGCCGGTATGGATGGCAAAGCGAGCAAGAGCGGCTACGACCAGTACCAGAAGAGCTACCGGGCACCGGAACCGCAGACCCAGGCCTTCACCATCGGCCTGGGCACGGGCAAGTAGGCGTGGCGGGAGCGGCCATCATGCGTACCCACAACCGGACCCGCCAGCGCGGCACGGTGGCCATCATCGCCGCCATCGCGCTGCCCATCCTGATCGGCTTCGCCGGCCTCGCGCTGGACGGCGGCCGCCTGTACATGCACAAGACGGAACTGCAGAACGCGGCCGACGCCTGCGCGCTGGCCGCCTCGCGCGAGCTGACCTGCGATCCGGCCGCCGGCCCCTGCGCCGCGTCGTTCCTGCTCAACGCGGAAAACAGCGGACTGACCGTGGGCCAGCGCAATTTCGTCGATTTCCAGGGCACGGCCGTAGGCAATGCCCAACTGGCCGCGTCCGACATCACTTTCAGCAAAACCTACGCCCCGGCCTCGTCCTACCTGTCGCGCGCCGCCGGCGCCGACCCCGCTTCCAAGTACGTGATGTGCACCACGCACCAGAGCGGCATCCTGCCTTGGTTCATGGAAGTGCTGGGCGTCGGTGGCCAAAGCGTCGCCGCCTCCGCCGTCGCCACCCTGTCGCGGGCCGCCACCAATTGCGCCATTCCCATCGGCCTGTGCAAGATCCCCGGCCCCTCCAGCGACCCGTTCGCCGGCCTGACCGTGGGCCAATGGGTGACCAGCAAGCTCAGCTCGTCGGCCACGGGCAGCTTCGACTGGATCGACTTCACCCCGCCCGGCGGCGGCGCCAGCGAACTGGCCGACCTGCTCAAAGGCACCGGGGTGTGCAGCGTGCCGGCGCCACCGGTCCAGGTGGGGGAACAGGGCAATATCACCAGCCTGGACACGGCCTGGAACACCCGCTTTGGCCTCTACAAGGGCAGCGATTCCATCGCCACCGCCGCGCCCGACTACACGGGATACGCCTACACGCCCACCAACTGGCCGTCCAAATTCAACGCCTACTCGGGCAGCAGCGGCAGTGAGCCGAACTTCCTGACCGCGCGCACCCAGCATAAGTCCTGGCAAGGCAATGCCAGCACCGGCGGCACCGTCAACATGGGTGGCGTCACGGTGGCGACCTCGGCCCAGCTGACCACCTCCGGCGCCGACCGCCGCCTGGTCACGGCGCCGGTGGTCGATTGCGCGGCCTGGGCCGGCGGCACCGGCTCCCAGCAAGTGCCCATCCTGGGCTATGCCTGCGTGCTGATGCTGGCGCCGATGGGCAAGTCCGATCCCGAGACCTACCTCGAATACCTGGGCAAATCGACCGACCTCACCAGCCCTTGCGCCAGCTCCGGCTCCGTGGGCGGCCCCGCCGCCGAAGGCCCGCTGGTGCCGGCCCTGGTGCAATAGGAGAACGCGACATGAGACGGTTTCGCAAACAAGGGGGTGTGGCCAGCGTGGAACTGGCGTTCCTGATCATCCCGCTGCTGGTGCTGACCTTCGGCACCACCGAGTACGGCCGCGCCGTCTACCAGTACAACACGCTGGCCAAGGCCAGCCGCGATGCGGCCCGCTTCCTGTCCGAGCAGGGTCCGGGCGACGCCACCGACCTGGCCACGGCCAAGTGCCTGGCCGTGTACGGCAACAGCAACTGCAGCGGCAGCGTGCTGGCGCCGGGCTTGACAACGGACATGGTCAGCGTGTGCGACAGCGTCAGCTGCCCGTCCACCCACCAGAACCAGGCCACCGGCAGCGGCGTGATCAACCTGGTCACGGTGACCATCAGCGGCTACCCGTTCACCTCGCTGGTGCCTTTCATCGCCCCCAGCGTGACCTTCAACAACATCAGCACCACCATGCGGCAAATCCTATGAAAACCGTGCCCCCGCTCCCGGCCCTGGCCCGCCGCGCCCGGCAAGCTGGCGCCACGGCGCTGGAATTCGCCATCGTCTCGGCCGTGTTTCTGATGCTGCTGGTGGGCATGATGGAAATGGGCCGCATGCTGTTCTACTGGAACACGGCGACCGAAGCGACCCGGCTCGGGGCCCGCATCGCCGCCGTGTGCGACATCGACGCCAGCGCCATCAAGACCAAGATGCACGCCATGCTCGACGTGCTGCCCACCAGCGCCATCACGGTCAGCTACACGCCCGGCGGCTGCACGGTCGAGACCTGCCGCTACGTGACGGTATCGATCAACAGCGGCGTGTCCATCGCCACCTATATACCGGGCGTGCCGCTGGCGCTGTCGCTGCCCGCCATGTCGACCACGCTGCCGCGCGAGAGCATGCTCAGCACCGTCGGCGGCAGCCCCAACCCCATGTGCAACTGAACGCCCTACCGTTTCCCCATCTACAGGAGTCATCGTGAAAATCACCGTCGTGTCCAGAACCGAGAAGCAATTGCTGGAACTGTCGCGCCTGCTGCGCGAGCGCAATGGCGCCGACGAGATCGACGCCATCCTGGGCAAGCTGCAACGGCTGCAGGAACCGGTCGACAGCAACTTGTTGCTGTTGGACCAGCCCACGCTCGACGAGGCCGACCTCGACCAGCTCGAACGCATCAGCACCGGCTACCCGACCCTGGCCGTGATCGTCATCTGCCAGCAGCAGGACCCGGAATTCCTGATGCAGGCCATGCGCAGCGGCGTGCGCGAAGTGCTGCCCAGCCCGGCCGACCCCGAGCAACTGCTGCCGGCCGTGCGCCGCATCGAGGAAAAGCTGCAGAACCGCGTGCGCCCGCTGGGCAAGGTGCTGGCCTTCATCTCGTGCAAGGGCGGCAGCGGCGCCACCTTCATCGCCACCAACCTCGGTTATGCGCTGGCCACCCAGGAGAACAAGAAGGTGGCCCTGTTCGACCTCAACCTGCAGTTCGGCGACGCCTCGCTGTTCGTGTCGGACCACAAGCCGCCGGCCACGCTGGCCCAGGTGGCCCAGCAGATCCACCGGCTCGACCCCTCGTTCCTGGCCGCCAGCATGGTGCAGGTCTCGCCCAACTACGGCGTGCTGGCCGCGCCCGAGGACCCGGCCCATGCCAACGATGTCAAGCCCGAGCACATCAGCCAGCTGCTGCAGCTGGCGCGCCAGCACTATGACTTCGTGCTGCTCGACATCGGCCGCAGCCTGGACGCCGTGTCCGTGCGCGCGCTCGACCAGGCCGACATGATCTTCCCGATCCTGCAGCTGACCCTGCCCTACATCCGCGACGGCAAGCGCTTGCTGGGCGTGTTCCGCTCGCTCGACTACCGCAAGGACAAGATCCACCTGATCGTCAACCGCTACGCGCCCGGCGGCGAGATCCGCCTGAGCGACTGCGAGGACGCGTTCGGCACGCGCATGTTCAAGACCGTGCCCAACCACTACGAGGCGGCTGCCGCCTCGGTCAACCAGGGCGTGCCCATCCTGCAGCTGGCCAAGGCCAGTCCCGTGTCCAAGGCCTTGCAGGAGCTGGCCCGCACGCTGGCCGGCGAGCCGGGCGAGGAGACGCGCGGCTGGCTGTCCAAGATCTTGAAGCGCGCCTGAGCGCGCCGAACACCGTTAATCAAACAGGAGCATCATCATGGCATCCCAGCCCCCCTCGATACGGGAACGCCTCAACAGCGGCGGCACGGCCCTCGGCCCAACGCCCTACGTGCTGCCCAGCGCCGGCTCGATCGACACCCGCAGCTACCAGGACCTCAAGCACCGCATCCACCAGGCCCTGCTGGACCGGGTCGACCTGGAGGGCATGCAGCGCCTGTCGCAGGGCGAGATCCGCGACGAATTACGCATCCTCGTCGAGCGCCTGCTCGACGAAGGCACCATGGTCATCAACGACGCCGAGCGCAAGAGCCTCACGCGCGACATCCAGTACGAGGTGCTCGGCTTCGGCCCGCTGGAACCGCTGCTGGCCGACCCCAGCGTCTCCGACATCCTGGTCAACACCCACAAGCAGGTGTACGTGGAGCGCCACGGCCGGCTGGAGCTGACCGACACCACATTCACCGACGACGCCCACCTGATGAAGATCATCGACAAGATCGTGGCCCGGGTCGGCCGCCGCATCGATGAATCGAGCCCGATGGTGGACGCGCGCCTGCCCGACGGCTCGCGCGTGAACGCCATCATCCCGCCGCTGGCCATCGACGGTCCCATCATGTCGATCCGGCGCTTCTCGGCCACCCCGCTGCGGCTGGCCGACCTGGTCGAATACAAGAGCCTGACGGGCAGCATGGGCACCCTGCTGCAAGGCCTGGGCAAGGCCAAGGTCAACATCCTGATCTCGGGCGGCACCGGTTCGGGCAAGACCACCTTGCTCAACGTGATCTCGGGCTTCATCTCGCACAGCGAACGGATCGTCACGGTCGAGGACGCGGCCGAGCTGCAACTGCAGCAGCCCCACATCGTGCGGCTCGAGACGCGCCCGCCCAACATCGAGGGCAAGGGCGAGGTCACGCAGCGGGCGCTGGTGCGCAACGCGCTGCGGATGCGGCCCGACCGCATCATCCTGGGCGAGGTGCGCGGCGGCGAGGCGCTCGACATGCTGCAGGCCATGAACACCGGCCACGAGGGCTCGATGGCCACCATCCACGCCAACACCCCGCGCGACGCCCTCACACGACTGGAGAACATGATCAACATGGCCGCCTCCAACCTGCCCTCGAAAGCCATGCGCCAGCAGATCAGCTCGGCCATCGGGGTGGTGGTGCAGGTGGCGCGCCTGACGGACGGCAAACGCAAGATCACCTCGATCTCGGAGGTGACGGGGATGGAGGGCGAGATGATCACCATGCAGGAGATCTTCGCCTTCCGCCAGACGGGACTGGACCCGATCGGCACCGTGCTGGGCAGCTTCAAGGCCAGCGGCGTGCGGCCGCGCTTTTGCGAACGGCTGCGCCACTTCGGCGTGGCGCTGGACGACACCATGTTCGACCCCAACCGCGAACTGAGCTGAACGCCATGGACACCCTCTACTACATTTTCGGCATCCTGATCTTCGTGGCCGTGGTGCTGGGCATCGAAGCGCTGTACCTGGCCTGGAACGCCACCAAGGGGCCGGAGGCGGAACGGGTGGCGCGCCGGCTGCGCACCATGTCGGCCGGCGCCCACCTGGGCCAGCAAAGCAATTCCATGATCAAGCAGCGCCTGCTGAGCGAGTCGCCCGGCTTGCAGCGGCTGCTGCTGGAGCTGCCCCGGGTGCACCAGGTGGACCGGCTGCTCGAGCAAAGCGGCCTGCCCTGGAGTGTGGCCGAACTGATCGGCATGCAGGCCTTGTGCTTCGGCGTGGCCCTGTTCGCGACCTTCTGGTTCGGCCTGCCCTGGCTGCTGGCGCTGCCGCTGGCCGTGGCCAGCGCCTGCCTGCCGCTGCTGTGGGCGCTGCGCGCCAAGGACCAGCGACTGGCCCGCATCGAGGAACAATTGCCCGACGCACTAGACTTGATCGGGCGCGCCGTGCGGGCCGGCCACGCCTTTCCCACGGCGCTGGCCATGGTGGGCGAGGAGATGCGCGAACCGTTGGCCAGCGAATTTTCCGCCGCGTTCGACGAAGTCAATTTCGGCATCTCGATGCAGGATGCGCTGCTCAACCTGGCCACCCGCGTGCCCAGCACGGATTTGCGCTATTTCGTGATCGCCGTCACCATCCAGCGCGAGACGGGCGGCAACCTGGCCGAACTGCTCGACAACATCAGCGCCATCATCCGGGCCCGCATGAAACTGATGGGCCAGGTGCGGGTACTGTCGGCAGAGGGCAAGATGTCGGCGTGGGTACTGGGCCTGCTGCCGTTCGCGGCGGCGTTCATGATCCACCTCACCAGCCCGCAATTCCTGGCCGTGCTGTACACCGATCCGGGCGGGCGCAAGATGCTGGTGGGCGCCGCCGTGATGATGGCCATCGGCATATATGTCATGCGCCGCATCATCCACATCCGCGTCTGAGCAGGAGGAGCCCACCATGACCATCATCCAAACCGGCCTGCTGCTGCTGCTGTTCATCTTTGTGTTCGGCGCCGCCCTGATAGTGCTGAACCGCTTTGCCAGCGACCCCGTCCAGCAACGCTTGGAGCAGCTTGGCAGCAGCGAGCAATCGGCCAGCGCCGGGCGGGCCGCGCGCGAGCAAGGCCGCTGGCTGACCCGCTTCCTCAAACTCACCGGCCCGCTGGCCAAGCTGTCCGTGCCCGAGGGCGAGTGGGAGAAATCGGCCCTGCGCACCCGCTTCATGACGGCCGGCCTGCGCAACCCGAACGCGCCCACCCTGTTCTTCGGCGCCAAGACGGCACTGGCCATCGGCCTGCCCTTCATCACCTACATCGCGCTGAGCGCCTCGCGCACCCACTACAGCGCCAATGTGCTGCTGATGTGGTTGCTGGTGGCGGCCGCCTTCGGCTACTACCTGCCCAACCTGCTGCTGGCCCAGCGCATCCAGACCCGCCAGCGCGACATCTTCAACAGCTTCCCCGACGCGCTGGACCTGATGACCGTGTGCGTCGAGGCCGGGCTGGGCATGGACGCGGCGCTGGGCCGGGTGGCCAATGAGATCGGCCTGAAAAGCCCGCTGCTGGCCGACGAACTCAACCTCGTCACCCTGGAGCTGCGAGCCGGCAACACCAAGGAACGGGCGCTGCGCAACCTGGCCCTGCGCACCGGGGTGGAGGACGTGGACGCGCTGGTGGCCATGCTGATCCAGGCCGAACGCTTCGGCACCAGCGTGGCCGACTCGCTGCGCATCCAGTCGGAACAGCTGCGTACCAAACGCCGCCAGCGGGCCGAGGAAATGGCGGCCAAGATCGCCCTGAAACTGCTGTTCCCGCTGATCTTCTTCATCTTCCCGTCGCTGCTGGTGGTGCTGATGGGGCCGGCGTTCATCCAGATCTATCGCGTGCTGTTGCCTGGCATCGGCGGTGGCTAACCCAATAACGGAAGGAGCACATCATGTCGAACTTGAAACCGATCGTCATCGCCGTGGCCGGCGCCGCCATGCTGAGCGCCTGCGGCGGCCCCGCCGTGCGCCAGTCGCTGCAGGTGCAGGGCGTGCAGCGGGTCAGCCAAAGCACGGAACAGAGCGCGGCCAGCTGGTACCGGCTGGGCAAATACCACCAGGAGCGCGGTCAGCTGAGCCTGGCGCTGGGCGCCTACGCCCAGTCGCTGGCGCTGGACGCGGGCCAGCTCGACGCCCGCAACGCGGTGGCCACCATCGATGCCCAGCAGGGCCGGCTGGCCGACGCACGCGACGCGCTCAGGCGCCTGGTGGACGACTACCCGGGCGAGGCGCAGCCGCTCAACAACCTCGGCTACGTGTACTACCTGATGGGCGACTACCCGGCCGCCATCGCCACCTTGCAGCGGGCCGTGGCGCTGGAGCCGAACGGACGCGCCTACTACAACCTGGTGCAGGCGCAGACCGCGGCCCGCGACGGCGCCCCGGCCAGCGCGCTGGCGGCCACCACGCCGGCGCCGGCGCCGGCCCCGGCCGTGACGCCGGCCCCGGCCACCCCGGCAGCCGTCGCCGACGTCGTCCCATCGCGCCTGGAACTGGTGCAACTGGCGCCCCAGGTGCTGGAACTGAAGCTGCGCGCCAGCCAGTCGATCGCGGCCGTGCCGGCCGTGCCGGCCGCCGCGCCCGTGGTGGTGGCCGCGCCACCGCTAAGGATCGCTGCGCCAGTGGCCGCCACGCCGGTGCTGGCCGCCGCGCCAGCCTCCATGTCCAAGGCGGTGAGCGCCACGCCCGCGGCAGTGGTGGCCGCTGCACCCGCGCCGGCGCCCAAGGCCGTGAGCGCCGCGCCAGCGCCGGCGGCAGCAGCCACGCCCGCGCCAGTGGTGGCAGCCACGCCCGCGCTACCCAAGGCCGTGGCCGCCGCGCCTGCGCCGGTGGCCGTCACTGCGGCAGCAGCGGCCCCAACACCGGCCCCGGCAGCGGCCCCCAAGCCTGCCGTCGTGGCGGCCATTCCTGCACCGGCCGCCAAGGTGAGCGCTGCGCCGGCGCCAGCGCCGGCCGCCGTCCCGGCCACCGTGCCGCCCCGGCTCGAAATCAGTAACGGCAATGGCGTGACGGGCCTGGCCGCGCGCTACCGTTCGGTGCTGGGCAAGGTCGGCATCCTGGCCTCGCGCCTGAGTAACGCGCGTCCGTTCCGCCAGCAGGAAAGCGTGATCGAATACCGGCCCGGCTTCGCCGCCCAGGCCGCCAGCCTGCAACGGGCCCTGCCCGGCCGCACGGCGCTGCAGCAGTCGGCGGCGCTGACGCGCGCCGACGTGCGGCTGCTGCTGGGCAAGGACGCGCCGGCGCAATTGGCGCAGGCCGAACAACTGCACGATGGCGCCCGCTTCGCGGCCGTCGTGGCGGCGGCCGAGACGGCGCACTGATCGCGATGGTCGACATTTTTCCATACAAATCGAGGTGGCTCATGCTCATCACACTGAAACGTAGTTCCGCCGGATTGCTGTTTGCTGGCCTGCTGGCCCTGCTGCTGGCCGGTTGCGGCGGCTCCAACGGCGGCCCCGGCGGCGGCTGCACCAACCTGGACCCGTCCCGCGACCCCAGCCTGCCCTCATGCGGCAGCACCAGCGGCGGTGGCACCACCACCGGCCAGCCCACGCTGGCGCTGACGCTGACGGACGCGGCCGGTGCGGCCACCAACAGCATCACGCCCGAACGCGGCGGCACGCTGCAGGCCAAGGTCAAGGACAGCAAGGGCGTGGCCCAGGCCAACGTGGCCGTCACCTTCACCACCACCGACAAGACGGCCGCGTTCTCGCCCGCCTCCGGCACCGCGCTGACCGACGCCAACGGCGTGGCCAGCGTGGGCCTGGCGGCCGGCAGCGTGGCCGGCGCCTACACGGCCAGCGCCAATGCCACCGTGGGCAGCGTGGTGACCGGCTCGGTCAGCTACGCCGTCAGCTTCAAGACGCTTAGCCTGAGCGCACTGACGTTCTCGCCCACCACCCTGTCGGCCGGCGGCAACGCCAGCGTCAGCGTGACCGTGCTCAGCGATGGCGCGCCGTACACGCCGCCGCTGCCGGTCACGTTCAGTTCGCCGTGCGTGACGGCCGGCAAGGCCAGCATCGGCAGCCCCGTGCTGACCCAGGCCGGCGTGGCGGTGGCCAGCTACACCGACAAAGGCTGCGGCGTGGCCGACACGGTGACGGCCAGCGTCACACTGGGCAGCACCACGGCCACCAAGACCGGCACGCTGACCGTGTTGCCTGCCTCGGCCGGCTCCATCAAGTTTGTCAACGCCCAGACCACCAACATCGCGCTCAAGGGCACGGGCGGCTTTGGCCGGCCAGAATTCTCGACCTTGACGTTCCAAGTGTTCGACACCACCGGCGCGCCCGTATCGGGCCGGCAGGTCGACTTCGTGTTCGCCGACTCGATGACCTCGACCACCACGGGCGGCCTGACGCTGAACCCGGCATCGGCCACCTCGGCCGCCGACGGCACCGTCACCACGCTGGTGTCGGCCGGCACCATGCCGACCTCGGTGCGCGTGATCGCCGCAGTGCACGGCGCCTCGCCCATGATCACCACCTTGTCGAACGTGCTGGTGATCTCCACCGGCGTGCCGGACCAGGCCCACTTCTCGCTGTCGACCTCGATCGGCAATTGCGAGGGCCGCGACTTCGACCAGCAATGTTCGATCCTGACGGCCACCGTCGGCGACCATTTCGGCAATCCCGTGGCCGATGGCACGGCCGTCAACTTCTCGACCGAATCGGGCATTGTCGACGCCTCCTGCGTCACCGGCTCGCTGCTCGCGCCCGGGTCCACGCCCGACGGCAGCACATCCGGTTCGCAGACAACCAATTCCAAGATCGGTCCGGGCTCGGGCACCTGCAGCGTGGTGCTGCGCTCGGGCGCGACCCGCAAACCGGATGGCCGGGTAACGGTGCTGGCCTACACCTTGGGCGAGGAAACCCTGATCGACAACAACGGCAACAATGTCTACGACAACGGCGACACCTTCGGCGACAAGAGCCCCGACATCTTCCGTGACGACAACGAGAACGGCAGCTGGAGCGCCGGCGAACCGTGCATCGGCCCCAACAACAACGGTAGTTGCAGCACGCCTGGCGACGGCATCTACAATGGCGTGCTGCGTACGCCGCAAACGCCGAGCGCGCAGACGCTGCGGGTGTCGGCCCAACTGGTGCAGATCTTCTCGGGCAGCAATGCGACCATCACTTTCACGCCCGCGGCCGCCACCTGCGACGCCAACCTCACGGCCCAGATCGGCGTGACGGTCAAGGACGTGGCGGGCAATATCATGCCGGCCAACACGCAGATGACCTTCGGCGCGCTGTTCGGCCTGACGGTGGCGCCCGTGCTGCCATCGGCCATCAAGGTACCCAACGTGGTGGTTGGTATCGGCCAGCCCGTGATCCCGCCCACCTTTGTCATCACGGTCGGCTGCCCGTCGACGACGGCGCCCGGGGCGATGAACGTGACGGTCACCACCCCCAACGGGGTGACCACCACCGGCACCGTGAAGATCAACTAAGCGCCACGGCGCCGTCCCCAAGGCGGGGTCAGTGCCAACCTTCGTACACAGGCTCATGTACGAATGTTGGCACTGACCCCGCCTTGTTATTTCCCGACGCAAGAGGATTGCTCCGCGCCGCGTTTTGGAGTAACTTGAGCTTCATCAAAGATTAAGGAATGTGCATGGGCTTACAGTGCACCGTGGGCCGTGGGCCGTGATGGCGGGCTTTTTCGCTTGCCACGCAGCAATCTCATGCACCGTATCCTGCAGCTATCTCAACCACCTGGAGCAGAGCATGGAAACCGTGGCCCTGGAAATCGAAGGCATGACGTGCGGCGGTTGCGCCGCCAGTATCGAGAAGATGTTGTATGGCGTGGCAGGCGTGCAGACGGCCGCCGTGACGCTGGACGGCGGGCGCGCCGAGGTCACGTTCGACCCGGCCCAGACCAGCGCCGCCGCGCTGACGGCCGTGGTGACGGACGCCGGCTACGGCGCCCGCGTGGCCGACAGCGCCACGGCCGGGCACCGGCCGGTGGCCGAACCGGCCCGCGCCGCCTGAAGCAAGGGCCGGCGCCGCAGCATGGCGGCGCCCGCCCCACCGCCACCGAGGGGGATGTGATGACTGAACGCACCGTGTTGCAATCGATCGGCCAGCGCCACCTGCTGACCGTGAAGCCCGACGCCAGCAGCTACCACGCCGCCTGCGCCATGACCAAGGCCCATTGTGGCAGCATCCTGATCGTCGACGATGGCGGCGCCATGCTGGGCATCCTCACCGAGCGTGACCTGATGACCAAGATCGTGGCCCAGCGCCGCGACCCCGAGGCCACGCCCGTCTCGGCCATCATGACCCACAACCCGCACTTCATCGCGCCCCAGACCACCGTGTCGGACGCGGTCCTGATCATGAAGCGGCATAACTTCCGTCACCTGCCGGTCGTCTCGTCCACCTCGCAACTGCTGGGGGTGTTCTCGATCCGCGACGCCATGCCGCGCGAGCTGGCCGAGGCGGACACCATGGCCGACCAGATCGACGAGGAATTCACCAACGTATTGAGTTGACCTCATTTGACATGACTTGCATCCGGCCCATGCGGCCGCCAGGAGGAGCATTTTGCGACCTACCGATATCGTCAGTCCCGACTACTTCCACAAGGTGGTCGATTGCCAGTGGGCCTGCCCGGCCCACACGCCCGTTCCCGAATATATCCGCCTGATCGCCGCCGGCCGCTACGCGGACGCCTACCTCGTCAACTGGGAATCGAACGTGTTCCCCGGCGTGCTGGGACGCACTTGCGACCGCCCCTGCGAGCCGGCCTGCCGCCGCAGCCGGGTGGAGGATGAGGCGGGCCAGCAACCGGTGGCCATCTGCCGCCTGAAGCGGGTGGCGGCCGACTACAAGGACGACATCCGTCCGCGCCTGCCGCGCCCACCGGCGCTGCGCAACGGCCGCCGCATCGCCTGCGTGGGCGCCGGACCGGCCTCGCTGACCGTGGCGCGCGACCTGGCCGTGCAAGGCTACCTGGTGACCGTGTATGACAGCGAGGCCAAGGCCGGGGGCTTTATCCGCAGCCAGATCCCCAAGTTCCGCCTGCCCGAGGAAGTGATCGACGAGGAGACGGGCTACATCCTCGACCTGGGCGTGGAACTGCGCGCCGGCCAGCGCATCGACAGCCTGCAGTCGCTGCTGGCGCAAGGCTATGAGGCCGTGTTCGTCGGCTGCGGCGCGCCGCGCGGGCGCGACCTGCCGCTGCCGGGGCGCACCGAAGCGACACCGAACATCCACATCGGCATCGACTGGCTGTCGTCCGTCTCGTTCGGCCACGTGCAAGCGATCGGCAAGCGCGTGATCGTGCTCGGCGGCGGCAACACGGCCATGGATTGCTGCCGCTCGGCCAAGCGCCTGGGCGGCGAACAGGTGACGGTGATCGTCCGTTCCGGCTTCGATGAAATGAAGGCCAGCCCGTGGGAGAAGGAGGACGCCCAGCACGAAGGCGTCACCATCCTCAACTACCTGGCGCCCAAGGCCTTCATGCTCGACAACGGCAAGTTGTGCGGCATGACCTTCGAGCCGATGGCCGCCACCACCGACGCGGCCGGCCGGCGCACGCTGGCGCCCAGCGGCGAGCCGGAACGCTTCGTGCCCTGCGACGACGTGCTGGTCGCCGTCGGCCAGGAAAACGCCTTCCCGTGGATAGAGCGCGACATCGGCCTGGCCTTCGACGAGCGCGGCATGCCGGTGGTCGATCCCCTCACCTTCCAGTCCAGCGCGGCGCGCGTGTTCTTCGGCGGCGACGCCGCGTTCGGGCCCAAGAACATCATCACGGCCGTGGCCCATGGCCATGCGGCGGCCGTCTCGATCGACAAGTTCTGCAACGGCGAGGACTTGCGCCAGCGGCCGCCGCCCACCGTGCATCTGCTGAGCCAGAAAATGGGCATCCACGAATGGAGCTACGATAACGCCGTCACGCCCGATCACCGCTTCAAGGTGCCGCTGCGCGACGTGAGCGCAGCGCTGAAAAATATCCGGGTCGAGGTGGAACTGGGCTATGACCAGCAGCTGGCGCTGAAGGAAGCGCGCCGCTGCCTGAACTGCGACGTGCAGACCGTGTTCTCGGACAGCCTGTGCATCGAGTGCGACGCCTGCGTCGACATCTGCCCCATGGATTGCATCAGCTTCGTCGAGAACGGCGAAGAAGGCGAATTGCGCCAGCGGCTCAAGGCGCCGGCGCTGAACCTGGCGCAGTCGCTGTTCGTGTCCGGCAATCTGAAAACGGGCCGCGTCATGGTCAAGGATGAGGATGTGTGCCTGCACTGCAGCCTGTGCGCCGAGCGCTGCCCCACAGGCGCCTGGGACATGCAGAAATTCTTCTACTCGCCCGGCCGCGCCGGCCCGGCCTGCCGTCCGCAACCGAGTGCGCCACTGCGCCAGGCCGGATAGCACAACCAGGAGACCGCCATGCCGCCTACCCTGCAAGCTGTGAACGATTTCGTCGTCAAATTCGCCAACGTCAACGGCTCCGGTTCCGCCTCGGCCAATGAACTGTTCGCGCGCGCCATCCTGCGCATGGGAGTGCCCGTCAGCCCCCGCAACATCTTCCCGTCCAACATACAGGGCATGCCCACCTGGTACGAAGTGCGCGTCAGCGAGGCGGGCTACCTGGGCCGGCGCGGCGGCTGCGATTTGATGGTGGCCATGAACCCGCAGACCTGGGCCGCCGACCTCAAGGAAATCACACCGGGCGGCTACCTGTTCTACGACGACACGCGCCCCATCCCGGCCAGCCAGTTCCGGCCCGATGTGCACGCGATCGGCATGCCGCTCACGGAAATCTGCAACGCCGCCTACACGGACGTGCGGCTGCGCCAGCTGTTCAAGAACATCGTCTACGTGGGCGCGCTGTCGGCCATGCTCGGGATCGAACCGGCCGTGCTGGAACAGCTGTTCTCCGAACAGTACAAGGGCAAGGAAAAGCTGTACGACTCCAACGTCAAGGCGCTGCACCTGGGACGCGACTACGCGCTGGCCCACATCGATTGCGCCACCGTGGGCCTGAAGGTGCGGCGCGCCGACAACGTGGGCGAGCGCATTTTCATGGACGGCAACAGCGCCGCCGCGCTGGGCTGCGTGTATGGTGGCGCCACCGTGTGCGCGTGGTATCCGATCACGCCCTCGTCCTCGCTGGCCGAGGCGTTCCAGAAGTACTGCCACAAGTTCCGCGAGGACGCCGACACGGGCCGCCACAACTACGCGATCATCCAGGCCGAGGATGAACTGGCCTCGATCGGCATGGTGATCGGCGCCGGCTGGAACGGCGCGCGCGCGTTCACGGCCACCTCCGGCCCCGGCATCTCGCTGATGACGGAATTTATCGGCCTGGCCTACTTCGCCGAGATCCCCGCCACCATCATCAACGTGCAGCGCGGCGGGCCATCGACCGGCATGCCCACCCGCACCCAGCAGGCCGACATCCTGTCCTGCGCCTACGCCTCCAACGGCGACACCAAACACGTGCTGCTGTTCCCGGAAGACCCCAAGGAATGCTTCGACTTCGCCGCCACGGCGCTGGACCTGGCGGACCGGCTGCAAACGCCCATCTTCGTCATGTCCGACCTGGACATCGGCATGAACACGCGCCTGTGCGCGCCGCTGGCGTGGGACGACGCGCGCCGCATGGACCGGGGCAAGGTGATGCACTACGACGACCTGGAAAGCGGCCGCGATTTCGGCCGCTACCTGGACGTGGACGACGATGGCATCCCCTACCGCACCCTGCCCGGCACCCATCCCAAGCGCGGCGCCTATTTCACGCGCGGCACCACCAAGGACAGCTACGCGCGCTACAGCGAGGAAGGCGCCGTCTACGTGGCCAACATGGAACGGCTGCACAAGAAATTCGACACGGCCAGGACGCTGGTGCCGGCCCCCATCGAACGGCGCGCGGCGCACGCCACGCGCTACGGCGTGCTGTACTTCGGTTCCACCAGCCCGGCCATGAGCGAGGCGCTGGACCTGCTGGCGCGCGAGGACCAGCACGTGGACGCGCTGCGCATCCGGGCCTACCCGTTCAGCGCCGCCGTGATGGACTTCATCGCGGCCCATGAACAGGTGTTCGTGGTCGAGCAGAACGCGGACGGCCAACTGCGCGGCATGCTGGTTTTGGAGGGCAACCTGAACGCGGCCAAGCTGCTGCCGGTGCTGCACTACGACGGCACGCCGATCACGGCCCGCTTCATCGCCGACGCCATCGGCGCCCGGCTCGACTCCCACAAGGTCACTCCCATCAAGAAGGTCGCGCAATGAGCTATCTGGCCAAACCCAAGCTGCACCATCCGGAACTGAAGACCAACCGGCTCGGCTACACGCGGCGCGACTACGAAGGCGCCATGTCGACCTTGTGCGCCGGCTGCGGGCACGATTCGATTTCGGCCGCCATCGTCCAGGCTTGCTACAACCTGGCGATCGAACCGCACCGGGTGGCCAAGCTGTCGGGCATCGGTTGCTCGTCCAAGTCGCCCACCTACTTCCTGGGCGGCTCGCACGGCTTCAACACGGTGCACGGGCGCATGCCGTCCGTGCTCACGGGCGCCAACCTGGCCAACCGCGACCTGATCTACCTGGGCGTATCGGGCGATGGCGACTCGGCCTCCATCGGCCTGGGCCAGTTCGTGCACAGCATGCGGCGCGCCGTGAACATGGTCTACATCGTCATGAACAATGGCGTGTACGGCCTGACCAAGGGCCAGTTCTCGGCCACGGCCGACCAGGGCTCGCGCTCCAAGCGCGGCGTGATCAACAGCGACGCGCCGGTCGATCTGGCGGCGCTGGCGCTGCAACTGGGCGTGAGCTATGTGGCGCGCGGCTTCTCGGGCAACAAGGAGCAGCTGGTGCCGATGATCGAAGGCGCCTTCATGCACCAGGGCGCGGCCTTCATCGACGTGATTTCGCCGTGCGTGGCCTTCAACAACCATCCCGGTTCGACCAAGAGCTACGACTACGTGCGCGAGCACAATGAGGCCGTCAACCGGGTCGACTTCGTGCCGCACATGGAGGAACTGACGGGCCAGTTCACGCCGGGCACGGTGCAGGAAGTGCTGCAGCACGACGGCAGCGTGCTGCGGCTGCGCACGCTGCAGGCGGAATTCGACGTGCACGACCGCATCGCCGCCATCAACTACCTGTACCAGCGCCAGGCCGAGGGCGAAGTGGTGACGGGGCTGCTGCATATCGACCCCACGCCGGAGGATATGCACAGCCACCTGAACACGTCGCTGCGGCCGCTCAACACGCTGGACGAGTCCGTCCTGTGCCCGGGCGCGGCCGCGCTGGCCCGCATCAACGCGGCGCTGCGCTAGACTAGGGCCAGGACCGCCGCGCAAGGTCGGCGATGACTTGCTCCAGCGGCGTCGTCCCCGCCCGTCCGGTCGCACCGGGATCGCTCATGAGGTCGATGTGCGCGCGATTGAGGCCACGCGTCATTTCCGTAAATCCGGCCAGCGCGGCTGGCGAAAACCGGGCCTCGGCCAGTGCCGGCGGCCACGCCGCTTCCGGCACGACCGCCACGCTGACTGACGCGTGGAGCACGGTCGCAATGATTGCAGCGACGTCGCAAGGCGCATAGTCCTGCGGTCCCGATAACGTGACATAGCGTGTGCCGGTCACTTCTTCCTGCAACAAGGCAGCCGCCAGGCTGCCGACATCCGCGGTCGCCACCATCGGGATGGCACGCTGTGGCGGCGCCAGAAACGTTGGCAGGACGCCGCTGCGCATGGCCTGTCCGACCATCGGGGTCCAGTTCTCCATGAAATAGGCCGCGCGCAGGAAGACGGTGGCAACGCCCGATGCGCCCAGACACTGCTCGAACCTGCGGTTCATGCTTATCCAGCCTATGCCGTCTTCACGGTCGGCCCCCACCGATGACAGGGCCACGAGCTTGGGCACCTGCGCCGCCGCCGCCGCGCGCGCCGTGGTGTCGGCGATCAAGGCGGCCTGCTCGAAGAGGTCATCGCGGCTGTAGTCTTGCGGACAAATGACGTAGGCGCCCTGAACCCGGCTGAGCGCCCGGGTCATCGCGGCCAGGTCGGTCCACCCGGCAACGGCGATCTCGGCGCCGCGTGCGGCCCATGCATGGCCCTGGGCCGGATCGCGCACCACAACACGCACCGGGTGCCCGGCGCGCAGCAATGCCTGGGCAGCGGCGGCGCCAGTGCGGCCGGTCACGCCAAACACAACGTAAGGGAGGGGGGAGGAAGTGGTCATACAAAAATCTCCTGTTAAGATGAAACAGAAGCGTGCATGATTGCCAGATATGCATCAATGCCATGAAAGTCATAGTGAAAATGCAGCAAGTGGATTTGTCCGCCATAGACCTCAACCTGTTAAAACTGTTCGACGCGCTGGTTCGGGAGCGTAGCGTCACCCAGGCCGGCCTGCGCCTGGGCTTGAGCCAACCGGCCGCCAGCCGCGCCCTTGGACGGCTGCGCACGATGCTGGGCGACCGCCTGGTCGTGCGTGGCAAACTCGGCCTGGAATTGACGCCGCGCGGTGACATGCTGGCCGGGCCCGTTGCCAGGTTGCTGGAGGATGCACGCGGTATCGTTGCGCCTGCCGTTTTCGATCCCGCGTCCGCCTCGGGACGCATCAGCATCGCCGCGCACGATCACCTGAGCCTGCTGGTTCTCGCTGGTCTGGTGGCCCGCCTGGAAAGGCAGGCGCCGGCGCTAAGCCTCCATATCGCCCAGCCCGCCGGCGATAACGTGCGGCTCGTCGAGCGCGGCGAAGCCGATCTGGCGCTCGGCATCTTCGAATCGCTGCCCGGCAGTCTTTATCGGCGCGGCCTCTACACGGACACGCTGGTGTGCGTGGTACGGTCCGGTCATCCCGGCGTGGCCGGCGGCCTCGATCTGGCGCGTTTTCTGGCGCTGCGCCATGTCGCCGTGACGATTTCGGGCGTGGGCATGAGTACGGTCGACGCCGCCCTCGCGGCGAAGGGGCTCGCCCGCCACGTCGCGCTGCGCGTGCCCCACTTTCTCGCCGGCGCGATGCTGGTGGCCGACAGCGACATGGTGCTGACCTTGCCTGGCCGGCTGGCTCGCCGGCTGGTGGCGACGCTCCCGCTCACGCTGCTGGCCTTGCCACTGGAAGTTGCGCCTTTGTCGCCAGCCATGATCTGGCACGAGCGCTTGCACGGCGACCCCGCCCATGTCTGGGTCCGGCAACAACTGGTCGAGGTCGTCGCGCCGGCGCTCACCAGCGTAGGATGACCGGCAAGTGATCCGGCCCCATGCCAGCCTGTGTGATCAGTTGGTGCAGCACTTGCCGGTCTTGTTCATCGAGCCGGCTGCGGTTGGCGAGGCGCTCGCGGAAGGCCGAGATCAGCTCCACGGCGCGATCGAGGCCACTTTTTTCTTCTTGCAGTGCCTCCTGCTTGGCGAGCTGGGCATTCAAACGGACCAGGGGCACGTTCACGCTCAACGCTCTGAGCACACTGGCTTCGTTCTCCGACAGGCTCGCGCCGAGCGTGGTGACCGTTTGCTGAACCCGTTTCAGGTAGACGTCCAGTAATCCCAGTATGCTGCGAAGATAATATACATCGGGCACGAAAGCGGTGAGCGCATGGTTCTGCTGTAACGTGCCGAAGACACAGGCGTAGTCCAGTATCTTCGCCTTCTCCGATGGCTGCATGATCTGGTTCGCAGCGATCTTCGCGTACCGCGTGGGCTCATCCGGGGCCACGATCGTGCCCGCCGAACTGCGCGTCACGTTTCTCGCCTCGTCCGCTTCGAGATTCCAGTCGGCCAGTGCAATCACGCCGCTGCCCGGCCACTTCGGCGAGCTGGTGTGCATGTTCTCCGGCATCTGCGCACATATGTCTTTCAAACACGCGTTGCCGGACATGCCTTGATCCGACTTGATGTGCGTCACCAGCAGCGGCGGTATCCCGACGGCAGCGGCGCGGACATACGCGACGCCACGCGGCTTGTTCGTGAACGACGGGAAATATGCGGTCACGTCCGAATGCTCGTGCTTGCCCTTCGTCAGAATGGCATATTTGAGCGCGGTGCCTTCGCCGAGCACGCTGCACGTCATGCCGTGGTTGTATGCGAACTGATCTACGGAGGTTTCCGTGGTGACTTCCAGCAGAATAACGACGCTGACGTCGAATTCCCTGACGCAGATGCCAATCACTTCGTTGATGAAGGCGTTTTTGGACGAGAACACATCTTGATATCCACTGGAGTGCTCGATATTCCACAACAAGATTGCTGGCATGATTTCTCCCTTGCGCATCAGTTGTCCAACGTCCAACGGCCCCACCGACCGTCGACCTGAGATGACAGAATATCAGCTTGATCAAATGGAAACTTCACACATTGCCACAATGCGACGAACGCCTCGGCATCCTGCCAGGCTGAGTGCCGTGCAAATCGTGTCACGTCCAAAATAAAAAAAGGGAGCCGCGCGGGCTCCCTTTTTTAGTGGCTGCCCGCAGGCCGCCGTGTTACATGATGTGATGCCCCAGCCACCACGCGCACGCGGCCACGAAGGCCGACGCCGGGATGGTGAAGATCCACGCCCACACGATGTTACCCGCCACGCCCCAGCGCACGGCAGACATCTTCTGCGCCGAACCGACACCGACGATGGCGCCGGTAATGGTGTGGGTGGTCGACACGGGCACGCCGAAGTGGCTGGCGATCAGCAGCGTCAGCGCGCCGCCGGTTTCGGCGCAGAAGCCGCCCACGGGTTTGAGCTTGGTGATCTTCTGGCCCATGGTCTTGACGATGCGCCAGCCGCCGAACAGCGTGCCGGCCGAAATGGCCGTGTAGCACGACACGATCACCCACATCGGTGGCGTCTTGTCGGTGGCGGCCACCTGGCCGGCCGCGATCAGCAGCATCCAGATGATACCGATGGTCTTTTGCGCGTCGTTGCCGCCGTGGCCCAGGCTGTAGCTGGCCGCCGACAACAGTTGCAGGCGGCGGAACCAGCGGTCCACCTTGCGCGGCGTGGAGCGCACGAACACCCACGACACGATCAGCATGATCAGCGAGCCGAGCACAAAGCCCATCAGCGGCGACAGCACGATCCATTCCACGGTCTTGAGCAGGCCGCCACCGGCCAGCGCGCCGGTGCCCGACTTGGCGACGGCGGCGCCCACCAGGCCGCCGATCAGCGCGTGCGAGGACGAGGACGGAATGCCGTAGTACCACGTGAACAGGTTCCACACGATGGCGCCCACCAGCGCGCCGAAGATCACGTACTGGTCCACCACGCCGGGGTCGATGGTGCCCTTGCCCACCGTGGCCGCCACGCCCAGCCCCACCACGAAGATAGCGGTGAAGTTGAACAGCGCGGCCATGGCCACCGCCGTCTGCGGCTTGAGCACGCCGGTCGACACCACCGTCGCGATCGCGTTGGCGGCGTCGTGGAAGCCGTTCATGAAGTCAAACACCAGCGCCAGGGCGATCAGGATGCCCAGCACGTAGATGCTCATTTGAAGGGTATGCATGAATTGTTCTTTTCGATTTTGTCTGATTCAGGACGCCAGCACCGCGGATAGCGGCGCTTAAGCGTTTTCAACGATGATGCCTTCGATGATGTTGGCCACATCTTCGCAACGGTCGGTCACCGTTTCCAGGATCTCGTAGATGGCCTTCATCTTGATCAGGTGGCGCACGTCCGGTTCGTCGCGGAACAGCTTGGACATGGCGGCGCGCATCACGTGGTCGGCGTCCGATTCCAGGCGGTCGATCTCTTCGCACACGGCCACGATCTGGCGCGAGTTGTCCATGTTGTGCAGCATGCCGACGGCTTCCTTGACCTTCTCCGCGCACGCCAGCACCAGTTCGGCCAGGCGTTTGGCTTCCGGCGTGACGGCGTGCAGGTCGTACAGCGACACGGTCTGGGCCGCGTCTTCCAGCAGGTCCAGGATGTCGTCCATGCGGGTGATCAGCTTGTGGATGTCGTCGCGGTCGAGCGGGGTGATGAAAGTCTTGTGCAGCAGATCGACGGTGGCGTAGGTGATCTTGTCGGCTTGCTTCTCGACGCCCTCAATGGCGTGCACGCGGTTTTCCAGGTCGTCGAAATTGCTCATCAGAGCCACCATCTCGCGCGCGCCCTTGACGCACAGTTCCGCGTGCTGGTTGAACAGGTCAAAAAATTTGCCCTCGGTGGGCATCAAACGTCCAAACATGTCATTCTCCGTTGAGTATTTCGAGTTGCTTGGCCGCCCGTTCCAGCGGGCGGCGTGGGGTTAGTCGCCTTGGTAAAGCGCCAGGTTACCGACATAATTGCCAAACTTGGTGTATTGGCCTATCCAGGTCAGACGCACGGCGCCAATCGGGCCGTTACGCTGCTTGCCGATGATGATTTCGGCCGTGCCTTTATCGGGCGAGTCCGGGTTGTAGACCTCGTCGCGATACAGGAAGATGATGACGTCCGCGTCCTGCTCGATAGCGCCCGATTCGCGCAAGTCGGACATGACGGGACGTTTGTTGGGACGTTGTTCCAGCGAGCGGTTCAGCTGGGACAGGGCGATCACGGGACACTGCAGCTCCTTGGCCAGGCCCTTCAGGCTACGCGAGATTTCCGAAATCTCGGAGGCGCGGTTGTCGCCCGGCGTGGAACCCTGCATCAGCTGCAGGTAGTCGACGATGATCAGGCCCAGCTTGCCGCACTGGCGCGACAGGCGCCGGGCGCGGGCCCGCATTTCGATCGGGTTCAGGGCCGGGGTCTCGTCGATGAACAACTGGGCGTCGTTCATCTTCTGGATGGCGTGCGTCAGGCGCGGCCAGTCCTCGTCGTTCAGGCGGCCCGTGCGCAGGCGGTGCTGGTCGAGCTGGCCCACCGAGCCGAGCATACGCATGGCCAGCTGGGCGCCGCCCATCTCCATCGAGAACACGGCCACCGGCAAGCCCGCTTCGATGGCCACGTTCTCGCCGATGTTGACCGAGAACGCCGTCTTGCCCATCGAAGGACGGCCGGCCACGATCACCAGGTCGCCCGGCTGCAGCCCGGAGGTCATGCGGTCCAGGTCGATGAAGCCGGTTGGCACGCCCGTGATTTCGCTTTGATTGTCGCGGCTGTACAGTTCGTCGATACGCTCGACCACCTGGGTCAGCAGCGGCTGCACGGCGGTCCAGCCGGCCGCGCCGCGGGCGCCCTGCTCGGCGATGGCGAAGATCTTCGATTCGGCCTCGTCGAGCATCTGCTTGACTTCCTTGCCTTGCGGGCTGAAGGCTTGTCCGGAGATCTCGTCGGCGACCGTGATGAGCTGGCGCAAGATGCCACGATCGCGCACGATCTCGGCATAACGACGGATGTTGGCCGCCGATGGCGTGTTTTGCGCCATCGCGTTCAAATAGCTCAAGCCCCCCACATCGTCCGCCTTGCCCAGCTGGCTGAGCGCTTCGAACACGGTGATCACGTCGGCCGGCTTGGATGCGTTGATCAGCCGCACGATCTGTTCGAAGATCAAACGGTGGTCGTAACGGTAGAAGTCTTCCGCATGCATGAAGTCGGCGATGCGGTCAAACGCCGCGTTGTCACGCAACAAGCCACCGATCACAGACTGTTCTGCTTCGATGGAGTGCGGTGGAATGCGGAGAGAATCGACTTGTGGATCTGGGGGGGCGTTCATGGCGCGAATTATACCTGCATAGTCACCCGCCAAAAATTATTGGCGAGAAAAAATTTCGTAGGTTTGCTACAAAAATTGGGCCATTTCACTGCACGCGGCGCAAGGAAATGCTGCAAAGCAATATCTTGCCAAATAAGCCAGTGGAACGCCCATAGAAAAAGCCGGGCGAACCCGGCTTTTTCTGGTGCTGCGGCGGGCGTTGCCGCCCGCTTGCAGTGATGACTTAGGCAGCTTCGCCCACGACAGCAACGGTCACTTCCACCACCACGTCGGTGTGCAGAGCAACGGTCACTGGGTGCTCGCCGACGGTCTTCAGCGGACCGGTAGGCATGCGCACGGCAGCTTTTTCAACAGCGAAACCAGCTTTGGTCAGGGCTTCAGCGATGTCGAAGTTGGTCACGGAACCGAACAGACGGCCGTCCACGCCGGCTTTCTGCGACACGGTCACGGTCATGCCGTTCAGCTTCTCGCCTTGGGCTTGGGCAGCGGCCAGCTTGGCGGCAGCAGCTTTTTCCAGTTCAGCGCGCTTGACTTCGAATTCCGCCACGGCCGACGCGGTAGCGCGGCGAGCCATTTTTTGCGGGATCAGGAAGTTACGTGCGTAACCGTCTTTAACTTTAACGACTTCACCCAGGTTGCCCAGGTTGACGACTTTTTCCAACAGAATGATTTGCATAGTTCTCTCCAGGATCTTATCTAGACAACGCGATTAAGCGTTGTGCAGATCGGTGTAAGGCAGCAGCGCGAGGTAGCGAGCGCGCTTGATGGCGGTGTCAACCTGGCGCTGGTAGTGCGCCTTGGTGCCGGTCAGACGTGCTGGCATGATCTTGCCGTTTTCCTGGACGAAGTCCTTGAGCGTGTCTACGTCTTTGTAGTCCACTTGTTCCACGTGAGCGGCCGTGAAGCGGCAGAACTTCTTACGCTTGAACAGTGGGTTTTGTTGCTTGCGCTTTTCTTTCAGCTTGAGCTTGTTTTTGTCGAACTTTTTACCGAATGCCATTTTAGGCTCCTGTATCTAAATAGGTGCGCTGTCTGCGACAGCACGAAAATCAATGATGTGAAATACCAGGCTTTTGCTATTGCGGCTTTTCTTGTTCAGGAATCCCGTGAACTGATACACGCCCCCCAGCGGCGCCTGGCTGAAGCGGTTCGAAATGTCGCCCGCGGCGACCGCGGACACTTCAAACTCGCTCAACCGTGCGATGCCCGCCTCCATCTGCTGCGAACGGTGCTGGAGCACGGCGTTCACGATCGGCATGCCGGCCGGCGTGTACCGGATGGCGTCCCGCTCGGCGATGAGGGCAGTGAACCGGAGTTCGTTCAGCGTGGATTCCTGCGCAATTTAGGCTGCAGGAGCGGCGGCAGCCGCTGGAGCTTCAGCGCGATGGGATTTCGCTGCATCTTCACGTTGTACCGACTTCATCATTGGCGAAGGAGCGGTTTCCGCTTTCTTCATCTTGACGGTCAGATGACGCAGCACGGCATCATTGAATTTGAATGCGGTTTCCAGCTCGACCAGGGTCTCGTTGTCGCATTCGATGTTCATGCAGATGTAGTGTGCTTTGGCCAGTTTCTGGATCGAGTAAGCCATTTGACGGCGGCCCCAATCTTCAACACGGTGTACCGAACCGCCGCGGGTGGTTACGCTGGCTTTGTAACGTTCGATCATGGCGGGCACTTGCTCGCTCTGGTCCGGATGGACGATAAATACTATTTCATAGTGACGCATGCAAACTCCCTTAAGGACTGTGAAAATAGCCCACCCTGGCGTCAAGACAGGTGTGGGAAGAGGTAAGCCGGCGACTATAGCAGCTTTCCCCCAAAAGTTCAACTGCGGCATTGTGATTGGCTGTGGCGCGGGCCAAACGGGCTCGTGCGGAGCCCGGGCAGTGGCCTTGTGCAAGTTTTTTTCACATTATTTCGCCCAAAGCAAGGAATCCCTCTTGCAATCACAGGCGCACTGTACAAAAATACAGACTGTCTATATCCACAGCCCCTGGCGCCCTCATGATTAAGCTCACCGCACGGCAAGAACAAATTCTCAACCTGATCAAGGATGCCATCGAAAACACCGGCTTCCCTCCCACCCGCGCGGAAATCGCGAGCGAGCTGGGCTTCAAATCGGCCAACGCGGCCGAGGAGCACTTGCAGGCATTGGCGCGCAAGGGCGCCATCGAAATTGCAGCAGGCACCTCGCGCGGCATCCGCCTGCTCGGCGAGCACGCGGAAGCGGCGGCGCACAAGGTGGCCGCCACCGTGATGATGTCGCTGCCCCTTATCGGCCGCGTGGCGGCCGGTTCGCCCATCCTGGCGCAGGAAAACCTGGAAACCAGCTACAGCGTGGACCCGGCCCTGTTCTCGGCCAAGCCCGACTTCCTGCTCAAGGTGAGGGGCGAGTCGATGCGCGACGCCGGCATCATGGATGGCGACCTGCTGGCCGTGAAAAAGGTGGACAGCGCCAAGAACGGCCAGATCGTCGTGGCCCGCATTGGCAACGACGTCACCGTCAAGCGCTACCGCAAGACCGGCGCCACCATCGAACTGCTGCCGGAAAATCCCGACTTCAAGATCATCAAGGTCGATCCCGAAGCGGACGAATTCGCGCTCGAAGGCTTGGCCGTGGGCCTGATGCGTACCTGGCACTAAGACGCGCCCGTCATAAAAGGGTCAGACCCTGGGGTCTGACCCTGGGTTGCTGCGGTTGTTGTTTCACCGTGCGACAAACCACCGCATACAGCGAGGGTCAGACTCCCCGCCTTGGCGCCAGGGTCTGACCCTATTTTGGGTTTAGCAGCCCGCCAGCGCAGCGCGGAAGTCGTCCAGCAAGTCAGCTTCGTCTTCGATGCCGACCGACACCCGGATCAGCGATTCGGCAATCCCCATCGAAGCCCGGCGCACCGGCCCCATCTCGTAGAAGATGGTGTGCGCGACGGGGATGATCAGCGTGCGCGTGTCGCCCAGGTTGCTGGCCGGGATGGCCAGCTTGAGCCGGTTCAGGAAATCGAAGCAGTCGATCCCATCCTTCAGCTCGAAGCTGAGCAGCGAACCATACGAGCGGAACAGCTCACCCGAAATACCGTGCTGCGGATGCGACGCCAGGCCAGGATAGTAGACCGCCGCCACGCGCTCATCGGCTTCCAGCATGCGCGCCAGCGCCAGCGCGTTCGAGCTGGTGCGCTCCATGCGCAGCGCCAGCGTTTCCGCGCCGACGGCGATATGGTGCGCCGCTTCCGGCGCCAGCGAGGCGCCAAAGTCGCGCAAGCCCTTGGCGCGGATCTGCGCCAGCCCCCACTGCGCGGGCGCGGCCTTCTTGTAGTTCTCGTAGATGTGCGGGTACTGGTTCCAGTCGTAGACGCCGGTATCCGTCAGGCTGCCGCCCAGCGCATTGCCGTGGCCGCCAATCGACTTGGTCAGCGCGTTCACCACCAGGCCCGCGCCCACGTCCTTGGGACGGAACAGGTAAGGCGTGGTCATGGTGTTATCCACCACGTACAGGATGCCGCGCGCCTTGCACAGCTCGCCGATGCGCTTCAGGTCCGCCACCTGGGTGCGCGGGTTGGCGATGGTTTCCACGAACACCAGGCGGGTGGCCGGCGTCAGCGCCGCTTCCACATTGGCCACGTCGGTCGCGTCCACGAAGGCCACGTCCACGCCCTGCCCGGCCGCCGTCTGCCACAGGCTGTTGGTATTGCCGAACAGGAAGGATGACGACACCATGTGGTCGCCCGCCCGCAGCAGCGCCTGGAACACGGCACCGATGGCGCCCATGCCGGTGGCGAAGCAGATCGTGCCCACGCCCTGCTCCATCTTGGTGACCTTGTCTTCCAGCGCGGAGATGGTGGGGTTGCCCTGGCGGCCATAACGGAAGCCCGGTTCCTTGCCCTGGAACACGGACGCCAGCTGGCGCGCATCGCCGTAGCCGAACGCCACCGAGGTGTGGATGGGCTTGTGCAGCGAACCGTGCTCGATGCCCTTCTGGCGGTCGTTGTGCAGGATGGTGGTGGTGAAGCCGTAGTTTTTCTTGTCGTTCATGTCGGGTCCATGGGAAAGTCAGTGGCGCTTCAGGGGCAGACCCCAGGGTCTGACCCTCGACTTGAGCATTGGGTTATCAGGCGATGGCAAGCCCCGCACGCAAAACCAGGGTCAGACTCCAGGGTCTGCCCCTTAGGCCGGCGCCGGTGGGAACTTAGCCTTCCGTGGCGGCCAGGTTCAGGTTCAACTGGGAACGGGCCGTATCCTCGGCCGGCGCGGCCTTGGGGTTATGGCGCGCATATTCCAGCTTGTCCAGGTAATCCTTGGAAATGTCGCCCGTCACGTACACGCCGTCGAAGCACGACGCCTCGAAGTTCTTCAGTTCCGGATTGACGTCGGAAATGGCGCGCTTGAGCGCGTCGATATCCTGGTACACCAGCGCGTCGGCCGTGATCTCGCGGCACACTTCCTCGTTGGTGCGGCCGTAGGCGATCAGCTCGTCGCGCGTGGGCATGTCGATGCCGTACACGTTGGGGTAGATCACCGGTGGCGCGGCCGAGGCGAAGATCACCTTGGTGGCGCCCGCCTCACGGGCCATCTGCACGATCTCGCGGCTGGTGGTGCCGCGCACGATGGAGTCATCCACCAGCAGCACCACCTTGTCCTTGAACTCGGAGGCGATGGCGTTCAGCTTCTGACGTACCGACTTCTTGCGCGCCGCCTGGCCCGGCATGATGAAGGTGCGGCCGATGTAGCGGTTCTTGATGAAGCCTTCGCGGTATTCGATGTTCAGCGCCAGCGCCAGCTGAATCGCGGCCGGACGCGAGGAATCGGGGATCGGCATCACGACGTCGATCTCGCCTTCCTTGAATTCGCGGCGGATCTTCTCGGCCAGGTATTCGCCCATCTTGAGGCGGGTGGCGTACACGGAGGCGCCGTCGATCACGGAATCGGGACGGGCCAGGTAGACGAACTCGAACACGCAAGGATTGAGCGACGGGTTGTCGGCGCACTGGCGCGCGTGCAATTGCTTGTCGGCGTCGATGAACACGGCCTCGCCCGGCGCGATGTCGCGCACGAAGCGGAAGCCCATGCCTTCCAGCGCCACCGATTCGGAGGCGACCATGTATTCCACGCCCTGCTCGGTCTCATTGATGCCCAGGCACAGCGGACGGATGCCGAACGGATCGCGGAACGCCAGCAGGCCGATGTCGGCGATCTGGGCCACGGCCGCGTAGCCGCCGCGCACCCGGCGGTGCAGCACGGCCACGGCCTTGAAGATGGCGTCCGGGTCCAGCACCAGGCCGGTGGTAGCTTGCTGGATCTCGTGCGCCAGCACGTTCAGCAACACTTCCGAATCGGAATCGGTGTTGATGTGGCGGCGGTCGTTCTTGAACATCTCCTGCTTGAGCTGTTCCCAGTTGGTCAGGTTGCCGTTGTGGGCCAGCGTGATGCCGTACGGGGCGTTCACGTAGAACGGCTGCGCTTCTTCCTCGCTCGACGAACCGGCCGTCGGGTAGCGGCAGTGGCCGATACCGGAATTGCCTTGCAGCGTACGCATGTTACGGGTGCGGAACACGTCGCGCACCAGGCCGTTCGCCTTGTGCATGGCGAACATGCTGCTGTGGTTGGTTGCGATACCTGCCGCGTCCTGGCCGCGGTGCTGCAACAGCAGCAGCGCGTCATACAGCAGTTGATTGACAGGTTGATGGGAAACGACGCCGACGATGCCACACATGGTGTGCTCCTAGACTGGTACTACTGATTTAAAGAATTCAAAAATTCACATGCTGCGCCAGCGCAGCAGGCAGGAAAGGCTTGACGGTGCGCGCGCCGGTCTCGGCGAGCGGACTGAGCAGCGCGTCGCGCCAGAACGGCTGGCGCGGGATCGAGGTCATGCCGCACAGGATCACCACCGTCAGCACGATCACCAGTCCCCGCCCCAGGCCGAACAGGCCGCCCAGGCCACGGTCGACCAGGCTCAGGCCGCCGGCCTGCACCAGCGCATCGAGCGCCATGGTGAGCAGGCCCATCAAAATCCGCACGCCGATGAACAGCGCGATAAACGCCAGCATCAGCCGCACCACCTGGCCCGGCACCACCTCGGGCAGCCAGCGCGCCACGGTGGCGCTATAGGCATTGGCCGCGATGAAGGCAATGATCCAGCTGGCCAGCGAAAACATTTCCCTGACCAGGCCGCGCATGGTGCTGATGATGATGGAAGTGATCAGCACGAAGATCACCAGGTAATCGAATAAGGTCACGTCCAAACGATCCGTCGCGTCACACCGGAACCAGGCTGCCGTTCAGGCCCATCCTGGCCAGCTTGGCGCGCACTTTTTCGGCCTCCTCCTTGCTGGAGAACGGCCCCACGCGCACGCGGGTGCGCTCGCCCGACTGGGTCGGCACTTTCTGCGTGTACGACTTGATGCCGGCGCCGCGCAGCTTTTCCTGCAATTCATCGACCTTGTCCTGGGCGGTCAGCGCGGCCACCTGCAGCACGTATTTCTGGCCAGCGGCTTCTGCCGGTTTGGCCGGCTTGCCTTCCAGGATGGCCATGGCGCGCGCCGCGTCGTCGGTGGACTTGGCTTCTTCTTTGGCCGGCTTGGATTCGGCCTTGTGTTCCGGTTTCGCTTCCGCCTTTGCTTCCAGCTTGGCTTCAGCCTTCACTTCGGGCTTGTGTTCGGGCTTGGCTTCGGCTTTCGCTTCGGTCTTCGCTTCGCTCTTCGCTTCCGTCTTGGCCGGCTTCAGCTCCGCCTTGGGCAGCTCGGCCACGGCCGGGCTCTCCTTGGCCTTGGCGGGCGCGGGCTTGGCCTCCGCCACCGCTGGCTTGGGCTCGGCGGCGGGCCTGGCTTCGGCCACCGGCTTGGGCTCAGCGGCCGGCTTCACCTCGGCCACGGCGGGCGCCGGCTTGGCGGGCGCGGCCTTGGCCGGCTCGGTCACGATTTCCTCAGTATTGTCCAAAGCGGCGCTGGCCGCCACCGTGGCCGCCGCGGCCGGCAATTCGCCGCTCTTGTCCTTGGACGGTATCTTGATGTCGATGTCGGACGACAGCGGCTTGGGCTCGGAATCGAGCAACATGGGCAAGCCCACGGCAACCGCCAACGCCAGGGCGATGGCGCCCACCAGCCGGCGGCGCGCGCGTTTCTTCTCCGGCAGCACCGGATCGGCCGCCTCGGCGTCGGCGCGCGAACGGCCCTTGCCGCCGGCGGACGAGGCGCGCTTGGAGCGGGCCCGCTCGGTGGCGGCCTGGTCTTCCGCGCGGGAATATTGGCCGCTGTCTTCGCCGGAAGACTCTTGCTTGTTTTTACTGAGTTTCGAGAACAAGCCCATGCGTTATTTCAGTCGATTGCGTTCAGTGAGGTCAATGAGACATGGATTTTCGTGCCGCCATGACGCCGGCGACAGTGAGGAAAGATCCAAAGACCACAATTCTATCATTCTCCCCGACCCGGCTGATGGCATTTGCGTACGCCTGTGCCGGATCGTCGAAACAATTTATCGTCCGTTCCGGGCGCTCTGGCTGCACGATCTGCACTTTTGCGGCCAGTTCAGCCGCCGTGGCGGCGCGCGGCGATGGCAGGCCGGTCAGGCACCAATGGTCCACATGCTCGGACATGGCGGCGATCACGCCATCAATGTCCTTGTCGTGCATGGAGCCGAACACGGCATAGGTGTAGGGGTGAAAGCCCATGTTGCCCAGGTTCTGGTTCAGCGCGGCGGCCGCGTGCGGATTGTGCGCCACGTCCAGGATCACGCTGGGGCGGCCCGGCAGCACCTGGAAACGGCCCGGCAATTCCACCGTCACCAGGCCGGTGCGCACTTCCTGTGCACCGACCGGCAGTTCGAGCCGCAGCGCTTCCAGCGCGGCCAGCGCGGCCGATGCGTTGAGCAACTGATTGGCGCCTCGCAGGCTGGGATAAGCGAGCGCATTGCGGCGCTGCGCACGGCCACCGTAGTTCCACTGCTGCTTGTCGCCGGAATAATTGAAGTCGCGCCCCATCAGCCACAGGTCGGCGCCGATGGCTTGCGCATGATCGATCAGCGACTGCGGCGGCACGGGATCGCTGCAGATCGCTGTCTTGCCAGCGCGGAAGATGCCGGCCTTCTCGAAGCCGATCGCCTCGCGCGTGTCGCCCAGGTAATCCGTGTGGTCGATATCGACGCTGGTGACGATGGCCACGTCGGCATCGATCACGTTGACCGCGTCCAGCCGGCCGCCCAGGCCCACCTCCAGGATCACCACATCCATGCCGGCATGGGCCAGCAGGTGGCAGATGGCCAGCGTGGTGAATTCGAAATAGGTCAGCGGCGTGTCGCCACGGGCCGCCTCGACGGCGTTGAAGGACGCCACCAGTTGCGCATCGCTGGCCAGTTCGCCGTTGACGCGGGCCCGCTCATTGAAGTCCAGGAAATGCGGCTTGATGTACAGCCCCACCTTGTAGCCGGCCCGCAGCAGCATCGATTCCAGCATGGCGCAGGTGGAACCCTTGCCGTTGGTACCGGCCACCATGATGACGGGGCAAGAAAAAGCCAGCGCCATGCGGTCCTTGACGGCGCGCACGCGCTCCAGGCCCATGTTGATGACGGTTTCGG
The DNA here is from genome assembly GCA_035254005.1 of Burkholderiaceae bacterium. Classification (GTDB taxonomy): domain Bacteria; phylum Pseudomonadota; class Gammaproteobacteria; order Burkholderiales; family Burkholderiaceae_D; genus Rugamonas. Next base: position 41,886 of record DATFBD010000056.1, on the reverse strand, counting down.
CGTGGCGCGACTCCAGCAGCGCGAGCCAGGCGGGCAAAGTGGTAGGAAGCGTAGACATGGTGGGGACTTCTGAATGAGAGCGGCGCGCAGCGGACGGGAGTCCTGCTGCGCGCCGGCAGGTGATACGGCTGCGTGTTAAGCCAGGACCTCGACGGCCTGGTTTTGCAGCAGGGCCAGCAGGCGGGCGATTTCCTCGCGCATCTTGCGGCGGTCGACGATCATGTCCACGGCGCCCTTCTGCACCAGGAATTCCGCGCGCTGGAAGCCTTCCGGCAATTTCTCGCGCACCGTGTTCTCGATCACGCGCGGGCCGGCGAAGCCGATCAGGGCCTTCGGTTCAGCGATCACCACGTCGCCCATGAAGGCGAACGAGGCCGACACGCCGCCCATGGTGGGATCGGTCAGCACGCTGATGAACGGCAGTTTCTTTTCCGACAGCTTGGTCAGCATGGCGGTGGTCTTGGCCATCTGCATCAACGACAGCAAGCCTTCCTGCATGCGGGCGCCGCCGGTGGCGGTAATGCAGACGAACGGCACTTTCTGCTCCAGCGCGATCTGGGCGCCGCGCACGAAGCGCTCGCCGACCACGGAACCCATGGAGCCGCCCATGAATTCGAACTCGAAGCAGGCCACCACGACGGGCAGGCTCATGATGGCGCCGCCCATGACGACCAGGGCGTCGGTCTCGCCGGTCGCTTCCATGGCCTGTTTCAGGCGGTCCGGGTATTTCTTGCTGTCTTTGAATTTCAGGCTGTCGACGGGCAGCGTGTCCTGGCCGATTTCATAGCGGCCGCCGGCATCGAGCAAGCCATCGAGGCGCTCGCGGGCGCGGATGCGCATGTGGTGGTCGCACTTGGGGCACACGTGCAGGTTCGATTCCAGGTCGGTGCGGTACAACACCGCCTCGCAGGACGGGCACTTGACCCACAGGCCTTCCGGCATGGTCTTGCGCGCCGCGGCGTCGGAACGCTGGATACGCGGGGGCAGAAGTTTTTCCAACCAACTCATCATTTCTCCTTGCTGCTAACAGGTGGCGGAAGTGTAGCCGTTTCTGGCCACCCTGTCGAACATTCCGAATTACCAACATTGCCTGGCAATTTAGAAAAATCGCCGCAATTCGCCGATTTTATAGCAGGTTTGATGGCTTCCGCCGCGAACTACGCCCAACCGTCCCCTTCAACATAGTGAAGGCTTAACTCTGTGTCAAGGTGGACGGCCGGGGTGCCAGGCCCGGGGTCAGGCGTCGAGGGCGGTGCGGATGCGGGCGACGAAGGCCTGCACGGCCGGCACCACGGCGTCCTGGGCATTGTTTTCGATTTCCTGGATGATGCGGCTGCCGATCACGACCGCGTCGGCCACCTCGGCCACGGCGCGCGCCGTGGCGCCGTCGCGGATGCCGAAGCCCACCCCGATCGGCAGCTTGACGTGCTGGCGGATCGCCGTCAGCCGCTCGGCCACTTCGGCCGTGTCGATATTGCCGGCGCCCGTCACACCTTTGAGCGAGACGTAGTAGCTGAAGCCGCCACCGACCTTGGCCACCTGGGCGATGCGTTCCTCGGTCGAGGTCGGCGCCAGCAGGAAGATCAGGTCGAGGTCGTTGGCGCGCATGGCGGCCGCGAATGCCTCGCACTCCTCGGGCGGGTAATCGACGACGATGGCGCCGTCCGCGCCCGATTCCTTGGAAGCGGCGATGAAGGCGTCCGCACCGATGCGTTCGATCGGGTTGGCGTAGCCCATCAGCACCACGGGCGTGCTCTGGTTGGTCTTGCGGAACTCGCGCACGTAGCCGAACACGTCATGGATGCCCACGCCATTGGCCAGCGCCCGCTCGCAGGCGCGCTGGATGACGGGGCCTTCGGCCATCGGATCGGAGAACGGCACACCCAGTTCCAGGATGTCGGCGCCGCCGGCCACCAGCGCGTGCATCAGGGGCACGGTCAGTTCCGGCGCCGGGTCGCCAGCCGTGATGAAGGTGACGAGGGCGGTTTTTTTATCGGCTTTCAGGGCCGCGAAAGTTGGAGCGATACGGGACATGATGAATTCTTTCTGTGGTCAATGAGGGAATCGGGTCGGACACAACGCGGCTGACATCAGCCGAAATTGAGCCCCATCCGTTCCGCCACCGTATGCATGTCCTTGTCGCCGCGGCCCGACAGGTTGGCCAGCACGATCTGGTCCTTGGGCAAGGTGGCCGCCAGCTTGGCCGCGTAGGCCAGCGCGTGCGACGACTCCAGCGCCGGAATGATGCCTTCGATATGGCAGCAATCGTGGAACGCGGCCAGCGCCTCCTCGTCCGTGATCGAGACGTACTGAGCCCGGCCGCTGTCCTTCAGGTAAGCGTGCTCGGGGCCGACGCCCGGATAATCAAGGCCGGCCGACACCGAATGCGTCTCGATGATCTGGCCATTCTCGTCCTGCAGCAGATAGGTACGGTTGCCGTGCAACACGCCGGGCACGCCGCCCGTCAGCGAGGCCGCGTGCTTGCCGCTGCCCAGCCCCTCGCCCGCCGCTTCCACCCCCACCAGCTTGACGTTCTTCTCGTCGATATAGGGATAGAAAATGCCCATCGCGTTCGAACCGCCGCCGATGCAGGCCACCACGTAATCGGGCTGGCGGCCCGTCATTTCCGGCATCTGCACCCGGCATTCCTCGCCGATCACGGACTGGAAGTCGCGCACCAGCATCGGATACGGATGCGGGCCGGCCACGGTGCCGATGATGTAAAAGGTGTTTTCAATATTGGTGACCCAGTCGCGCATGGCTTCGTTGAGCGCGTCCTTGAGCGTTTTGGAGCCCGATTCCACCGGCACCACCTTGGCGCCCAGCAACTTCATGCGGTACACGTTCTGGGCCTGGCGCTTGACGTCCTCGCTGCCCATGTAGACCACGCATTCGAGGCCAAAGCGGGCGCAGATCGTGGCCGTGGCCACGCCGTGCTGGCCGGCGCCCGTTTCCGCGATGATGCGCGGCTTGCCCATGCGTTTGGCCAGCAGCGCCTGGCCGATCACGTTGTTGATCTTGTGGGCGCCCGTGTGGTTCAGGTCTTCGCGCTTGAAGAAGATCTGCGCGCCACCGGCCAGTTCGGACCAGCGCTTGGCATGGTAGATCGGCGACGGACGGCCGACGAAATGCTTGAGCTCGTAGCGGAATTCTTCCAGGAAGGCGGGATCCTTGCTGTAGCGCGCATACGCTTCGTTCAGCTCGGCCAGCGCGTAGGTCAGCGTCTCGGCCACGAACGAGCCGCCGTAGGGGCCAAAGTGGCCGCGCGCGTCGGGCAGCTGGTAATCGGTGGTGTGGAACAGGGGGGCGGCGAGGCCGCTTTCAGGCAAGGCTTTCATGGTGGTTCTCTTTTTCAATGATGGCATCGGCGGCCCGCACCGCCGCGACAAAGTCGGCGATCTTGCGGGCGTCCTTGATGCCCCTGGACGCTTCGACACCACTGCTGATGTCGACCGCGTAGGGGCGTACACGTACCACGGCGTCAGTCGCGCTGGGTACGCTCAAGCCACCACTTAAAACGACCCGAGGCGCGAGTTCTTTTGGGATGAGAGACCAATCAAATACCTTTCCTGCACCGCCGTAGGCTTCCACAAACGTATCGAGCAACAGGCTGGAAAACAGTGGGCTGGCGGCGCGGCATTGCTGCTCGTATTCTAGCAAATCGTCCGGCCGTGTGTCAGGTTTGACGCGGAACACCCGCAGGAACTGTCGCCCGCACGCCGCGCCGATGGCGGCGCTGTCGGCCACCGTCTCGTCGCCATGCAGCTGGATCAGCGCCAGCGGCGCCACGGCCGTGGTGGCCGCCACTTCGGCCGGGCTGGCATTGACGAACAGGCCGGTGCAGGTGACGAACGGCGGCACGCCGGCGATCAGCTCGGCCGCGCGTTCGGGCGTCACATAACGCGGGCTCTTGGGATAGAACACGAAACCGAGCGCGTCGGCGCCGGCCGCCACGGCGGCCCGCACATCCTGTTCCCGGGTCAGGCCACAAATCTTGATACGGGTACGGTGCATGGGGATTCCTTCAGAACCACGACAGCGGGCTGGTGGTTTCCAGCGGCAACTGCCATTTGGGGTCGTAATCGATTTCGGCCAGGTACAGGCCGTCGGGCATGAAGGTGGGCGCGGCCTGGTGGCGGTCGCGCGACTCGAGCACCTGGCCCAGCCACTCGGGCGGCTTGCGGCCGGTGCCCACGTACACCAGCGAACCGACCAGGTTGCGCACCATGTGGTGCAGGAAGGCATTGGCCTTGACCGTGAACACCACCAGCGCGCCATGGCGCTCGATGCGGATCTCATGCATCAGCTTGACAGGTGACTTGGCCTGGCACTGGGCCGCGCGGAATGCCGTGAAGTCGTGCCAGCCCAGCAGCGGCGGCACGGCGGCCCGCATCTGCTCCACATCGAGTGGACGGAAGCAGAACCCGGCCCGCCCCGCCAGCAGCGGCGAACGCACGTCGGCGTTGTACAGCACGTAATGGTAGGTGCGCGCGCGGGCACTGAAGCGGGCATGGAATTCGTCGCCTTCGAGTCCGGACGGCACTTCCTTCACCCAGCGCACCCCGATCGACGGCGGCAGGAAGGCGTTCACGCCGCGCACCCAGGCATGCGGCTCGCGCACCAGGTCGGTATCGAAATGCACCACCTGTTCCAGCGCGTGGACGCCGGTGTCGGTGCGCCCGGCGCAGGTGGTGGCCAGCGGCACGGTGGCGAACTGCTCCAGCGCCCGCTCCAGCTGGTCCTGCACCGTGTGGCCGCTGGGCTGCTTCTGGTAGCCGTGCCAGGCACTGCCGTCGTATTGGACGCCGATTGCTATCCGTTTCAATTGCTGTCCGCTCAAAAATTCAAGTCAGCGCATTATAAACGGGAAACGACGTCGCGATGGCCGGGACGGCGGCCCCGGCCACGCTGCGCCCGGGGTGTCAGCCCAGCAGTGCGCGCATGGAAGTGGCCTTGGCCACTTGCTCGTCGCTGCCGCCACGGATCACCTCATCCAGCAGTTCGCGCGCGCCTTCCTTGTCGCCAATCTCCTGGTAGGCGATGGCCAGGTCCAGCTTGGTTTCCATCTCCATGTGGACGGCCGACTGCGGCTCGGCGCGGGCCGGCTTGGCTTCCACGGCCGCGTTGTTCAGGTCCAGGTCGATGCTCGACAGGTCGAACTCGGGCGCGGCCATGTCCGCCGGGGCCGGCGCCGGCGCCGGGGCGGCGGCCGGAATCTCGGGCAGCGCGAAATCGCTGGCGCTCAGTTCGGCCGCCGGGGCCGGCGCGGGCACGGCCGGAATATCGAAGTCCATCAGGTTCAGGTCGGCCAGCGGATCGCTGTCCACCACCGGCAGCGGCGCTGGCGCCGGCGCGGGCGCCGGTGCGGGCGCGGCGGCCGGCAAATCGAGGCCGAAGTCCATGCTGAAGTCGTCGGCCGCTGCGGGTGCGGCGGCTGGCGCGGGCGCCGCTGCGGCGGCCGGTGGCGGCGCGGCATCGAAACTCAGGTCGAACGCGGCGTCCTCCGCCTTGAGCGGGGCGGCTTCGGCCGGCGCCGGCGCCGGGGCCGGCGGGGCATCGAAATTCAGGCCGCCCAGATCGAAGTCCAGGAACTGGTCGGCGGGCGCGGCGGCCGCCATCGCCGCCGGCGTCGGCGCGTCGGACGGCACCGCCGTTTCCAGCGCGTGGTCGGTGCCGAAGTCCATCGCGGCCGGCGCCGCAGCCGGGGCGGCATCCTGGCTCAGGTCCAGGTCCAGGCCGCCAGCGGCGGCCGGTGCCGCGAAGCTGCTGGCCAGGTCATGGGCAGGCTCGGCCGGCGGCGGCGCGAACATGGACGGGTCGAAATCGTTGAGCGGTGCGGCGGCCGGGGCTGGCGCGGCCGCCGGCTGCTTGCCGGACGCATACAGCGGATTGGTCGGATCGAGCGCCTTGCCCAGCACCACGGCCTGGGCCCAGTCGTCGCCATCGCCGCCCGTTTGCGAATACAGTTCCGACGCCTGGGTCTCGAACGCGCGCACATCCTTGCGGGTGGCATAGATTTCGAGCAGCTTCAGGCGCACGGCATGGCGCTCCGGATGCATGCGCAGCGCCTCTTTCAGAATTTCCTCGGCCTGGGCATCGCGGCCGTAAGCGATGTACACGTCGGCCTCGGCCACGGGATCGACTTCATTGGTGTCGAGCTGGCTGGCCGATGGGGCGAAGTTGGAGTTGAACACGCTGTTGTTGGTGTCCACGCTCTGGCCGCCCGTTTCGGCGATCAGTTGCTGGCCCGTGGTCGGCGAGTCGCCCAGCACGCTCGTCTCGGTACGCACTTCGGCGGCCGCCTGCTCCTGGCGCCGGCGGCGCGCCACCAGCAAGCCCACGCCGCCCAGCAAGGCGGCCAGGCCGGCGCCGATGTAGGTGATGTTGTCCATCACGACGTCGGTGATGCTCGGTTCGGCGATACGCGGCGGCACCACCACCGTGCGGCGCGGCTTGGGCGGCGCGCTGGCGGCGGCGCTGGCCGAGGCCGGAGCCGGGGCGCTGGCCGAGGCCTTGGCCGGCGCGTTCAGGTCGATCACGGGCGTGGAAGCGGCCGCGCTGGCCGAGGCGGAGGCTTTCTTCTGGTCCGCCAGCGCCTTGTTCTTCACGGCCATCAGGTTTTCCAGCTGGCTGACGTTCTTCTCCAGCTCCTTGACCCGGCTGGCTGCCTCGGCCACCTGTTTTTCCTTGGCGATCTTGTCTTCCACTGCCATGGCCGTCTTGCCGCCGGCCGGGGCCGAGGCGGGACTGGCCTTGGACAGCTTGAGCTGGTCCTTCGCTTCATTGACGGGGGTGGCGCGCTCCTCGACCTTGGCCGTGATCTTGCCGGCCACGCTCTGGGTCGCTTCCGGTTCCTTGGCCGGTGCGCTGGTGGCCACCTGCCCGGCCAGCTTGCTGCGATAGGCGTTGAAGTCGGCCGCATGGGCCACCACCACGCCGCGCGCCTCGCCTTCCGTGGAAGTGGCGCGCACGCTGTCGGCGTCCGGCACGGCCAGGATGCGGCCCGCCTTCAGGCGGTTCATGTTCTTGCCCGCGAACGCTTCCGGATTGGCGCGGTACAGCGCCACCAGCATCTGGTCCAGCGAGACATCCACCGGCTTCAGCTGGCCGGCGATACGGGTCAGGTTGTCACCGGCTTTGACGTGGTACTCGCTGGCGGCCTGGCGGCTCTTCTCGCCTGCCGGTGCCGGCGCGCGCGTGGCCGGCGCGGGCTGGGTGGCGGCCGATGGCGCCGGCGCGGTCGGCTGAACCGCCGGCGCGGCCGGACGGGCCGGCGCGGCCACCTGAGCCGGCTGGGTAGCGCGCAGTTCGGCCGGATCGAGCAGGAAGGTGTATTCGCGCACCATGCGCCCGCCGTTCCAGTCCAGTTCGAGCAGCATGTCCACGAACGGTTCGTTGACGGGCTGGCCGGAGGTGATGCGGATCAGCTGGCGGCCATCGCGCTGCTGCACTTCAAAACGCAGCGACAGCAAGGTGGGATTGAAATCGATGTTGGCGGCACGGAAGGCATCGGGCGGCGCCAGCTTGGCCACCAGCGCGCTGGCCTCGTCGGCCGACACGGCCGTCAGTTCTATCTCCGCCCGCAGTGGCTGGCCCAGCGAGGACAGCACGGTCAGCTTGCCGAGCCCGGCGGCGTTTGCTGCGGGGGATAAAAGCACGGCACAGGCGACGGCGCTGGTCAGTGTTTTCAACGCGAACGAAACGATGCGGGGGCGAGTGGTTAAATGCATAGTGGGCGGCGATAGAGTTGTCAGAGGGAAAAATGTTACTTTCCCGGAAGTATCAACATATCACCACGGGCTGGCCCGTGCAAGCTTTGCGCGTGCCGTGCGCCCCGATATGTCACCTAGGCGCCTAATGTATGCCCAAAAAACCCGTTTGGGAAGCGCCCTCCAAAAAAAACAGCGGCACCCGGTTGACACCGGGGCCGCTGTCCGCGCTGGCCGGGTTTGGCGCTGCGCGATGTACGCTGATCAACAGTCGTTATGCATCGAGCACGATGCGCAGCATGCGGCGCAGCGGTTCGGCCGCGCCCCACAGCAGCTGGTCGCCCACCGTGAAGGCGGACAGGTAGTCGTTACCCATGCTCATCTTGCGCAGGCGGCCGACCGGAATCGTCAGACCACCGGTCACGGCGGCCGGCGACAGGTCCTTCATCGACGCTTCGCGCGTGTTCGGCACCACCTTGGCCCACTGGTTGGAGGAGGCGATGATGTCGGTCAGCTCATCCAGCGGCACATCCTTGGTCAGCTTGATGGTCAGTGCCTGCGAGTGGCAACGCATGGCGCCGATACGCACGCACAGGCCGTCCACTGGAATCGCCTTGGAGCCGAAGTCCGCGCCCAGGCCCAGGATCTTGTTGGTCTCGGCGCCGCCCTTCCACTCTTCCTTGGACTGGCCGTTGCCCAGATCCTTGTCGATCCAGGGGATCAGGTTGCCGGCCAGCGGCACACCGAACTGCTTGGTTTGCTCGGCGGTCATGCCATGCTGGGTCGCCAGCACCTGGCGGTCGATTTCCAGGATGGCGGACGCGGGATCGTCCAGCAGCGGCTTGACGGCGCTGTTGATGGTGCCGAACTGGGTCAGCAGCTCGCGCATGTGCTGGGCGCCGCCGCCCGACGCGGCCTGGTAGGTCATGGAGGTCATCCACTCCACCAGGTTATGCTGGAACAGGCCGCCCAGGCCGATCAGCATGCACGACACGGTGCAGTTACCACCGATGAAGTTCTTCACGCCCTTGCCCAGCGCGTCCTTGATGACGTGCATATTGACCGGGTCCAGCACGATCACGGCATCCTTTTCCATGCGCAGGGTCGACGCGGCGTCGATCCAGTAGCCGTTCCAGCCGGCCGCGCGCAGTTTCGGGAACACGTCGCTGGTGTAGTCGCCACCCTGGCAGGAGATGATGATTTCGCACTTGCTCAGCTCGGCGATGTCGGTCGCGCTTTTCAGCGTGGTTTCGTTTTTCGCCATGGCCGGCGCCGCGCCGCCCGGATTCGAGGTGGTGAAGAACACCGGTTCGATGTGGGCGAAATCGCCCTCTTCCCGCATGCGCTGCATCAGGACCGAACCGACCATGCCGCGCCAACCTACCAAGCCTACTAGTTTCATCATCATTCCTTCAATATCGTGTAAATCGTTTATACCGTTCCGTCTTTATTGCGCCAGCGCCTTGACCACGGCGTCGCCCATCTGCGTGGTGCCCACCTTGGTGGTGCCTTCCTCGTAGATGTCCGGCGTGCGCAGGCCCTGCTTGAGCACGGCCTTGACGGCGTTCTCGATGCGGTCAGCCTGTTCGGCGCGGCCCAGCGAGTAGCGCAGCATCATGGCGGCCGACAGGATGGTGGCCAGCGGATTGGCCACGCCCTTGCCGGCGATGTCGGGCGCCGAACCGTGCGACGGCTCGTACAGACCCTTGTTGTTGGCGTCCAGCGAAGCCGATGGCAGCATGCCGATCGAACCGGTCAGCATCGAAGCCTGGTCCGACAGGATGTCGCCGAACATATTGCCGGTGACGATGACGTCGAAGCGCTTCGGTGCACGCACCAGCTGCATGGCGGCGTTGTCGACGTACATGTGGTCGAGCGCCACGTCCGGGTATTCCTTGTGCACGTCGGTGACGATGTCGCGCCAGAACTGGAACGTTTCGAGCACGTTGGCCTTGTCCACGCTGGTCAGGCGCTTGTCGCGCTTTTGCGCGGCCTGGAACGCCACGTGGGCGATGCGGCGGATCTCGCCTTCGGCGTAGCGCATGGTGTCGAAGCCTTCGCGCTGGCCCTTGAAGGCGCCGTCCGGGCACTCGCGCACGCCGCGCGGCTGGCCGAAGTAGATGTCGCCCGTCAGTTCGCGGATGATCAGGATGTCCAGGCCCGACACCACTTCCGGCTTGAGCGTGGAGGCGCCCGCCAGTTCAGGGTACAGGATGGCCGGACGCAGGTTGGCGAACAGGCCCAGGTGCTTGCGCAGGCCCAGGATGGCTTGCTCGGGGCGCAGCGCGCGCTCCAGCGTGTCGTACTTGAAGTCGCCCACGGCGCCGAACAGGATGGCGTCGGCCGCCTTGGCCAGCGCCAGCGTGCCTTCGGGCAGCGGATGGCCATGGGCCGCGTAGCCGGCGCCGCCCACGGGCGCGCTTTCGAGCTCGAATTTTTCGTCCAGCGCGTTCAGGACCTTGACGGCCTGGTCGACGATTTCCGGGCCGATACCGTCGCCCGGGAGGATAGCAATTTTCATGAGATTTCGTTCGTTAGATGACGTTGGCCAGCCAGGGCTGGCTTGCCAGATGGCGCTCTTCGAAGCCGCGGATGGCGTCGGCGTGACGCAGGGTCAGGCCAATATCGTCGAGCCCGTTCATCAGGCAGTATTTGCGGAAGGCGTCGATCTCGAAGGGGTAGGAGACGCTGCCGTTGCTGGTGGAAATGCGCTGCTGCTCAAGGTCGACCACCAGACGGTAACCGGGGAAGGCCTTGACTTCATTGAACAGATGATCGATCTGTGCTTCAGGCAATACGATGGGCAACAAGCCGCTCTTGTAGCAGTTGTTGAAGAAAATATCGGCGAACGAAGGCGCGATGATGGCGCGGAAGCCGTACTGGTCCAGCGCCCACGGCGCGTGCTCGCGCGAGGAGCCGCAACCGAAGTTCTTGCGCGTCAGCAGGATGGAAGCGCCCTGGTAGCGCGGCTCGTTGAGCACGAAGTCCGGGTTCAGCGGACGGCGGCTGTTGTCCATGCCCGGCTCGCCGTGGTCCAGGTAGCGCCACTCGTCGAACAGGTTGGGGCCGAAGCCGGTGCGGTGGATGGACTTCAGGAATTGCTTCGGGATGATGGCGTCGGTGTCGACGTTGGCGCGGTCGAGCGGGGCCACCAGGCCTTCGTAGATGGTAAATTTATCCATGGTACTCAATCAGTTGGTGCGGCGGCGGGCCGCCCGGGCCCGCCGCGCCGCGGTTATTTTTTGCCAGCGCCTTCGACCGCCTGGCCCAGCTTCTCCACATCCTTGCCCATGCCCTGGATGGTGTTGCAGGCGGTCAGGGACAGGGCGATCAGGGACAGGGCAAACAGTTTTTTCATGATGGACTCTCGTTTAGGACTGGTTATCTAATTAGCTTGCGGGGCAGCTAAAGGGTCAGACCCTGGGGTCTGACCCTGGTTTGCGGGTCTTGGGTCTGCCGCTTACCGCAGCGCGCGCACGTCGACGAAGTGGCCGGCGATACCGGCCGCCGCCGCCATCGCGGGCGACACCAGGTGGGTGCGTCCGCCCTGGCCCTGGCGGCCTTCGAAGTTGCGGTTCGAGGTCGAGGCGCAGCGCTCGCCCGGCTCCAGCCGGTCGGCGTTCATGGCCAGGCACATCGAGCAGCCCGGCTCGCGCCATTCGAAACCGGCATCGCGGAAGATGCGGTCCAGCCCCTCGCGCTCGGCCTGTTCCTTGACCAGGCCGGAACCGGGCACCACCAGCGCCAGCTTGACGTTGGAGGCACGCTGCTTGCCGCGCACCACCTCGGCGGCGGCGCGCAAGTCCTCGATGCGCGAGTTGGTGCAGGAACCGATGAACACCTTGTCGATGCGGATATCCTCGATCGCCGTGTTGGGCTTGAGGTCCATGTAGACCAGCGCCTTTTCCATGGCGTCGCGCTTGACGCTGTCCTTCTCGTGGTCGGGATCGGGCACGCGGCCATCGATCGAGGTCACCATCTCGGGCGAGGTGCCCCAGGTCACTTGCGGCTTGATCTCGGCCGCGTTGAGCGTGACCACCAGGTCGAATTTGGCGCCCGGATCGGAATGCAGCGTGCGCCAGTATTCGACGGCGCGCTCCCAGTGCGGACCGACGGGCGAGAACGGCCGGCCCTTGACATAGTTGATGGTGGTGTCGTCGACGCCGACGATGCCGGCGCGCGCGCCCGCCTCGATGGCCATGTTACACACCGTCATGCGGCCTTCCATCGACAGCGCGCGGATGGTGGAGCCGCCGAATTCGATGCAGTAGCCGGTGCCGCCGGCCGTGCCGATCTTGCCGATCACGGCCAGCACGATGTCCTTGGCCGTCACGCCGGCCGGCAGCGCGCCGTCCACCTGCACCAGCATGGCCTTGGATTTTTTTTGCAGCAGGGTCTGGGTGGCCAGCACGTGCTCCACTTCCGAGGTGCCGATGCCGTGCGCCAGCGCGCCGAAGGCGCCGTGGGTCGAGGTGTGCGAGTCGCCGCACACCACCGTCATGCCCGGCAGGGTCGCGCCCTGCTCCGGGCCGATCACGTGCACGATGCCCTGGCGCTTGTCGTTCATGTTGAAATAGGTCAGGCCGTAGGACTTGGCGTTGGCGTCCAGCGTTTCCACCTGCAGGCGCGAGACCGGGTCGGCGATGCCGTGGGCGCGGTCGGTGGTGGGGACGTTGTGGTCGGCCACGGCCAGGTTGGCCGAGATGCGCCACGGTTTGCGGCCGGCGGCGCGCAGGCCGTCGAATGCTTGCGGGCTGGTGACTTCGTGCACCAGGTGCCGGTCAATGTACAGGATCGTGGTGCCGTCTTCCTCGGTCTTGACCACGTGCGATTCCCAGAGTTTGTCGTAAAGCGTCTTCATCATGATTTATGCAGTGCTGCTACCGCCTGTGTGAGTGATCCACTTTGATTATGCCATATTTGTGCATTGCAAAAGCGTTGCCGGTCCCAGCCTCGTGAGCTGATGCGGTTGCGCGTCTTGATACACTTTGTATGACTCCTTTGCTATTTTGTATCATTTTGCCGGCCCGGCCAGCACGGCCGCGGCGGCGAAAAAAAAAGCCTGCGGGGTGCGCAGGCTTCGTGTCGGTCGCCAGCGTAACGCTAGGCTGCCATTCGGACACTGCTGCGGCACCCGTCCATCAGGAACGATAGGCCCACCACCAGCACCAGCTCGCCCTCGGCGGAGCGCGCCGTGCCGGTAATGCCTTCCACGGCGATGGCCGTCATCGGCTTGATCACCAGGTCGGCCGTGCCATCGACCGCTTCCACGGCCAGGATGTACGGTTGTGGCGCCGCAACAACAATGCCCACCTTCTCGCGGCAATTCTCGTAACCGAGCGCACCGGCCAGCGAGCGCACCGGCAGCGGCCGGCCCTGATCCTTGAGCACGGGCGCGCCGCCCACTTCCATGAACTCTTCCGGCAATTCGACCACGCGCTGCACCACCGCCATCGGCAGCGCCAGCGCCGCGCCCGAGGTCGACACCAGCATGGTCGGCACGATCGACAGTTCGATCGGCAGGCGGATGGCGAACTTGGTGCCGAAGCCGAGCACCGACTCGATGTGGATGGCGCCGCGGTTCTTTTCCACGGCCGTCTTCACCACGTCCATGCCGACGCCGCGGCCGGATACGCTGGACGCCACTTCCTTGGTCGAGAAGCCGGGCAGGAACACCAGCTGGAAGCAATCGTCGGCCGTCAGCTGGGCCGATTCGCTGATCAAGCCCTTCTGCAGCGCCTTCTGGCGCAGCTTGATCGGATCCATGCCCTTGCCGTCATCCTGCAGCACGATCATCACGCTGTTGGCTTCCTGCCAGGCCTTGAGCGAGATGTAGGACTTGGTGGACTTGCCGGCCGCCACCCGTTCCTCGGGCGATTCGACGCCGTGGTCGAGCGCGTTGCGCAGCATGTGCACCAGCGGATCGTACAGGCTGTCGACGACGACGCGGTCCACTTCCGTTTCCGCGCCCTCGATGGTCAGTTCCACGTCCTTGCCCAGGTCCTTGGCCAGTTCCCGCACCAGGCGCGGGAACTTCTGGAACAAACGGCCCACCGGCTGCATGCGGGTGGCCAGCGTGGCGCGCTGCAGCTCGGTCGAGTAGCGCGAAGCCCGTTCCAGCGTTTCGGCCAGCGTGGCCATCAGCGTGGCGGCCTGGCCTTCGAACTTAAATTGCAGCAAGCGTTCCAGCAGCACGGCGGCCTGGTTGGCGGCCTGCACGGATTCGCCCGCCACTTCCAGCAGCGCGTCGAGCTTGACGGCGTCGACGCGGATGCTCTCTTCCTTGACGGGAGCCGTCTGCGGCCGGTCCTCGCGCTTATCGCCTTCGGCGCGGGCGCGTGGCGCGGCCGGTGCGGCGGCCGCGGCCGCCACCACGCCTTCGGCCACGGCCGCGGCGGACGCGGCCGCAGGCGCTGGCGCAGGGGCGCTGCGCGTGTAAGTGCCTTCCGGCACCACGGACATATACATGCCTTCCCAGTCCAGGCCATCGGCCGAGGCGGCCGCTGGCGCGGCGGCTGGCGCGGCCGCGGAAGCAGGCGTGGCGGCCGGGGCCGGGGCCGCCGCTGGTGCCGCAGCCGGCTTGGCGGCGGCCTTGGGCGCGTCGCCCTTGCCTTCGATGGCATCCTTGAGGATGGCCTCCAGGTCGCCCGGCATGGCCGGCAGCGTGTCCGGCTCGGCCCCGTTCGACAGTTCGGCCAGCTGGTCGGCCACGAAGCCAGACGCCTGCAGCGCCGCCTCGATGGCCAGCGGCGTGACGGGCGCGGCGCCCGTGCGCAGCGCGTCAAACAGGTTTTCCGTCAGGTGGCAGGCCGCCACCAGCGCCGGCAGGTTCATGAAGCCGGCCCCACCCTTGATGGTGTGGAACGAGCGGAACACCGCGTTCAGGGTTTCCTTGTTTTCCGGGTCGCGTTCGAGGCGCAACAGATGTTCTTCCACATTGACAGCCAGATCCATCGCCTCGACGACGAAATCCTTGAGCATATCGTCCATTAGAATCCCAGGTCAGCAAGCAGGTCGTCGACACTATCCTGATTCAGCGCCACCGACGGAGCCGATGGGCCTTGCATCAGAGACACTTCTTTTTGCGCCAGTTTCTCGCGCACGTCGGCCGGCGCGTTGTCGCGCAACAGCTGCGCCAACTCGTTCTCCACCGTTTTGGTGATGGTCACCACCTTCTTGATCAGCTGGCCGGTGATGTCCTGGAAGTCCTGGGCCATCATGATTTCCAGCAGGCGGGCTTTCTCCGCCTCGGTGGCTTCCGACACGGCTTGCGCGAAGGCCTTGGAGTCGCCGGCCAGCACCTTGAACTGGTCCAGGCTGAGCTTGCCCGCGAACAGGTCGTTCCAGCGGTTCTCCATTTCCTTCGATTGCTTGGACAGCACGTCCTGGGCGGGCATGCCCTCGTCGAGCGTGTTGAGCACCTTGTTGGCGGCCTGCTCGGTGAGCGAGGCCACGTATTCCAGCCGGTCCTGGGCATCGACGATCTGCGACGAGGCCTCCGTCAGCGCCTTGTCATAGCCCAGTTCGCGCAGCGAATCGTGCAGCAGGCGCACGATGCCACCGAGGCGTTCGAACATGGCCGGCTTGTCGCCATCGGGCACCTCGGCGACCGCAGCCGCGGCCGCCGCCAGGGCCGGCGCCGGCGCGGCCGCTTCGGCCACCACATCGGGCGGACGGGCCGCCGCTACCTGCTCGAACAGGCTTTCCAGGTCATCTTCGGCCGCGGCCGGCGCTGGAGCGGGCGCTGGGGCAGGCGCCGCACTCTTGCTTTGGGCAGACACTTCATCAAATAGTGCGTCGAAATCATCAGCGGCGTTGGTCATAATCCCTGCTTCTCCATAATTTGTAAAATTGCTGCCCTTCACTTGCTTGTTCACCCGGCGCGCCGCCCCATCCGCAGGCGGGCCCAAGAGTGATGACGCCCGGCAATATAACGCGCTTCCGCGAGTGTAGCAGGGTGGCGCCAGATTGTTCAATCTCCGGGGGCGGAAAGCCAGCCGGCCTCCCCGCCGCGCATGGTCATCAGCCCGGTTTACTGTTGTATTTGCAGATACTAACATTGGAAAGTTCGGGCCGGTACGGCGGCGACCATAAAACAAGTGCCCACGCGCAAAAAATGCCTGTTTCGCATGGTATTAACAGCAAGCACCAGTGTACTTATTGATACAGATCAAGACTTTCCGTGCTAACAATAATGTGAATCGGTACTACAATTAAACTGGCGCGCTGGGCAGTTGCAGTTTGCCAGTGGCGCGGCCGGCATTGCGCACCGAGAGGAGGACTGCCATGTACCGCAAGATCTTGATTACGACCGACGGTTCCACCGTGTCGAGTAAGACGGCCTGCGCCGGGGTCGATTTCGCCGAACAGATGGGCGCCGACATCCTGGCCCTGTTCGTGGCGCCGGAATACCAGTATCCGATCTACGTGGAGATCATTCCGCCCAGCTATCCCAGCGAGGAGGAATACATGGCGGCCATGCAGCGCGCCGGCCAGCAGCACGTGCAACCGATCGTCGACGCGGCCGCGCGCCGTGGCCTGCGCTGCCAGGGCATGACCGTGTTCGCCGAAAGCCCGGCGCTGAAAATCGTCGAAGTGGCCGCGCGCGAAGGGTGCGACCTGATCTTCATGGGCTCGCACGGACGCAGCGGCTGGGGCCAGTTATTGCTGGGCAGCGTCACCAACAAGGTGCTGTCGCATTCGCGCATCCCGGTGCTGGTGCACCGCCTGATCAAGGAACCGGCGCCCAGCGCGGCCTGAGCCCACCGGCCGCCGGGTGGTGAGCGTGAGCGCCACCGTGGTGACAATATTAAGTAAAAAGCATGGCTGCCTGATTTGGGGTAGTATGACCGGCGCGCCGCAAGCGCCAGGGCATGCTGTTTCCCATTAAAAACAATAAACCCATGCCGACAGGCATCATCCAGACCGACCTATGATACGAATTGTCATCGCCGACGACCACACCATCATGCGCGAAGGCCTCAAGCGCATCCTCGACGGTGCGCCGGACATCGACATCGTGGGCGAGGCGATCGACGGCTTCGAAGTGCTCAACCACGTGCGCCAGGGCGGCTTCGATCTGCTGCTGCTGGACTTGTCCATGCCCGGGCGCAGCGGCGTCGACCTGATCCGCCAGATCCGCAGCGAGGCGCCCAAGGTGGCGATCCTGATCCTCACCATGCACGAGGAGGAACAATACGCGGTGCGCGCCATCCGCGCCGGCGCCCAGGGCTACCTGACCAAGGAAAGCGCCGGCACCCAGCTGGTGGGCGCGATCCGCAAGGTGGCCTCGGGCCGGCCCTACATCAGCACCGAAGTGGCCGAGCAACTGGCACTCAACATCATGATGCCCAGCGAGACGCTGCTGCACAAGCAGCTGTCGGACCGCGAATTCGAAGTGTTCTCGCTGCTCGTGGCCGGCAAATCGATCACCGAAATCGCCAACGGCCTGCATCTGAGCGTCAAAACCGTCAGCACCCACAAGACCCGCATCATGCAGAAGATGGGCATGAATTCGCTGTCGGAAATGGTGCAATATGCCGTGGCGCACCGCTTGTTATCGCCGTTCAAGACCTGACCAGGCACACCGGCGTGCCCCCCGGCGCCGCCCCGGCGGCCGGGACCATTAGGAAGAGTCCTACATCTTCGCGCTACCTCCTACGCGCATATTCAGCACTTACCGATATTCACCGCCGCCCCTCGTTGGCATACTGAAACCATACGATTGTTTTGCTTCGCGGCCATTTCGGTTTTTCAGACACCACGGCGCGCCAGGCAAAGCAAGCCAGAACAAGATCAGCCGGCTTCGGGCGCGCCTCATCCCTGCGCGCGTGGCAGACGGCCCGGCAGCCGCGCGCAGCGCGCGGCTCTTCCAGCGCCACTGAACCGTCTTATCAGAAACCAGGAGATGAACATGCTGTCCACGCAAGCGTCGATAATCCGTCCGGCCTCCCCCGCGACCGCCCCCTCCCCGTCCATGGAGGCGGGGCGGCAACGCCAGGGGCGGCTCTGGTCGAACCTGAAGGAGGTATGCGACCTGCTCCACATTCCCGCCGCCTGTACCATCGCCACCGAGGAATTGCTGTTCCAGCATGTGCAGTTCAAGACCGGCCAACGCATCCACACCATCGGCCAGCCGTTCGACACGCTCTACATCGTCAATTCCGGTTTCCTCAAGACCGTGCTGATCGATGAATTCGGCAACGAGCAGGTGCTGAGCTTCCCCATGAAAGGCGACATGCTGGGCGTGGACGGCATCCACACCCGCCACTACTCGTCCGAAGCGGTGGCCCTGTCCGACTGCGACCTGATCCTGCTGCCGTTCAAGAAACTGACGGCGCTGGGCCGCATCCACCTGGAGCTGGAAAACATGATGTACGGCGTGATGAGCCGCGAACTGGTGCGCGAGCAAGCCATGATCGGCATGCTGGGCGCGCTGTCGGCCGAGGCCCGCGTGGCCCGCTTCCTGGTCTCGCTGGCCGAGCGCTTCGCCCAGATGGGCTATTCGAGCAAACTGTTCAACCTGCGCATGACGCGCCACGAGATCGGCAGCTACCTGGGCCTGACGCTGGAAACGGTGAGCCGCACCCTGTCGGCCTTCAACGAGATCGGCCTGATCAGCGTGGACCAGCGCACCATCGGCATCAAGGACGCGGAAGCGCTGAAGACCTTGCGCCGCCTGCCGCCCTCGCGCGCACGCGCGCGGCAGCAGGCCACGGCCAAGAGCAAGGCCGGCGCCGAGGCGGCCGGCGCCGCCCAGCTGGTGGCCTCGGTATGACGTCCGCTCGCTGAGCACCCTTGCTGCACCCAGCTTGGCCCGGCCCGCGCCGGGCCTTTTTTGTGCCCGACGATCAGTGCAGGACAGTGGGCGGCGCCGGCGGGCGGCGCCGCACCCGCACCCCCGCCGCCGGCGGCATGCGCAAGCGCCGCACCATGGCCGGCAGCGCCTGCGGCGCGCCACGGGCCGTGCCGTGCTGGGAACGGCGCCGCTCGATGAACGGGCGGCGCGGCTGGTCCGGCTGCGACGGCGCCGGCGCCACCGCCGGCTTGCCCTGGCGCGACAACAGCAGCGCCAGCCGGCCGATCCGGTGCCGCAGCACGGCGCCATCGGCGTCCCGCACGGCCGCCCCCTCGGCCGCTGCCGCCAGCGCGCCGCGCGCGATCTGGCAACCGAGCGTGCGGTAGCTTTCGAACTGGTCCTCGTCGAACCACTGGTCTGCCGTGGACTGGTGGGGAAATTCGGGATGGGTCTTGCTGTAGTTGAGCACGTCCGCGTTCTCCGCGCCCGTGATGGCCGGCTTGATGTACAGCAGCACCCCATCCTGGCCCCGGCCATCGGCCGCCCGGTACTGGATGTGGCCCGTCACAAAGCTGGCGCCCAGCGCGCCGCCGCCCGCCTGCGGCACGATGCGGCGCGCGTCGAGCACGATCGGCACGTGCAGGTCCGTGTAGCACTTGCGGATCGCGTTGCCCAGATCCTCGAACACGAACTTTTCATCGCAGCTGGCGTCCACGGCCACCACCAGCCGGCAGCGCCGCCGCACCAGCTCGTACAGGCCCAGGTTCTCGAAGTGGCCGCCGTCCGACAGGTAGAGGAAATCGGCGTTGGTGTCGGTCAGGCCGAACAGCTCGGCCAGGATGCTGAACAGGCCGATGCGCGGCGACGAACTTTGCCAGTGCTTTTCCTTGACGGGGTTGGGCGACCAGCGCCCTAGCCGCAAGTTAAACAGCGTCATCAGGAAGGTCAGCGGCGGCGACGAGTGGTAACCCATGTTGGGACTGGCCGCCGCGCCCGACACGGCCACCGCCATGCCCAGCTTGACGACGGCGTCGTCGTCGCGGAACACGGACGGGCGCGCCGCGTAATCGGCGCTGGGCCGGTAGCAGCCCCGGTGCGCGCCCGGCGTGTGGCGGTCCGGCGACGGCATGGCCGGCATGTCGTAGCCGCACCAGGCCGGCGACAGGCAGAACGCGGCCGCCTTGCGCGTCTGCCACGCCAGCTCCTGGCCATTGACCATGTTGAGCGCCGCGTTGATCAGATGGTAGGGCCGCTGCAGCGGCGCCGGCGCGGCCGGATCGGCCTTGCGCAACAGCGTGTGCAGCGGTGGATCGTCGGCCGGATCGAAGCCGGTGAACGGATGGGGGCTGCGATGCGGATTGCTGGCGCCGAGGTAGGCCCGTACCAGCCGCATGCGGTACATCATGTACAGCGAGAACTTGTTGATGTCGACCCGCCAGCCCAGCACCAGCGCCACCACGGCGAAGGTGGCCAGCAGCGCCAGCACATGGCCCTCGTCGGCGCCCGTGGTGGCGGCGAAATAGGCTAGGTAGTAGGCCCACAGCGGCGCGCTGGCGGCCCGTTGCACCTGGGCCGGCGCCACCAGGTATTGCAGCCAGGTGGTCAGCACGCCCACGATCACCAGCGTGAACGCATACGGCGCCACCTTGGCCACCAGCTCCAGCCGGACGGGCGCGCCGGGCTTGCCGGTGGCGCCGCCGCTGCTGGACTTGAGCCCGACCAGCGTGATGAGCGTGGTCAGCGCCGCGCCCGCGCTGCTGGTACGCCAGTACTGGGTGAAGCCCCAGTCCAGCAGCGGCGGCAGGTAGAAGGCGAACAGATACACGGCCAGCCAGGCCAGGCTGAAGATGAAGGTCCACGCGCCCTGGCGCGCCCACCATTCGCGGCTGGGGTCGCGGTACATGCGCCCGATCAGGCCTATCATCAGCGTGATGGTCACGCCGAACAGGGCCAGCAGCAGCGGCATGCCCAGGCTGGTCAGTTGCACCGCGTCCACCGGCAAGAGGCCGGCCCGGTGCGCCATCGACAGCGTCTTCAGCAGCAGCATGGTGGCCACGCCCAGTGCGCCGACGGCGCACAGCAGGTGGCCCACGCCTTCCAGCAGCACCTTGGCCACCGGCTCGGTCTCGCCATCCGGTTCGCGCCGCGCGGCCCGGTAATTGAGCCATTGGGCCGTGCCCCAGCCGGCCACCCACACCAGGAAGTAGACCACGCCCGGCAACAGCAGCCAGCTGTAGGAATACTGGGCCAGCCCGGCCGGAATGTCGTCCCAGAACGCGATCAGCCGGGCGCGGTACTGCCACACGGCCAGGCTGCCCAGCAAGGCCGACACCATCAGCGGCAGGCAGATGCAGATCAGCACATCGCCCTGGTTCTGCGGCAGCCAGCTGCCCGGCGGCGGCCGGCCCTTGCGCGAAATGCTGAGCGCCATGAAGTACACGGCCAGCAGGAACAGGCCCACGGCGCATGGCGCGGTGGCGCGGCCCGGCGCCACCATCTCGTGCGCCACCACGGCCGTGAGCAGGCGCGGCAAGAGGAACAGGGCCGCCAGCCACGCCGTCAGCAGGCTCAGGTTGAGCAGCGTGTTGCGCGCGTAGGTGCAGATCAGGGTCCAGGTGTCGGCGCTGAACATGCCGCTGGCCGGCGTCAGGTAATGGCTGTACTGGCGCAGGAACTGCACCGGGATCGGTTCACTGCGCGGCGCACCGCGCGCGCCTGCCAGGTTGGCACCGGACGGCGCCAGCGCCTCCTCCACGGCCGTCACGTCGCCGCCCTGCTCCTTGATCCAGCGCGACAGCCAGCCGCCGATGTAGCCGCCGCCCGACACGGTGGACAGGTAATCGAAGTCACGCAGCAGGCGCAGTTCCGCCAGCGCCTGCAGCACGCCCAGGTTGAAGGTGGCGCTGCGGATGCCGCCACCGGAGAACGCCAGCCCGGCCAGCTTGCGGCGCTGGGCGCGCCGGACCACGTCGGACAGCCGGGCCGGCCGCGCGCCGCCAAGGTCGCCAGCGAGCGCATCGAGTTCGAACTGGAACACTTCGCTGAACACGGCGCCGGCGCGCGCGTTCAGGCGCGGCCACGGATCGTCGGTCGCTTGCAGGTGTTCATCGCGGCGAAAGCGCGCCATGGCCTGCGCGAAATCGGCGCTGGCGCCATAGCCGAGGCTATCGAGCTTGCGGATCAGGTTCTGCCGCAACTCGTCGGGCGGCACGGCGGCGGTGACAGGCGGCATGGCTTACTCCCTCGGCGCGGCGGCGCGGGCAGCCGGTCTTGCGGTGGCGGTTGCACTCCTTGCCCTCCTTGCACTATAGGCCGTGAGGCGGCCAGGAAATACACACAATCTCACCGCGCGCCGCCGGCGGCAAGCCAGCAAAAAAGGAATCCACAAGCACGCTTGCGGATTCCTTTTTTTCACAACGCCAGGCTAGGGTCTAGCCGGCTTGCTGGACGGCTCAGGTCTTGCTGCCGGAGCTGCCGCCACTGCGGCTGCCGCTGCGCTCGTTGCGCTCGGTCTCGTCGCGCGCGCCCTGGTTACTGCTGCCGCTACGCGAGCCGCTGCCGGTGGTGCTGCTTTGCTTGCTGCCCTGGTCGTTCTTGTGGCTCATGCTGCCAGCCCGGCGTGCCTCTTCCGAGGTGAATTCATGTGCCGTGCCTTTCTCATGGGCCGCCCGGCCGCCTTCGCTGGCGATTTCACGTTGCTGATCCGGGTCCATCGAGGCGAAACCACGCTTGCTGGTATCGCTCTGTTTGCTACCGCCCTGGCTGCCTTGTTTGCTGCCGGGGTTATCCTGATTTGAGGTGGCCATAATCTTCTCCTGATGTCGTGCATCCTTTACTGATGGGTGGAAATCCAACCTCCCCACGGAGACCGGGCCTGCGCTGTGACCGGCTGGCCCGGCGGCCGGTGAGAGGAGCATTCATGGTAGTGCAAGGCCCAGCGGGCGGGGATAGGACATGCTCAAGTGTGAATGTAGGAGAAATCCGGCGGCCGGTATCTGTGCGGTCGAGAGCATCGATTAGGCTCAGCGCGCCGGCAGAAATTCCGCCATGAAAGTCTTGCCGCTGTCTTCGGCAAATTCGAACATGATGCGCTCCCCGGCCACCGTCAGCAGCGCGGCCAGATCCAGCGGCGGGTGCGCTGGCATCGCCGCCAGCGTCAGCCCGGCGCCGCCGCAATGGTCACACTGGCCGCAGGCATCGCCGTCGTCGCCGTCCGCGCCCAGGCCGGCCAACAGCAAGTGCCAGCGGCAGGCGCCGCCGCGCAGGTAGGCGGCCAGCGGCGCGGCCTCGCCCAGGTCGCCATGCGGCGGCGCCAGCAAGGTGCACTGCGCCGGCAGGCCGTCACGGCCGGCGCGGCAGGAATCGCGGTAGTAGGCTTGCAGGCTGGCGGGCACGCGCAGGTGGATCACGAAGCGGATGTCGTGGCGGTCCATGCCGCCGCCAAAGGCCGGCGTGGCCACCATCACGCGCCGCGCGCCCTGGCGGAACTGGCGCAGCCGCAGCCGGCGCGTGGCCGGCGCCAGCATGCCGTGGTAACTGCAGGCACTGTCGCCGGCGTCGCGCAACTGGCGGCACAGCCGTTCGGCCGTGGCCATGCTGTCGACGTGGATGATGCCGGCGCCGGCGGTATCGCGGGCCAGGCGCAGGGCGGTCGCGTAACGCGCCTCCGGCCCCGCGAAGCGCAACACCCGGTAGCGCAGATTGGGGCGGTACAGGCCGCCACCGGATGCCTGCCCGCCGGCCTGCGCCAGCAAGCGGCCTTGCGCGCCGCCGGTCCCGGGTTGCCCGCCGGCCCATGTTGTCCTGCGCCCCATACGCCCCCCGATGTGTGATCCGCGACCGACCGCGCCCTGCATGGCGCGCAGTTCAGCCCACAGGGTAAACGCCTCGCTTGTGACACGCTATCGGACACCACCCCGGTGTGGGATCAGATCATCACCGGGGTGGTTAGGAATGCGCCGAACGCCGGACTCAGGCGTCCAGCCCCGCCATGCCGGCCTCGCTGTAGCGCGCGCCGCTGGCCATGCCCGGCGGCAACGCCGCCGCGATGCGGGCGCAGTCCTGCGCCCCGAGGCGCACCGCCAGCGCGCCCAGGTTGTCGTGCAGATAGGCGATGCGCTTGGTGCCGGGGATGGGCACGATATCCTCGCCCTGCGCCAGCAGCCAGGCCAGCGCCAGCTGGGCCGGGGTGCAGCCCTTGTCGGCCGCCAGCGCACGCACGCAGGCCACAATGCGCTCGTTGCTGCGCAAATTCTCCGCGGCGAAACGGGGGTTGAAACTGCGGAAATCGGCGCCGTCGCGCGTGCCGGCGAACTTGCCCGTCAGGAAGCCCCGGCCCAGCGGGCTATAGGCGCAGAACGCGGCCCCGACGGCGCGGCAGGCCGCCAGCACGCCCTGCTCCGGGTCGCGCGTCCACAGCGAATATTCGCTCTGCACGGCCGCCACCGGATGCAGGGCCGCCGCGCGGCGCAAGGTGGCGGCCGACACTTCGCACAGGCCGATGGCGCCGATCTTGCCCTCGCGCACCAGTCCGGCCAGCGCGCCCATCGATTCCTCCAGCGGCGTCTGGGCCAGATCGAGCCGGTGCAGATAGTAAAGGTCGATCCGCTCCACGCCCAGCCGCGCCAGCGACGCCTCGCACGCCTGGCGGATGTAGGCGGGCGAGTTGTCGATGCGGCGCGCGTACTGGCCCGGCTCGCGCACCAGGCCGCACTTGGTGGCCACCTTTGCACGCCCATGCTTGCCGCGCAAGAAATGCCCCAGCAAGCGCTCGTTGTGGCCAAAGCCGTAGGCGTCGGCCGTGTCGTACAGCGTGACGCCAGCGTCCCACGCCGCCTCCAGCGTGGCCAGCGATTGCACATCGTCCGTGGCGCCGTAGAACTCGGACATGCCCATGCAGCCCAGGCCCAGCGCCGATACCGTCAATTCACCGATCTTACGTTGTTGCATGTCGCTCTCCTCCCGTGGTTGATGCAAGCCAGTCTAGCCACCGCGCCAGGCTGGGAGAATGTCCAAATTAGTGATACCTTTTGGGTATCAATGACGGGAACGGAAACAGCCATGAGAAAACTCGACAGCCACGCCCTGCAAGTGTTCGCCGCCGTCGCCACCTGTCTCAACTTTCGCCAGGCGGCCGAGCAACTGCACATGACCCAGCCGCCGCTGAGCCGTGCGATCCGCCAGCTGGAAGCCCGGCTGGCCACGCAACTGTTCGAGCGCGACACGCGGCATGTGACCCTCACGCCGGCCGGCCGCCAGCTGCTGCCCATGGCCCAGCAAATTCTGGCCCTGCTGGATGCGGCCGAACTGGCCATGCGCGACCATCCGGCCCCCATGCGTGTGCGGCTGGGCCTGACATCGTCCATCGAAGCGGACCTGTTCCGCCCGTTCACGGACGCGCTGGCGGCCACGCTGGGCGGACCGCTGGAACCCGTGTTCGCCACGTCGCCGCAACTGGTGGCCAGCGTGCGCGCCGGCCGGCTGGACGCGGCCGTGATCGCGCTGCCCACCGCCACCCGGGAACTTGCCGTGCAAACGCTGGGACGGCAGCCCATGCTGGCCGCCCTGTCCAGCGCCCACCCGCTGGCGCGCCGCCGCACCGTGGCGCTGGCGGACCTGGCCAGCGAGCCCGTGTACTGGTTCGAGCGGGCGCGCCAGCCGGCCTTCTTCGACCACTGCCACGCCGTGTTCAAGCGCCACCGGTTCGCGCCCCCGTTCGTGCGCGAGCCGCACGACCACCACGTGCTGCTCAGCGACGTGGCGGCCGGCAAAGGCATCGCCCTGCTGCCGGCCTCGTTCGCGGCGCTGCGCCGGCGCGGCGTCGCTTATCGCAAGCTGGCCGAGGGCGAGGAGCTGGCGGCCGGGCTGGGCCTGGTGACCGCGCCCGGCCACCCGGCCGCCGCCACCCTGGCCGAACTGGCACGCCGCACGCTGGCCTGAGCGTCCGCGCTGCCGCGGGCCGGCTGGCCGAGCTGGTGCGGCATGCGCGGGCATGCCGGCACGCTGGCACGACTGTCCCGTGCTCTCCACATTCTTCCCGTCAACGCCAAAAACCTGTCACCGCAGCGCAGCCGAACCAGCGGCATCGGCCCGCGCCAGCAGCAGGTCCCGTTCACGCTCGTTCTGCGCCAGTGCGGCGGCCCGCTCGAATTCCTGGCGCGCTTCCGCATGGCGCCCCAGCTTGCCCAGCAGGTCACCCCGCACGCTGGGCAGCAGGTGGTAGTGGCGCAGCGCCGGTTCGTCGAGCAAGCCATCGACCACGTCCAGCCCCACCTCGGGCCCAAACGCCATGCTCAGCGCCACCGCACGGTTCAGTTCCACGATGGGCGACGGCGCCAGTTGCGACAGCGCGTCGTACAGCGCGGCGATACGGCCCCAGTCGGTGTCGGCCGCCGTGCGCGCCCGCGCGTGGCAGGCCGCGATGGCGGCCTGCACACCATATGGTCCCAATCCCTGCCCCGTGTTCCCGGCCCGCTCCAGCGCGGCCAGGCCACGCCGGATCAACAGCTGGTCCCAGCGCGCCCGGTCCTGCTCCAGCAGCAGCACGGGCGCGCCGTCCGGCCTCACGCGGGCGCGGGCGCGCGAGGACTGGATTTCCATCAGCGCCACCAGCCCGTGCACTTCCGCCTCCCGTGGCACCAGCTCGGCCAGGATGCGGCCCAGCCGCAGCGCCTCATCGCACAAACCGGGCCGCATCCAGTCGGCGCCGGCGCTGGCCGTGTAGCCTTCGTTGTAGATCAGGTAGAGCACTTGCAGCACGGCCGCCAGCCGCGCCACCAGCTCGTGCGCGCGCGGCACCTCGAACGGCACCCGCGCCTCGGCCAGCGTGCGCTTGGCGCGCACGATGCGCTGCGCCACCGTCGCCTCGGGCACCAGGTAGGCGCGCGCGATCTCGCCCGTGCTCAGGCCACCGAGCATGCGCAGCGTGAGCGCCACCCGGCCATCCATCGGCAGCACCGGATGGCAAGCGACGAACACCAGCCGCAACACGTCGTCGACGATGTCGTCCTCCAGCGCGCGCGCCACGTCCGCCTCCAGGTCGGGCGCGGCATCCTGCAGCATGCCTTCGATTTCGTAGCCGAGCTGCTCTTGCCTGGCGTGATGCAGCTGGCGCTGGCGCAGCACGTCCAGCGCGCGGTGTTTGGCCACCGTCATCAGCCACGCAGCCGGGTTGTCGGGCACACCCGTTTCGGGCCAGCGTTCCAGCGCGCTCACCAGCGCATCCTGGGCCAGCTCCTCGGCCGTGCCCACGTCGCGCAGCATGCGGGCGACGGCGGCGATGATGCGGGCCGATTCGATCCGCCACACCGCCTCCACCACCCGCGCCACCGGGCCTGCGGACGACGACTCCGCCTGGCCTGCGGACGACGCCGCCGGTCCCGCAGACGATGCCGCCGCCGGTCCCGCGGACGACGCCACCACCGATGCCGCCGTCGGCGCCACCGTCAGCGCTCCAGCGGCCCGCCCGGCGCGGCCGCCGGCTCGCGCACCTGGTGCATTTCCAGCGTCACGTCGCCGTCGCCCGGATACGGGTAGCGGCGCATGCAGTCCAGCGCCGCCGCGGGCGAACCGGCCTGCAGCATCCAGTAGCCGGCGATCAGCTCCTTCACTTCCGTGAACGGGCCATCGACCACCGTGCTGGCGCCAGCGGCCAGACGCACCCGCGCGCCGCGCGCGCTGGACTTCAAGCCTTCGCCGGCGAGCAGCACGCCGTCGCGCACGCCCTGCTCGTTATGCCGGTTCATGGCGGCGATGACCTCGGGCGGCGGTACGAAGTCCCGCTCCAGGTTGGCGTCGGCCCGGATGAAGAACACGTAACGGGTCAAAGCCGGATCGCGCCGTGGCACGTTGCCGCCCACCGTGCCGCGCTCGTCGAAGCCCGCGCAACCGCCGGCGCAGCCGGCTTCGCGCAACTCGTAGACGGTATCGCCGCCAGCAGGCGGCCACGCCCGCACCTGGGCGATGGCCTCCGGCAGCGTGGCCGCGTCCAGCAGCGCGAACGCGTCCACCAGTTCGGACGGCGGGAACGGACCGGCCTCCACCCGCCACTGGCCGTCCCGGCGCAGCAGGCGTACCGCGTCCGCGCCGTCGTGCAGCGTGATACCGGGCACCGGCATCGGCGCGCACGACGCCGGCGCGCCAGTGTCGGCGCCGGCGCCGGCGCTGCGGCGCATCACCATGTAGGCCATGATGGCCGCCCGCCCGTCAGGCCTGTGCCAGCTGGGCGCGCATGCGTTCCTCCTGCGCGCACAGTTCGGGCGTGACCACGTCACCGAAATCCTCCATCTCGAACACCTGCCGGATTTCGATTTCGGAATCGCCCTCGAACGGGTTGGGACAGCGCCGCACCCATTCAATGGCTTCCTCTTTGGACTTGACCTGGATCAGCCAGAAGCCGGCGATCAGTTCCTTGGTTTCCGCGAACGGGCCGTCGACCACGGTACGCTTGCTGCCTTCGAACTTCACGCGCGCGCCGCGCGCACTGGGATGCAGCCCTTCGGCCGCCAGCAGCACGCCGGCGTTGACCAGCTGTTCGTTGTACTTGCCCATCTCGGTCAGCAGTTCCTGGCTGGGCATCTTGCCGGCTTCGGAATCGGCCGTCGCCCGGACAATGATCATGAATCGCATGGCGCTCTCCTTCGCTCAGGATGCGCGCGGCGGCATCTTGTCCATGCCTTCCCTGATCTGCTCCGGCGTCAGGTCCTGCTTGTGGGTGGCGACGGACCAGTGATGGCCGAAGGGGTCGACCAGCATGCCGTAGCGGTCGCCCCAGAACATGTCGGCCACCGGCATCTTTGCCTCGGCGCCGGCCGCCACGGCCTGCTTGTAGGTGGCATCGACATCCTTCACGTACAGGTGGATGGTGACGGGCGAGCCTTTGAGCGCCAGCGGCCCGAAGCCGCCGCAGTCCGGGAACGCGTCGTTCAGCATCAGGGTCGAGTCGCCGATACGCAGCATGGCGTGCATGATCTTGCCGTCCGGCCCGGGCAGGCGGCTCAGTTCCTCGGCGTTGAAGGCCTTCTTGTAGAACTCGATGGCATTGGCCGCCCCTTCGCAGATGAGATGGGGGGTGATGGTGTGCATTCCTTCGGGAATGGGACGTACTGGTGCAGTCATGGTGTTCTCCTTGATAGTCAGTAAAGTGAGCAGAACGATCCGGATACTGGTTCAGGCACGCGCTGGAAGATTCGTACTCTACCCCTACGACGGGCGAACACCCTTCAAATCGACATATTTTTTTTGTTTTTTTGAGAATATTTTTGGGCAGGTTGATTTGCCCTGGACAAACCGCCGGATCAGCCGCCTGCGACAGGGTCGCGGAACAGCAATACCAGGTCGGTCTTGGTCAGGTAACCGAGCAGATGGCCGCCCTGGTCCAGCACCGGCAAGCGTTCGCCGGCATGGGTGGCGAACGTTTCCATCACCTGCCAGGCCGGTGCCGTGTCGCGCACGCGCGGGTAGTCCGCGCGCAGCAAGGTGGACGGCCAGGGCCCATCCAGCGCGGCGCCGGCCTGCAGCAAGGGGGCGAAATCGTGCAGCGAGACGGCGCCCGCGAACACGCCCTCGCCGTCCACCACGTACACGTGCTGCCAGCGGCGGCGCTGGAACAGGGCCGCCAGTTCGCCCACGCTGCTGCCCAGCCCGATCACGGGCGGATCGGGGCACAGCAGGTCGGACGCCATGGCCAGCATGGGCGCATGCTGGGCCCGGCCAGTGCCGGTGGCATAGATCGAGCGCGCATGCAGCACCCGCGAAATGGTGTAGGCCAGCACGCAGGCCGCCATCAGCGGCACCACCACGCTGTAGCTCTCCGTCATCTCGAACAGCATCAGCACCGACATCAGCGGCGCATGGGTGCAGGCGGCCAGGAAGGCGCCCATGCCCACGGCCACGGCGGCCGGCACCGGGATCAAACCGGGCCACAGCGCATGCAGCGCGCCGCCGCACAGCGCGCCCAGCACGGCGCCGGCGAACAGCGTGGGGGTGAAGATGCCACCCACGGCGCCCGAGCCCGTGGTGGCGGCCACGGCCAGCAGCTTGAACGCCAGCACGGCCAGCAAGGCCTGCCATACCCAGCCCCCTTGCAGGATGGCGTTGACGACGCTGTAGCCATTGCCCCACACGGCCGGCTGGGCCAGCGACAGCAGCCCCACCAGCAAACCGCCCACGCCCAGCTTGCACCACAACGGCCCATGCCAGCGGGCGAACAGGCCGCGCGCGCCGTCCAGCAGCGCCAGGTACGGTGGCGCCAGCAGGCCGGCCAGCACGCCCACGGCGGCCAGCGCCAGCGTTGCCGCGCCATGCCCGAGCGACAGCGAAGGCATGTGGTAGGCCGGTCCGAAGTCGGTCAGGCTGCCAACCACCACATTGGCCGCGACGGCCGCCACGATCAGCGGCCCCAGGCTCTCGATGGCCAGCGAACGCAGTACGATCTCGGCCACGAACATGGCGCCGGCGATGGGCGCGTTGTAGGCGGTGGCGATGCCGGCTGCCGCGCCGCAGGCCACGTACAGGCGCCGGCGCGGCACCGGCACATTGCACCAGCGCCCGATCAGCGCGCCGCACAGGGCCGCCAGCTGCACCATCGGTCCTTCGCGGCCGATGGCCCCGCCGCTGGCCACGGTGGCAGCCGACGACAAGGCCCGCAGCAGCGAAGCGCGCGCGCCCAGGTCGCCGCTGCCGAGCGCCACGGCCTCCATGTAGTCGCCGCCCTTGTCGCGTTCCGGCTGGCGCCGGGCCCACGCCAGCAGCAGCCCGGCCAGCACCCCGCCCGCGGCCGGCGCCAGCACGCGCTGCCAGCCCGGCAGGTGGCTGGCGATGTGCACCAGGCTGCCGCTGCGGTCGCCATACACCAGCCACTCCACCAGCAGGATGGCGCTGCGAAAACCGATGGTGGCCAGCGCGCCCAGCACGCCGATGAGGCCGGCCACGGCCAGCGTGCGCTGCGCGGCCAAGGGACGCAGGCGCTCCAGCAAGCCATCGCGCCAGCGCGCAGCCCGGTTCATGGCGGCGCCGGGCGGAACAGCACTTTCACCACCAGCCCGCCGTGCGCGGAATTGCGCAATTCCAGCGCCGCGCCCAGGTGGGTCACCACGGCCTGCACGATGGCCAGTCCGAGACCGCTGCCGTTCTCGGTGGTGCCGGGCACGCGGTAGAAACGGTCCGTCACCCGCGCCAGGTCGGCTGGTGGAATGCCGGGACCGGAATCGGCGATGGTCAGCACGCCCTGCGTGCCGCGCCGCTCGACGCCGATGGTGACGGCGCCGTGGGGCGGCGTGTAGCGCACGGCGTTATCGAGCAGGTTACGCAGCAGGATCATCAGGCTGTCGGCGTCGGCCCGCA
This sequence comes from Burkholderiaceae bacterium, assembly GCA_035254005.1. Taxonomy (GTDB): domain Bacteria; phylum Pseudomonadota; class Gammaproteobacteria; order Burkholderiales; family Burkholderiaceae_D; genus Rugamonas. The sequence continues at coordinate 11,037 of DATFBD010000056.1, read as the reverse complement.
CGGCCACCGGCGAGGCGTCCAGGAAGCTCAGCTCCACCCCCTTGCCGCTGGCGAACGGCGCCACCTCGGCGATGGCGGCGCTGGCGTACTGCACCAGGTCCACGCTGGCCTCGCCGGCGCTGGCCTGGCTGAGCGCATCCTGCCGGGCCAGGCCCAGCAACTGCTCCACCATGCGGCTGCTGCGCGCGACAGCGCCGCCCAGCGCGGCCAGCGACGCCTTGCGGGCCGCCTCGGGCTGGCTGCGGCCCAGCATCTGGATCTGCACTTGCAGCACCGTCAGCGGCGAACGCAATTCATGGGCCGCGTCGGCCACGAACTGGCGCTGCGAGGCGATGGCGTCGCGCACCTTGCGCAGCAGTTCGTTGATGGCATCGATCAGCGGCATGATCTCGCGCGGGGCGTGCGAGCAATCGACCTGTTCCAGCGCGTTGGCGTCGCGCTGGGCGATCTGCTGTTGCACGGCCGCCAGCGGGCGCAGCGCCACCGACACCAGCCACCACATGGCGCCCAGCAGCACCACGGCCATCAGCAGGATGGGCCACAGCGTGTTGAGGGCCAGCGCGATGGCTTCCTGGCGCCGGGCCGACATCTTCTGCGCCACCTGCACCAGCCCGCCCTCGAAGGCGGCCGCGTAGATGCGCCATTCGCCGTTGGCCATGGTGACGGTGGAATAACCGAGCGCCGCGCGCCCCGGCAGTTCGCGGTGCTCGCGCTGCTGGTAGACGGTCATCTCATCGTGCCGCCAGCGCTGGATCACGAGGTCGTATTCAAGCGGATATTCGCGGTAGGCTTCCGGCACCTGGCCCTGCATCTGGCCCAGCGTGCGGGCGATGCGCAGCAACTGGGCGTCGAACAGGCGGTTGGTCTGCGCCAGCGAGGCGCTGAACGTGGCGGCGAACTGGATGCCGCTGGCGGCCACGATCAGCACGCCCAAGAGCAGCAGCAAACGGCTGCGGATGCCGTTCATGTGGATTTGGGGACCATGTAGCCGAGGCCGCGCACGTTGATGATGGCTTCCGGCCCCAGCTTGCGGCGCAGGCTGTGGATGTGCACTTCCACCACGTTGCTGTCCACGTCGGCCACATTGCCGTACAGCGCCAGCTCGATCTTGGCGCGCGAGTAGATCATGCCGGGGCGCGATACCAGCAGGTCGATGATGGCCCACTCCTTGGCCGACAGCGCCACGGGGTGACCGTCCAGCGTGGCCAGGCGCGCGTCCGTGTCCAGCGCCAGGCCGTTGTGCTGGTAGGCCAGTTGCTGGCGGCCGCGCGCGCGCCGCACCAGCGCGCGCACGCGCGCCAGCAGTTCGTCGCAGTCGAACGGTTTGACGAGGTAATCGTCGGCGCCCGCGTTCAAGCCCTGCACGCGGTCGGCGATGGTATCGCGCGCCGTCAGGATCAGCACCGGCACGTCGTGGCGCGCGGCGCGCAGCCCCTGCAGCACGTCCAGGCCATCGCGGCTGGGCAGCGACAGGTCGAGCAGCACCGCGTCGTAGGCGCCGCTGTCGAGCAGTTGTTCCGCGCCCGCGCCGTCGCGCCGCCATTCGACCTCGATATCCTCGCTCACGAGCGCCTGGCGCACGCTCTCGCCGATCAGGGCATCGTCTTCAATCAACAGCACTTGCATGGCCGGCCGGGCTCCTTCGAAATGAAAAAGCCGGGTCACGCCGTTCCCGGCACGCTGGCGCGTGCCGGGGGCGGGAACCCGGCGGTGTGGCGTGGAGGCCCAGTCAGGCTGAGGCCTCACACCGCGCGCGCCGGCTGGCGGCCACGCGCGGCTGCGACATCAAGGATACACGATGTCGGCGCGGCGGTTCTGCGACCAGGCCGCTTCGTTGTGGCCTTCGGCCTTGGGCTTTTCCTTGCCGAAGCTGACCGCCTCGACCTGGGCTTCCTTGGCGCCCTGCACCACCAGCACTTTCTTCACGGCTTCGGCGCGCTTCTGGCCCAGGGCCAGGTTGTACTCGGCGCTGCCGCGTTCGTCGGAATTGCCTTCCACGCGCACCTTGATGTCGGCAGCGGTGGACAGGAACTTGCCGTGCGCGGTCAGGGCCGTGTTGTACACGGGCTTGACGGTGTAGTTGTCGAAGTCGAAGAACACGCTGCGTTCCTTGTACAGGATGTTGCTTGGATCCTTGTACGGTGGCAGCACGGGTGCGGGCGCGGTCACGGCGGCCACTGGCTTGGCTGGCGCAGGCTGCGCGGCCACGGGGGCGGCCGGCGCGGCAGGAGGAGGAGTGGTGGCGCAAGCGCCGAGCAGCGCGGCGGCAGCGGCGCACGTCAGGATATTTTTCATGGGAGTGGTCATCTAGTTTTGCTTGGTGTTGGATTACGTCCGGTACGCCTCAAAGTGCGCTTGCTTGTGCCGCCGGCGACTGCGGCCCACACTGCGGCCATACCACGGCGCCGTCATTATGCCCAGCCCAACTTAACTCCCACTTAATTTTCTTGCCTCAAGGCACGATTTTTCCGCGAACCGTGTTTTTCTTCGCCACGCGCCACGGGATGGCCGATTGTCATGCCTTTGTCACAATCAATGCCTAAAATTCGGCGCTTTCCACCCCGTTCCGTAGAGGACTTACCATGCACATCAACACCGTACTGAAGACCATGACCGCCATCATCGGCGCGACCGTTGCCCTGTCCTCCGCTTCGGCCGCCGACATGACCGGCGCCGGCTCGACCTTCGTCTACCCGATCGCCGCCAAATGGGCCGAAGCGTACAAGCAAATCAGCGGCAATGGCCTGAACTACCAGTCCATCGGTTCGGGCGCCGGCATCAAGCAGATCAAGGCCAAGACCGTCGATTTCGGCGCCTCCGACATGCCGCTGTCGGCCGAGGAACTGGACAAGGAAGGCCTGATCCAGTTCCCCGTCATCATGGGCGGCGTGGTAGCCGTGGTCAACCTGGAAGGCGTGGCGCCGGGCCAGCTGAAACTGAACGGCCACGTGCTGGCCAACATCTACCTGGGCAAGATCACCAAGTGGAATGACAGCCAGATCGCCGCCCTGAACCCGGGCGTCAAGCTGCCGGCCGACGACATCACCGTGGTGCACCGCGCCGACGGTTCGGGCACCTCCTTCCTGTTTACCGACTACCTGTCCAAGGTGGACGGCGAGTTCAAGTCCACCGTGGGCGCCGGCACGGCCGTCAAGTGGCCAGTGGGCGTGGGCGGCAAGGGCAACGAAGGCGTGGCCGCCAACGTGCAGCGCATCAAGGGTTCGATCGGCTACGTGGAATTCGCCTACGCCAAGAAGAACAAGATGGGCTACACCCAGCTCAAGAACAAGGATGGCCAGTTCGTGCAGCCGACCGACGACGCCTTCAAGGCCGCCGCCTCGGGCGCCGACTGGGCCAAGACCCCAGGCTTCGCCGTGGTCGTGACCGACCAGCCGGGCAAGGCCGCCTGGCCGATCACCGGCGCCACCTTCGTGCTGATGCACAAGACCCAGGCCGACGCCGCCAAGGGCAAGGAAGTGCTGAAGTTTATCGACTGGGCCTACAACAACGGCGCCGCCATGGCCACCGAACTCGATTACATTCCGATGCCCGCGCCAGTCGTCAAGCTGATCGAGGGCGCATGGAAGATGCAGATCAAGGACAGCGCCGCCAAGGCCATCTGGTAAGCTGACCGCTTGAAGTAACGCCGGCAGGGGCTGGCCTGGACTTGGTTCAGGCCAGCCCTTGTGCTTTCAGGCGCCGGTACAAGGTGCGCTCGCTCAGCCCCAGGTGGGCCGCCAGTTCGGCGCGGGTGCCGCGAAAGGCCGCCACGGCGCGCGCGAAGCTGGCCGCGTCGTCCACGGCGGGACTGGCGGCAGGACTGGCGGCGCCGCCGGGGGCGGCGTGGACGCCGGCGTCCGGGCCAGCATGGGCGCCCGCAGCGTGGCCCGCCTGCGCAACTGCGCTCGCAGGCAGCGCCAACGCTGGCATGGTGGGCGTGCCGGCCGCCAACGGCGCTGCGGTCGTGTCGGGCATGCCGGGCATGGCTGGCATCATGGGCATGGTGGGCACTTCCGCCAGCGCCGGCTCGTCCCAATGCGGCAAATGGGCCGCGCGGATCTTGCCATCGTCGGCGAACAGGCGCGCGCGCTCCAGCACGTTGCGCAACTCGCGGATGTTGCCGGGCCAGTCGTGGCGCTGCAGCGCCTCCAGCGCGTCGGGCTCGATCGTCAGGCGCGGCTGCCCCGGCACGGCACGCTGCAGGAAGGAATGCACCAGCAGCGGAATGTCGTCGCGCCGCTCGCGCAGCGCCGGCAAACGAATCGGGAACGCGCTGATGCGGTAGTACAGGTCGGGCCGGAACAAACCCTGCGCCATCATCTGCCGCAACGGCTTGTGGGTGGCCGCCACCAGCCGGAAATTGGCGTGCTGGGTATCGATGCCGCCGACGCGGCGGTAGGTGCCCGACTCGATCAGGCGCAGCAGCTTGACTTGCATGGCCAGCGGCACGTCGCCTATCTCGTCCAGGAACAGCGTGCCGCCCTGCGCCGTTTCGACCAGCCCCTGCTTGCGCGCGGTGGCGCCCGTGAACGCGCCCTTCTCGTGGCCAAACAATTCGCTTTCGAACAACGTCTCCGTCAGGCCCGAACAATCGACCACCACGAACGGCCCGCTGGCCCGGTCGCTGGACTCATGCACGGCGCGCGCGAACAGCTCCTTGCCGGTACCCGATTCGCCCAGCAGCAGCACCGGCAGCATGGAGGGCGCCACCCGCTGCAGCGCGGCCAGCGCCGCGTTGAAGGCGGCCGAGCGCCCCACCAGCCCGGCGCCGCTGGGACGGGCCGAGGCGCTGCGCACCAGCGTCAAACGCTCGACGTAGGCCGCGATTTCGCCGTGCGCGTCGAGGATGGGGCGCAGTTCCACTTCCACGTGTTCCGGCCCGCGCGGCGTGTGGTGGATATGCAGCACCCGGTCCGGCCCGCGCGACAAACGCGCCTGGCGCATCGGGCAATGCTCGCCGGCCTGGTCGCACGGCACCTCGTAGTGGTGCGAGATGCGGTAGCACTTCTGTCCAAGATAAGGCGCATCCACGCTGCCGAACTGGCGCTGGTAGGCGATGTTGGCGGCCAGGATGTTGTAGTCGGGGTCGAGCACGATCATGGGCTGGGCCTCGTGCTGGAGGAACGAGACCAGGGCCTGGACCTGGGGCACGTTGGGCAAGTTGTCGGCGGCGATGGGGAGGATGGGATGCATGGCGGCTCCTGGCGATGACGCTACTGTGCCACAGAAAGTCAGACACTGCCACGCAACCGCCAACAGACTGCCAAATTTCTGCCATTTACTGCCAAATCGGCTGCCAATCATGCCCAAGGCAACGGCAGGGCGGGCGTTGCGCCGCGATGGCGCGTCGTGTTTTCCTTGATTTGAATCAATGACTTATCGCCCGCAATTGCACTAAATAAACAGTTGGCATGCAAATTGCGCTCTGTTCCGTATCATTTCACCAGGAGACCGGCCATGTCCACCACCGCCCAGTTGCAAGTCGAAGGCTTTTTCGACCCCGCCACCTCGACTGTCAGCTACCTGCTGCTCGACAGCGCCAGCAAGCAATGCGCGCTGGTCGACAGCGTGCTCGATTACGATCACAAGTCCGGCCGCACCTCCACCCACTCGGCCGACCGCCTGATCGAACGGGTGCGCGCGCTGGGCGCGAGCGTGCAATGGATACTGGAAACCCACGTGCACGCCGACCACCTGTCGGCCGCGCCCTACCTGCAACAGCAACTGGGCGGCCAGATCGGCATCGGCAAGCTGGTGACGACGGTGCAGCAAGTGTTCGGCAAACTGTTCAACGCCGGCCCCGACATGCGCCGCGACGGCAGCCAGTTCGACCACCTGTTCAGCGACGGCGACACCTTCGAAGTGGGCGGCCTGCAATGCCGCGCCCTGCACACGCCCGGCCACACGCCGGCCTGCATGAGCTACGTGGTCACGGACGGCCGCCAGACCGGCGTGTTCGTCGGCGACACCCTGTTCATGCCCGACTACGGCACGGCGCGCTGCGACTTCCCCGGCGGCGATGCGCGCACCCTGTACCACTCGATCAACCGGGTACTGAGCATGCCGGCCGACACCCTGCTCTACATGTGCCACGACTACAAGCCGGGCGGGCGCGAAGTGCAGTTCATCAGCACCGTGGCCGACCAGCGCGAACTGAACATCCACGTGCGCAACGGCATCAGCGAGGACGAATTCGTCGCCATGCGCAGCGCGCGGGACGCCACGCTCGACATGCCGGCGCTGCTGCTGCCGTCGGTGCAGGTCAACATGCGCGCCGGCCACTTCCCCGAGCCGGAAGACAACGGCATGCGCTACCTGAAGATTCCCCTGAACGCGCTGTGATGCGCGCTCAATACAGAACGGAGACGCCCCCATGACCAAACAACAGTTGGCGCCCGGCCTCGCCGTCGCGCCCCAGATCCAGCCCGCCGACGTGGCGCAGCTGGCGCGCGAAGGCTACCGCACCATCATCTGCAACCGCCCGGACGGCGAGGCAGGTGACCAGCCCGTGTTCGCCCAGATCGCCCAGGCCGCGCGCGAGCATGGCATCGAAGCCCATTACCTGCCGGCCGAATCGGGCAAGGTCAGCGACGAACAGGGCGTCGCCTTCGGCCAGTTGCTGGCCAGCGTGCCCAAGCCGGTGCTGGCCTACTGCCGCACCGGCATGCGCTCGACCACGATGTGGGCGCTGTCGCAATCGGCCAGCCAGCCGCTGCCCCAGTTGCTGGCCGCCGCCGCCGCCGCCGGCTACGACCTGAAAGGCGTGGTGCGCCGCATCGCCAACCATGGCCGCACCCCGGTCGAAGTGGCCGAAGCGGAACACGCCGTGGTCATCATCGGTGGCGGCGCGGCCGGTATCGCCACGGCCGCCAGCCTGCTGGCGCGCGCGCCGGGGCTGGACGTGGCCATCATCGACCCGGCCGACGTGCACTACTACCAGCCCGGCTGGACCCTGGTGGGCGCCGGCGTGTTCGACGCCGCCTCCACGGCCCGCACCATGGCAGCCACCATTCCGCGCGGCGTACACTGGATCAAGGCGGCCGTGGCCGCGTTCGAACCGGAACGCAACGCCGTGATCCTGGACGGCTGCCGCGTGGTGCGCTACCAGCACCTGGTGGTGTGCCCCGGCCTGAAGCTGAACTGGGCGGGCGTGGAAGGCCTGGCCGACACGCTGGGTCGCAACGGTGTCACGTCCAACTACCTGTACCATCTGGCGCCATACACCTGGCAGCAGATCCAGCTGCTGCGCGGCGGCCGCGCCCTGTTCACGCAGCCGCCCATGCCCATCAAGTGCGCCGGCGCGCCGCAAAAGGCCATGTACCTGGCGGCCGATTACTGGCGCCGCGAGGGCCGGCTGGACAACATCGACATCAACTTCTGCAGCGCCGGCGCGGCCCTGTTCGGCGTGGCCGACTACGTGCCGGCCCTGATGGAATACGTGCGGCAGTACGACATCCACCTGCGCCTGGGCGAAACGCTGACGGCCGTGGACGGCCCGGCCAGGCGCGCCACGTTCACGCGCGCGCGCGCCGACGGCAGCAAGGAAGTGATCACGCGCGAATTCGACATGCTGCACGCCGTGCCGCCACAGATCGCGCCCGACTTCGTGCGCGTGAGTCCGCTGGCCGACGCGGCAGGCTGGGTCGAAGTCGATCCCGGCACGCTGCGCCACAAGCGCTACCCGAATGTGTACGGCCTGGGCGACGCGGCCAACACCACCAATGCCAAGACCGCCGCCGCTGCCCGCAAGCAGGCGCCGGTGGTGGCGCACAACCTGCTCAACGCGATGGGCAAGGAAAACGGCACCGCCCAGTACGACGGCTACGGTTCCTGCCCGCTGACGGTGGAACGGGGCAAGATCGTGCTGGCCGAGTTCACCTATGGCGGCAAGCTGGCGCCCAGCTTCCCGCGCTGGCTGATCGACGGCACCCGTCCGTCGCGCCTGGCGTGGCTGCTCAAGGAACGCATCATGCCGCCGCTGTACTGGAAAGGCATGCTCAAGGGACGCGAATGGCTGGCCACGCCGGAGTTGACGGACCGATGAGCGCGCACTTCCCGCACCGGCTGACGGCGCACGCCGGGCGCCATCGCTGCCATCACTGCCGTCCCGGCCAGCCGCACCTGCCGCACCGGCCATACCATCTGCGCCATCTGGCGCATGCGGAGGCCGTATGCTGACCACCTTGCTGCTGGGCTTGGGCATTGGCATCATCCTGGCGCTGACCGGGGCCGGCGGCGGCATCCTGGCCGTACCGGCGCTGGTGTTCGGCGCCCACCTGAGCATGGCGCAAGCCGGTCCGGTAGGCCTGCTGGCCGTGGGCCTGGCCGCCGCGCTGGGCGCCGTGCTGGGGCTGAAGGCGGGCACGGTGCGCTACCGCGCCGCCACGCTGATGGCCGGCGCCGGCATCGTGTGCGCGCCGGTCGGCCTGTGGCTGGCCCAGCGCAGCCCGAACCGCCCGCTCAGCGTCGCGTTCGCGCTGGTGCTGCTGTACGTGGCATGGCGCGGCTATCGCCGCACGCTGCCTTCGGCCGTGTCGCCCGAACAGCACACGCTGCCGCCCTCGTGCCAGACGGACGCCATGCGCGGCCGCCTGATCTGGACCGCGCCGTGCGCGCGCGCGCTGACCATGACGGGCATGGTGGCCGGCACCTTGTCCGGCCTGCTGGGCGTCGGTGGCGGCTTCGTGATGGTGCCGGCGCTGCAGCGCTACACGGACCTGCGCATGCAGTCGGTGGTGGCCACGTCGCTGGCCGTGATCGCCCTCGTGTCGATCTCGGGCGTGACGGCCAGCGCGCTGGCCGGGCACTTGCAATGGGCCGTGGCGCTGCCGTTCTCGGCCGGCGCCGTGGCCGGCATGCTGGGCGGGCGGGCGCTGGCCGCGCGCCTTGCCGGCCCGGTGCTGCAACGCGGTTTCGCGCTGCTGTCGGCGGCCGTGGCGCTGGCCATGATCGTCAAGGCGGCGGGCTAAACGGCCGCTTCAACAGCACCGTGGCTTCGTTTTCGCTGCGACAGTGGCGCAGCGTTCTCGCCACGATCATTTGAACCGGCGTCCAGGCCCTTCGGGTGCGCGTCACCATCGAGTGACGCGCACGCGGTGCGACTCAGGCTGCGCCAGCCGCTTCCTTCCCCGCCACTTTCTGGTTGCGCAGCACGCACAGCATGTCCGCCGCCAGGTGCGCGGCGGCCAAGGCCGTGATCTCGCTGTGATCGAACGGCGGCGCCACTTCCACCACATCCATGCCCACCAGGTTGAGCGGCCCCATGGCGCGCACCAGCGCCAGCGCCTGCGCCGACGTCAGACCGCCCGGCACCGGCGTGCCCGTGCCGGGCGCGTAAGCCGGATCGAGGCAATCGATATCGAAGGTCAGGTAGGCCGGCCGCGTCCCCACGATGGACAGGATGCGTTCCATGGTGGCGGCCGTGCCGTTGGCATGCACCCACGGCGCGTCGATCACGTTGAAGCCCATGAAGTCCTCGTTCCAGGTGCGGATGCCCACCTGCACCGAGGTGGCCGGATCGACCAACCCTTCCTTGACGGCCTTGTAGAACATGGTGCCGTGGTTGAGCGAATCGGGATTGTCGTCGGCCCAGGTATCGCAATGGGCGTCGAAGTGAATCAGCGACAGTGGCTTGCCGTACTTTTCCGCGTGCGCCTTCAGTAAGGGATAGGTGATGAAGTGGTCGCCACCGAACGTGAGCATCTTGGCGCCGCTGGCCAGAATGGTGCGCGCGTGTTCCACGATGGTGGGCGCTATGGTCAGCGGATTGTGCGCGTCGAACCAGCAATCGCCATAATCGATCACAGCCAGATCGGCGAACGGATCGAAGCCCCACGGGAACGGCATCAGCTCGGCCAGTTGCACGCTGGCGGCGCGCACGGCGGCCGGTCCCAGGCGCGCGCCGGGGCGGAAGGTGGTGGACAGGTCAAGCGGAATGCCGGAGATGGCCACGTCCACGCCGGCCAGGTCGCGCGTGTAATTGCGGCGCATGAAACTGAGTACGCCCGCGTAAGTATTTTCCGGATTGCTGCCGTACAGCGACTGGCGGCGGATCGCGCCGTCACCCTTGATTTCCGCGCTCATGAGATTCCTGTTATGAATGGTTGAAATGAATGGTAATGCAGTGTTTCTCTGGCATCCATTCTGCAAGGGATACGGGGCCATGTAAAATGAAGGATATCGTTTAACTCATTAGAAATTTTCATAGCTCATGCAAAAGCGCCTGCCCCCGCTGCAAAGCCTGCTGGCCTTCGACGCCACCGCCCGCCTGGGCAGTTTCACCAAGGCGGCGCAGGAACTGGCGCTGACCCAGTCGGCCATCAGCCACCAGATCCAGCACCTGGAGCAGTGGGTGGGGCAGGCATTGTTCAGCCGTCTGGGACGCGGCGTGAAGCTCACGTCGGCGGGAGAGCTGTTCAGCCAGACTGTGTCCAGCGCGCTCAGCACCTTGCGCGACGGGCGCGAGCGCATCGAGCCGTACCGCAATCCCGATTCGGTGCTGCTGGCCTGCAGCGCCGAGTTCGCGGCCGGCTGGCTGATGCCGCGCCTGCGCCAGCTGCGCGCGCGCTACCCGCGCCTGGAAGTGTGGCTGATCACCCAGGACGAGCTGCGCGAGATCGACCGCATCGACGTCGACCTGATCATCTCCACGCAAGATTTGAGCGGTGGCGAACTGCGGTCAGTACCGCTGCTGGACGACCACGCGCTGGCCGTCTGCGGCGCGGACAGCGCGCCGCGCCTGCAGCCGTTGCCCTTCCCCGACGTGCTGGCGGCGGCGCCGCTGATCATCGACGAGCACTATCCCGAATGGGCGCCGTGGCTGGCCGCGCATGGCGTGGCCAGCGCGCGCGCCATCACCATCGACGCGGCGCGGCTGCGGCTGGACGCTGCGCAGGAGGAAATCGGCATCGCCATGGTGTCGCGCCTGCACGCGGACGCGGCGCTGCGGCGCGGCCTGGTGCACGCGCTGCCGCAAGTGCCGACGGTGCCGCTGCCGCACCTGTGGCTGACCCGCTCCACGCTCGCGCCACGCACGCC
>DATFBD010000055.1:0-6241 GCA_035254005.1 Burkholderiaceae bacterium | reverse complement strand
CGCGGTGAGGTGGTCGCCACGATGGGTTGCGTAGGAATTGAAGTCCTCCTCCGGCAATCCCATTTTCGCCAGGTATTCACCGGCCGCGCTGTCGAGCAGAATCGCGTTCGACGGCGACAGGTGATCGGTGGTGATGTTGTCGGGCAGCACCGCCAACGGACGCATGCCCTTCAACGTGCGCTCGCCGGCCAACGCGCCTTCCCAGTACGGCGGACGGCGGATGTAGGTGCTCGGCGCGCGCCAGTCGTACAGCGGGCTGACCTTCACGCCATCGTCGGCCTGCTTGGCGAACATGGGGATGTAGACCTGATTGAACAGGGCCGGCTTGACGCTGGAGGCGACCAGCGCGTCGATCTCCTCGTCCGAGGGCCAGATATCCTTCAGCGTGACAGGCTTGCCTTCGGCGTCATAACCCAGCACATCCTTCTCGATGTCGAAGCGGATGGTGCCAGCGATGGCGTAAGCCACCACCAGCGGTGGCGACGCCAGGAAGGCCTGCTTGGCGTACGGGTGGATGCGGCCATCGAAGTTACGGTTGCCCGACAGGACGGCGGTGGCGTACAGGTCGCGGTCCACGACTTCCTTCTGGATCACGGGGTCCAGCGCGCCGGACATGCCGTTGCAGGTGGTGCAGGCATAAGCGACGACGCCGAAGCCCAGCTTTTCCAGGTCGTCCATCAAGTTGGCCTGTTCCAGGTACAGCGTGACGGCCTTGGAGCCTGGCGCCAGCGAGCTTTTCACCCAAGGCTTGCGGGTCAGGCCGCGCGCATTGGCGTTGCGGGCCAAGAGGCCGGCGGCGATCATGTTGCGCGGATTATTGGTGTTGGTGCAGCTGGTGATGGCGGCGATGATGACGGCGCCGTCGGGCATCTTGCCAGGCTCGTTCTCCACCTTGCCGCTGATGCCGCGCGCGGCCAGCTCGGAGGTCGGCACGCGCTTGTGCGGATTGGACGGGCCGGCGATGTTGCGCACCACGGTCGACAGGTCGAACTTGAGCACGCGCTCGTATTCGGCCGCCTTCAGGGTGTCGCCCCACAGGCCGGTCTGCTTGGCGTACTGCTCCACCAGCTTGACCAGTTCGTCGTCGCGGCCGGTCAGCTTGAGGTACTTGATGGTCTGCTCGTCGATGTAGAACATGGCCGCCGTGGCGCCGAATTCGGGCGCCATGTTGGAGATGGTGGCGCGGTCGCCCAGCGTCAGCGCGGACGCGCCTTCGCCGTAGAACTCCAGGTAGGACGACACCACTTTTTCCTTGCGCAGGAATTCGGTCAGCGCCAGCACCGTGTCGGTGGCGGTGATGCCGGGTTGCGGCTTGCCGGTCAGCTCCACGCCGATGATGTCGGGCAGGCGCATCCACGAGGCGCGGCCCAGCATCACGCTTTCCGCTTCCAGGCCGCCCACGCCGACGGCGATCACGCCCAGCGCATCGACCATCGGGGTGTGCGAGTCGGTGCCCACCAGCGTATCGGGATAGGCCACGCCGTCGCTCACCTGCACCACGGGCGACATGCGTTCCAGGTTGATCTGGTGCAGGATGCCGTTACCGGGCGGGATCACGTCGACGTTCTTGAACGCCTTCTTGGTCCAGTTGATGAAGTCGAAGCGGTCTTCGTTACGGCGGTCTTCGATGGCGCGGTTCTTGGCGAAGGCGTCGGGATCGAAGCCACCGCATTCGACGGCCAGCGAGTGGTCCACCACCAGCTGGGTCGGCACCACCGGATTGACCATGGCGGGGTCGCCGCCCTGCTGGGCGATGGCGTCGCGCAGGCCGGCCAGGTCCACCAGCGCGGTCTGGCCCAGGATGTCGTGGCACACCACGCGCGCGGGGAACCACGGGAAGTCCAGGTCGCGCTTGCGCTCGATCAGTTGCGACAGCGATGCGTTCAGCGTGGCCGGATCGCAGCGGCGCACCAGGTTCTCGGCCAGCACACGCGAGGTGTAGGGCAGCTTGTCGTAGGCGCCAGGCTGGATCGCGTCGACAGCGGCGCGCGCGTCGAAGTAATCGAGCTTGGTGCCCGGCAGGTTCTTGCGGAATTGAGTATTCATGGTCGCTTCCAATACTGGCGATTACTTGCGGTCGGAGATAGGCACGAATTGCAGGTCATCCGGGCCGACGTAGTTGGCGCTTGGACGGATGATCTTGTTGTCGATGCGCTGCTCGATGATGTGGGCGGCCCAGCCGGAAGTGCGCGAGATCACGAACAGCGGCGTGAACATGGCGGTTGGCACGCCCATCATGTGGTACGACACGGCCGAGAACCAGTCCAGGTTGGGGAACATCTTCTTCACTTCCCACATCACCGATTCCAGGCGTTCGGCGATGTCGAACATCTTGGTCGAACCGGCTTCCTTGGACAGGTTGTGCGCCACTTCCTTGATCACCACGTTGCGTGGGTCGGAGATGGTGTACACGGGGTGGCCGAAGCCGATCACCACTTCCTTGTTGGCCACGCGGTTGCGGATGTCCGCTTCGGCTTCGTCCGGGTTCTCGTAGCGCTTCTGGATCTCGAACGCGAATTCGTTGGCGCCGCCGTGCTTGGGACCGCGCAGTGCGCCGATGGCGCCGGTGATGGCCGAGTAGATGTCCGAACCGGTGCCGGCGATGACGCGGCCGGTGAAGGTGGAGGCATTGAACTCGTGCTCGGCGTACAGGATCAGCGAGGTGTGCATGGCCTTGACCCACGACTCGGAAGGCTTCTCGCCGTGCAGCAGGTGCAGGAAGTGGCCGCCGATCGAGTCATCGTCCGTTTCCACGTCGATGCGCTTGCCGTTGTGGCTGAAGTGGTACCAGTACAGCAGCATGGAGCCGAACGATGCCATCAGGCGGTCGGCGATGTCGCGCGCGCCGGGCACGTTGTGGTCATCTTTTTCCGGCAGGGTGCAGCCCAGCACGGACACGCCGGTGCGCATCACGTCCATCGGGTGGGCCGAGGCGGGCAGCGCTTCCAGCGCCGACTTGACCGACTGCGGCAGGCCGCGCAGCGATTTCAGCTTGCCCTTGTAGCCTTTCAGTTCAGCGGCCGATGGCAGCTTGCCGTGCACCAGCAGGTAAGCGATTTCCTCGAATTCGCAGGTGTTGGCCACGTCCAGGATGTCGTAGCCGCGGTAGTGCAGGTCGTTGCCGGTCTTGCCGACGGAGCACAGCGCGGTATTACCGGCAGTCACACCCGACAGGGCGACGGATTTCTTTGGCTTGAAGCCGGCGGCTTGTTCAACGGTCATTTCAAATCTCCTGATGCGTTATTTGGTTTGCGATTACGGTGAAAGAGGATGCTTACTTCTTCGATGCGGCGAACAGCGCGTCGAGCTTTTGCTCGAAGCTGTGGTAGTTGATGCGCTCGTACAGTTCCATGCGGGTCTGCATGGTGTCGACCACGTTCTTCTGGGTGCCGTCGCGGCGGATCGCGGTATAGACGTTTTCGGCCGCCTTGTTCATGGCGCGGAAGGCCGACAGCGGATACAGCACCAGGCCCACGTCGGCGCCGCGCAGCTCGTCCACCGTGTACAGCGGGGTCGAGCCGAATTCCGTGATGTTGGCCAGCACCGGCACCTTGACGGCCTTGGCGAACTGGGAGTACATCGGCAGGTCGGTGATCGCTTCCGGGAAGATCATGTCGGCGCCCGCTTCCACGCAGGCGATGGCGCGCTCCAGGGCCGATTCCAGGCCTTCCACGGCCAGCGCGTCGGTGCGGGCCATGATGACGAAGTTCTCGTCGGTACGGGCATCCACGGCGGCCTTGATGCGGTCCACCATTTCCTGCTTGGTGACGATTTCCTTGTTCGGACGGTGGCCGCAGCGCTTGGCGCCGACCTGGTCTTCGATGTGGATGGCGGCCGCGCCGAACTTGATCATGGACTTGACGGTGCGCGCCACGTTGAAGGCGGAGGAACCGAAGCCGGTGTCCACGTCCACCAGCAGCGGCAGGTCGCACACGTCGGTGATGCGGCGCACATCGGTCAGCACGTCGTCCAGGCTGGAGATGCCCAGGTCGGGCAGGCCCAGCGAACCGGCGGCCACGCCGCCACCGGACAGGTAGATGGCCTTGAAGCCGGCGCGCTTGGCCAGCAGGGCGTGGTTGGCGTTGATGGCGCCCACCACTTGCAGCGGGGATTCTTCTTGTACGGCTTTGCGGAATGCGGCGCCGGCGGAATATTGGCTCATGTCTGACCTTTCGTTGTACGTTTGTCTGCGTTATGACTGCGTTGTGACTGCGGTTGGTTGCGCCGTGGCGCGTTGCGAACAGGTATTGCAAGGGACGTGCCAACGGGCGGCGCCCGGGCACATGCATGGGCAAACCCAGCAAAATCAGGGACTTGGCGCCGGTGCGGTGTGGCAGATACTTGAGTACGCAAGCATCTCACGTTGCAATGGCATGGCTTTCATGTTTCAAATTCGTTTCACGGTGAAACATTGGAACGCAGTTGGCGTACAATGGCGGCATGCGCCACTCCACTCCCCTGCCCCTCGACAACACCGACAAGCCCGTGATCTGGACCGTGTCGGTGTCACGCCTGTTCGACCTGTTCCGCGACATCACGCTCGAATACGACGACCTGGCCACCATCGAACCGATCAACCTGGGCTTCGACGAAGCGGCCCGCCACATCCGCGAGCGGATGGCGACCGAGCGCTGCGACGCCGTGATCGCGGCCGGCTCCAACGCCGCCTACCTGAAGGGCCGGCTGTCGGTGCCGGTGGTGATCGCCAAGGCCAGCGGCTTCGACGTGATGCAGGCGCTGGCGCGGGCGCGCCGGGTGACCGAGCGCATCGGCGTGATCACCTACCAGGAACGGTTGCCGGAGCTGGCCGAATTCGCCGCCACCTTCGGCTTCGACATCGCGCAGCGCACCTACGTCACCGAGGAGGATGCGCGGGCCCAGATCAACGAGCTGAAGGCGGCCGGCATCCAGGCCATCGTGGGCGCTGGCCTGATCACCGACCTGGCCGAGGAAGCCGGGTTGACGGGCGTGTTCGTCTACTCGGCCGCCTCGATCCGGCAAGCGTTCGACGACGCGCTGGAAATGGCGCGCCTGACCCAGCTCGAGGTGAACCGCAGCCGGCGCGTGGTGGTGGCCGACACCCTGCGCGCCAAGCATGGCCTGAACGATTTGCGCGGCGAATCGGCCGCCATGGAAGCGCTGCGCCAGTCCGTGGTGCTGTACGCGAAGTCGCCGGCCACGGTGCTGATCCAGGGCGAGACGGGCTGCGGCAAGGAGCTGGTGGCGCAAGCGATCCACCGCGAAAGCCCGCGCATCCTGGGCCAGAACCGGCCGTTCGTGGCGGTAAATTGCGGCGCCATCGCCGAATCGCTGCTGGAATCGGAACTGTTCGGACACGAGGAAGGCGCGTTCACGGGCGCGCGCCGCGGCGGCCACGCGGGCCTGTTCGAAGCGGCCAACCGCGGCACCCTGTTCCTCGACGAGATCGGCGAGATGCCGCTCACGCTGCAAACGCGGCTGCTGCGGGTGCTGGAGGAACGCGAAGTGGTGCGGGTGGGCGGTACGCGTCCGATCGCCGTCAACGTGCGCATCATCAGCGCCACCCACTGCGACCTGGAACAGCGCGTGCGCGACGGCCGCTTCCGGGCCGACCTGTTCTACCGGCTGGCCGTGCTGCGGCTGTCGCTGCCACCGCTGCGCGCGCGCGCTGACGACGTGATCGGGCTGGCCGAATGGTCGCTCAAGAACGCGCTGGCGGCCTTGGGCGCGCGGCCCCATCCCAACCTGCACGCCGAGATCATGGCGTGCGCGCCGCTGCTGCGCCAGTACGACTGGCCCGGCAACGTGCGCGAGCTGCGCAACCTGACCGAGCGGCTGGCGCTGTTCCTGGCGGCCGAACCATTGCAGGCGCTGACGCCGGCGTTCGTCCTGAACGTGGCGCCGGAACTGGCGCCGCGCGGGGTCGCCAGTGGCATGCTGGACGGTGTGATGCTGCCGCCCGCGCCGGCCATCGTCCCGGCGGCGCAAGTGGGCGCCCTGCCCGCCGCCGTCCCTGCACCGGCACCCGCGATGCCGGCCGAATCCGTGACGGCCGTGCTGGCCCGTTTCGGCGGCCGGCGCGATGCCGCCGCGGACTACCTGGGCATCAGCCGCACCACCCTGTGGCGCAAGCTGCGCGCGGAAGGTGGGGAGAGTTAAGGCCGGAAAACTAGGTGAACGGATTCAACAGTGCGACGCCTGTTGACGAAAAATCGTGCACATTGCGGGTCACGACGACCAGCCCATACATAATCGCGATGGC
>DATFBD010000054.1:0-3305 GCA_035254005.1 Burkholderiaceae bacterium | reverse complement strand
GTTGCTGCTCCGCGAACAAGTGACTGGCCTCGATGCGCCCGCCCGGCGGCACCAGCAGCACGCCGCGCTCGATCACATTTTCCAGTTCACGGATATTGCCCGGCCATGCATACTGGCTCAGCATCTGCATGGCCCGCTCCGTCACGCCCAGCACCTTCTTGGGATAGAGCGCGCTGAACTTCTCAATGAACGCCGCCACCAGCAGCGGCAAATCCGTCGGCCGTTCGCGCAGCGGAGGGATCGTGACGGGATAGGTCGCCAGCCGGTAGTACAAATCCGCCCGGAACTTGCCCGTGCCGATGGCTTGCTGCAAATTGACATTGGTGGCCGACACCAGCCGCACATCGACCTTGCGCGCATGATCGTCGCCCAGCCGCTCCACCTCGCCTGTCTGCAGCACCCGCAGCAGTTTGACTTGCGCGGCCGGCGCCAG
Source organism: Burkholderiaceae bacterium (assembly GCA_035254005.1). Taxonomy (GTDB): domain Bacteria; phylum Pseudomonadota; class Gammaproteobacteria; order Burkholderiales; family Burkholderiaceae_D; genus Rugamonas. Next base: position 2,872 of record DATFBD010000054.1, on the reverse strand, counting down.
GTCGCCCACTTCGTCCAGAAACAACGTGCCGCCATGCGCCCGCTCAAATCGGCCGGGACGCGACTGTTCTGCCCCCGTGTACGCGCCCTTGGTCACGCCGAACAGTTCCGATTCGATCAGGTCATGCGGAATGGCGGCGCAGTTGACGGCGATAAAAGGCTTGTCGGCGCGTGGCCCGTTGTCGTGCAGCCAGCGGGCGAAGCGTTCCTTGCCCACGCCCGTTTCGCCCAGCAGCAGCACGTTGATGGGACTCAAGGCCGCCCGTTGCAGCAGCGAGAACGCCGACCTGAACGCGGGCGAATCGCCTACCAGGCTGTCCTCGCCGCGATTGGAACAGAGCGTGTCACGCAGCTGGGTGACTTGCTGCTGCAACTCGATCATCTGTTCGGCGATGTTCTCGGGATGGAAATAGCGCAGGTAATCCTCGTCCCATTCCTCGGCGTTCTTGCCGATCATGGAGCACAGCGTGGCGCCGGCCGCGTGGCAGGCCGTTTCGCGGAACACGACCAGCCGGTTCATGAACGCCGTCACATAACCCGAGGCGTAGCCGATCACGCTCCAGCAGGCGTGGTCCTCGCCGGCGCCGAATATTTGCAGATGCGATTCCGCTTCCCAGGAATTCTCCAGCGTGAATTCGCCGTAGAAGTTGCCATTTTCGAAATCGAGATCGCACTGGATGGTGCGGGTCTTGACGATGCCTTCCAGCCCGTGGATTTCAGGGCCGAGCAGGAAGATTTCGCCCAGCGGACGGTCGCCGGCCAGTTTCTTGGCCAGTTCGCCGTCCTGCTGGCCGGCCACGAAGCCCATCCGCACCAGCAGGCCGCGCGCCCGTTCCACGCCCAGGGAGTCGAATAATTCCTTGCGCAAGGCGCCAAAGGCGCGCGTGTGCAACAGCATCATGCGGCTCTCGTCGAGCCAGATGTTGCCGTGCGCCGTGTCGAAACGCAGGCGCGCGCGCAAGTTGAAGACTTCGCTGAGCGCCTTATCTTTTGCCATGTCTCGCATCTGAATTATCCGTTTCCCTACTTTAACGCAGAAAGCGGCCCGGAGCCATGCCGGGCCGCCCCGGACGCGTCACTCACGCCACAGCGGGTGCCTTGTTCCCGCCTTCGGCCGCAGGTTCGGCCACAGCGTCGGCCTCCGCCAGCCCCTGCCGCGCGGTGGGACGCAGCAGGAAATACGCCAGCGCCGGCAGCAGGATCAGCGTGCCCAGCATGTTCCAGACGAACATGAAGGCGAGCAGGATGCCCATATCAGCCTGGAACTTGATGGGCGAGAACGCCCAGGTGGCCACGGCGATGCCCAGCGTGACGCCGGTCAGCACCACCACCTTGCCCGTGAACAGCAGCGCGCGGTAGTAGGCTTGCGACAAACTCATACCCGTGCGCAGTTGGCCCAGCGTCACCGTCATCACGTACAGCGCATAGTCCACGCCGATGCCCACGCCCAGCGCGATCACGGGCAGGGTCGCCACTTTCACGCCGATGTGCAGCCCCACCATCAGCGCTTCGCACAGCACGGAAGTGAGCATCAGCGGCAGCACGGCGCAGATCACGGCGCGCCAAGAGCGGAACGTGATGAACGACAGCACGATCACGGCCGCATACACCAGCAGCAAAATGTGCAGGTTGGCGCGCTTGACGACGATGTTGGTGGCCGCCTCGATCCCGGCATTGCCGGCGGCGGACAGGAAGCGGATCTGGGCATTGTCGTGCGCCTGGGCGAAGGCGTCCACTGCGTCCACCACGCGGGTCAGGGTGTCGGCCTTGTGATCCTTCAGGTAGACGTAGACGGTGAGCAGGTCGCAGTTCTGGTTGAACAGCTCACGCGGGGCGCGCGTGATGATGGAGTTCAGCATATTCTGCGAGCGCGGAATCTCGTACCATTTCAGGCTGCCTTCGTTCATGCCGGCCGCCGCCTGCTTGGCCAGCGCGGCCAGCGAGTTGGTCGCCTCCACGCCGGGGATTTGCTGCAGGCGCGATTCGAGATCATCCACCAGTTGCAGCGTGTCGTAGTGGGCGCAGAAGAATTGCGGCGTTTTCACCATCACCACATAGGTGTCGCTGCTGGCCGCGTAGTTGGCCACCATGAAGGCGTTGTCGCGGTTATAGCGCGATTCGGGACGCAGTTCCGGCGCGCCCGGGTCGGTGTCGCCGATCTTGAGCTGCATGCTGGCCAGGAAGCCGGCCGCGCCTAGCACCACGCTGGCGGCGATGGCCACGGCGGCCCATTTGCGCTGGGTGAACAGGTCGAGGAAGACCCAGAACGGATGCTTGTCCGCTTCGTCGCTCTGCTCGGCGGCCAGGCTGCGCTGCGCGGCCACGGCGCTCACGCCGGTGAACGACAGCAGGATGGGCAGCAGCACCAGGTTGGTGAAGATCAGCACGGCCACGCCCAGGCTGGCGGCCAGCGCCAGCTCGCGGATCACCTGGATGTCGATCACCAGCAGCACGGCGAAGCCCACGGCGTCGGCCAGCAGCGCCGTCATCCCGGCCAGGAACAGGCGGCGGAAGGTGTAGCGCGCGGCGATCAACTTGTGGGTGCCGCGGCCGATGTCCTGCATGATGCCGTTCATCTTCTGCGCGCCATGGCTCATGCCGATCGCAAAGACCAGGAAGGGCACCAGCACCGAGTAGGGGTCGAGCTCGAAGCCCAGCGTCGGCAACAGGCCCAGCAGCCAGACCACGGCGATCACCGAACACAGCACCACCAGCACCGTGCTGCGGACACAGCGCGTGTACCAGTAGAGCACGCCGGTGCAGATGACGATGGCCATGGCGAAGAACAACAGCACCTGCTGCAGGCCGTCGAGCAGGTCGCCGACCACCGTGGCAAAGCCCGTGATGTGGATCTTGATGTCGTCGCTCTCATA
>DATFBD010000053.1:0-52986 GCA_035254005.1 Burkholderiaceae bacterium | reverse complement strand
GGAAACCAAGGGCAAGCAGCGCCTGGAAATCACGGATATGGAAGGCAACAAGCACGAGTTCCTGATTACCAAGGACAAGCAAGTGCTGGTGCACGACGGTCAGGTGGTGAACAAGGGCGAGATGATCGTGGACGGCCCGGCCGATCCGCAAGACATCCTGCGCCTGCTGGGTATCGAAGCGCTGGCCCGTTACATCGTTGACGAAGTGCAGGACGTGTACCGTCTGCAGGGCGTGAAGATTAACGACAAGCACATCGAAGTGATCGTGCGCCAGATGCTGCGCCGCGTCCAGATCACCAACGCCGGCGACACCAACTACATCGTTGGCGAGCAGGTGGAGCGTTCGGAGCTGCTGGAAGAAAACGATCGCGTGATCGCCGAAGGCAAGATCCCTGCGACCTACGAAAACGTGTTGCTGGGTATTACCAAGGCATCGCTGTCGACCGATTCGTTCATCTCGGCCGCATCGTTCCAGGAAACCACCCGCGTGCTGACGGAAGCGGCCATCATGGGCAAGCGCGACGGTCTGCGCGGCCTGAAGGAAAACGTCATCGTTGGTCGTCTGATCCCTGGCGGTACGGGTCTGGCCTTCCACCGCGCACGCAAAGAGAAGGAAGCGTGGGAAGTGGAAGAGCGTCAGGCACTGCTGCTGGCGGAAAAGGCCTCGATGGCCGCCAACGCCGAAGCGGAATCGACCGAACAGGTCAGCCCGCACAGCGACGAAGCGTAATCGCGCTTCACGGCAAACAGAACGGCACCTTCGGGTGCCGTTTTTTTTTGCCCGTGCGTAGTGGCAGCGCGATGGCGATGCGGCGGCGCAGTGGCGGGGGATAAATCAATATCGGGGATTGTCTATTTGGTATTGTTAAGCTCAGTGATCACTCTCGATGGAGCGCGCCATGAAACTGCTGCCCGTCCTTTTTGCCGGCCTCGCCTGCCTGTTCGCCGGCCTCGCCGTTGCCGATGAAACCTGCAACTCGCCCTATATGGCCAACCTGATCAAGGGGCAGGAAGACTATATCCATGTGTGGACGCTGGGCGTCGCCGGCCTGGGGGATGGCAGCGACAAGCTGGTCACGGTCGCCGTGGACCCGGCGTCGCCCCGCTATGGCAAGGTGGTATCCACGATCTCGGTCGGCGGGCGTGGCGACGCGCACCACATGGGCTTTACGGAAGACCGCAAATACCTGTGGGCTGGCCGCCTGCAGGACAGCAAGATCTTCGTGTTCGACGTGGGCAGCGACCCGGCCCATCCCCGCCTCGTCAAGACGCTGGCGGAGCAGACCCCCTACGTGGGGCCCCACACGTTTTATGCCCTGCCGGGCCGCATGCTGGTAGGCTATTTGTCCAACGCGCGCGACCTGGGCGGCGCCACCGGCATGGTGGTCTACAACAACAAGGGCGATCAGGTGGCCAGTTACGCGATGCCCACCGGAAAAGTCGGCAACATGCAGGGAGATGGCTACGGTTACGACCTGGCCATCAATCCCGGCCGCAACGCCATGCTTTCCACCAGCTTCACCGGATACGGCAACTACCGCACCGATCTCGACAAGTTAATCACAGATGCGAGTGCGATGAAGAAATTTGGGAACACGATGGTGCTCTGGGATGTGAAAGCCATGCAGCCGCGCCAGATCTTCAGCACGCCAGGCGCGCCGCTGGAAGTGCGCTGGTCGCTGGCGCCGGGCGACAACTGGGCCATCACGGCCACGGCGCTCACTGCCAAGTTGTGGCTGGTCAGGCCCGATGCGGGCGGGCAGTGGCAGGCGCAGGATGTCGCGGCGATCGGCGATCCGGCCAGCACGCCGCTGCCCGTCGACCTGTCGCTGGCGGCCGATGGCAAGCGGCTCTGGGTCAATACCTTCATGGATGGCAAGACCCGGCTGTTCGATTTGAGCAAGCCTGAGGCGCCGCGCCAAGTTTATGAAAAAGTGACCGGCAAGCATGTGAACATGATCAGCCAAAGCTGGGACGGCAAGCGCATCTATATCACCACCAGCCTGCTCGAACATTGGGACCTGGGGAATGACGACCATTTTCTCAAGCTGTATCACTGGAATGGCAAGGAGCTCACCGAACAGTGGAAAATCGATTTCTACCGAGAAAAGCTGGGGCGCCCCCATCACATGAAATTCAGCGTGGGTGCCGCCGATCATGTGGCGACGCTGCGCTAATGTTTTATTGCCGGCATTGCTTACTGCCGCAGCCCATGCGGCGGCTCCCGCATTTACTCCCCCGCCCGGCAGTTATTATTTACCGGTGATTCAAACCGGGCCGGTCGGCATAGTGCTCGATGGCGCAGGCCGCCCTGTGCCGTTGACCTCTTATACCCATGGGCGCATTACGCTGCTCAATTTCATGTACACGTATTGCACCGATCCGGTCGGCTGCCCTCTGTTATTCTCCACCTTGAATCAGATTCGGACGCGGTTAATGGCCACGCCGACGCTGGCGCGGCAGGTCCGGTTTGTCAGTATTTCATTTGACCCTGATAACGATACGCCCGAGATGATGCAGCGTTACGGTGGTCCGTTGGCAGGCAATTCAAATCTGCTGCGCTGGGTATTCCTGACCACGGGCAGTATCGCGGAATTGCAGCCTATATTGTCCAGCCTCGACCAGCCGGTACAAATGCGGCGCGACCGGGAAGGAAAGCCGGGTCGCCTGTATTACCATCTGCTTAAACTGTACCTGTTTGACCGGAAGGGGAATATTCGCGAGATCTATAACGCGGCATTCCTGCAGCCTGACCTGATCTATAACGACATCCGCACGCTGCTGCTGGAGCCCGCCGGCGGCACCAATCCTGTTCCATAGCCCTTGGCAGCTTTGATGGGTCCCGCGCGACGCCCGTGCTGCATCGTACATTCGTGCATCTTTTGCATCCCTGCTGTGCCAGAAATTGGTATATCCATGCTAAGATTTGGCGCATGATCGCCCAAGCCCTCTTTACGCCCGCCCAGCAAAAGCTGCTGGGACTGCTGTTTGTGCGCGTCAACGACGGCTTCCACCTGAACGAGATCATGCGGCTGACGGGGCTGGGCAGCGCCTCGGCGCAGCGCGAGTTGAAGCGCCTGCATGATGCCGGCCTGATCGTCTCGGAACGTATCGGCAATGTGCGCCGGTTCCGGCCGAACAAGGAATCGCCGGTCTACGAGGAACTGAGCAACCTGGTCAAAAAGAGTTTCGGCTTGGTCAGCGTGTTGCGCGCGGCGCTGGTGCCGCTGCAGCGCGTATTGAATGTGGCCTTTGTCTACGGCGCCACGGCCAAAGAGCAGGAAGCGCTGGATACGCCGGTCGAATTGTTATTAATCGGCGATAACACCAGTTACGGCGAATTGTTATCGCGCTTGCCGACGGCCGAGCGCTTGTTGCGCCGCAAGATCAATCCCAATTTATATTCGGTGCCCGATTTCCGTCGCCGTCTGCGCGAGCAGCAGAGTTTCATCATTCAAGTATTGCGGGATAAAAAGCTATTTGTTCTGGGCGATGAACCGGATCTGGATAAAATCATACTTGGCGATGCGGGTATTGATGCGGATGCGAAATGGCGCCAATTTCAGAATATTAACCAACCACCGGGGGTATAAATGGAAGCTGAATTGCCGCAAGCGCGCTATAAAACTTTCCAGGAATTTTATCCCTACTATTTAAGCGAGCATAGCAATCCAATTTGCCGCCGCCTGCATTTTATCGGTTCCAGTTTAATTATCCTGATGGTGGGAATCAGCGCGGCGAGCGGGAATCTGGCGCTGCTGTGGTCTTTGCCGGTGATCGGTTACGGCTTCGCATGGATAGGCCATTTCTTTTTCGAACATAACCGGCCCGCCACGTTCACTTATCCGTTCTACAGCCTGCTGGGCGACTGGGTCATGTTCCGCGACATATTGACGGGGCGCGTGCGCTGGTAATCGGCAAGCCATAAAAAAAGGAACGGCCCCCGTTGGAAACCGTTCCCGTTGCGTGACAGCAGCTTATTGTTGCGCTTGTTTCTGGCTCGCGATCCAGGCGTCGATCTTCTGTTCCAGCAAGGCCAGCGGCAGGGTGCCGTCGCCCAACACTGCTTCGTGGAACTTCGGCAGGCTGAACTTGTCGCCCAGTGCGGCCGCCGCGCGCTGGCGCAGTTCGACGATCTTCAGCATGCCGATCCGGTAGCCGAGGGCCTGGGCCGGCCACGCCATGTAGCGTTCCGTCTCGCTCTTGGCCACTTCATCGTAACCGAGCGTATCGTGCATGTACTGGATGCTTTGTTCGCGCGTCCAGCCCTTGGCGTGCATGCCGGTGTCCACCACCAGGCGCACCGCGCGCAGCAGCGCATCGTTCAGGTGGCCGAAATACTGGGCCGGATCGTCGAACAAGCCCATTTCCTTGCCCAGCGTTTCCGCATACAGTGCCCAGCCTTCGGTGTAGGCATTGTTGCCGCCGTACTTGCGGAAGTCCGGCAGGTTCAGCTCCTGCATCAGGGCGATATGGAAGTGGTGGCCGGGCTTGCCTTCGTGCAGGAACAGCGTCGTCATGCCCGTGCTGCCGTACTTGGCCGGATCGTTGACGACGGACCAGAACACGCCCGGACGGGAACCGTCGCCGGCCGGCGCCGTGTAGTGGTCGGACGCCGTGGCCCGGCTCAGTTCCGGTTCCAGCCGCAGGTCCAGCTTGGCTTTGGGCACCAGCGTGAACAGTTGCGGCAGTTTGGTGTCGAGCACGTCATTGAGCTTGTGGTAGACGGCCTGGACTTCGTCCTCGGTCTTGAATGGGCGGAACTTGTCCTGCTGCGCCACCCACACGGGCAGGCCGGAGGCGGGGCCGGTGTAGCCCAGTTTCGGGCCCAGCAGTTCGAACTCGTGCTGGATGGACGCCACTTCACGCAAGCCGATGGCGTGGATTTGCTCGGGGTTGAGCGACGTTGTGGTCTGGTTGGCGACACGGGCCTGGTACCAGGCCATGCCGTCCGGCAGCTTGCCGAGGCCGGTCGTGGTGCGGCAGGCCGGGATGTATTCCTGCTCCAGGAAGGTGGCCAGACGGGCCAGGGCCGGCATCACCTTGTCGGCCACCGTGCTGCGGTAGGCGGCCGTCAGGCGCTGCTTGTCGGCGTCGGAGAACGTGGCCGGCAGCTTGGTGATGGGCGTGTAGTAGATATTCGTTTCCGGCGTGGCGCTCACCAGTTTCTGGAACTGGGGCAGGGCCGACACCATGATGGCCTTGGGCTGGGTCACGCCCTTGCGCATGCCCTCGCGCATGTTGGCGATGGCCTGGTCTATCCAGGCCGGCAGTTGCGATACCCGGCGCAGGTAGGCGTCGTATTGCGCCACGGTAGCGATCGGTTGCGACGCTTCGCCGCCCGCATAATTGGCCAGCATGACCGGCACGCTGTCCATCTGGTTGATCGGCAGCAGGTGCTCGGGGAACTTCTCCATCGCCAGCAGCCCGTGCAGTTCGAAGGCGAGGATGTCGTAGTTGATGCGGTCGCCGCGGTCCAGTTGTGCACGCGGTATCGCGGCCAGTTGCTTGCTGTACTGGCGGTACAGCGCGAACTGTTTGGCGCGGTTGGCGGGCGCGATGCCCAGGCCCAGCTGGTCGTCGAAGCGGTTGTCGCCGTTTTCCGTCGCGCCGATCGGCTCAAAGCGGGCCGTGGCCTGGTAGTAGGTATCGGCCAGGGCCAGCAGTCGCTTGTGCACGGCGGCGGGGGTGGCGGCGGGAACGGCCTGGGCAGCTTGCACGGCCGGGGTAACGGCGTGGTCGGCCGCGTGGCTCAGCGGTGCGCAAGCCAGGGTGATGGCGGCGGCCAGCGGAGCAAGCATGAAGCGGAGGTGGTGCGTCATCGTTGTTTCCTGATCTGAATTGTCGGGGATAGCTCAAAACGGCGCTAAGCATACGCCATCATGTCCAGCCTGCCCAACAATTTATCGCAACGACGCTCAGGCCGCCTCGCGTGCGAAGCGGCTCTCGTAGAGCGCGGCGACCAGGTCCGATTGCGTGACGATGCCGGCGAATCGCTCTTCTTCGTCGACGATAGGGATGTGATGGAAGCCGACATCGGCCATCAGCGGCACCAGGTCGACGATCGGCGTATCCAGCCGCGCCGTGACGGGCTTGCTGCGCATGATCTGGCCCACCACTTCGGCCTTTTCCGTATGGGTCAGGCCGCTGGGGCGCAGGAACTGGCGCAGGCGCTGGCGCACGCCGCGATAATCGTCCAGCCCGCCGTGTTCGAGGAAATCGCCCTGGGTCACGATGCCGATCACGCGCCGGGCCCGGTTCAGCACCGGCAGCGAGGCCACCTTGTGGCCGCGCATGTCGCGCCAGGCCTGGTCCAGCCCCGTGCCGAACTCGGCCGTGATGACATCCTTCGACATGATGTCGGCGCAGCTGATGATGCCGAAGCGGCGCTGGTAAGCCCGCTGCTCGGTCTGCAGGAACAGCGCCTCCAGGTCGTCGCGGCTCACGTCCAGCACCTGGTTGTATTCGCGCAGCACGGCGTCCAGGTCTTCCGGCGCGAAGCCCAGGCGCGCGGTGGGCACGGCGTCGGCCGTCGCGTGCGGATGGGGATGCGGGGTTTGCTGGGTGTGCGGGTAGCGCCGTCCCGTCAAATTGTTGTACAGCACGGCCGCGCTGACCAGCAGCACGCAGTTGAACAACACCGTCACCAGCGGGAAATGGAAGCCGGCGCCCAGCACGGCCGGGCCGCCGATCACGGTCGTCAGGGCCACGGCGCCGCCGGGTGGATGCAGGCAGCGCAGCGCGAACATGGCGGCGATGGCCAGGCAGCCGGCCAGCGCGGCCACGGGCACGCTGGCGCCCAGCCAGTGGACGCAGGCCACGCCGACCAGGCCGGACACGACATTGCCGCCGATCACGGACCACGGCTGGGCCAGCGGGCTGGCCGGCAAGGCGAACAGCAGCACGGCCGAGGCGCCCATCGGGGCGACGAAGAACAGGCTGATGCCGTCACGGGCCAGCACGAAATGGCCGACCAGTCCGGTCAGCAGCAGGCCGGCGGCCGCGCCCGCGCACGCGCGCAAGCGCTCGCTACGGCTGGCCGTATGCGGCGCCGGCAGCCAACGTTCCAAAAAGGCAAACATATTGTCAGGTGAAAAAACGGGGAGTCGGGCATTATCCCACGATGCGGGTTGATGTGCTCAGCCCGGCAAACCATGCGACAGCAGCGCCAGCGGCAACGCCGTGGTGAACTTGATCTGCTCCATGGAAAACGCCGAGGACACCCCGGTCAGCTGCGAAACCTTGATTAACTTCTTGTAAAAGCGGTCATATCCGTCGATATCGCTCGTCACCACCTTGAGCAGGTAGTCCACGTCGCCGCTCATGCGGTGAAATTCCAGCACTTCCGGCAGCGCGATCACGGCGGCGGCGAAGCGTGCCAGCCATTGCTCGTCGTGATGGCTGGTGCGCACGCTGACAAACACGGTCACCGGCAAGCCCACCTTGCGCCGGTTGACGATGGCCACCCGGCTTTCGATATAGCCTTCCTCCTCCAGCCGGCGCACCCGTTTCCAGCAGGGCGTGCTGGACAGCCCGACCTTCTCGCTGAGCTGGGCGATCGACAGCGTGCCGTCGGCCTGCAGCGCAGCCAGGATGGCGTAGTCGTAGCGGTCGAGATGTTCCATGCTGTTTTTCTTTAAAAATAAGGATGAACGTTCCGCATATGATCGGATAAGCAGTCATTTTAGAACATAATTCCGCTGCGGAAAACGTAAGCTATATGGCATGACAGCAACCACTGCGCGCACCACCATGTCCACTGAAATCTACCTCGATGGCAACGCCACCACCTCCGTCCTGCCGGCCGCCATCGCCGCCGCCGTGAACGTCATGGCCCAGCAATTCGGCAACCCCAGCAGCGGCCACAGCGCCGGCTTGCGCGCCAGGGCGGTGCTGGAGCGCACCCGCGCCTGCGCCATGCGCCTGCTCGGCACAGCAAGTGGCCGGCTGATGTTCAACAGCGGCGCCACCGAAGGCATCCAGACCGCCGTGCTGTCGGCCCTGTGCGCGCTGCGCGAGCGCCGCGAACGCGGCGAGGCCACCGGCGACCTGCTCGTCTACGGCGCCACCGAGCACAAGGCCGTGCCGCAATCCCTGGAACACTGGAACCGCCTGCTGGGCCTGAACCTCACGCTGCACGCCTTGCCGGTCGATGGCGACGGCCGCCATGAGCTGGCCGCCCTGCGCGCGCTGGCGCCCCGCGCCGCGCTCGTGTGCACCATGGCCGCCAACAACGAGACGGGGGTGATCTCGGACCTGGCCGCCATCGAAGCGGTGCTCACGGAAACCGGCACGGCCGCTTACTGGCTGGTCGATTGCGTGCAGGCGCTGGGCAAGTTGCCGCTGGCGCTGGCGCGCACCCGCATCGACTACGCGCCATTCTCCGGCCACAAGCTGTACGCGCCCAAGGGTATCGGCATGCTGTACGTGCGCGATGGCGCGCCGTTCACGCCGCTGATCATGGGCGGCGGCCAGGAAGCGGGCCTGCGTTCGGGCACGGAAAACATGGCCGGCATCGCCGCGCTGGGCGCCGTGCTGGAAGCGCTGGAGCAGGGCGCTACCTTCCGCAGCCACGCGGAACTGGCCGCTTTCCGCGACCGCCTGGCCGGCAGCCTGCGCACGGCCTTGCCCGGCATCGTCTTCAACCATGACTTCGCGGCCTCGCTGCCGACCACGCTCAATTTTTCCGTGCCCGGCCTCAGCAGCCGCGCCTTGATGGATGTGTTCGACGCGGCCGGTGTGCGCGTCAGTTCCGGCAGCGCCTGTTCGGCCAAGGTGGCCGCGCCCAGCTACGTACTGGTGGCGATGGGCGTGCCGGACTGGCGCGCCAGCGGCGCCATCCGCCTGTCGTTCGGCCCGCTGGCGGATGCGGCCACCATCGCCACCGCCTGCGAGCGTATCGCCCGCTGCGGCGCGGCCTTGCGCGGCGCCGGCCTGCTGGCGCCGGACGGCATCCCGGCCGCCCATGATGGCCTGCCGCCGCCAGCCGCGGATGGCGCCAGCGGCTGGCCGGCGCCGGATGCGGCCGGCCCCGGCGCCGGTTGCGACACCGCGCTGCGGCTGGATCCGGCCGCACTGGCTGCCGTCTTGCAAGCTCATCCGCACGCGCGTATCATCGACGTGCGCGAACCGTACGAATGCGCGGCCACGATCAGCGCCGCGCCGGGGGACCGGCCCGCTCTCAGCGTGCCGCTCGGCCAGTTGGCCGGGCCAGCGGAGCAGTGGCTGCGCGAGCCGCAGGTGCCGCTGGTGTTCTATTGCCGCAGCGGCAACCGTAGCATGCAGGCCGCGCAATACCTGCGCCGGCTTGGCCACCCGCTGGCCTGGAGCCTGGACGGCGGCCTGGCGTTGGCCTCGCCCGCCCCAGCGGCCTGATCGCTTGATCGCCTGATCCGTCGGACGCGCCGGCCCGTGCGCCCGTGCGCCATCCGTAGCGCCCCCAACCGCCATAGCGCCGTGCCGAACTGCTGAGTTTGCGCCAGCCGTGCGCCCTTGTACGCTTTAACGGCAGATAATTTTTCATCGCATGCGCCGCGCCCCAGCAGGGCAGCGGCGCCGTGTTCGTTCGTTAGTTCAGCTAGCGGGGTCCGATGGAAAAGCACACCACTCTGTTGCCCAGATTCACGCTGGGCTTTGACGCCGCCGTGTCCGGCGCCCTGCGCGCCGACGAGGAAGAGGAGATGCCGCTGCGGGCCGAGCTGTTCAGCGCGGCCCAGATGGCGGCCCACGGCCGCGCGCTGGCAGCCCAGCACGAGCCCAGCCCCGGCGGCGGCCGCGACCGCCTGCTGGCGCGGCTGGCCGACAACGCCGCCGTCATCGCCTCCACCTGCGACGGCCTGACGGAAGCCATCCAGGCCGGGCGCCAGGTGACGCCGGCCTCCGAATGGCTGCTCGACAATTATTACCTGATCGAAGACCAGATCCGCACCGCGCGCCGCCACCTGCCCAAGCACTACAGCCGGCAACTGCCGCGCCTGAACGGCGGCAACGGCGCCGGCAACTCCAACGGCGTGCCGCGCGTGTACCGCATCGCGCTCGAGATCATCGCCCACGGCGACGGCCGCGTCGATCCGGACAGCCTGTGCCGCTTCGTCGACGCCTACCAGGAAGTGGCCACGCTGCAATTGGGCGAACTGTGGGCCATTCCCATCATGCTGCGCCTGGCCCTGATCGAGAACCTGCGCCGGGTGGCCGCGCGCGTGGCCGACAACCGCGCGCAGCGCGACCAGGCCACCGAGTGGGCCGAACGGATGGTGGAAGTGGCCGACCAGAATCCCAGCGGCCTGATCCTGCTGGTGGCCGACATGGCCCGTTCCAATCCGCCCGTCACCAGCGCTTTCGTGGCCGAGCTGGCGCGCCGGCTGCAAGGCCAGAGCCCGGCCCTGACGCTGGCGCTGACCTGGCTGTCGCACCGGCTGGCCGAGTCCGGCCAGACCATCGAGCAGCAGATCCAGAACGAGATCCAGTTGCAGGCCGCCGAGCAAGTGTCGATCGCCAACAGCATCGGCAGCCTGCGCTTCCTGGGCACCATGGACTGGCAGGAATTCGTCGAGAACAGCAGCGCCGTCGAACGCGCGTTGCGGCGCGATCCGGCCGGCATCTACACCGGCATGGACTTCGCCACCCGCGACCAGTACCGCCACGTGGTCGAGATGCTGGCGCGCCACGCGCCGGCCACGGAAGAGCAGGTGGCCGAACGGGCCGTGCGGCTGGCGCAGGACGCGGCCGGCGACGCCGAGGCGCGCCACCGCCACGTGGGCTACTACCTGGTGGGGCCAGGCTCGGCCGAGCTGGCCCGGCTGGCCGGCGTCCGGCTGCCGCTGGCGCAGCGCATCGGCCAGGTGGCGCGGCGTGCACCGCTGGCGTGCTACCTGGGCGCCATCGGCCTGCTCACGGCCGGTGGCTGCGCCTGGCTGCTGGAACGCACGGTGCGCGACGGCGTCGATCAGCCGTGGCTGCTGGCGGCGCTGGGCGTGCTGGCGCTGCTGGGCGGCAGCCAGTTGGCGCTGAGCCTGGTGAACTGGGCCGCCACCGTGCTGACCGAACCCCATCCCTTGCCGCGCATGGACTTCCGCGCCGGCGTGCCGGACGACGCGCGCACAGTGGTGGCCGTGCCCACCCTGATCTACAGCCGCGACAATGTGGACGAGTTGTGCGAACAGCTGGAAGTGCGCTTCCTGGCCAACCGCGATCCCAACCTCGTATTCTGCCTGCTCACGGACTTCCCCGACGCCGCGGCCGAAACCCTGCCCGACGAGGGCACCGTCCTGGCCCACCTGCAGCAGCGCATGCGCGCGCTCAATGTGCGCTACGAAGGGGCGCCGTTCCTGCTGCTGCACCGGCCCCGCTTGTGGAATCCGCGCCAGGGCGTGTGGATGGCCTACGAGCGCAAGCGCGGCAAGCTGCACGCGCTCAACCGCTACCTGCGCGGCGGCGCGCGCGACGCGTTCTCGCTGATCGAGGGCGACAGCGAACGGCTGCAAGGCATCCGCTACGTGATCACGCTCGACACCGACACCCAGCTGCCGCGCGACACGGCGCGCCAGTGCATCGCCACCATGCGCCATCCGCTCAACCAGCCGCGCTACGACGCCACGCGCGGCGGCGTGGTGGAAGGCTACGGCGTGCTGCAGCCGCGCGTGGCGGCCAGCCTGCCGGGCGAGGCGGCGTCGCGCTACGAACGGCTCGGCGGCGGCGAACCGGGCATCGATCCCTACACCCGCACCGTGTCCGACGTCTACCAGGACGTGTTCGGCGAAGGCTCCTTCATCGGCAAGGGCATCTACGACGTCGACATGTTCGAGCAGGTGCTGGGCGGGCGCCTGCCCGACGACCTGATCCTCAGCCACGACCTGCTCGAAGGCTGCTACCTGCGGGCCGGCCTGCTGAGCGACGTGCAGCTGTACGAAGCCTGGCCGGCCACCTACGCCGACGACGTCAGCCGGCGCCAGCGCTGGCTGCGTGGCGACTGGCAGTTGTGCGGCTGGCTGGCCGGCCCGGTGCGGCGCGCCGACGGCCGGCGCGAGCGCAACCCGCTGTCGGCGCTGTCGCGCTGGAAGCTGTTCGACAACCTGCGCCGCAGCCTGACGGCGCCGGCCCTGCTGCTGGCGCTGCTGGTGGCATGGGGCGCGCTGCCCGATCCGTGGCTGTGGACCGCCGCCGTGCTGGCCGTGCCCTTGCTGCCGCCGCTGGTGGGGGCGCTGTACCACGCGGCGCGCCGCCCGCGCGACACCTTGTGGCCGCAGCACCTGTGGGCCGTGCTGCGGCTGGCCGCCATCCACTTCTCGCACGCCTTGCTGACGCTGGCCTGGCTGCCCTACGAAGCCATGTTCGCGCTGGACGCCATCGTCCGCGCGCTGTGGCGGCTGCTGGTGTCGCACCAGCGCCTGCTGGAGTGGCGCGCCTCGGGCCTGGCGCGCGCCGGCGCCACGCTGGCCGATTGCTGGCACAGCATGCGCAGCGCGCCGCTGCTGGCGGTGGCTGCCGCCGCCGCGCTGGCGCTGTGGCATCCGGATGGCATGGCGCCGGCCGCGCCGCTGCTGGCCGCGTGGCTGGCCGCGCCGCTGCTGGCGTGGTGGATCAGCCGGCCCGTGCCGCGCCCGCCGGTGCGCCTGAGCGTGGCCCAGCTGCGCTTTCTGCACCAGCTGGCGCGCCGCACCTGGGCCTGGTTCGACCGCTACGTGGGGCCGGACGACAACTGGCTGCCGCCCGATAACATGCAGGAGCATCCGGTGGCCGTGGTGGCGCACCGCACCTCGCCCACCAACATGGGGCTGGCGCTGATGGCCAACCTGAGCGCCTGGGACTTCGGCTACCTGACCACGGGCCAGCTGCTGGAACGCACCGGCAGCACGCTGGGCGCGATGGAACTGCTGGAGCGCTACCAGGGCCACTTCTACAACTGGTACGACACCCAGACCCTGAAGCCGCTGCACCCGATCTACATTTCCACCGTTGACAGCGGCAACCTGGCCGGCCACCTGCTGACGCTGCGGGCCGGGCTGGCCGCACTGGCCGACCAGCCGCTGCTGGGACCGCAATGCATGGATGGCCTGGCCGCCACGCTGGGCGTGCTGCACGAAGCGCTGGCGGCCATGGAGCCGGCCGCGCCCGCGCTGATCAGCGCGCCGGCGCTGCGCGCGCTCGATGGCTTGCTGGTGCCGGCCGGCCGCCCCGACCCGGCCGACATGGGCGCGCTGCACGACTGGCTGGCGCGCGCCAGCGGCAGCGCCGACACCCTGCTCGAAGCGATCGCCGCCCATGGCGACGAGGCCACGCGCGAATGGGGGGCGGCGCTGGCGGCCCAGTGCCGCGCGCTGCGCGAGGAACTGGAGGCCTACGCGCCCTGGCTGGCGCTGGGGCCGGACGCCTTGTGCGACAGCCGGCTGGCGCGCATGGCCACCTTGCGCGCGCTGGCCACCTGGCCCGGCATGGAGGCGGCGCCGTCCGACCTGGCGCCCGACGAGCGCGCGCGCCAGCAGCGGCTGGCCACGCTGGTGGAGCAGGGCAGTGCCCGCGCGCGCGCGCGCATGGCCGCCATCGACACGCTGCTGCTGCGCTGCGCCGCCTGCGCCCAGCCCGACTACAGCTTCCTGTACAACCCCACCACCAAGCTGCTGGCCATCGGCTACAACCTCAGCGAACGCCGGCTCGACGCCAGCTATTACGACTTGCTGGCGTCGGAAGTGCGGCTGGCCAGCTTCGTCGCCATCGCCCAGGGCCAGCTGCCGCAGGAACACTGGTTCGCGCTGGGACGGCAGTTGTGCATCGTGGCCGGCAAGCCGGTGCTGCTGTCGTGGAGCGGCTCCATGTTCGAATACCTGATGCCGCTGCTGGTCATGCCCACCTACGCCAGCACGCTGCTGGACCAGACCTACCACGCCATGCTGGACGCCCAGATCGACTACGGCCGGCGCCGCAACGTGCCGTGGGGGATCTCGGAGTCGGGCTACAACACGGTCGACGCCAGCCTCAATTATCAGTACCGCGCGTTCGGCGTGCCGGGGCTGGGCATGAAGCGGGGCCTGGGCGACGACCTGGTGGTGGCGCCCTACGCCACCATGCTGGGCCTGATGGTGCGGCCCGAGGCGGCCTGCGCCAACTTGCAGAAGCTGGCGGCGCTGGGCTACATGGGCCGCTACGGCTGCTACGAGGCGATCGACTACACGCCGGCCCGCCTGCCGCGCGGCCAGACGGCGGCCGTGATCCGTTCCTTCATGGTGCACCACCAGGGCATGGGCTTGCTGGCGCTGGACTACCTGCTGCACGACCGCCCCATGCAGCGCCGCTTCATGGCCGACCCGCTGCTGCAATCGGCCTTGCTGGTGCTGCAGGAACGCAGCGCCCAGGTGGGCGCGTTCCACTCGGCCATCGAGCAGCAGCTGGCCGCGCCGGCCGCCGGCGCCGAGCAGGCCATGCCGATGCGGGTGCTGAACCAGGCCACGCCGCTGCCTGAAGTGCAGCTGCTGTCGAACGGCCGCTACCACGTCATGGTCAGCAACGCCGGCGGCGGCTACAGCCGCTGGAAGGACCTGGCCGTGACCGGCTGGCGCGAAGATGGCACCCGCGACCACTGGGGCAGCTTCCTCTACCTGCACGATGTCGACAGCGGCCTGACGTGGTCGGGCGCGTGGCAGCCGACGCTGGCCGAGCCGCGCAAGTACGAGGTGATCTTCTCGGAAGGGCGGGCCGAGTTCCGCCGCAGCGACCACGGGCTGGAGCTGTACACGGAAATCGTCGTCTCGCCCGAGGACGACATCGAATTGCGGCGCCACCGGCTGACCAACCAGAGCGACCGCGAACGCACCATCGAGCTGACCACCTACGCGGAAGTGGTGATGGCGCCGGCGGCGGCCGAGGCGGCCCATCCCGCGTTCACCAAGCTGTTCGTGCAGACCGAGATCCTGGCGCCGCGCCACGCCATCCTGTGCACGCGCCGGCCGCGCGGCAAGGACGAGCATCCGCCGTCGCTGCTGCACCTGATGACCGTGCATGGCGCCACCGTGCTGGAGGCGTCTTACGAAACGGACCGCGCCGCCTTCATCGGCCGGGGCCGCGGCACCCATGCGCCGCAAGCCTTGCGGGTGGCCGGGCCGCTCGCGGGCGGCCATGGCTCGGTGCTCGATCCGGTGGTGGCGATCCGCCACCGCATCACGCTGGCGCCCGACCAGAGCGCCACCATCGACATCGTCACCGGCATGGCCGACACGCGCGAGGCGGCGCTGCACCTGGTGGACAAATACCAGGACCGCCACCTGGCCGAGCGCGTGTTCGAGCTGGCCTGGACCCACAGCCAGGTGGTGCTGCGCCAGCTCAACGCCAGCGAGGCCGACGCGCAACTGTATGCGCGGCTGGCCGGCAGCGTGCTCTATCCGCACGGCGCGCTGCGGGCCGAGCCTGCCATCCTGCAGCGCAACCAGCGCGGCCAGTCCGGGCTGTGGGCCTACGCCATCTCGGGCGACCTGCCCATCGTGCTGCTGCAGATCCGCGACCCGGCCAACATCGAGCTGGCGCGCCAGCTGGTGCAGGCCCACGCCTACTGGCGCCTGAAAGGGCTGGTGGTGGACCTGGTGATCTGGTACGAGGACCAGGGCGGCTACCGCCAGGCGCTGCACGACCAGATCATGGGCCTGATCGCGTCCGGCATCGACGCCCAGGCCATCGACCGTCCCGGCGGCATCTTCGTGCGGCTGGCCGACCAGATCGCACCCGAGGACCGGGTGCTGCTGCAATCGGTGGCGCGCGTGATCGTCAGCGACAGCCGCGGCACGCTGGCCGAGCAGGTCAAGCGCGCCGTGCCGCCGCCGCTGCGGGTGCCGGCGCTGGCGGCCGACCAGCGCGCCGCCGCCGCTACCGCCACCGCTGCCGCCGCCGCCGAGGCCGCACCGCCGGCGCTGCCGCCGCTGCTGCTGTTCAACGGCAGCGGCGGTTTCACCGAGGATGGCCGCGAGTACGTGATTGTCAGCGGCCCCGGCCAGCCCACGCCTGCGCCGTGGTGCAACGTGCTGGCCAACCCGCAGTTCGGCAGCGTGATCTCGGAAAGCGGCCAGGCCTACACCTGGCACGAGAACGCCCACGAATTCCGGCTCACGCCCTGGCACAACGACCCCGTCACGGATGCCAGCGGCGAAGCCTGGTATGTGCGCGACGAGCAAAGCGGCCAGTTCTGGTCGCCCACCGGCTTGCCGGCGCCCGGCGCCGGCTCCTACCTGACCCGCCACGGCTTCGGCTACAGCGTGTTCGAGCATACCCAAGGCACCATCGCCACCACGCTCACCACCTTCGTCGCGCTGGACGCGCCGATCCGCTACACGGTGCTGGAAGTGCGCAACGACGGCCCGGTGGCGCGCCGGCTGTCGGTCACCGGCTACGTGGAATGGGTGCTGGGCGACCTGCGCAACAAGACGGCCATGCACGTGGTGACGGAACTCGATGGCGCCAGTGGCGCGCTGTTCGCGCGCAATGCTTACAACACGGAATTCCCGGGCCGGGTGGCGTTCTTCAACGCCGACGGCGGCACGGCCCGCAGCGTGACGGCCGACCGCACCGAATTCGTCGGCCGCAACGGCAGCCTGGCCGCGCCGGCCGCGCTGCGGCGGGCGCGCCTGTCGGGCCGGGTCGGGCCGGCGCTCGACCCGTGCGGCGCGATCCAGGTGCCGTTCGAACTGCTGCCGGGACAGCGGCGCGAGATCGTGTTCGTGCTCGGCGTGGGCGGGCGCCGCAATGCCGACGTGAGCGTGCTGGTGGAGCAGCACCGTGGCGTGGTGGCTGCGCGCGAGGCGCTGGCGGCGGTGCGCGCGCACTGGCAGCGCACGCTGGGCGCGGTGCAGGTGGCCACGCCCGAACCGGCGCTCAATGTGCTGGCCAACGGCTGGCTGATGTACCAGACCATCGCCTGCCGGCTGTGGGCGCGCAGCGGCTACTACCAGTCCGGCGGCGCGTTCGGCTACCGCGACCAGTTGCAGGACGCGATGGCGGCCGTGCACACGGCGCCCCAGCTGCTGCGTGAACAGCTGCTGCTATGCGCGGGCCGCCAGTTCATCGAAGGCGACGTCCAGCACTGGTGGCATCCGCCCGCCGGGCGCGGGGTGCGCACCCACTGCTCGGACGACTACCTGTGGCTGCCGCTGGCGACGGCCCGCTACGTGGCCGTCACCGGCGACGTGGCCGTGCTCGACGAGCCGGCGCCGTTCCTCGAAGGACGCGCCGTCAAGCCGGAGGAGGATGCGTATTACGACCTGCCGGTGGCGGCGCCCTACAGCGCCTCGCTGTACGAGCACTGCGTGCGCGCCATCCGCCACGGCCAGCGTTACGGTGTGCACGGCTTGCCGCTGATCGGCTCGTGCGACTGGAACGATGGCATGGACAAGGTGGGCGAGCATGGCCGGGGCGAATCGGTGTGGCTGGCGTTCTTCCTGTGCGAGGTGCAGCAGCGCTTCGCGGAACTGGCCGAGCGCCGCGGCGACACCGAGTTCGCCGCCGCCTGCCGCCACGAGGCGCGCCAGCTGGCCGCCAGCGTCGAGCAGCAGGCCTGGGACGGCGCGTGGTACCGGCGCGCCTATTTCGACGACGGCACGCCGCTGGGTTCGGCCAGCGGGGTCGAATGCCAGATCGATTCGCTGTCGCAAAGCTGGGCCGTGCTGTCGGGCGTGGCCGATCCCGTGCGCGCGCGCGGCGCCATGGAGCAGGTCGACCAGCGCCTGGTGCGGCGCGACGCCGGCCTGGTCCAGCTGCTCGATCCGCCGTTCGACCAGGCCGGCCCCAACCCCGGCTACATCCGGGGCTACGTGCCGGGCGTGCGCGAGAACGGCGGCCAGTACACGCACGCGGCCATCTGGACCGCGATGGCGTTCGCGCGCCTGGGCGAGGGCGAGCGCGCGTGGGAGCTGGCACGCATGATCAACCCGGTGCACCACGGCGCCACGCCGGCCGCCTGCCTGCGCTACAAGGTGGAGCCCTATGTGGTGGCGGCCGACGTGTACGCCGTGCCGCCGCATGTGGGGCGTGGCGGCTGGACCTGGTACACGGGATCGGCCGGCTGGATGTACCGGCTGCTGCTGGAATCGCTGCTGGGCGTGACGCGCGCGGGCCACACGCTGGCGCTGGCGCCGCTGCTGCCGGCCGGCTGGGATGGCTATACGGTCACTTACCGCTTCGGCGCCACGCCGTACACGATACGGGTGACGCTGGCCGCGAGCGGGGCAGGTCCGGGAGCGGACTATGCGCCGGGCCTGACCGTCGATGGCCAGGCCACGGCCGGCTATACCGTGTCCCTGATCGACGATGGCCGCGTCCACGCCGTGGAATTGCGCGTCGCGCGCCAGTGAGCGCTATCGGCGCCTCACAATCCCACGCCGGCGCCCGCGCCCAGCAGCGTGAGCACGCCCAGCACCGCGAACACGGCGGCGGCCACGCCATGCACCAGCTTGAGCGGCACCTTGCCGGCGATCCGGCCACCGAGATAGACGGCCGGCACGTTGGCCAGCATCATGCCGAATGTGGTACCGGCCACCACCGGCACCAGGCTGTGGTAGCGCGCCGCCAGCGCCACGGTGGCGACCTGGGTCTTGTCGCCCATCTCGGCGGCGAAGAAGGCGACCAGCGTGGTGAGGAACACGCCGTAATGGGCCAGCTTGGCGTCGTTCTCGTCGATCTGGTCCGGCACCAGGGTCCAGGCGGCCATGGCGATGAAGCCCAGGCCCAGCACCCAGCGCAGCACATCCGGCCCCATCAGGGCGGTGAGCCAGCTGCCGACGGCGGCCGCGAACGCGTGGTTGGCCACGGTGGCCACGAAGATGGCTAGCACGATGGGCAGCGGCTTGCGGAACTTGGCGGCAAGGATAAAAGCGAGCAATTGGGTCTTATCGCCGATTTCGGCGAGCGCGACGATGCCGCTGGAGACGAGGAAAGCTTCCATGATGTGATGTCAGTACGTGGGCCGGATGGTTAACCGATGAGCCATGGGCGACTCCGGCCCATGCGGCCGCCCCTGGTTCATGGTCTCGTCAAGTGATCCACCAGCTGTACCACGGCCTGCGGGCCGATGATGTTGACACAGCTTCCTTCGCGGGACGAAGGACGACTACTCCCCACAACTGCGGGCATGATAACCCACAACGGCCGGGCTGGTCCAGAATCGGCTGTGGTATTCTGCACCGCGTCTGCGCCGCGCCGCCGCCGGCGCCACACTTTTCCACCCACCGATCCGACCACCATGCCTATCGCCACCATTTCGCGCGCCGTGTTATCCGCACTGCTGTGCTGCTGCGGCGCCGCCTGGGCCGACCCGCTCAGCTACGCCCAATACGACCAGGTCCGCACCACCGACCTGCACCTGGACCTGAAGGCCGATTTCAGCCACCAGACCCTGTCCGGCTATGCCGAGCTGACGCTGGACTGGCTGGCGCCCGGCGCCCGCAGCCTGGCGCTCGACACGCGCGACCTGCGCATCGCCCAGGTGCGCGTGCAACGCCCCGACGGCCGCTGGGCGCCCGCCTCCTACCTGCTCGACCCGCCCGAGCCGGGCCAGGCCGAGAAGGGCCGCGCGCTGCGCATCGCGCTGGCCGGCCAGCCGCGCAAGGTGCGCATCTACTACCGCACGGCGCCCGGCGCGGCGGCCCTGCAGTGGATGACGCCGCAGCAAACCATGTCGGGCAAGCGGCCCTTCATGTTCAGCCAGTCCGAGACCATCAACGCCCGCTCGTGGGCGCCGGTGCAGGACACGCCGGCCGTGCGCTTCACCTACAGCGCCCACATCGACGCGCCATCGGGCCTGCGCGTGGTGATGAGCGCCGAGAACGATCCCAAGGCCACCGGCGTGGGCGGCTGGAACTTCCGCATGCCCCAGCCCGTGCCGGCCTATCTGCTGGCCATCGCCATCGGTGAACTGGACGTGCGCAGCGTTGGCCCCCGTTCGGCCGTGTACGCGGAACCGGCCCGCATCGAGGCGGCCGCCTGGGAGCTGGCCGATACGGAAAAGATGATCGAGGCGGCCGAGTCGCTGTACGGCCCTTATCGCTGGGGGCGCTACGACATGCTGGTGCTGCCGCCGTCCTTCCCCATCGGCGGCATGGAGAATCCGCGCCTGACTTTCCTGACGCCGACCATGATCGCCGGCGACCGCAGCCTGGTGGACCTGATCGCCCATGAACTGGCCCACTCGTGGTCGGGCAACCTGGTCACCAACGCCACCTGGAAGCACTGGTGGCTCAACGAAGGCTTCACCAACTACGTCACCACCCGCATCGTCGAAAGCCTGTATGGCGCGGAAGTGGCCGACATCAACCTGCAGGTCGAGCAGGAGGAAGCGTTGGCGTCCCTGCCGTCCATCGCCCCGGCCAGGCAAGCCTTGCTTACGCGCGGGCCGGACACCGACCCCGAAGCCACCTACACGGACGAGGAACTGGCCTATCCCAAGGGCGCCTGGCTGCTGCGCACGCTCGAGCAGCGCGCCGGCCGCGCCGTGTTCGATCCCTTCCTGCGCGGCTGGTTCGACCAGCACGCGTTCCAGTCGGCCACCACCGAGCAGTTCGTCGCCTACCTGCACCGCAACCTGCTCGACAGCCATCCCGGCCTGATGACGGACGCGGAGCTCGACGAATGGCTGTATGGCCAGGGCATACCGGCCAACGCCGTGCGCGTGGCCTCGCCCCGGCTGGCGGCCGTCGATGCCCAGCGCAGCAGCTGGCTGCGCGGCGAACTGGCCACCGACAAGCTCGATGCCAGGCACTGGATCGCGCTCGAATGGATGCACTTCCTGAACGACATCGACGGCAAGGCCAGCGCCAGCCAGCTGCGCGAACTGGATCAGGCATACGGCCTGGGCAAGAGCGGCAACAACGAAATCGCCTACCGCTTCTTCCTCGGCGCCATCAAGGCCGGCTATGACGTGCGCCAGCCGCTGCAAGCGTTCCTGATGAGCGTGGGGCGGCAGAAGTTCGTCGTGCCCCTGTACGCCGCCCTGCTGCAACGTCCGGACGACCGGGCCTGGGCGCAGGCGCTGTACGCCAGGGCGCGCGAACGCTACCACCCGGTCACGCAAGCGGCGGTCGACAAGAAGTTCGCCGAGAAGTGATGCGCATCACGGCGCGGCACGCTCGCCGCGCCGCGAACGGCATATACCATATAAATCGTTTATCACGTTAAAGACATGCATCTGAAGACACGTCTGGCCGCCGCTTTGCTGCTGGCCTTCGCCGGCATTGCCCAGCCATCCATCGCCGCGGCCCCGGTGGCCACCAGCACAGCAAGCGCGCCCATCCCAGCTTTTGAGCTCGACGCCGACGTTAACCAGGCATTGCAGACTTTCGGCGTGCCCGGCATGGCCATCGCCATCGTCAAGGATGGCCGGGTGCTGGCCGCGCGCGGCTACGGCGTGCGCCGCCTGGGCGAGGCCACCCCGGTGGACGGCAAGACGCTGTTCGAAGTGGCGTCCAATTCCAAGGCCTTTACGGCCGCCGCGCTGGCCATGCTGGTGGACGAGGGCAGGCTGAACTGGGAAGACCGCGTCACCGACCACCTGCCCGGCTTCCGCATGTACGACGACTACGCCAGCGGCGCCATGACGGTGCGCGACCTGCTCACCCACCGCAGCGGCCTGGGACTGGGCGCGGGCGACTTGCTGTGGTGGCCCACCTCCACCTTCAGCACCGACGACATCATCCACCGCCTGCGTTACATCAAGCCTGCCACCACCTTCCGCGACAGCTACGCCTACGACAACCTGCTCTACATCGCGGCCGGCAAGATCGTGGCGGACAAGGCCGGCAAGCCGTGGGGCGAGGCCGTGCGCGAGCGCATCCTGGCGCCGCTGGGCATGGACGGCACCGTCACCAGCGTGGCCGCCATGCGCGCCAGCGGCAACTTCGCCGCGCCGCACAGCAAGGTGGATGCGCGGCAGACCGTGGTCGAACCGATGCTGGCCGAGAACGCCGTCGGCGCCGTCGGCATCGATACCAGTGCCGAGGACGTGGCGCGCTGGATGAATCTGCTGCTGGCCGGCGGCAAGCTGGCCGACGGGCGCCAGCTGCTCCGCGCCGAACGGGTGCGCGAACTGTGGACGGAAACCACGCCGATGAAGATCAGCGAACCGCCACCCGCGCTGGTCGCCACCCGGCCCAATTTTGCCGGCTACGGCCTCGGTTTCAACCTGCGTGACTACCAGGGCCGCAAGCTGGCGCTGCATGGCGGCGCGCTGCAAGGCTTTTATTCGCGCGTGGTGATGGTGCCGGACGAGAAGCTGGGCATCGCCATACTCACCAACGCCGAGAACAGCCCGGCCATCTCGGCCCTGCAGTGGCGCATCCTTGACCACTACCTGCACCTGCCGGCCAGCGACTGGATACGGTTGTACGCGGAAGACGAGGCGCGCGCCCATCGCGAGGAACTGGCGCGCCAGGGCCAGGTGGTGGCGGCGCGCGCGGCCCGGTCGGCGCCCTCGCTGCCGCTGGCCGCCTACGACGGCCAGTACCGCGATCGCTGGTATGGCGAGGTAGCCATCCGCGCCCAGGATGGCCAACACGTGCTCAGTTTCAGCCGCTCGCCGGACCTGACGGGCGTGCTCGAACACTTCCAGCACGACACCTTCATCGTGCGCTGGCGAGCCCGCAACTTCAACGCCGACGCCTACGTCAGCTTCGCGCTGAACCCGGACGGCAGTATCGAACGCATGAAGATGGCGCCGGTGTCGAGCGAGACGGATTTCAGCTTCGACTTCGCGGACCTCGATTTCAAACCCGTCAAACCCGTCAAGCCCGTCAAGCCCGCGCTACGGAATCAGGCCAAGGCCGGCGGCTGAGCCTGGCCAGGTGCGCTCACGCCGGCTCGCATTCGACCCGGTTGCGGCCCTGGTGCTTGGCGCGGTACAGCGCCAGGTCGGCCGCGTGGAACAGGCTGTCGAGGGCCAGATGCGGGCCTTCCGAGGCGGCCACGCCGAAGCTGGCCGTCACGTGCAGCACGTGGCCATTGGACAGCGTCAGCGGCGCCGCCTCGATGGCGCGCCGCATCCGTTCGGCCACCGCGCTCGCGCCCTGCAAATCGCAATTGCCCGGCATGATGACGAATTCCTCGCCGCCGTAGCGGGCCAGGATTTCACCGTCGCGCAATTCCTCGCGCGCCAGCGCGGCGATGCGGATCAGGACCTGGTCGCCCGCGTCGTGGCCGTGGCAGTCGTTGACGGCCTTGAAGCGGTCCACGTCGAACAGGATCACGGCCAGCGCCAGCTTGTGTTCGCGCGCGCGCCGCAGCCGCTGGTTGCCGGCCGCCGTGAACGCGCGCCGGTTCAGGATGCCGGTCAGGTAGTCGGTGTCGGCGCGCAGCCGCAATTCCTCGATCAGGCGCTGGCGCTCCAGTTCCAGCCGCTGCTTTTCCAGCCCGGCCGCACGCAGCTGGCCCAGCGCGCGCAGCAGGTCGCCGATCTCGTCCTGGCGCCGTGTCTCGTGCACGCGGATGGAAAAGTCGCCGTTGCCCAGCTTGACGAGGGCGCGCGTGGCGCGCGCCAGCGGCACCATCAGGCGCGCCCGCAGCATGGTGATCAGCAGCGCCATGGCCAGCAGGATGGCGCCGCCCGTCACGCAGGCCAGCAGCAGTTCGCGCTGGGCTGTCTCGTAGTCCTGGCGGGCCTGGTCCAGCGCCGCCTCCAGCAGCACATCGCGCACCGCCAGGATGGGCGACATGAACGGCACGTAGCGTTGCGCGAACTGGGCCGTGTCCATGCCGTAGGGCTGGTGGGCGCGGCTGTCGCGCTCCACGCCCGTCACCAGCGCCAGGCCGTTGGTGAAATAGCCCTCGTCCATCGTGCGCAGCGCGGCCAGCACGCGCGGGTCGCGGTCGATGGCGCTGGTGGACATCACGATCAGGTGGCGCAGTTGTTCGATCTGGCCGCGCAGGAACTGGATCTGGGTGTGCTCGGTCTCGGCCAGCGGCTGGCCCGAGGCCAGCGCCACCGTCAGGCGCGAGCCGAGCCGGCCCGCGTATTCGCGCAGTTCGGCGGCAAAGCGCGCCTTCATGAGGACCTTGGCCAGGTTGGGGTAAGCCTGCTCGGCCGCGGCCGCGTAACCGGTCACGTCGTCGAGCACCACGGGGATCAGGGCGAACATGCCTTCCACGGCCGCCGTCAGCCGCTGCGGCGTGCGCTGGGCTGGCGCCGACACGGACACGGCGTCCACTTCGCGCCGCGCGGCCGCCAGCTGGGTGCGGATCGCGGTCACCGTCGCGGACGGGCCCTGGGTGGCCGCCAGCGCGGCCGCCAGCCGGTCCAGCGCCTGGTCGCTGGCGGCGCGCGCCGCGGCCAGCCGCGCCCGCTTGGCCGGATCGGCCGGCACGGCATCGCCCATCACGGCGTTCACCGGGCCCCGTTCGAACGAGAGTTTCTCGGCCGCGATCATGCCCCGCTGCACCAGTTGCAGCGCTTGCAGGCCGGCGCGCGCGGCCCGGTAGCTGTTCCATTCGCCCCACAATATCCGGCCCAGCATGGCGCCCACCAGCAGCGCCAGGACGGCCATCGAGATGGCGAACATGCGGGTCAGTCTCATTTGTACGGCGCTCCTTGCGGCTGCCTGCCACACGGTACGCGGAGCAGCGATTTTCCAAATTGAAATATGCCATAAGCGCCGGCCGCTGTCGCCCCCCGGCCGGGCGGAAATGGGACGCGGCGGGCCAGTAGTGGTACGATTGCGACCGCGCATCAAGGCGGAACGGTCCTCAGGTCCGGCCGGCGGGCCAGCCGGCCTCCGGGATTGCTTTGAGGCAAGCCTTGAACTCCATTTAACGAAGGATGAAGTGATGTCTATGCAACGAGTAATGCTGCGTGCCAAGCTGCACCGGGTCACGGTCACGCAAGCGGACCTCCACTATGAAGGTTCCTGTGGTATTGACCAGGATCTGCTGGATGCGGCCGATATCCGGTCGAACGAAAAGATCGAGCTGTACAACGTGAACAATGGCGAGCGCTTCGCCACCTACGCCATCGCCGGCCTGCGCGGCAGCGGCGAGATCTCGCTCAATGGCGCGGCCGCGCGCCGGGCCCAGCTGGGCGACCTGCTCATCATCTGCACCTATGCGCCGATGACCGAAGAGCAGATCGCCACCTACGAGCCCAAGATTGTTTTCGTCGATGGCAACAACAAAATCACGGGCCTGAAGAAGTAAACGACGGGTCCACGTAGTCAGGTTACAAAAACGGCGCTCTGGTGAGCGCCGTTTTTTTTACGCCGCCGTGCGCAGCGCATCGTGCCGCAGCAACTGCGACATATACTGCGGCGTGATGCCCAGAAACGAGGCGATCACCTTTTGCGACACGCGCGCCTCCAGCCCCGGATACTCGTCGCGGAACGCTTGCAGCCGGGCCTGGGCCGAGGCGGCGCTGCTGTTGTAGATGCTGCGGCCCTGGCGCAGGATGCTGGCCTCGGACACTTTCACGTAATAGGCCCGCACCTCCTCGTGCAGCTCGCACATGCGGCCCACATCGGCCCAGTCCATGCGAAAGCCGTGCAGCGCCGTCTCGGCCACCACGAACTGGCGCGCCGGCAAGCCCTGGCGCGCGCGCAGCAAGTCCTCGTGGGAGGCCACCGCCTCGCCCTCGGTCCAGAAGCGCAGCGTCACCTCGGTGCCGGCCTCGGTGACGAAGCCGGCCCGCGCCACGCCACCGTAGATCCAGTGGATCGACTGCGCCACCTCGCCGCTGCGCTGCAGCAACTCGCCCTTGCGCGCGCTGACGGGCGTCACCAGCGGCGCCATCAGGGCGTTGATGGTGTTATACATCGGTTCGCTGACGCCGTACTGGCGCATCACTTGCGCCTTGTATTTCTCTCGTTGTTCCAGGAATGCGTGTCTCATGATTGTGCTGGCGTAGCCCGGCGGCGCGGGTGTAATTAAGGTGAACTGCGACGGCCGCTCGCGTTGCGTAAGTTGCTATTTTGCTACGTCAGGTAGCAAGCTGATAAGCAATATAATTGAATGAATTGGCGAAAACAATTGCCTATTGTTGCGATGTGTTGCGAAATGGAACGGTTTTTGTAATTTTACTTCAAACTTAAAGTAAGTGAACCCGCTGGCGGCCAATAGTTCCTATACTGCTGCGCAATCAGGCGCGGCGGCGCGCTGGCGCGCTTGCGGCAGGGCGCATCGCGGCGATGGCGGGCGGGGAGGACGGTGCCGGTCGGGGTTGCCGTGGACGGGCCGGCAACACGATGGACGAGGTGGGGAAGGTGGAGGCGGGGGCACGGCCAGCATGGCCGGGACCAGCGTGGCTGCGGCGGGCGCAACCACGCGGCGGGCGGCGCGCCGTGCGCGGCGCCGCCCTGCGAGCGCAGCTCAGTCCTTGCCGCCGATGAAGCGGTACACGGCCGCGCCCAGCAGCGCGCCGGCGATCGGCGCCACCCAGAACAGCCACAACTGGCTGGTGGCCCAGTCGCCCACGTACAGCGCCACGCCGGTGCTGCGGGCCGGATTGACGGAAGTGTTGGTGACCGGGATGCTGATCAGGTGGATCAGGGTCAGGCCCAGGCCGATCGGCAGCGGCGCGAAGCCGGCCGGCGCGCGCGCGTCGGTGGCACCCAGGATAATCAGCAGGAACATCATCGTCATCACCACTTCCGTCACCAGCGCGGCCGTCAGCGAGTAGCCGCCCGGCGAATGGGCGCCGTAGCCGTTCGAGGCGAAGCCGGCGGCCAGCTCGAAACCGCTCTTGCCGCTGGCGATCAGGTACAGCACGCCGCCGGCGGCGATCGCGCCCAGCACCTGGGCCACGATGTAGGGCAGCAGCTTGGATGCGGGGAAGCGGCCGCCGGCCCACAGGCCGATCGAGACGGCCGGATTGAGGTGGCAGCCCGAGATGTGGCCGATGGCGTAGGCCATGGTCAGCACCGTCAGGCCGAACGCCAGCGCCACGCCCAGCAGGCCGATGCCCACGCCGGGGAAGGCCGCCGCCAGCACGGCGCTGCCGCAGCCGCCCAGCACCAGCCAGAAGGTCCCAAAGAATTCCGCGCCATATTGTTTCATGTGATTCCTTTACAGAGTGCGGCCCGCGGGCCGCGATTGGATTGGCTGCTGAACAACGTTGTCAATTTACCTTGCGTATATTGAAAAGTCCACCGTGGTGGCCGCGTCCGTGAAGTTGCGACTTAACAACATCGGGCGATGGTGAACTATTTTCAGCGCAAAAAATAGTTTCGCGCATGAATCAATTTGAATGGCAGTGGCGGCGCGCCCCACTAGAATTGTCTGACCGCATCAGCACGGCGGCGGGGATTATTTTATTTAAAACATATGAGCAACGGACCTGCGTTTTGCGATACAGTTTGACGACGGCGCACCGCGTCGCGGTGGTACCGACTGACCATTTTCCGGTGAGGTCCAATGAGTAGATTGTCCGGCTTGAGTAGCACGACAGTTGTTCCGCTGGGGCTGGCGGGAGCCGGCGCGGTGGCCACCGTGGTTGCCGGCGGCGCCGGCGCCTATGCCATCGTGTTCGCCATGCTGCTGCTGGCGGCCGGTGCGCTGGCCGCGCGCCACCTGGGCGCGGCCGAGGCGGCGCACCAGCGCATGATAGACCGCTACCTGGACGGGCGCGAACAGTTCGGCGACGCCGTGCTGCCGATCTGGTGCCGCCACATCGAATCGTCGCGCAGCCAGATGGAGGAGGCCGTGGCCGACCTGGCCGGGCGCTTCTCCAGCATTGTCGACAAGCTCGACAACGCGCTGCACGTTTCCAGCCTGGACCAGCAGGGCGGCGGCGGCCCGGCCCTGATCGACGTGTTCGCCAGCAGCGAGAACCAGCTCGGTTCCGTGGTGGCGTCGATGAAGTCGGCCATGGCGTCCAAGCAGACCATGCTCGAACAGATCCAGCAACTGGAACGCTTCACGCGCGAACTGCGCGACATGGCCGAGGGCGTGGCCAGCATCGCGGCCCAGACCAATCTGCTGGCGCTGAACGCGGCCATCGAGGCGGCCCGCGCCGGCCCGGCCGGGCGCGGCTTCGCCGTGGTGGCGCAGGAGGTGCGCAACCTGTCGAACCGCTCGGCCGAGACCGGCCGCAACATCGCCGACCGCGTGGGCCAGATCAGCAGCGCCATCCTGTCGGCCAGCGCGGCGGCCGAACAGTCCAGCGCCGCCGAGGACGCCTCCATGCAGTCGGCCGAAGGCATGATCGAAGCGGTGCTGCGCGACTTCCGCCTCGTCACCGACGCGCTGGTGCAATCGTCCGAACTGCTCAAGCAGGAATCGATGGGCATCCAGAGCGAAGTGGGCGAGGCGCTGGTGCAACTGCAATTCCAGGATCGCGTCAGCCAGGTCATGACCCATGTGCGCGAGAACATGGAACGGCTGCCCGCCATCCTGCGCGACAACCGCGCCCACTACCAACAGGAGCAGGCGCTGCAGCCGCTGCAGGCCGCGCCGCTGCTGGCCGAACTGCAAAAGACCTACGCCATGGCCGACGAGCACGCCGTGCATGGCGGGGCGCTGACCACCCGCCAGCAACAGCCGGCGGCGGCCGACGAAATCACGTTTTTCTGAGGAATCACTATGGCAAAGACCATCATGGTAGTGGACGACTCCGCTTCGTTGCGGCAAGTGGTCGGCATCGCCCTCAAGGGCGCCGGCTATGACGTGATCGAGGGACGCGATGGCGTGGACGCCTTGGCCAAGTGCACCGGCCAGAAGATCCACCTGGTCGTGTGCGACGTCAACATGCCCAATATGGACGGCATCACCTTCGTCAAGCAATTCAAGGCGCTGGCCAATTACCGCTTCACGCCCGTCATTATGCTCACCACCGAGTCGCAGGAAGAGAAGAAGCGCGAAGGCCAGGCGGCCGGTGCCAAGGCCTGGGTCACCAAGCCGTTCAAGCCGGAAGTGTTGCTGGGCGCCGTGGCCAAGCTGGTCCTGCCCTGAGTTTTTCCTGATCGCGCGCCGCCCCCGCCGCGCTGACCTGACCCGACCACTGAATTTCGTCCACCGGGAGCCACCATGTCCGCATCCTCCGCCACCGCCTTGCCCGTGCGCTACGCCATCGAGGGCGAACTGACGATCTACCGCGCCGCCGACGTGAAGACGCAGCTGCTCGACGCGCTGCGCCAGGCGGCCCTGCTGGAAGTGGACCTGTCGGGCGTGACCGAACTGGACACGGCCGGCCTGCAAGTGCTGATGCTGGCCAAGCAGGTGGCCGCCGCCGATGGCCGCCAGCTGCGGCTGGTGGGCCACAGCCCGGCCGTGGTCGATGTGTTCGAGATGCTGGACCTGGGCGGCTATTTCGGCGACGCCCTGCTGATCCATGCCGCCGCCTGACCTCCGCGCCACGCGCACCGCGACTTTAACCTGGGGAAAAACGCCATGAACCTGGACCAAGCGCTGCAAACGTTTATCGCGGAAAGCCGCGAACTGCTTGAAGAGATGGAGAATGCGCTGCTCAATGTCGACCTGGCCGGTGACCAGGGCGAGGCCATCAACGCCATCTTCCGCGCCGCCCACACCATCAAGGGCTCGGCCGGCCTGTTCAGCCTGGACCACATCGTCGCCTTCACCCACGTGGTGGAAAGCCTGCTCGACGAGGTGCGCGATGGCAGCGTGGTGCTGACCGACGAGATGATCGTGCTGCTGCTGTCGTGCTGCGACTACCTGTCGGGCATGACGGAGGCGCTGGCGGCCGGCCAGCTGGAGGCGGACCCCGACAGCGCGCCCGAGGGCGAGGCGCTGGTGGCCCAGCTCAAGCGCCACATGGATGGCGCCGCCCACGGCGACGGCGCGCCGCCAGCCGAGGCGGCGGCGGCCCCGCTGGCGACGGTGGAACCGGCCGTGGAGCGCATCGGCGCGGCCACCGACGCGCGCGACCACTGGCACATCTCGCTGCGCTTCGGGCGCGAGGTACTGCGCAACGGCATGGACCCGATCGCCTTCCTGCGCTACCTGGCCAGGCTGGGCACCATCGTCGGCATCGCCACCGTGCCCGACGCGCTGCCGGCCAACCCGGACCAGATGGACGCCGAGCTGTGCTACCTGGGTTTCGAGATCGCCTTCGACACCACGGCCGACAAGGCCGCCATCGAGGGCGTGTTCGAATTCGTGCAGGACGATTGCGAGATCCGCATCCTGCCGCCGCACAGCAAGGTGTCCGAATACGTGGACCTGATCCGCGCCTTGCCCGAGCGCGACGCGCGCTTGGGCGAGATCCTGGTGCGCTGCGGCAGCGTGACGGCCCGTGAGCTCGACAGCGCGCTGAACCAGCAGGCCAGCAGCGAACCGCAGCAGCTGGGCAGCATCCTGGTCGAAGGCGGCAATGTGCCGCCGGTGGTGGTGGAGGCGGCGCTGGCCAAGCAGAAGCAGGTGTCGGAACAGAAGGCCCAGGAGAGCCGTTCGATCCGCATCGACTCGGACAAGCTGGACCGCCTGATCGACCTCGTCGGCGAACTGATCATCGCCGGCGCGCGCGCCAACATGATCGGCCAGAAGATCCACAACACGGAACTGCTCGAATGCACCGGCGTGCTGTCCAACCTGGTGGAGGAAGTGCGCGACGCGGCGCTGGAATTGCGCATGGTCAAGATCGGCGCCACCTTCAACCGCTTCCAGCGCGTGGTGCACGACGTGGCGCGCGAGCTGGGCAAGGACATCGGCCTGATCGTCGATGGCGAGGATGCGGAACTGGACAAGACCGTGGTCGAGAAGATCGGCGACCCGCTGATGCACCTGGTGCGCAACGCCATGGACCACGGCATCGAGCCGGCCGAGGTGCGGCTGGCGGCCGGCAAGCCGGCCAGGGGCATGATCAAGCTGAACGCCTTCCACGAGTCGGGCAACATCGTGATCGAGGTCAGCGACGACGGCGGCGGCTTGCGCAAGGAGAAAATCCTGGCCAAGGCCATCGAGCGCGGCCTGGTCGATCCCGAGCGCAAGCTCAGCGATTCGGAAATCTTCAACCTGATCTTCGAGGCCGGCTTCTCGACGGCCGACAAGATCACCAACCTGTCGGGCCGCGGCGTGGGCATGGACGTGGTCAAGCGCAATATCTCGGCCTTGCGCGGCAGCGTGGACGTGGGCAGCGTGGCCGGCCAGGGCACCACCGTCACCGTGCGTTTGCCGCTGACGCTGGCCATCATCGATGGCTTCCTGGTGCAGGTGGGCGGCTCGGTGTTCGTGATCCCGCTCGACATGATCGAGGAATGCATCGAGTACGCGGCCGAGCCGGGCCAGGATTATTGCAACCTGCGGGGCCAGGTGCTGCCCTTCATCCGCCTGCGCGACCTGTTCCGCCTGCCCGGCGCGGCCACGCGGCGCGAGAGCATCGTGGTGCTCAAGTACGGCAACCAGCGCGCCGGCCTGGTGGTCGATACCTTGCTGGGCGAGTTCCAGACCGTGATCAAGCCGCTCAGCCCCATGTTCAGCGAAGTCAAGTGCATCAGCGGTTCCACCATCCTCGGCAGCGGCGACGTGGCCCTGATCCTGGATGTGGCCGCGCTGATGTCCACCGTCACCGGCAAGGGCCTGGCCCAGCTGGCCGCCTAGCCCGGACCGGCCAGCGCCACCGCCCAGAGAGAGGGAACCATGAACCAAGTCGTCGATAGCGCAAGCGCGGCCGCCGCCGCCAGCGGCCGCGCCGTGGTGGCGCTGCAGCAGGGCGCGGCGCCGCTGACCAGCCAGTACCTGACCTTCATGCTCGGCGAGGAGCAGTTCGCCGTGGGCATCCTGGGCATCAAGGAAATCATCGAATACGGCAGCCTGGCCGCCGTGCCCATGATGCCCGAGTGCGTGCGCGGCGTGATCAACCTGCGCGGCGCGGTGGTGCCGGTGATGGACCTGTCGGCCCGCTTCGGCCGCCCGGCCAGTCCGGTCACCAAGCGCAGCTGCATCGTCATCGTCGAAGTGCAGGAGGCCGAAGGCGAGGGCCAGCAGGTGCTGGGCATGCTGGTCGATGCCGTCAACGCCGTGGTCGACATCGCGGCCGCCGACATCGAGCCGGCGCCCGCGTTCGGCACCCGGATCCGGCCCGACTTCATCGCCGGCATCGGCAAGGTCAACGGCCGGTTCGTCAGCCTGCTGGCCATCGAGCGCGTGCTGTCCTCCGGCGAGATCGTGGAACTGGCGCGCCAGAACCTGGCCACCCGCAACTGAACCCAACGCCGTCCCCGGGGCCCCCATGTCGCTCATCACGATCACCGATCGCGAATTCAGCCAGTTCCAGCGCTTCATCTACGAGGCGGCCGGCATCTTCATGGCCAACGGCAAGCAGGCGCTGGTCAGTGGCCGGCTGGCCAAGCGCCTGGCCCATTACCAGCTGGCCAGCTACAGCGATTACCTGCGCCTGCTCGAAAGCCGGGCCCAGCCCGCCGAGCTGCAGGTGGCCGTCGATCTGCTGACCACCAACGAGACCTATTTTTTCCGCGAGCCCAAGCACTTCAAGCTGCTGGCCGAGCTGGCACAGGACGCACGCGCCAAGGGCCGCGGCTTGCGGGTGTGGAGCGCGGCCTGTTCCAGCGGCGAGGAGCCGTACAGCATCGCCATGGTGCTGGCCGACGTGCTCGGCGACGGGGCCTGGGAAGTGCTGGGCACCGACATCAGCACCCGGGTGCTGGAGCGGGCCCGCTGCGGCCACTATCCGATGGAGCGGGCCAGCCAGCTGCCGCAAAGCTACCTCAAGCGTTTCTGCCTCAAGGGCCAGCAGCGCGAAGCCGGCACCATGCTGATCGAGCGCGGCTTGCGGGCCCGGGTCCAGTTCCAGCACCTGAACCTGAATGAACCGCTGCCCAAGCTGGGCACGTTCGACGTGATCTTCCTGCGCAATGTGATGATCTATTTCAACCTGGCGACCAAGCGCCAGGTGGTGGCGCGCCTGCTCAACCAGCTCAAGCCGGGCGGCCACTTGCTGATCGGCCATTCGGAAACCCTGAACGATATCTGCGACACGGTGCAGGCCGTGGCGCCATCGATCTACCGCAAGAGCTGACCATGCCCGACCAGAAATGCATCGACATCTTCCTCATGCCCGGCGACTGCTTCGTCGGCGATGAGCAGTACCGGGTGCGCACGCTGGTCGGCTCCTGCGTGTCCGTCACGCTGTGGCATCCGCGGCTGCGGATCGGCGCCATGTCGCATTTCCTGTTGCCGGGCACCAGCCGCAAGCGCGACAAGCCCGGCGCCGCCGCCGGCACCTATGGCGTGGACGCGATGGATTACCTGCTGGCCGAGCTGGCCCGGCGCGGCGTGCCGCTGGCCCAGTGCGAGGGCAAGATCTTCGGCGGCGGCGCCATGTTCCCGCGCCGCGCGCGCGTCAAGGACATCGGCGTGCAGAACGGCGATTGCGCGCGCGAGTTGATGCACGAGCATGGCATCCGCATCGTCTCCGAAAGCCTGTTTGGCGTAGGCCACCGGCAATTGATATTCACCATCCGCACCGGCGAAGTGCTGAGCCGCCAGGTGCCGCCGGAGTTCGCGCTGAACCCGCGCCCGCGTAACAAGGAGCAGGCATGAAGGCCATCGAAGTGATGATCGTCGACGATTCGGCCGTGGTGCGCCAGGTGTTGAGCGCGCTGCTCAACGCCGCGCCCGGCATCACCGTGACCCATGCCGTGGCCAATCCCATCCTGGCCATGGAGCGCATGAAGACCCAGTGGCCGGACGTGATCGTGCTGGATGTGGAAATGCCGCGCATGGATGGCATCACCTTCCTGCGCAAGATCATGGCCGAACGGCCCACGCCCGTGGTGATCTGCTCCACGCTGACGGAGAAGGGGGCCCAGACCTCGGTCGAGGCGCTGGGCGCGGGCGCCGTGGCCATCATCACCAAGCCGCGCCTGGACCTCAAGCAATTCCTGCACGACAGCGCCGAGGAACTGGTGTCGGCCGTGCGGGCCGCCGCTGGCGCCAACGTGCGCCGGCTGGCCGGGCGCGCCGCCGCGCCGGCCCAGCCCACCGTCAAGCACAACGCCGACGTGATCCTGCCGCCGGCCGAAGGCCGCGCCATGGTGCAGACCACGGAGCGGGTGGTGGCCATCGGCACCTCCACCGGCGGCACCCAGGCGCTGGAGGAAGTGCTGACGGCCTTGCCGCGGGTGTCGCCGGGCATGGTGATCGTGCAGCACATGCCGGAGAAATTCACGGCCGCCTTCGCCGCGCGGCTCGACAGCGTGTGCCAGATCCGCGTCAAGGAGGCGGCCAACAACGACCGCGTGCTGCAGGGCCAGGCCCTGATCGCGCCCGGCGGCAAGCACATGCTGTTGCGCCGCACCGGCGCCCAGTACTACGTGGAGGTGGTCGATGGTCCGCTGGTGAACCGGCACCGGCCCTCGGTCGATGTGCTGTTCCGCTCGGTGGCCCGCTGCGCCGGCGCCAACGCGCTGGGCGTGATCATGACGGGCATGGGCGACGATGGCGCGGCCGGGCTGCTGGAAATGCTCAAGGCCGGCGCGCGCACCGTGGCCCAGGACGAGGCCAGTTGCGTGGTGTACGGCATGCCCAAGGAAGCCGTGAAACGGGGCGGGGTGGAGAAATCCGTGCCGCTGAACCAGATCTACCGCGACATCCTGGCCCAGCTGGCCGGATTCGGCAACTGAGACCGGCACCGCCATGAACGCCACCCCCACCATCACTGAACCGGGCGCAGCGGCCGCCGCGCGCGCGGGCGCGCCCTGGCACGGCCAGCGCGTGATGGTGGTGGATGACAGCGCCGTGCAGCGCAGCTACCTGGTGGGCCTGCTGCGGGAACTGGGCTGCGGCGTCATCCTGGAGGCGGCCGACGGCAACGAGGCCTTGCGTCTGCTGGAGGCGGAGCAGGGCGTGCCGCTGTTCCTGGTGCTGACCGACCTCGAAATGCCGGGCATGGACGGCATCGAACTGACTTGCCAGCTGCGCGAGCGGCGCCTGGCGCGGCACCTGATCGTGGTCAGCGCGCGCGACCCGCGGCTGCTGGAGATCATCGAGAACATGGGCTCCGAGGACGCCGCCATCGGCCTGCTGGGCACCTTGCTCAAGCCGGTGCAGCGCGACGCGCTGGAGGCGCTGCTGACCCGGGCCGGACGCGGCGAGGCGGCCGAGGCGGCGCTGCCTGAACATGCCTTGCCCGCCGTCGCCGAGCTGGAGCAGGCGCTGGCGGCTGGCCAGTTCCTGCTGCACTACCAGCCCAAGGTCACCATGCAGAGCGGCCACCTGAAAGGGCTGGAGGCGCTGGTGCGCTGGCAGCACCCGGTACGCGGCCTGTTGGCGCCGCAGCATTTCATCCCGGCGCTGGAAGGCACGCCGCTGATGGCCGACTTCACGCTGGCGCTGGTGCGCCAGGTGCTGGCCCAGCTGACCGAGTGGCAGCGGGCCGGCCTGCCGCCGCTGACGGTGTCGGTCAACCTGTCGGCCGACAACCTGGCCGAGCGCGCCTTCGTCGACTTGCTGGCGGCGGCCGTGCAGGCAGCCGGCGTGGCGCCCGCCGCGCTGGTGTGGGAGGTGACGGAAACGAGCGTGATGCGCCAGCTGTCGCAGGCGCTGACCAACCTGGGGCGCTTGCGGCTGATGGGCTTCGGGCTGGCGATGGACGACTTCGGCATCGGCTATTCGTCGATGCAGCAGTTCGCCCGCTGCCCGTTCACGGAATTGAAGATAGACCGCGCCTTCGTGCATGGCGCGGCGCAGTGGCCGAACCGCCACGTGGTGCTGAAAAGCGCGCTGGAACTGGGCCAGCGGCTGGGTGTGGCCACCGTGGCCGAGGGCGTGGAGACCGAGGAGGACTGGCAGTTGCTGCGCACGCTCGGGTGCGACCTGGCGCAAGGTTATCTGCTGGCCCGGCCCATGCCGGCCGACGCGCTGGTGACGTGGATGCGCACCGAGCGGCGGCGCCTGCGGGCGCTGGCCGAAAGCCACGCGCCCCGCACTGAGGGCCCGCACTGAGGGCCGCGCGCGGCAATGAAAAAATACGATAACAGGACATATGTCCGGCAACTGGGGAGAGTAAGCATGTTTGCACAATTGACGGTGAAGACCAAGATTAGCGCCTTGCTGGCGGTGGCCGTGCTGGCGCTGGTGGCGGTGATGATGGTGGCCTTCATGGGCTTGAAGAAGGAAGGGGAGATGCTGGCCGAGGTGGGCCGCAACCGCATGCCATCCGTGCAGGGCTTGCAGATGATCAACGAGGCACAGACGGCGTTGCGTTCATCCAGCCGCGGCATCGAATCGCTGGCGCCGTATCCCGACCAGTGGCGCGAGGTGGCCGAGATCCTGAAGCGCAAGCAGGCCATCTGGGCGCGCGTGGACAAGGGCTGGAAGATTTATGAACCACTGCCGCAGACCCAGGAGGAGGAGCGGGTCTGGAACCAGTTCGTCAAGGAATGGAACGAGTGGAAGGAAGGCGACGCGAAGATCGATCAGATCGCCGGCCAGATCAACGGCACCGATGGCGCGGCCAAGGGCAAGGCCCTGTTCGACGAGCTGCACCGCGCGCTGCAGGACAATAAAGCGCGCTTCGCGGCGGCCGAGACCACGCTGGGCAAGCTGGTGGACATGAACGTGCAATACGGCGACGACGCCGTCAAGGAGGCCGACGCCGCCTCGGCCCGCGCCACCAGCCAGATGTACATGGCATCGGCCGTCGCGCTGGTGCTGCTGCTGGGCCTGGGCCTGCTGATCCTGCGCGGCATTTTGCGCCAGCTGGGCGGCGACCCCGGCTACGCGG
This sequence comes from Burkholderiaceae bacterium, assembly GCA_035254005.1. Lineage (GTDB taxonomy): Bacteria > Pseudomonadota > Gammaproteobacteria > Burkholderiales > Burkholderiaceae_D > Rugamonas. The sequence goes on along the minus strand of DATFBD010000053.1, from coordinate 16,343 downwards.
CCGAGATCGTGCGCCGGGTGGCCGAGGGTGACCTGACGGCCGAGGTGGAGCTGAAGGCCGGCGACAGCACCAGCCTGCTGGCGGCCATGAAGGGCATGATCGAAAAACTGTCGCACGTGGTGCAGGAAGTGAACAACGGCGCCGAGGCGCTGGCCAGCGCGTCCGAGGAAGTGTCGGCCACGGCCCAGTCGCTGTCGCAGGCGGCCAGCGAGCAGGCCGCCGGCACCGAGCAGACTTCGGCCTCGGTGGAGCAAATGACGGCCTCGATTTCGCAGAACACGGAAAACGCCAAGGTCACCGACGGCATCGCCAGCAAGGCGGCCCAGGAGGCGGCCGAGGGCGGCGAGGCCGTCCGCTCCACGGTGGCGGCCATGCAGCAGATCGCGCGCAAGATCAGCATCATCGACGACATCGCCTATCAGACCAATCTGCTGGCGTTGAACGCGGCCATCGAGGCGGCCCGCGCGGGCGAGCACGGCAAGGGATTCGCCGTGGTGGCGGCCGAGGTGCGCAAGCTGGCCGAGCGCAGCCAGGTGGCGGCCCAGGAGATCGAGCAGGTGGCCAGCAGCAGCGTGGAGCTGGCCGAGAAGGCCGGCAAACTGCTCGACGAGATGGTGCCCAATATCCGCCGCACTTCCAACCTGGTGCAGGAGATCACGGCCGCGTCGGAGGAGCAATCGTCGGGCGTGGGCCAGATCAATTCGGCTGTCACCCAGTTGTCGCAAACCACGCAGCAAAATGCATCGAGCTCCGAGGAACTGGCCGCCACGGCCGAGGAAATGAGTGGCCAGGCCGAGCAATTGCAGCAGACCATGTCGTTCTTCAAGCTCCAGGGTGGCAACCGTTACCAGCAAAGCGCCACGCGCAAGACGGGCAAGGCGGCCGTCAAGCTGGCGCGCGGGTACGGCGGCGCGCGCCAGATGAGCGAGATGGGCGATCCCGATGAATCGCACTTCGTCAAATTCTGAACAGGGGAGCTTGCCATGAGCGCACTGTCCGTCACCTCCACCGCGCCGGCTGACGCCGGCCCGGCCCAGTTTCTCACCTTCATGCTGGGCGGCGACATGTTCGCCATCGGCATCCTGGCGATCAAGGAAATCATCGAGTACGAGGGTGTGACGAGCGTGCCGCAAATGCCGGCCTGCATCAGCGGCGTGATCAACCTGCGCGGCACGGCCGTGCCTGTGATGGACCTGGCGCGCCGGCTCGACCGCACCCCGTCGCCGATCGGCAAGCGCACCTGCATCATCGTGGTGGAGGTGGCGAGCGGCGACGGGCCGTTCGTGATCGGCATCCTGGTCGATGCCGTCAACGCCGTGCTCGACATCGCGGCGGCCGATATCGAGCCGGCGCCAGCCTTCGGCGCCCAGGTGCGGGCCGACCTGTTGCAAGGCATCGGCAAGGTGCAGGGCCGTTTCGTGCTGCTGCTCAACGTGCAGCACGTGGTGTCGGCCGACGAGATCGGCGCCATGGCCGCACTGGCGCCGGCCTGACTCTGCCGTGGCCAGTGCTGCCTTGCGTCCTGCAAGGCAAGAATCTGTGAGTATTGGGGCGATTTAATCCGTCACAATAGGCCGCAAGCCCCGGCGCATCGCTCCATCGCGCGCCATCGCGGGCCACGTCCATCAGCCCCGCGGCCGCGCCGCCGGGCCGGCCCCACCAACTTTAGCGCGCCGCGCGCTGGCCGCCCGGCGAGCAGGAGTAAAGCATGCTCAAGAACATGAAAATGGAAACCCGGCTGCACTTCGGCATGGGCGCGATCGTGGTGCTGGTGATCGCGCTGGGCCTGGTCGCGTTCACCAACCTGTCGGCCTTGCAAGGCACGTGGGGCAATTTCGAAAGTGTCACGCTGGCGCGCAAGGACGCGGTGTTGGGCATCACCAAATGGAACGGCGACGCGATGCAGGACTTCAAGAATTACATCCTGCGCGGCGGTAACGCCGCGGCTGAATTCCGCAACGACCTGGCCGCCATCGACAAGCAGGTGGCGGCCTACCGCGCGGCCGGCGAGCCGGGCCGCGACGAGTTGCTGCAGCTTGACGCCTTGCAGGCCGCCACCCGCGCCTACAACGATGCCATGACCCAGCTCGAAGCCCTGCGGGAGAAGGGCGCCACCGTCGCCGAGCTGGACAAGGCCGTCAAGGGCGCCGCCACTGCCATCTCCATGGCCGCCGAGAAACTGGCGCAGCTCAACGAGGCCGACACCAAGGCCGCTTCGGCCCACATGAGTTCGGTGGCCAACCAGGCCAAGGTGTGGATCATGTCGTTCGACGTCGTCATCGCCGTGCTCGGCTGCACGCTGGCCGTGTGGATCTCGCGCAGCCTGTCGGCCATTGTGCGCGACGTGCAGGGCGTGGTGGGCACGCTGGGCGCGGCGGCGCAGGAAGTGAACGCGACGGCCCAGTCGCTGTCGCAGGCGGCCAGCGAGCAGGCCGCCGGGGTCGAGGAAACCAGCGCCTCGATCGAGCAGATGACGGCCTCGATCGCGCAGAACGCCGAGAACGCCAAGATCACGGACGGCATGGCGACCCAGGCCGCGCACGACGTGACGCGCGGCGGCGACGCCGTCAAGGCCACGGCCACGGCCATGAAGCAGATCGCCGACAAGATCGGCATCATCGACGACATCGCTTACCAGACCAATCTGCTGGCGTTGAACGCGGCCATCGAGGCGGCCCGCGCGCACGAGCACGGCAAGGGCTTCGCCGTGGTGGCGGCCGAGGTGCGCAAGCTGGCCGAGCGCAGCCAGGTGGCGGCCCAGGAGATCAGCAAGGTGGCGTCCGACAGCGTGGAGCTGGCCGAGCAGGCCGGCCTGATGTTCGACCAGATGGCGCCCAACATCCGCAAGACGTCCGACCTGGTGCAGGAGATCGCGGCCGCGTCCGAGGAGCAATCGTCGGGCGTGCGCCAGATTAACAGCGCCGTGGGCCAGCTGAGCCAGACCACCCAGGTCAACGCCGCCAGCTCCGAGGAACTGGCGGCCACGGCCGAGGAAATGAGTGCCCAGGCTGAGCAGCTCGACCAGCTGATGGCCGTGTTCAAGCAGTACGCGGCGGCCGATCCCATGCGCCGTGGCGGGCCGCGCCGTCCCGTGACGCTCAAGCCGGGCGCGGCGCGCCGGCCCACGACGACCGCCAAGCCCGGCGCCGCGCTGGCCGTGGCCAGCGGGCCGGACGAGGCCCATTTCACGCATTTCTAGTAGATCGGCGCCAGCGCCTCCTGCCGGGTCGGCCAGTCCAGTACATAGGGCGGCGCCGCCACCGTGCACGCCGGATCGGCCACCGGCGCCACGCGCGTGCGTGCGAACGGCAGCACGCCTGCCCACGCCGGCCAGCTGAGGTCTTCCTCGTCATCGTTGGGGCCGCCCGCGCGCACCTTGCAGGCCGCTTCGGCCAGGCTGATGCGCAGCACCGTGGTGGCTGCGTATTCCTTGTCATTGCCGGGGCGGATCTCGGCCTGGCGGCCCGGCGCCAGCTTGTCCATCAGCGCCTCCAGCGCCGCGTGCTTGCCCGCGTCATCGTCCACCACCTCGAAGCTGCCGTACACCATGGCCGAGCGATAGTTCATCGTATGGCTGAACGCCGAGCGGGCCAGCACCAGGCCATCGAGGTGGCTGATGGTGACGCAGCACGTCTGCCGCACCAGCTGCCTGAGCAGGCGGCTGCCGTTCGAGCCGTGGATGTACAGGTGGCCGCCGCTGCGCCAGCAGGCCGTGGGGATGCAGTGGGCGCCCTGGTCGTCGCTGAAGGCGATGTGGCACAGGTAGGCATCGTCGACGATCGCATGCAGGGTGGCTTCATCGTAGCGGGCGTTTTCAGCGCCGCGGCGCACGCGGGTGCGGTCGCTGGCGGGGACGGGGACGGCGGAGTCTTTCATCAGGGTGGGTTTCCAGGAAAAGTTGTTGAGTACTCAATATAATGGCGTGCTGGCTCTGGCAACAGGTCCAGCGCCACGCAATTTCATGGAGCCACAGATGGATTACGCCCGCCTGATCGACCGCTATACGGAGCGGCACCGCCACCACGGCTGGCCGCGCCAGCGCCTGCTGCACGAATGCCTGCGGGCCGCCATCCGCGACGGCACGCTGGCCGCCGGCACCCGGCTGGTGGCCACGCGCGCGCTGGCCGAGGAACTGGGCGTGGCCCGCAACACCGTGCTGTACGCCTACGAGCAACTGGCCAGCGAAGGCTATCTGCGCACGGACCGGCGCGGCACGGTGGTGGCGGCGGTGGCGCCGGAACGCCCGCCTGTTGCCGCCGTGCCGGCCGCGCGCGCGGGCCTGGCGCGCCGCATGCGCCACCTTCCTGTGGCGCCGGCCAGCGACGAATCGGGCGCCTTCGTGCCCGGCGTGCCGGCGCTCGAGCAGTTCCCGCTCACCTTGTGGCGCCGCATGCTGGAGCGGGCCTGGCGCGGCCTGACGGTGGCGCAGCTCAACTACGCGGATCCGGCCGGCGAACCGGCCTTGCGCGCCGCCATCGCCGACCATCTGCGGGCCGCGCGCGGCGTCGTGTGCGAAGCCAGTCAGGTGTTCATCACGGACGGCACCCAGAGCAGCCTCGACCTGTGCGCGCGCGCCTTCGCCGACGAGGGCGACACGGTGTGGCACGAGCATCCCGGCTACGCGGGCGCGCTGGCCGCGTTCCGCGCGGCCGGACTCGACGTGCAGGGCATCCCCGTGGACGAGGAAGGCATGGCGCCGCAAGCGGCCGACTGGCGCGACCGGCCGCCGCGTCTCGTGTACACGACGCCGTCGCACCAGTATCCGACCGGCTCCGTGCTCAGCCTGCGCCGGCGGCTGGCGCTGCTGGCGGCCGCGCGCGCGGCCGGCGCCCTGATCATCGAGGACGACTACGACAGCGAGTTCCGCCACGACGGCGCGCCCTTGTCGGCCATGCAGGGGCTGGAGCCGGACGCGCCCGTGCTGTACCTGGGCACGTTCAGCAAGACCATGTTCCCGTCGCTGCGGATCGGCTTCGTCGTCGTGCCGCCGGCGCTGGCCGCCGCGCTGGCGGCCGTGCGCGGGCAAGCGAGCGCGCGCGGGCGCGTGGCCGACCAGCTGGCGCTGGCTGAATTTTTGCGCAGCGGCCAGTTCGCGCTGCACCTGCGCCGCATGCGCCGCCTGTACCGCCAGCGGCGCGACGCGCTGGTGGCGGCGCTGGAACAGCACATGGGATCGGTGGCCACCGTCCACGGCGGCTCGGCCGGCATGCACCTGGCGCTGCGCTTCACCGACCCTGCGCTGTCCGACACGGCCCTCAGCGCCCAGGCGCGCGCCCACGGCATCGTGGCGCGGCCGCTGAGCGAGCACGCAGTGCAGGGGCAGTCCGGCTGGCAGGGTTTGATGTTGGGCTACGCGCAAGTGCCGGCCGAGCGGATGGATGAACTGGTCAGGCAGCTGGCGGCGTTGCTGCACCTGGCAGCATATACGCATGGTGGACGCAGCATGGCAAACGGGCCAAAACCAGGCCCGCATTCGCTGTAGTTGTGTGCGCTCCTGATTTCCGAAATGTTGCCTGTAGGCATAGAATGCGGGTGACGCGCTTTCGTATAAGCGCCGAAGAAATATTTATAGCTTATTAAATGGATGATCAATGCGTAGATTAGTTCTTTCTCTTGTCGCGATGTGCCTTTCGGCCAATCTGCTTGCCGCCGAGTCCGTATTTATTGACCGTAGAACCGATGCCGCCCCCGGGGTGGTGGAAAAGGTATTCAAGGATGCCGGTTATAACGTGTTGTCAGAATTTACCGGCAAGCCGGTGCTGCATGTGGTTGTCACGCACGTCGAGCCCAACAGCGGTAATGGCAGTATCTGGCTATGGAACGGACTGTTGATGGCGAATTATGCTTGTCCCTTGAAGAATGACGATGTCCTGGTCCTGGGAGGACTCATGCAGAGCGCGGTTGAGACGATGACCAATCCAACGATTCCACAAGGAAAAGAGAAAGCCATCCTGGTCCAGAAAAACGCCGCCAAAGGGCTGCTGGAACAAATCAAGGCCGGTGGCCTTGACGAGAGCCGCAAACAATGTGCATTGATCCAGAGTAAATTCCAATAACGTGTGCGGCCTGTCCGGGCCCCCACGAAAAAAAGGGCCAGACCCGAAAGTCTGACCCCTTGCTTGCCGCGTGCCGCCGGGCTGGCCGGCGGCGCCTTGCGCAGGCTTAGAACGCCGAATCGACGCGCACGTACATCGAGCGGCCGTTCACGCCGATCGGGCAGGTTTCCCAGCAGCGGGTGAAGCCCAGTTTGGGGAACACGCCGCCGTTGGTCCACTCGTCCGGCAGGGTGTTGAACAGGTTATTCACGCCCACGCTCAGGAAGGTGCGCTGGCTGAACGCATAGCGCACCGAGCTGTCGACCAGCCACTTGGCGCCCCACGTCTGCAGCGGGCTGAAGTTCTCGGCCTTCACTTCGCCATAGTAGTTGGCGCGCACATTCACGTCCCATGGGCCGGTGGTCACGTCGGCACCGATCACATGGTGCTTGCGTGGCTGGCCGTGTTCCAGCAGCGTCACTTGCGACTGGTCGAACAGCTGGTCACCGGTCAGCACGGACGACGAGGAATGGCGCTTCGTCACTTCCGTCTTGTTGAAGCCCAACTGGCCGGACAGCACCAGCTTGGCGTTCGAGAAGTGCGTCGTGTGGTCGGCCACGATGTCCAGGCCGCGGGTGCGGGTATCGACGGCGTTGGTGAAGAACTGGGCCTGGCCCACGCCCAGCGGCTTGAGGATGTTGGCGATCGGGCCGCCATTGGCCTCAGGCGAGATCTCGCTCGAGAACACGATGCGGTCCTTGATCTTGATCTCGTAGGCGTCCATGGTCAGCGACATGTTCTTGGCCGGACGCAGCACCATACCGATGCTGCCGCTGGTCGAGGTTTCCTCTTTCAGCGGGGCGATGCCGAATGCCTGGGTCACGGCGCTGCCCTGGCGGGCCGTCAGGGTTTCCGTCAGCACGCCGTTGTTCAGGTTGGTCGACACGGAGCTGTAGAACTCTTGCTGCACGCTGGGGGCGCGGAAGCCGGTCGAGACGCTGGCACGCAGGCCCACTTGCTTGCTCGGATCCCAGCGCGCGCTCAGCTTGCCGGTGGTGGTGCTGCCGAAGTCGGAATACTTCTCCCAGCGCACGGCGCCAGCCAGCGTCAGGTTGTCCACCGGCTTGTGCTCGGCGTCGATGTACAGGGCGATGTTGTGGCGGCCCGAATCGACCGCCGTGCCTGGCGTGTAGCCGGGGAAGCCCTGGATGCCGGACGCGGCCGTGGTGCCGGCCTGGTTCAGGATGGCGATGGCCGGGTTGTTGGTGCGGCCGTACTGGTAGGACACAGGGTCGCCCGCTTCGATCTGGTAGTTGTCGGCGCGGTATTCGAAGCCGGTGGCCAGGAACACGCTGCCGCTGCCCACGGCCAGCGGGCCCTTGAGGTCGGCGTTGATGGTGGTCTGGGTGAACTTCAGCTTGCCCGTGTCGGCCTCGCGTGGCGATTCGGCGTAGATGCCGCCGCCCGGCTTCGGCTCATACCAGTAGCTGGTGTTGATGGAGTTCGCTTCGTGGAAGTCCAGTTCGCTTTCGCCGTGGTTGATCGACAGGTCGGCCTTCCAGTCGTTGGCCAGGTCGCGGCGGTAGCCGAAGGCGAACGAGTTGTCCTTGACGGTGGTCTGGATGTTGGGCAGGAAGCCGTTCGGGTAGACTTCGGGCACGGTGCGCGCGTCGCCGGCCGAGCGGAAGAAGCCGTAGGAATTACCCTTGCGCTTGGACAGGCCGCCGAAGGCGTAGAACTCGCCGTTCTTGTCCACCGGCAGGGCCGCGTTCCACCACAGGTAGGCGTCCTTGGCGTCGCTGTCGCCGATGTGCTGGGTCACCCGCGGCGGGTCCACGCGCAGCGTGTCGGGGCCGGCGCGGTTGGTCTCGCCGCGCTTGCGCGCTTCGGCCGTCAGGTTCAGGAAGCCGCCGTCCTGGCCCAGCGCGAAGCCGGTGTTGGCGCTGCCCGAGTACAGGTCGCCGTCGCCTTCGGAGGTGGTGCCCACGGTGCCGCTGACGGTGGTTTCCTTGACCTGGCTCTTGAGCACGATGTTGATCACGCCGGCGATGGCGTCCGAACCGTACTGGGCGGCGGCGCCGTCGCGCAGCACTTCGATGTGGTGGATGGCCGCCAGCGGAATGGCGTTGATGTCGGTACCGGCCGAGCCGCGGCCCACGGTTTGCTGCACGTTCACCAGCGCCTGCTGGTGGCGGCGCTTGCCGTTCACGAGCACCAGCACCTGGTCAGGGCCGAGCGAGCGCAGCGTGGCCGGACGGATGATGTCGGAACCGTCGCTGATGAAGGTGGTGGAGAAGTTGAACGAAGGGTCCAGCGTCTGCAGCAGCTTGCCCAGCTCCAGCGGGCCGGCCGTCTGCATGTCTTTCAGGCTGATCAGGCCGACCGGGGCCGACGTGTCGAGCGCCGTCTTGGCGGCGGAACGCGAACCGAGCACCACCACCGTCTGCTCGGTGGACGCGGCCGGGGCGGCGTCGGACTGGGCATAGCTGGCGCCGGCGGCCAGCAGCAGGGCGCTGGCGAGCAGGGTGCGTTGGAAGCGGGGGGCTTGGGTGGAGGTAGTGTGGCGGGTGCGGGTATTGCCGGGGGCTCTCTTCATAGGTCATTCTCTCGTGTGGTTTTTATCTGAACAAACAGCCGAGGGGTGACGGCTTTCCTGCATGCTGGCGAAGGGTATTCACCACCGAGAAAATACTACAGTGCACAATTGGTCTAGACAAACTTGCATGCACCAAGATGTTGCATAATGAGCAGCCCGTGCAATAGTGCGTGCTTTATAAGGGAATTTCGCGTACGCTTGTCGATCGGCAACGCCTTTATCGTTTCGCCGCAGCAAGTTTCTGTCGTTTTTCGCCTTTCCGGCCGCGCGCGCAGCGCGTCGTTACTGGTGGTCGCGCATCCACACCTTGAGGCCATTGACCCAGGACTTGGCCGGCAAATTCAATTCCTTCTTGATGGCGCCCGCCCGTTCATACAGCACGCTGAAATCCAGCACGGGGGCGTGCTTGAACGCGATCACGACGATATTGGCGTCGTGCACTTCGGGCAGCCACACCACGGCGTCGAACACCTGTTCCATGGCCAGCAGGTTCTTGTCGTAGTTGCTGAACTCGCCGAACACATTGGTGGTCATCACGCCGTCCGCGCCCAGGCAGTCGTAGCAGGCCTGGTAGAACTCGGGCGTGTCGAGCACGGGGCCGCGCGCCTGCTCGTCGTACAGGTCAACCTGCAGCGCGTCGACCGTGCCGTGGTTGGCCGGGTCGAGCACGAAGTCGAGCGCGTTCATTTCGCGCACCTGCAAGCGGGCATCGTTGTCGGGCAGGCCGAACAGTGAGCGGCAGATGGCGATCACGTTCGGGTTCAGTTCGATGGCCGTCACGCGCGTGTCGGGCAGGCGGCGGTAGCAGAATTTGGTCAGCGCGGCGCTGCCCAGGCCCAGTTGCACCACGTGGCGCGGGCGCTGCACGAACAGCAGCCACATCATCATCATTTGCACGTATTCGAGTTCGATCGCGTCCGGCCGTGCCAGGCGCATGGCGCCCTGCACCCAGGAGGTGCCCAGGTGCAGGCTGCGCACGCCCTGGAATTCCGTGATGGTGGCGGGAGGATGGCCGGGCTGGTCAAAGCGCAGGCCGATGCTGGTGGTGGTGGGGGAGACGGCAGGTTTCATCCCCCCAGTTTACCAGCCGGGGCGGGCCTGGCCCAAACCAGTCCCGGCAAAAAGAGAGACGCTGCCGCGTCTCCGATGCCCCGGTGCGCGGTCGCGGCCGGGGCGGGCCGATTTGGTCGGCAAGGTGGCGGGGGCGCGCCGGACGGGCGCCAGGCGCGGCGTCACCCGGCTTTGCGGCGGCGGGCCAGGAAGCCAACCACGCCCAGGCCGGCCAGCAGCATGCCATAGGTTTCCGGCTCCGGCACGGCGGCCACGTTGATGTCGCCCGAATAGCTGGCCGACGGCGTGATGACGTTGCCCATCACGGTCAGCGTCAGCGTGCCCGTGACGTTGACAGGATTGAGCATGCCCCACTCGTAGGCGCCCGTGGGCGACAGGGTCAGCGCGTTGCCGTTCAGCGAGGCGCCCGTGAAGTTGAGGTTGTTATTGCCCATCAACGACAGGGTCTGGATGACGGCGTTGGCCAGGCTGGGCCCGACCGACGGGTTGAAGGTGAAGGTGTCGGTGAACGCGCCCGCGTAATTGTGGTCGGAACCGAAGTGGGCCGTGTAGCTGCCCGGCGAGACGGTCGACATCGACACGTTCTGGGTCAGGTCCTCCGCCAGCGCGGTGCCGGTGGAAGCGGCCAGCATGGCCGCCAGCAGTAATGATTTGAATTTCATGTTTATCCCCTATAGCAAGAAAACACCCGGCAATCCGAGTGTTGAGAACCAAATTACAAGGGACACAAAATGATGTCAATTCGCTATTTTTTAATCGGAATCCTTGAGCCATAGAGTACGACTAAACGCCGGGCGTGAGGTCATGATGGCTACGCTATGAAACCAGTTGAAGATTTTGCGGCAGTGCAAAAAACAACACTTTACTGTTTTGAAATCGGGCGGTGAGCGCCGCGTACCGTCCGCCGGGAGGGCAACGGCTCACTTCTCCTGCTTGAGCGGCTTGTCCTTGTCGATCACTTCGCGGCAATCGCCCTTGATGATGGCGTTGTCGTAGTTGGTCCAGCCATAGCTGTCCACGTAGCGCTTGTGCTGCTTGAAACGGGCGTTGATGAAGCTCCATTCGAGCCGCTCGCCCGGGTAGGCGATGTCGCCCAGGTCCAGCAGCGTGTGGAACATGTTTTCGGTGGCCAGCCTGGCCTTGCGGTGGCGCAGCAGTTGCCGCACTTTTTCCGGATAGCGCTCGCGGTACTGGTCGGAATACCAGACGAAGGCCGGGATGTGGAATTCGAACTGCGTGTTGTGGCCGTGGAAGGCCAGGTTGCAGCTGCCGTCGTACAGGGTCTGGCCATGGTCGGCCACGTACACCAGCGCGCCCAGCTGGTGGGTTTGCTTGAGGGTGTCGATCGCCTGCGACAGGAACCAGTCCGTGTACAGGATGGAGTTGTCGTAGCTGTTGTTGAGCTGCGGCTTGATCTTGGTGTCCGTGTAGACCGGTTTGTCGACGCCGAACAGCGACGGCTGCCACTTGTCGAAGGTCTTCGGATAGCGCTGGCTGTAGTTCCAGTGGTTGCCCAGCGAGTGCAGCACGATCAGCTTTCTCGGCGCCGGGTCGGCGATGGCGCGCGCCAGCGGTTCCAGCAGCACGGCGTCGAAATTGGAGCGGTTGGTGAAGCCGCCCAGGTTGAGGAACTGGATCACGTCGGCTTCCTTGGCGAACACGGACACGGGCGTGTCGAACTGGCCGAACGAGACCTGGTTCGACAGCCACCAGGTCTTGTAGCCCGCTTCCTTGTAGGCCGTCAGGAACGATTTCTCGGAAAAGCCATCCTTGAGGCTTTGCGTCGACGGCTTGCGCGAAATGATCACCGGCACCGACAGCCGCGTGGCCGACACGGCCGTGATCACGTCCGGCAGCGTCACCAGGTTGGGTTCGCGCTTGAGCAGGGGGTTGGTGTCGCGCGGATAGCCGTTCAGGCTCCAGCGGTCGTAGCGCGACGATTCGCCGATCACCAGCACCACGGTCTCGGGCTGCTGGCCGGGCGTGGCCTGGTGCGCCTGGAAATGGAAGCTGCGGCTGCGCTCATCGAGCTCGGCCAGGTAGCGGCGTTCCTTCGCGAAGTCGGCAAAGCGCGCCGCCAGTCCGAACGGCCAGCTGGCCGTGAACGCGTCGCCATCGACGGGCGAGCGGGCCCAGTAGGGCAGGGCCGCCAGCTTCCAGCGCAGGTGGCCGGCCGCCGGCACGGCCGGCAGCGACGGGCTGCTATCCTCGTCCGCATCTTCCTCCTCGTCGTCGCTGGCACCGTCGCCGAAGCCGGACGCGGCCACGCTGCCCGATACCGCGTGGCTGGCCGGCGCGGTGGCCGGCGGGGCTGGCTGGGTGGCCCTGGCCGACGCGGATGGCTTGGCCTGGATGCCGAATTCGTAGCCCCAGCCACCGACCCCGCCCAGTACCAGCAGCGCCGCCAGCGCCCCCTGGCGGCCGCGGCCGGCGAAGTCCAGCGCCCGGCAGCGCACGGCCACGATCTGGGCCGCCAGCCACCAGGCCAGTACGGCGGCCATGGCGCCGCCCAGCAGCCACACTTTCTGGCCCAAAAATTCCATCGCTTCGCGGGGACTGGTCTCGGCGATGATGCCCAGGTGGTGGGTGGAGATGCCCTGGCCATAGAACACGAACAGGTAGATCTCGGCCGGCAGTGCCACAAACGCGGGCAGCAGCAGCCAGTGGAACCAGGCCGGGCGCTTGAACACGGCCCAGGCCGTGAGCCAGCCCAGCGCCTCGACGGCTGCGATCTGCCATGGCTGCTCGACCGGTTTGCCCAGCAGCCATGGCACGTAGGGCACGAGCGACAGCAGCAGATAGGTGGCGAGCAGGAACAGGTTGGCGGGGCGCAACAGGGATGACATAAAGGCGGGGGCGGAAAAAATGTCTGCTATTATCAAGTGTTTCCCGATCATACAGCTAGTTTTTACTGGTTCGGCGCGCGCCGCCGCGACGGCGCACAACGGTCGCCACCGCCGCGAAATAGATTGACTGGCCTCAAGACCAAGTCTATACTCGCGAGTTCTCAATTTATTCTGCACATCGTATACGCTTTTGTAGCCGCTCCCGCGCGAGTGGCTTTTCGCGCCTCCGCTGTCGGTGTAGAAAGGGACTCAGTTTTCGCCCCCGGGTAATTGCCCGGGTTATCAACGTTGTAACTTTGTTGGATTTAGAACGATGCCAACCATCAATCAACTGATTCGCAACCCACGCGTCGCTTCGACCGTGAAGAGCAAGTCGCCGGCGCTGGAAAACAGCCCGCAAAAACGTGGCGTTTGCACCCGTGTGTACACCACCACTCCTAAGAAGCCTAACTCGGCTTTGCGTAAGGTCGCCAAAGTGCGTCTGACCAACGGTTTCGAAGTCATTTCGTACATCGGCGGTGAAGGCCACAACCTGCAAGAGCACAGCGTTGTGCTGCTGCGCGGCGGTCGTGTCAAAGACTTGCCAGGTGTGCGTTACCACATGGTCCGCGGCGCGTTGGATACCCAAGGCGTGAAAGACCGTAAGCAAGCCCGCTCGAAGTACGGTACCAAGCGTGCCAAGGCCGGTAAGAAGTAATACCCCAAGTTTCGCTCAGTGGCAGTAAGAGCTAAGTGAATGTAATCGACCGCAACGGGTCGAGTAAGTGGATGGCTATGATGGCCTTCCGTGAGAGTGCGAACCCATATCTGCGCACCTCAACTGAAGATTGAAAGGAATTGATATGCCACGTCGTCGTGAAGTACCCAAGCGCGAAATCTTGCCAGATCCTAAATTCGGCAACACGGATGTCGCCAAGTTCGTTAACGTGCTGATGCTGTCCGGTAAAAAATCGGTCGCTGAAAACATCATCTACGGTGCCTTCGAGCACATCGCCGCCAAGTCGGGCAAAGACCCGCTGGAAGTGTTCGCCACCGCCATCAACAACGCCAAGCCGCTGGTTGAGGTGAAATCCCGCCGCGTCGGCGGCGCCAACTACCAGGTGCCAGTCGAAGTGCGTCCAGTGCGCCGTATGGCCCTGTCGATGCGCTGGCTGCGTGAAGCTGCCAACAAGCGCAGCGAGAAGTCCATGCCACAGCGCCTGGGCGGCGAGCTGATGGAAGCGGCTGAAGGCCGCGGCGGTGCGATGAAAAAGCGCGATGAAGTGCACCGCATGGCAGAAGCGAACAAGGCGTTCTCGCACTTCCGCTTCTAATAAAACCGGCCGGACCCTGTGCGGTCCGGCTGTTATCTGTTGTTCGAGGCCGGGCTCATTTTTTAGCTAAAAAATGGTGCTCGGTTTTGTCCATTCAAAGATTTAGGATTAATTATGGCCCGCAAGACCCCCATTGAGCGCTACCGCAACATCGGTATCTCCGCTCACATCGACGCAGGTAAGACCACCACCACCGAGCGCGTGCTGTTCTACACCGGCGTGAACCACAAGATTGGCGAAGTGCACGACGGCGCCGCCACCATGGACTGGATGGAGCAGGAACAAGAGCGCGGTATCACCATTACCTCCGCGGCGACCACCTGCTTCTGGAAAGGCATGGCCAACAACTTCCCAGAACACCACATCAACATCATCGACACCCCGGGCCACGTCGACTTCACCATCGAGGTGGAGCGTTCGATGCGCGTGCTGGACGGCGCTTGCATGGTTTACTGCGCCGTGGGCGGCGTGCAGCCACAGTCGGAAACCGTGTGGCGTCAGGCTAACAAGTACAAAGTGCCACGTCTGGCCTTCGTCAACAAGATGGACCGTACCGGCGCCAACTTCTTCAAGGTCTACGACCAGATGCGCGCGCGCCTGAAGGCCAACCCGGTCCTGATCCAGATCCCGATCGGCGCCGAAGAAAACTTCAAGGGCGTGATCGACCTGGTCAAGATGAAAGCCATCATCTGGGACGACGCTTCCCAGGGCATGAAGTTCGACTACGTCGACATCCCAGCCGAGCTGGCCGATTCGGCCGCCGAATGGCGCGAGAAGATGGTCGAAGCCGCTGCTGAAGCGAGCGAAGAGCTGATGAACAAGTACCTGGAAGAGGGCGACCTGTCCGAAGCCGACATCAAGAAAGCACTGCGCGAGCGTACCATCGCTTCCGAAATCGTGCCGATGATGTGCGGTACCGCGTTCAAGAACAAGGGCGTGCAAGCCATGCTGGACGCCGTGATCGAGTTCCTGCCATCGCCAGTGGACATCGCCGCCGTGTCGGGTACCGACGAGCACGAAGAGCCAGCCACCCGTAAAGCGGCTGACGACGAGAAGTTCTCGGCACTGGCCTTCAAGATCATGACCGACCCGTTCGTCGGCCAGCTGGCCTTCTTCCGCGTGTACTCGGGCGTGATCAACGCCGGCGACACCGTCTACAACTCGGTCAAGGGCCGCAAGGAACGCCTGGGCCGTATTCTGCAGATGCACGCTAACCAGCGTGAAGAGATCAAGGAAGTGCGCGCCGGCGACATCGCCGCCGCCGTGGGCCTGAAAGACGTGACCACCGGTGAGACCCTGTGCGATCCAGCGTCCATCATCACCCTGGAAAAGATGGTGTTCCCTGAGCCTGTGATCCAGCAGGCTGTCGAGCCTAAGACCAAGGCCGACCAGGAAAAGATGGGCCTGGCCCTGAACCGCCTGGCACAGGAAGATCCTTCGTTCCGCGTCAAGACCGATGAAGAATCGGGCCAGACCATCATCGGTGGTATGGGCGAGCTGCACCTGGAAATTATCGTCGACCGTATGAAGCGCGAATTCGGCGTGGAAGCGACCGTCGGCAAGCCACAAGTGGCGTACCGCGAAACGATCCGCAAGTCGGTGTCGGACGTGGAAGGCAAGTTCGTCAAGCAGTCCGGTGGTCGCGGCCAGTACGGCCACGCCGTGCTGACGGTCGAACCGCAGGAACAAGGCAAGGGCTTCGAATTCGTCGACGCCATCAAGGGCGGTGTGGTTCCTCGCGAATACATCCCTGCGGTGGAAAAAGGTGTGCGCGAAACCCTGCAGAACGGCGTTCTGGCTGGCTACCCAGTGGTTGACGTCAAGGTCACCCTGACCTTCGGTTCGTACCACGACGTGGACTCGAACGAAAACGCGTTCCGCATGGCCGGTTCGATGGCGTTCAAGGAAGGCTGCAAGCGCGCCAACCCCGTCATCCTGGAGCCGATGATGGCCGTGGAAGTGGAAACGCCGGAAGACTACGCCGGTACCGTGATGGGCGACCTGTCGTCCCGCCGCGGTATGGTGCAGGGCATGGACGAAATCCCAGGCGGCGGCGGCAAGATCATCAAAGCCGAAGTGCCACTGTCGGAAATGTTTGGTTACTCGACCACCCTGCGTTCCGCAACGCAAGGCCGTGCGACCTACACCATGGAATTCAAGCACTACTCCGAAGCGCCTAAGCATGTGATCGACGCGATCGTCACCGCGAAAGCCAAGTAATTTTGAAAATTGGGCGGCCGGGGAGATCCTCCGGCCCCTTTAACACATTGTTTTAAGGAAGAATAAAATGGCAAAAGAGAAATTCGAACGGACCAAGCCGCACGTCAACGTCGGCACCATCGGTCACGTTGACCACGGCAAGACCACCCTGACCGCTGCGATCGCAACCGTACTGTCGAAGAAGTTCGGCGGCGAAGCGAAAGCCTACGACCAGATCGACGCTGCTCCTGAAGAAAAAGCACGCGGCATCACCATCAACACC
>DATFBD010000052.1:0-6797 GCA_035254005.1 Burkholderiaceae bacterium | reverse complement strand
GCCGCCCCCACGTGCCCCCCTGCCGCCGCCGCGCCGTCCGGGCGGCGCCGATCCCGCCGGTTTTGCCTCGCGCATCTCCATCGTCGACGCGCAAGGCCAGTCGCTGATCGGCCCGCCCGACTTCCCGCCCGGCATAGAGCGCGACATCAAGGTCGATGGCCAGGTGGTGGGCCGCATGCGCCTGATGCCGCTGCGCCAGGCCGGTGGCGACGACGCCAGCGCCGCCACCTTCCTGCGCGGCCAGCTACGAACGATTTTGCTGCTCTCGTGCGCGCTGATCGGCCTGGCCATCCTGGCCGCCATCTGGCTGGCGCGCCACCTGCTGCGGCCCGTGGCCGCGCTGCGCGGCGTGACGGAAAAGCTGGCGCGCGGCGAATTCGCGGCGCGCGCGCCGGTGCTGTCGCGCGACGAGCTGGCCGAACTGGCGCTGCATGTGAACGCGATGGCGCAGGCGCTGGAGGAAAGCGAGCAGCAGCGGCGCCGCATGCTGGCCGACATCTCGCACGAATTGCGCACCCCGCTGACGGTGATCCGCGGCGAGATCGAAGCCCTGCTCGACGGCATACGCAAGGCCGACGTCAACGCGCTCGATTCGCTGCACGCGGAAGTGCTGCGCCTGAACCAGCTGGTGGACGATCTGCACCAGCTGGCGTTGGCCGACGCGGGCGACCTGCAATACCACTGGCAGCAGCTGGACCTGGCCGCGCTTTTGCGCCCGCTGCTGGAACGCTACCGCCTGCGCGCGCAGCAGGCCGGCCTCACGCTGACGGCGTCGCTGCCGGACATGCCACTGGTGCTGACGGGCGACAGCGGCCGCCTGACGCAAGTGTGTGTGAACCTGCTGGAAAACAGCGTGCGCTACACGGACAGCGGCGGCCGCATCGCCGTCACGCTGGCCGCCGACGGCGCCTGGGCGCAACTGAGCGTGGACGACAGCGCGCCCGGTGTGCCGGTCGGCCTGCTGGCGCGCCTGTTCGACCGCCTGTACCGGGCCGACGGCGCGCGCGGGCGCGGCGGCAGCGGCCTGGGGCTGGCCATCTGCAAGGCCATGGTGGAGGCCCACGGCGGCAGCATCGTGGCCTTGCCTTCACCCCTTGGCGGCGTGCGCATGCTGGTCCGGCTGCCGATCCACCCGCCAACCAGAGGCACAGCACATGGATAACAACGCCCACATCCTGGTCGTGGAAGACGACGTGAAGATCGCCGCGCTGCTGGCCGATTATTTCGTGGCCGCCGGCCTGCGCGTGACGCGCGTAGCCGATGGCGTGGCCGCCGTGGAGGCGGTGCGCGCCCATGCGCCGGACCTGATGGTGCTGGACCTGATGCTGCCCGGCCTGGACGGCATCGGCGTGTGCCGCGCCGTGCGCGCCTTCTCGGCGCTGCCCATCATCATGCTGACGGCGCGGGTGGACGAGATCGACCGCCTGCTGGGACTGGAATCGGGCGCCGACGATTACGTCTGCAAGCCGTTCAGCCCGCGCGAAGTGGTGGCCCGCGTGCGCGCTCACTTGCGCCGCGCGGCCGGCATGGCCCAACTGGCCACCGCGGCAGCACCGGCCACCGCCGCAGCCGCGCCGGTGCCGCAGTTCCAGGTGGACCGTGAACGCCTGTGCATCACGCATGGCGGCGCGGCGCTGGCGCTCACGCCGGTGGAGTTCCGGCTGCTGGCCGAACTGATCGCCAATCCGGGCCGGGTCTACTCGCGCCAGCAACTGCTCGACTGCGCGCACGCGGACCAGCGCGACAACAACGACCGCACGGTCGACTCGCACATCAAGAACATCCGCCGCAAGCTGGCCGCCCGCCTGCCCGAGGCTGACTGCCTGCAGTCCGTGTACGGCGTCGGTTACCGCTTCGAGCCGCCGCCGTAAGCTGGCGCATGGCGGATCCGCCACGCCGCTGGCGCCGCTGGCGCGCGTTGTCGCACAAGCGGCGTAGAATGCATATTTTGCAAGATCGAGGGCGCCGCCATGCCGGAATTCTTGTCCGATGAGCAGTTGACCGCGCTGCGCGCCAGCCTGCGCCGCGCCGGCCACGCGCGCTTTCCGCTGCTGCGCCCGGACATCGACGATCTGGCCGCGCAGACCGTGGCCGACTTGTGGAAATACCTGCTGGAGCGCGCGCCCGGCCCCGCCCTGGGCACCGAGGCCATCCAGCGCATCGCCCACGCCATCTTCAACCGCCGCGCGGCCGACCTGTTCCGTAAAACCCGCCCCATGTTGGCGGCCGGCGTGGCCGGGGTGCCTGGCGTGGCGCCAGCGCCGGAACCGGCCGACGAGCGCGCGGGCGACCTGGCCACCACGGCGCTGTACCGCAGCATGCTGCGCGTGTGCGTGGCCGAGCTGACCACCATTTCCGAGCAAGACCAGATGGCCGTGGCGATCGCCACCGGGCTCGCGTCCGGCGCTGGCGAGGCGCTGACGCCGGCCGAACGCCAGCGCCTGCACCGCGTGCGCAAGCGCCTGGCCGCCGCCATCGAGCGCGAACTGGGCGAGGATGCCTACAAGCTGCTGCGGGACTTATCTTGAGGAGCGATCAACATGGCACTGTATTTGGATCCTGAACTGGAAGCGTTCCTGCATATCGTGCATGTGTCGGACATGCATTGCAAAGGGCAGGGCGCCGTGGTGGACACCGAGACGGAGCAGAAAGTCCGTCGTCTTGTCAGCACGCTGCGGCGGCTTGGGCGCGCGACCTGGGCCGACCACCTTGAACACCGCTGGCAAGCCGGCCTGGCGGGCCACGATCCCATGGCCCACGAGCGGATGTGCAAGTTTCTCTGCGACTTCGTCAGGCACGAGGATTACGCGGGCGTGGAAACCTGGCTGCTCGATACGGGTGACTTGAGCGCGCTCGGTGATATGGGCTCGCTGAAGACCGCGCTGGAGTGGCTGGACGATTACCGGGTTATTCTGGATGCGAAGCAGACGCTGATCTTGCACGGCAATCACGATGCATGGCCAGGCAAGTTCCCCTTGGCCGCCAACCGCATGGAAATCGATACGCAGCAGGAAGCATTGCGCGATTTGCTGGGCAAGGCATGGCCGCAAACGGAAATTCAGACTGGCATTCCCCACGCCAAGGCCAGATTGCGGTTGAGTGCCGTCAACAGTACCATCGGTGAGCGCTGGCCCAATACGCTGGCGCGCGGCGAGGTGGGCATGGACCCGCCATGGAACACGTTTGGCGACGACCAATTGCGGCAACTGGCCAAACAGACCCGGAAGGCATTTCACCCGGACGGGGTGACGCGCGATTTCCGCATCCTGGCCCTGCACCATCCGGTCCACTATCCGCCGCCGCGCCCGACGCTGCAAATGAGCTTGCGCAACGATGGCGCCGTTGCTGATGCGCTGGCCGAGTTCAGTATGCATCAACGGGGCAAGCTCGCCCATTTGCTGTTGAGTGGCCATACCCACGAGACCTACCCGCGCCTGGGCGCCTTGCCGCCGACCTCGACGGGACAGCAGTACGCGCCGCTGTACGAAGGCCAGTTGCAATTGATCGCAGGATCGCTATCGCAGTCCTCCCGTTACACCGAGAACAGGGAAAAGGCGGACGATGAGTTCATTCCGCAACAGTTCCAGATTCTCACCTTCTTTTCTTCGCCCAACAGCGCGAAGCGGGGGCAGTTGCTGATGGAGCGGCGCGTGGTGGGGCGCCGCAGCCGGGGACCGTATCAATTCCTGTTGCCGCGCGGCGCAGCCAGCCGTGTCGAGTCCGTCATTTGGGAATATTGAGCGCGGCGACAGGGCGCTGCCACTTATTTTTGAAGGTAACTGCCCGTTAATTCCGGCGAGTACAGGGCAGCACTGATGTCTATCGGTACTTGCGTGGTGAAATAGACTGGCCGGGTCAATTGATTCAGCTTGGTCAACAAGGCGCGGCCTTCGCGCCCGACATGGAAGCGGCTGGTGACCAGGTCAAAGGCGGCCAGCATATCGCTTTCTTGGCCGGTAGCCAGGCTTGTCAGCAGAGCCTCCTGCCGGTTCAAGTCGCCCAGCTCCAGCCAGAAGGCCGAGGCGGCCATGGCCAAATCGCCAGCCATCTGGTCCATCCATTGCCGATCGTCTTCCGCCAGCGCCTCGGTGGGCACGTCGGCGGCCACCTCGGCGGCGGCCAGCTCGCGGCTCAGTTGCTCGCGCGCGGCGTCCGGTTGTACCGCGATGTACTCGTCAAGCTCGGCCAGCACCGACTTGAGCAGGGCATCGGCTTCCGCGATTTGCGCCGCGCTGGCCTCCTGCGCGGTGCGCCGCGATACGCCGTAGCGCACCAGCTGGCGGGCGGCGGGCAGGATGGCCGCGCACAGCTGGCGCAGTTCGCGGTTTTGCCTGGCGATGTCCTCGCGGTCATGCGTCAGTTCGGGGGTGATGGTGTTGGGCTTCATGAGCGTACCTCGTGGTCTGTTCGATAACTTTCCGCCCGCGCATGGTATTTTCATCGCGTGCTTGTATGGTATATCGAAAAGCGGCGGCTTTCGTGACAGACATGATCCGAAAGCCGTCGCTGCGCGCCCCGGTGCCAGCTTAGCAGGGCCGCATCTCGACCGCGATACCCGATAATACGGCATTGCCCGACAGCGGGTCGCGCAACTGCTCGTCCAGCAGCGCGTTGAGGTTGGCGCCGGGCCGCTCGGACGCCACGCTCAATTGGATGCCGGGCAAGTCGTGGCCCCAGCCGTGCGGCAGGCTGACCACGCCCGGCATCATTTCCTCGCTCAATTCCACTTGCGCCTCCACCATGCGCGCGCCGTTGCGGATCTGCGCGCGGCCGCCATCGGCCAGTCCCAGCCTGGCCGCGTCGGCCGGATGCACCAGCGCCGTGCAGCGGAACGCTCCCTTGGCCAGCACCGGCAGGTTGTGCATCCAGCTGTTGTTCGAACGCAGCTGGCGGCGGCCGATGATGACCAGCGGCGGCACCTCGTCCGGCACCGCCAGCGCGTCGGCCACGCGCGTCAGGTCGGCCAGCAGCGGCGAGGGCGCCAGCTCGATCTTGCCCGACGCCGTGCGCAGCACTTCGGGGATGCGCGGCTGCATGGGGCCGAGGTCGATGCCGGAGGGCGCGGCCTGCACCTTGGCCAGGGTCAGGCCATCGGGCCGGGCGCCGAACTGGTCGCCATAGGGGCCGCTGCGCAGGGCCAGGTCCAGCATCCGTTCCACGCCGCGCCGGCCGGCCAGCGCGGCCATGATGTGGGGCGTGGCCGGGCCGGCCGCTTTCTGCACTTCCTCCTCCAGCAGCGCCGTGTCATATGCATCAAGGTCCGCCTGGCGGCTCATGCCCTTGACGATGGCGGCCAGCCGCAGCAGGCTTTCCCATTCATCCGGCTGGCCGTGCGTGCGGGCCAGCACGGGGGCGCTGTAGCGCGCGTGGTTGCGGTGCGACAGCTGGCCGAAGCTGACGTCGTAGTGCGCGTCCTCCAGCGGCGAGACGCCGGGCAGGATCACGTCCGCATGGCGCGACGTTTCGTTGAGGTAGATGTCGAGGCTGACCATGAAGTCGAGCTGGCCGAGTGCCTTGGCCAGCCGCGCGCCGTTGGGCGCGGACAGCACCGGGTTGCCGGCGATGGCGATCAGCGCCTTCACCTGGCCGGGGCCGGGCGTGTCGATTTCCTCGGCCAGGCAGGTGACGGGTAATTCGCCCATCACTTCCGGCGCGCCGGCCACGCGGCTGCGGTAGCGGCCCATGACCACGCCGCGCCCCGCGCCCGGCTTGCCGCGCGTGTTGGCGGCGAAGGCGGCGGCCTTGGGGAACATGGCCCCGCCTTCGGCGTCCAGGTGGCCGGTGAGCACGTTGATGGCGTCGATCAGCCACGAGGCCAGCGTGCCGTACTGCTGGGTGCAGGTGCCGATGCGGCCGTAGATGGCGCCGCGCCGCGCGCCGGCCAGTTCGCGCGCCAGCGCGCGCGTGACCTCGGCCGGCACGCTGCAGCGCGCCGCCATCTGTTCGGGCGCATACGGCAGTACGGCCTCGCGCAGCGCGTCCAGCCCCGCCACGTGGGGCGCCAGCCGGCCCAGACGCACCAGGCCTTCGTCAAACAGGGTGTGCGTGAGGCCCAGCAGGAAGAATACGTCGCCGCCGGGGCGGATGAAGTGGTGGGCATCGGCCGCCTGCGCCGTCTCGGTGCGGCGCGGGTCGAGCACGACGATCTTGCCGCCGCGCGCGCGCAGCGCCTTGGCCTTGCCCCGGTAGTCGGGCACGGTCCACATGCTGCCGTTCGAGACCATGGGATTGGCGCCCAGCACCAGCAGGTAGTCGCAGCGCTCGATGTCGGGCACCGCCACCGTCATCCAGTTGCCGAACATGAGGCCCACCGACAGCATCTTGGGCACCTGGTCCACGCTGGAGGCCGAGTACATATTGCGCGTGCCCAAGGCGCGCGCCAGGCGCGGGAAGTACAGCATCAGGCTCATCTTGTGCGCCACCGGGTTGCCCAGCACCGTGGCCACGGCGTCGGCGCCGTGGGCCGCGATGATGGGCGGCAGGCGCCGTTCTATTTCCGCGTAGGCCTCGTCCCAGCTGACGGCCACGAAACGGCCGTCGCGCTTGACGAGCGGGGTGCGCAGGCGGTCGCCGTCCTCGTGCAAGTCCTTCAGGCTGACGGCTTTCGGGCACAGGAAGCCGGCACTGAACACGTCGGCCTGGTCGCCGCGGATGCGCGTGACGTGCTGGCCTTCGTGTTCGATCACGAGGCCGCAACTGGCCTCGCACAGGGGGCAGATGCGGTGGGCGACGGCATGCGGTTCGGTCATGGCCTGGCCTTTCAGGGGGAAGTGAACGGTCGTGCTATTGTCGGGATT
>DATFBD010000051.1:0-56540 GCA_035254005.1 Burkholderiaceae bacterium | reverse complement strand
ACGGGATGCCCGCCCTGAGCGCTGCCGGCGAGCCTTCCCGAGTGATCGGCACGGAGCGTCGATCCGCTCCATGCTGGCGCACCCGCGCCAAGTCCACCGTATTGCGTGGGCACATGCCTTCCTCTCTGCTCTCGCGAGGCGGCGCGGTAGCACGCTGCACGCCCCAGCGGCGTCTCTCGAGCCCTCTTTTTTGATCCCCTACGCCGTGCCGGCGGCCTAGCGTACCCCGCTGTATCCCGCGCCACGCCTGGCTTGGCGGCGGATCACGCCAAGCGCTGTCGGGTTCCGGCAACATTTTTCGCCGAAATCGCACATTTCCACTTGTATAGACAATATGATCTCGCTACACTGTGCTCAGTTGTATAGACATTTGTCGATCGCAGGATCGGCCTGGCGCAGCGAGAGGCTGCACCAGCGGGAGCCGGAACCGGCTCCGCCTGCGATGGGCAGCGACCCGATTTCATACCGCGCCTGCCGGAGCAGGCCATTAGGAGGAGTCCCCACCATGACTGACCCGCGCTTTGACGCTTCCCGTGTAATCCACGCCCCCCGTGGCAGCGAAAAGACCTGCAAGAGCTGGCTGACCGAAGCCGCCTACCGCATGATCCAGAACAACCTCGACCCGGAAGTGGCCGAGCACCCGCAGAGCCTGGTGGTGTACGGTGGTATCGGTCGTGCGGCGCGCAACTGGGAGTGCTACGACAAGATTCTGGAAGTGCTGCAGCGTCTGGAAGACGACGAAACCCTGCTGGTGCAGTCCGGCAAGCCGGTGGGCGTGTTCAAGACCCACGCCGACGCCCCGCGCGTGCTGATCGCCAACTCCAACCTGGTGCCGCACTGGGCCAACTGGGAACACTTCAACGAGCTGGATAAGAAGGGCCTGATGATGTACGGCCAGATGACCGCCGGCTCGTGGATCTACATCGGCTCGCAGGGCATCGTGCAGGGCACCTATGAGACCTTCTTCTCGGTGGCCAAGCAGCATTTCGACAATAATCCGAAAGGCCGCTGGATCCTGACCGGCGGTCTGGGTGGCATGGGCGGCGCCCAGCCGCTGGCCGCCACCATGGCCGGCGCCGTGTCGCTGACGGTCGAGTGCCAGCAGAGCAGCATCGACTTCCGCCTGCGCACCCGCTACCTCGACAAGCAGGCCGCCACCATCGACGAGGCGCTGGAACTGGTCAAGCATCACACGGCGCGCGGTGACGCGATCTCCATCGGCCTGCTGGGCAACGCGGCCGAAGTGCTGCCGGAACTGGTGCGCCGCGCCAAAGAGGGTGGCCTGATTCCCGACCTGGTGACGGACCAGACCTCCGCCCATGACCTGATCAACGGCTACCTGCCGCGCGGCTGGAGCGTGGCCGACTGGAAGAGCGCACAGCAGGACCCGGAGCGCCACGCGCGCCTGAAGGCCGCCGCCGCCGATTCGTGCGCCGCCCATGTGCAAGCCATGCTTGAATTCCAGGCATTGGGCGCGCAGGTGGTCGACTATGGCAACAACATCCGCCAGGTCGCGTTCGACCAGGGCGTGCAGAACGCGTTCGACTTCCCCGGCTTCGTGCCGGCCTATATCCGCCCGCAGTTCTGCGAAGGGCGGGGCCCGTTCCGCTGGGTGGCGTTGTCGGGTGATCCGGAGGATATCTACAAGACCGACGCCAAGATCAAGGAACTGTTCCCGCACCACGCGCAGGTGCACCGCTGGCTGGACATGGCGCGCGAGCGCATCGCCTTCCAGGGCCTGCCGGCGCGCATCTGCTGGCTGGGCCTGGGCGAGCGCCACATCGCCGGCCTGGCCTTCAACGAGATGGTGCGCAACGGTGAGCTGAAGGCGCCCATCGTGATCGGCCGCGACCACCTGGACACCGGTTCCGTGGCCAGCCCGAACCGCGAAACGGAGAGCATGAAGGATGGCACGGATGCCGTGTCCGACTGGCCGCTCTTGAACGCACTGCTCAACACGGCCGGCGGTGCCACCTGGGTGTCGCTGCACCACGGCGGCGGCGTGGGCATGGGATACTCGCAGCATTCCGGCGTGGTGATCGTGGCCGATGGCACGGATGCCGCCGCGCGCCGCCTGGGCCGGGTGCTGGTCAACGACTGCGGCTCGGGCGTGATGCGCCACGCCGATGCGGGCTACGAGACGGCCATCGCCTGCGCCAAGCGCAACGGCCTGAACCTGCCGATGATCAAATGAATCGGCCCGAATCCAATTATTCAGGAAACCACAATGAAACAAGCACACAAAAACGCATGGACCCTCAAGCCGGGCAAGATCACCCTGTCCGAACTGCGGGCCGTGTGGAACGAGGCGGGCCGCCTGACGCTGGCCGCCGAAGCCTATCCCGTGATCGAAGCGTCGGCCGCCGCCGTGCAGGCCATCGTCGCCAAGGGTGACGCCGCCTACGGCATCAACACCGGCTTCGGCCTGCTGGCCAAGACCCGCATCCCGGACGAGAAGCTGGAGCAGTTGCAGCGCAACCTGATCCTGTCGCACTCGGTGGGCACGGGCGAGCTGCTGTCGGACGGCGTGGTGCGCCTCGTGATGCTGATGAAGATCGGCAGCCTGGCGCGCGGCTACTCGGGCGTGCGCCCGTTGATCGTCGACACCTTGATCGCGCTGTACAACGCCGGCATCATGCCGGCCATTCCCGCCAAGGGTTCGGTGGGCGCCTCGGGCGACCTGGCGCCGCTGTCGCACATGACGCTGGCCATGCTGGGCGTAGGCGAGGTGCGGGTGAACGGTGAGCTGATGCAGGCCGCCGACGCGCTCAAGGCTGCCGGCATCGCGCCCGTGGTACTGGCCGCCAAGGAAGGGCTGGCGCTGATCAACGGCACCCAGGTGTCGAACGCGCTGGCGCTGCATGGCCTGTTCATGGCCGAGCGTCTGCTGGAAGCGGCCATGGTCACCGGCTCGCTGTCGCTGGACGCGGCCAAGGGCAGCGATTCGCCGTTCGACGCGCGCGTGCACGAGGTGCGCGGTCAGCCGGGCCAGATCGCCGCCGCTGCCATCTACCGCCAGCTGGTGACGGGCAGCGCGATCCGCGCTTCGCACCTGGTGGGCGACGAGCGCGTGCAGGATCCGTACTGCCTGCGCTGCCAGCCGCAAGTGATGGGCGCCTGCATGGACCTGATCGCCAATGCGGCGCGCACGCTGCTGATCGAAGCCAACGCCGTGACCGACAATCCGCTGATCTTCCAGGACGCGGCCGGCGGCCTGCCCAACGTCGTCTCGGGCGGGAACTTCCACGCCGAGCCGGTGGCCTTCGCGGCCGACACGCTGGCGCTGGCCATCGCGGAAATCGGCAGCATTTCCGAGCGCCGCATCTCGCTCTTGATCGACGCCACCCTGTCCGGCCTGCCGCCATTCCTGGTGCGCGACCCCGGCGTGAACTCCGGCTTCATGATCGCCCATGTGACGGCGGCCGCGCTGGCGTCGGAGAACAAGTCGCTGGCCCACCCGGCCAGCGTGGATACCATCCCGACCTCGGCCAACCAGGAGGACCATGTGAGCATGGCCACCTTCGGCGCGCGCCGGCTGGATGACATGGCCAACAACACGGCCACCATCGTCGGTATCGAGCTGCTGGCCGCGGCGCAGGGCATCGATTTCCACCGTCCGCTCAAGACTTCGCCGCAACTGGAGCACGTGCACGCGCAGTTGCGCCAGCAGGTGCCGTTCTTCGACGCCGACCGCTTCTTCGCGCCCGATATCGAAGCGGCCAAGCGCATGGTGCTCAAAGGTGAGCTGAGCGCGTCGTGCAAGAGCCTGTTCGCGCCGCTGCATCCTTGATCCGGGAGGGATAACCATGGACTTTCAATTCAAGGCGGGCAGCATCCCCCTGCTGGTGTCGATGCCGCACGTGGGCACCGACATCCCGGATGACATCGCGGCCCGCATGACGCCGGCCGCGGTGGAGAAGGCCGATACGGACTGGCACCTGGTGCGCCTGTACGACTTTCTCGCCGAGATGGGCGCGTCCACGCTGTCGGCGCGCTGGTCGCGCTACGTGATCGACTTGAACCGGCCGCCGGAGAACACCAACCTGTATCCGGGCCAGGATACGACGGGCCTGTGCCCGCTCGATACCTTCCACCGCGAGCCACTGTATCCGCAGGGCGGCGCGCCGGACAAGGCGGAAGTGCAGCGCCGCCTGGATCTGTACTGGCGGCCTTACCACGCGCAGTTGCGCGCGGAGCTGGACCGGCTGCTGGCCATCCACGGCAAGGTCGTGTTGTGGGACGCGCATTCGATCGCCTCCGTGGTGCCGCGCTTCTTCGAGGGCAAGCTGCCGGACCTGAACTTCGGCACGGCCGACGGCGCCAGTTGCGCGCCGGGCCTGACGGAAGCCATCGTGTCCCACGCGCGCGCGCAGCAGCACTACACGGTGGCCGTCAACGGCCGCTTCAAGGGCGGCCACATCACGCGCCACTATGGCAAGCCGGATGCGCGCGTGCACGCGATCCAGCTGGAGATGTGCCAGTCCACCTACATGAACGAGCGCGCGCCATTCAACTATCGTCCGGACCTGGCCGAACAGGTCCAGGGCTTGCTGCGCCAGATGACGCAGGCAGCGGCCGATTGGGCCGGAACATGACGGCCGGGCCACAAACGGCGCAGCAGGCACCGGCAAGGCCTGTGGCCGGCCGCACCCTGTACGCCCGCCACGCGCTGCTGCCCGAAGGCTGGCGCCAGGACGTGCTGCTGGAATGGGACGCGGCCGGCAGCCTGACGGCCGTCACGCCCGGCGCGGCCCAGCCGGCCGGCGTGGAAGTGGCGCAGTACGCGCTACCGGGCATGATCAACCTGCATTCGCACAGCTTCCAGCGCGCGCTGGGCGGCAAGACGGAGCGGGCTGGCGATGGGCCGGACAGCTTCTGGACGTGGCGCGAGCTGATGTATCGCTTTGCCCGCAACATCACGCCCGCGCAGATGGAATCGATTGCGGCCCAGTTGTTTTCCGAATGCCTGCGCCATGGCTACACGGCCGTGTGCGAATTCCATTACGTGCAGCGCACCCCGGACGGCGCGTTGTACCCGCGCCCGGCCGAGACGGCGGAACGGGTGATCGCAGCCGCACGATTGACCGGCATCGGCATCACCATGCTGCCCGTGTTGTATAGTTATTCGGGCTTTGGCGAGCAAGCGCTCAAGCCGGAGCAGCAACGTTTCCGCACGGATGTGCGCGACGTGCTGGCCGTGATCGAGGCGCTGGAGCCGTTGCGCGACGGGCAGACGGAAGTGGGTGTGGCGCCCCATTCGCTGCGCGCTGCGACGGTGGAGCAGGTCGCGCAGGTGCTGCAGGTGCTGCCGCCTGAACGCCCGGTGCACATCCACATCGCCGAGCAGCAGGCGGAAGTGGCGCAGTCGCTGGCCTGGAGCGGACGCCGCCCGGTGCAGTGGCTGATGGAGAATGCGGCCGTGGACCAGCGCTGGTGTCTGATCCACGCCACGCATTTGCTGGACGATGAAGTGGCGGCGCTGGCGGCCAGCGACGCCGTGGCGGGCCTGTGCCCGACCACGGAAGCGAACCTGGGCGACGGCCTGTTCCCCCTGCAGGACTACCTGGCGGCCGGTGGCCGCTTCGGCGTCGGCAGCGACAGCCACATCTCGCAGGGCGCGGTGGAAGAACTGCGCTGGCTCGAATATGGGCAGCGTTTGGCCCAACAGCGGCGTAATATTGCGGTATCGTCCGCGCAGCGCAACGTGGGCGACTTTTTGTGGCAGGGCGCCCTGCAAGGCGGGGCGCAGGCGGCGGGACGGCCGCTGGGCGCGCTGGCGCCCGGCAAGCGTGCCGACGTGATCGTGCTGGACGACGACCATCCCAACCTGTACGGGCTGGCGCTGGACGAGGTGCTGGGCACCTTCATCTTCAGCGGCAACGACAACCTGGTGCGGGATGTGATGGTGGGCGGCCAGTGGGTAGTGCGCAAGCAGCAGCACGTGGCGCAGCAGGCCATCGCCGCGCGCTTCCGGCAAACCTTGGCCGAACTGAGGGAGTTCCGATGACCCAGCTGATCCAGTACGCAAGCCTACGGCCCACCCCATGGAAAAACGGTGGCGGCAGCACCACGGAAATCGTCGTCATGCCGCCCGGCGCGGACTTCGACCATTTCGACTGGCGCGTCAGCCTGGCCACCATCACCCAGGACGGGCCGTTTTCGCCATTCCCCGGCATCGACCGTTCGCTGGCGCTGGTGGATGGCGACGGCGTGCTGCTGGACTTCGGCAACGAGCGCTTCGTGCTCAGCCCCAGCGAACCATTGATCGAATTCCCCGGCGAATCGACCGTCGAAGCCACCATCACGGGCGGCCTGACGACAGACTTTAACGTGATGACGCGGCGCGGCCGCTGCCGCCATCGGCTGGAACGGCGCGTGGTGCGCGGCCGGCAGGAGCTGGTGCGCCGCAGCGCCACCACGGTGCTGTTCCTGGCCGAAGGCGAAAGCCTGACCCTGAGCAGCGCCACCGAACGCATCGCCCTGGTGCGCTACGATGCCGTGGTGCTGGACTCGGACGAAGCGTGGACCATGGACACCATCCAGGCCACGGTGCTGGTGGCAGACATCATCCCCCATTGACACAGCGACTCAGGGTCAGACCCCAGGGTCTGACCCTTGGTCCTTGCCGCGGCTCGTCTGGCCAGGAAGAAGTCGAAACAACATATCAGGGTCAGACTCCCCGCCTTGGCGCCAGGGACTGACCCTGCTACTCAAGTAAAACGAAAGACCGACGCATGACCGCAACCTGGGACACCCTGTTCATCAACGTCCATCTGGCCACCATGGCCGACGGCTACGGCGAGCTCCGCGACGGTGCCATCGCCGTGCGCGACGGCCGTATCGCCTGGCTGGGCCAACGCGCCGAACTGCCGGCCGGCGCGCTGGAATCGGCGCGCGCCGTGCACGATGGCGGCGGCTGCTGGCTTACGCCGGGCCTGATCGACTGCCACACCCACATTGTCCACGCCGGCAACCGCAGCGATGAATTCGAGGCGCGCCTGAACGGCGCCACCTATGAGGACATCGCCCGCGCCGGCGGCGGCATCATGTCCACCGTGCGCGCCACCCGCGCCGCCAGCGAGGATGAACTGATGGCGCAGAGCGTGCCGCGCGTGGCCAGCCTGCTGGCCGAGGGCGTGACCACCATCGAGATCAAGTCCGGCTATGGCCTGGACCTGGAGACGGAGGCGAAGATGCTGCGCGTGGCGCGCCGCGTGGGCCGCGAGCTGCCGGTGAGCGTGGCCACCACCTTCCTGGGCGCGCACGCGCTGCCGCCCGAGTTCGCGGGCCGCCCCGAGCACTACATCGCCGAAGTGTGCGCCATGCTCGACACGCTGGCGGAACAGGGCCTGGCCGACGCCGTGGATGCGTTCTGCGAGCGCATCGGCTTTTCGGCCGCGCAGACCGAGCGCGTGTTCGTGGCCGCCCAGCGCCATGGCCTGCCCGTCAAGCTGCACGCCGAACAGTTGTCAGACCAGGGCGGGGCGCAGCTGGTGGCGCGCTATGGCGGCCTGTCGGCCGACCACCTGGAACATGTGAGCGCGGACGGCATCGCCGCCATGGCGCGCGCGGGCACGGTGGCCGTGCTGCTGCCGGGCGCCTACTACTTCCTGCGCGAGACGGTGCAGCCGCCCGTGGCGGCCCTGCGCGCGGCCTGCGTGCCGATGGCGCTGGCCACCGACTGCAATCCCGGCACCTCGCCCATGACCTCGCTGCTGCTGACCATGAACATGGCCTGCACGCTGTGGCGCCTGACGCCGCAGGAGGCGCTGGCCGGCTGCACCATCCACGCGGCGCGCGCGCTGGGGCGCCAGCACGACATCGGCACCCTGGCCGTCGGCAAACGGGCCGATTTCGCCTTGTGGCGTATCGCGCGGCCGGCCGATCTGTCCTACGCGATCGGCTTCAATCCCTGCGTGGGCGTGGTCAACGCCGGCGTGTGGCGGGCGCCGGCGATTTAGAGGGAATCCTCGAATTTCCGTCCGTGCGGCGGCTTGATCAGGTACATTATCACGAGCGTTTTTCCCGACTTTCAGCCAGTACCAGGATCGCCATGCCCGTGTTGCCGCCGTCGTTCGCCCTGAAATCCCTCGTTTCCACCGTGTTGATGGCGCTGGCCGCCCAGGCGCTGGCGCAGGATCCTGCCCCCGCCAGCACGCCACATACGGGGGACGCGCCGGCCGCCACGGCAGCAGCCACACCGGCCGCCGCGCCAGCCAATCCGCTGGCTGCGATGCTGGCGGCGGCCTCCGCACCCAAGCCGTTCCTGGAAGTGGTGCGCGGCGCGGCCCAGGTGCCGGGCTTTCTGCCGCTGTACCAGAAGGACGAGAAGGTATGGCTGGAGCTGCGCCCGGAGATGTTCGACCGGCCCATCTTCATGTCCATCAACACCACCAACGGCATTGGCGAGCGTGGCCTGTACGGCGGCCAGATGGGCGAGAGCCAGGTGGTGTACTTCCACCGCATCGGCAACCTGGTGCAGATGATCGCCAAGAACACCCGCTACAGCGCGCGCGGCGGCACGCCGCAGGCGCTGGCTGTATCGCAGGCGTATTCGGACAGCCTGCTGGCCGCCACGCCCTTGGCCAGCGCACCCCATCCGCAGACCCACGGGGTGCTGATCGAAGCCAACGCGTTGCTATTCAGCGACATTCCCGGCTATTCCACCCGGCTCGAATATGCGTACCGGATGCCGTTCGTGCTGGATGCGCGCAACAGCAGCTTCGTCACGCTGCGGGCCGACGAGGCCATGACGGGCTTGCGTGTGAGCGCCCACTACGCCGTGCCGCGGATCGCGGCCACGCCGATCACGCCGCAGCCCTTGCCGCTGCCTGGCCCGCCCACCACGCTGCCGGACCCGCGCAGCATGTTCCTCGGTTTTTACTACAGCTTCATGCCGCTGCCGGCCGAACCGATGCACGCGCGCCCGGCCGATGACCGCATCGGCCACTTCGTCACCACCACCCAGGACTTCACGGACGATATCCGGCCCACCACGGCCAGCCACGTGATCGAGCGCTGGCGGCTGGAGAAGAAGGACCCGGCGCTGCCGCTGTCGGAACCGAAACAGCCCATCGTGTACTGGCTGGACAAGAACATCCCCGAGAAATACCGCAAGTCCGTCGAGCAGGGCGTGCTGGCCTGGAACGCCGCGTTCGAGCGGATCGGCTTCAAGGACGCCATCGTCGTGCGCCAGCAAACGGAGCAGGACCACTTCGATACCCTCGACGCGCGCCACGCGTCGATCCGCTGGTTCATCGGCAGCGACGCTGCCTTCGCCATTGGCCCGACCCAGGTCGACCCGCGCAGCGGCGAAATCCTCGACGCCGACATCGCCATGTCCGACGTGTTCGCGCGCGATGCGCGCCGCGTGGCCGGCGAGAGCGAGGCCGCGTCCGTGGCGCAGCCGGCCGCCGATGGCGAAACGCACTGCGACTACATGCTGGATTCGGCCCAGGAAATGGGCTTCGCGCTGGACCTGCTGGAAGCGCGCGGCGAGGTCGGACTCGATAGCCCGGAGGCCGACGCCGTGGCCCAGGCCTATGTGCGTTCCGTCGTCATGCATGAAGTGGGGCACACGCTGGGCCTGCGCCACAACTTCCGCGCCTCCACCGTGTACGACCTCAAGCAATTGCAGGATGCCGCGTTCACGGCGCGCAACGGCATGACGGGTTCGGTGATGGATTACGCGCCGTTCAACCTGTCCGTCAAGGGCGAGCGCCAGGGCGAGTACGTGGCCTCCACGCTGGGGCCTTACGATTTCTGGGCCATCGAATACGCTTACAAGCCGATCGCGCCGGAACAGGAGAAGGACGAACTGGCGAAGATCGCGGCCCGCTCGAACGAGCCGCAACTGGCCTTCGGCACCGATCAGGAAGTCGACGGCCGGGCGGCCGACCCCGACGTCAACGCCTTCGACCTGGGCAGCGATCCGCTGGCCTACGTGCAGCGGCGCCTGACCCTGTCGCGCGAACTGTGGGACCGGCTGCAAACGCGCCAGCTTAAGCCCGGCGAAAGCTACGAATCGCTGCGCCGCAGCTTCGACTACGGCTTCGTCCAGTTCGCGCGCGCACTGCCGGTGGTGGTCAAGTACGTGGGCGGCCAGACCTATCTGCGCGACCACGCCGGCACCGGGCGCGCCACCTTCACGCCGGTGGCCCTGCCGCGCCAGCGCGCCGCGCTGCAGATGCTGACGGGCAGCCTGTTCCAGGCCGACAGCTTCAAGTTCGCACCGTCGATGATCAGCCGCCTGGGGCCGGACCATTTCGAAGCGAGGGGGCGGCCGGACGTGTCGGTGGCCGGGCGGGTGCTGTTGCTGCAATCGGCGGCGCTCGACCAGTTGATGTCGGACCCCGTGGCCACCCGCGTGCTCGATGCGCAGGAGAAGCTCGACGATGGCAAGAAAGCGCTCAGCCTCGACGAGCTGTATGGCACTGTGCAAGCGGCCGTGTGGAGTGAACTCAAGACGGGCAAGGAGATCACGGGCATGCGGCGCAACCTGCAGCGCGCGCATTTGAAGCGGCTGGCGAACATGCTGCTGCGGCCGACCGCCACCACGCCGGCCGACGCGCGCAGCCTGCAGCGCGAGCATGCGCTGGAACTGCAGCGCCAGATCCGCGCCGCGCTGGCCAAGCCGGGCAGCCGCGAGAACAAGGCACACCTGGATGAATGCTACGAAACGCTGAATCAGGCGCTCAAGGCCTCCATGGTGCGACTCGGCGCCTGAGCGCTGAAGCGTGACGCCTGGCGCTTCCTTGCGCGAGCGACCGCGCCTGCACCTGCACCTGCGCGCATAGGCGCGCGTATGCATTCGTTGTGTGCGGATGCGCGCGGGGCCGGCAATGGTAAGCTTGCCCCACTGGCGGAACGATAGGGGAGTGCGCGTGCGCGAACGGGGCGAGTGGGGCAACGCGGGGCTGTGGACTGGCCGGCTGCGATGGCTGGCGGCGTGCTGGCGCATGTGCTGGCTCATGTGCGCGTGCGGGTGCGCATGGGCGATGGCGGCGCCTGCGTCATCGCCGTCGGCGTCATCGCCGGCGCTATCTGCTGTGGATCGCGCGCAGGCCACGCTGCGCATCGGCTCCAAGCGTTTCACGGAATCGTACATCCTGGGCGAGCTGCTGGCGCAGACGGCGGCCCCTTATGCCCACACCGAACACCTGCAGGGACTGGGCAACACGGCCATCGTGCTGGCCGCGCTGCGGGCCGGGAAGATCGACCTGTATCCCGAATACCTGGGCACGATCGACCAGGAAATCCTGCGCCACAAGGAACCGGCCACATTGGAACAGATAGCACGCGAACTGGCGCCGCTGGGGCTGGGCGTGGCCGTACCGCTGGGCTTCAACAACACCTACGCGCTTGCCGTGCGCGGCGGCCCCGATGGCCCGCGCACCGTGAGCGACCTGGCCGCGCGGCCCGCGCTGCGTTTCGGCCTGTCGCATGAATTCATCGGCCGCGCCGACGGCTGGCCCGGACTGGCGCGGCGCTACGGCTTGCCGCAACAGCCGGCCGGCCTCGATCACGGCATTGCCTACGATGCGCTCAGACAGGGCCAGGTGGACGTGATCGACATCTACTCAACCGACGCCAAGATCGCCCGCTACGGCCTGCGCGTGCTCGATGACGACCGCCACTATTTTCCCCGCTACGACGCCGTGCTGCTGTACCGGCTGGACGCGGCGGCGCGCTTTCCCGCCGCCTGGGCCGCGCTGCAACGGCTGCAAGACCGCATCAGCGCGGCCGACATGATCGCCATGAACGGCGCCGCCGAAATCGACGGCCAGAGCTTCGATGCCGTGGCGCGCGGCTGGCTGGCGACGCATCCGCTCCCGCCGCCATCGGCCGCACCGTCCGCGTCGCTTTCGCCAGCGCCGTCGCTCGTGCCATCGCCCGCGCGGTCGCCTGCGCTATCGTCCATGCCATCGTCCGCGCCGCCCCCGCTCGTACCACCCCGCACTGCTCCGCCGCCATCGTCGCTCGCCTCACCGGTGGCCGCGATGGCGGCATCATCGGCTGTGCATGGTGGCCTGCTGGCCAAGGTCTTCGATGACAAGCTGTGGCCCCTCACGCGCCAGCACGTCACGCTGGTGCTGATCGCCGTGGGCCTGGCCTGCCTGGCGGGCGTCCCGCTTGGCGTGCTGGCCGCTTACGTGCCGCGCTTGCGGCAGGTGGTGCTGGCGCTGGTGGGGGTGCTGCAGACGGTGCCGTCGCTGGCGCTGCTGGCGTTGTTGATCCCCTTGCTGGGCATAGGCGCGGTGCCGGCCCTGGTGGCGCTGTTCGTGTACGCGCTGCTGCCCGTGGTGCGCAATACCTGCACCGGCATGCTGCAGGTGCCGCAGGGATTGCGGTTGGCGGCGCTGGCGCTGGGCCTGCGGCCCTATCAGCGCTTATGGCACGTGGAGTTGCCGCTGGCGTTGCCCGTGATCCTGGCCGGGGTGAAGACTGCGGCCGTGATGAGCGTGGGCACGGCCACCATCGCCGCCTTTATCGGCGCCGGTGGCTACGGCGAGCGCATCACCATCGGCCTTGCGTTGAACGACAACGCGATGTTGCTGGCTGGCGCCATTCCCGCCGCCGTGCTGGCCCTGCTGACCCAGGGCGCGTTCGAATTGCTGGAGCGGCTGGCGGGACGCGCCATGTCACAGCGTATGTAATTTCGCGCGCACCACGGCCACTTCACGGTGCAGCAGGCGTTCCGCCTGGAAGTCGTTTTCACGCTGGGCGGCGATGGTGTGCAAGTGGCGCTGGCAATGGTCGAGCCGCGAGCGCAGGTAAGCCTTGTAGAGCAGCAAGGCGAAGGGCGGCAACTTGTTCATGGCGGGCTCCGGTCGAGGTGACAGTCCATGGTACGGCCCGCTACGGAGCGGGCCTTGTGCCGCGTCAAGGGGGGCCGGATGGTGTGCGCCGGTCAGGTGAGTGTAAGCAAGATTGAGCTGGCGTAAGCAAATGTAAAGTACCTGCGCACGCGGCCGGACGGACGATTATAGTGAAGGCGTTGCTTCAATCTCCCCTCCCACTCAACATGGGTTCCATCCCGCGCGGCGCCTGGCGCTCGCGGGATTTTTTTTGCCTGCGAAGATGATGCTTCAGGCCGAGGCCAGTTGCTGCAGGGCGTCGCCGGTGACGCGGCAGATGCGCCAGTCCGGCATCACGTCGGCACCCACGCCACGGTAGAAGTTGATGGCGTTCTCATTCCAGTCCAGCACCGACCATTCGAAGCGGCCGCAGTTGCGCTCCACCGCCAGCCGGGCCAGCGCCACCAGCATCTGCTTGCCGTACCCCTTGCCACGGCACGATTGCTTGACGTACAGGTCTTCCAGGTACAGGCCCTTGCGGCACAGGAAGGTGGAGAAGTTGTGGAAGAACAGCGCGAACGTGACCACCTCGCCCGCTTCCTCGCCGACGATGGCTTCGCAGGCGGGATGGGCGCCGAACAGGCCGTCGTGCAGCATGGCGGGGTTAGCCACCACCAGGTGTTCCAGTTTTTCGAACACGGCCAGTTCGTGGATCATGCCGAAGATGGCGTCCACGTCGGCCGGGGTGGCGGGGCGGATGGTCAGGTGTGCATTGCTCATGGATTATGCGGTGCTTTCAAGTTCAGGGTTGACGGTAGGGACGGGCGCGTCGGCCCGCAAGGCCCAGGCCACGCTGGCCAGGCAGACCAGCATGCCCAGCCATTCCAGCGGGCCGGGGCGGAAGTGTTCGAGCCGGATCGACAGCAGCACGGAAATGACGGGCGTGACGACGCCGATATAGACGGCCTTGTGCGAGCCGATGCGCAGGATCAGGGTGAAATAGGCGGCGAACGCGATCACGGAGCCGAACAGGGCCAGGTAGAACAGCCCGCCCCAATAGCGCAGCGTGGTGGGCAGCATGAAAGATTGGCCGCTGACCAGCACCCAGGCCGCCACCAGCAGCGTGCCCCACAACATGGACCAGGCCATGGTCAGCAGCACGTTGGATGATTGCGCGCGCACCTTGACCACCAGCACGTTGCCGACGGAACTGGAAAGGGTGGCGCACAGGGCCAGGCCCAGGCCCAGCAGGAAGTGGCCGTTGCCGCCGCCGGCCATGGCGGTCCAGGTGCTGGCGATGGATTGGTAGAACAGCAGTGTCACCCCCACCACGGCCGCCGCGCCCGCGGTCCAGATGCGTGCCGTCAGTGGCGTGCCCAGCATCAGCCGGCTGCAGATCGGGGTCCAGAACACCATCAGCGCGAACAGCACGGCCACCAGGGCCGAGACCAGGTATTGCTCGGCCGTGTAGGTGCAGATGTAGCTCAGGCCGAAGCTGGCGATGCCTTGCAGCAGCAGCCAGCGCTGGGTGCGCCAGGGCAGGCGCGGATCGTCGCCGCGCGCCAGGCACCACGCGAACAGGACGGCCGAGGCGATCGCGAAGCGGTAGACGACGGAGACGGCCGGTGCCACCTGGCCCAGTTGCAAGGTGATGGCGAAGAAAGTGGAACCCCAGATCAGGCAGGCGGCGAGGAACAGGATGGGCGAGGACATCGGCGCAGTATACCGGGCTTGCCACGAGATTGCCTATCAACCACATTATTGTCAGTTTGGCCATGCTCCGCTTGATGTGGCGCAGCGGGACGGGAAAAGGCCGGGCGCCGGCCCGTGAGAGGATTATTATAAAAAAACCATCATTCTTTCCGGAGAAAAATCATGTCCACCTCGCTGCGGGTCAAAGTGGCCACCCTGATCGGCTATGTGCTGCTGAGCACATGCGCCGTCGTCGCGCTGGCCGATGACACCCCCGCGTGTGGACAGCTGGTCTTCGCCATTGCCGGCCGGCCTTGAAGTGGCCGGCCGGGGGTACGCGGCGGATTGGTAGCGGCGCGGCCGCGGAGACGGGTGCTACCATGGCGGGGTTGTCAACCATGGCGCCGCCCAGTATCCGTTCATGTCCACCTCTTCCCCCAGTCCAGTCCCGGCGCCGTCCGCCACGCGCAAGCGCTGTTTCGATCCCGTCGTCGACCGCCATACGCGGGTGCTGGTGCTCGGTAGTTTGCCGGGCGAGCAATCGCTGGCGCTGCAGCAGTATTACGGCAACCGCCAGAACAAGTTCTGGGCCTTGATGTCGGCCGTGCTGGAGGTTGATCTGGTCGGGCTGGCGTATGCGGCGCGCCTGCGGACCTTGTTGGCCCATGGCGTGGGCTTGTGGGACGTGGTGGCCGAAGCCGAGCGGGCAGGCAGCCTCGACAGCGGCATACGCGACCACGCCAGCAATGATCTGCTGGCGCTGGTGGCCAGCCTGCCGCGGCTGGAGCTGATCGCCTTCAACGGCGGCACGGCGGCCCGGCTGGGGCGCAAGCAACTGGCGTCCGGTGCGGCGCGCTGGCGCCTGCTCGATCTGCCGTCCAGCAGTCCGGCCTATACCTTGCCGTTCACACAGAAGTTGGCGCGCTGGGTAACGCTACGTGAGGCGTTGGCCTGAGCGGCATGCCCGGCACGGCGCTGCCCGGACAGCCAGTCCTCACGGTCCGACCGGGACGATATTGAGCACGCCGTCATCATTGAGTCCGATCAGCATGAAACCGTCGCCCGCGATCGCCATCTGGCGCGGGGCCAGCTGGCGTCCCACGGGCACGAACTTGAGCTGGCGCTGCAGCACGCCGGCCGCGTTGTAGACCCACACATCGGCCGGGGCCGTCTTGCCGGCCACGCCGCAATAAACCCGGCCATCGCTGCCCACCTCCACGTTGTCGGGCGCGTTGTTGCCGCTGGCCAGGTAGGACAGCGTGCCCAGGTCGTTCGTACCCAGCACGCTGCACTGGGTGGGGCTGCTGCTGGCCGCGTACAGGATGGCGCCATCGGCGCTGACGGCGAGGTCCTGGCCGCCGCTGCCGTTGCCCACGCGGGTGGCGGCCGGCAGTTGCGCTGCGAACAGGGTGCCACCGGCCAGGTTGGCGTAGTCGATGGCGTAGGTGGCCAGGTGGATGGCGGTGCCATCCTCGTCCTGCACATACAGCCGCTTGCCGTCGGGCGCCGCGCTCAGCGTGCCGCCCTGGATGGGCAAGGTGGTCAGCAGCTTGCCGCTGGCATTGAAGATGCTGCCGTCGTTGAGCGCCACCAGGTCGACCCCGTTGGGGTGCAGCAGGGCCAGGCGCGAGGTGCGGTCCGGCTTGTGCGCCAGTGCCCAGCGCCCCAGCAAGGCCTTGCTGGCCAGCGCGCGCACTTCCAGGCGGGCATTGTCGAGGTCGTAGGCGTAGAGCCGCACGCCGTCGGCCGACACGGCCATGTCGCCGAGCGTGCCGCCAAAGCCCGAGATCGTACCCACCAGCAGGCCCGTGTACACGTTGTAGATGTCAACGCTGGTGCCGCCATTGTGGGCGTACACGAGCGGCCGGATCGGGTCGGCCACGACGTTGCGGTACAGCGGATGGGGCGAGACGGTGGTGGTGGGATTGGTGGTGCCATTCCACAGCGCCACCTGGATCGGGGCCGGCCCCACCATGGTGCCGTCGGTGGGCGAGACGGTGACCGTGGCCAGGTTGATGGAGTCGGCCGCCAGGCCGCTGGGGTCAGCCGTCAGGGTCAGGCTGGCGCCGCTGCCGCTGACGGTCAGCCACGCTTTGTCGCTGCTGGCGGTCCAGTTGGGCGTTTGGCCGTAGTTGTCGGTCATGGTGATGGTGCGCGTGAGGCGCGACCATTTAGGGGTGGCGCTCAGGGCCACGCCGGATTCGGCCGGCAGCAGCTTGTGCAGGTCCTTGTTGATGATGAGCGCGATGGGCGCGGCCACCAGGTCGCCGTTGACGGTCACCGTGGGCAGCAGCGAGGTGCTGGCGCCGCCGGCCGGCGCCAGTGCCGGGCTGGGGGTGATCACGATGGCGCTGCCGCCGGCGCCCACCGTGCCCGTGGCCGGGCTGGCGCTGGCCCACGCGGGCAGCCCGGTGACCCGCCATGGCCACAGGTTGCTGCCCGTGTTCAGGCTCAGGCTGACACTGCGCGGTGTGAAGTCGCGCCCGTAGGTGCCGCCCAGCGTTACCGTGGTGCTCGACGCCAGCAGCGTGGCCGGCAACAGCTTGAGCGAGACGGGCAACTGGCGCGTCGCGAGGCCGGTCGCCGTCAGCGAGAGCGTGGCGTTGTAGTTGCCACTCACCAGCGGGCCGACGGTGGGATCGATGGACAGCGTGGTGGTGGTCGGGGTGTAGCCCTGGCTGGGATTGGCGCGCAGCCAGCCGGCGCTGCTGCTGGCGCTCCAGCGCGTGGCCTGGGCGTTGTCGGTATCGATCCGCACGTCCTGGGGCGCGATCGGTGCGCCGTTGACGGCCGTGAAGGCGACTCCGTCGCTGCTGACCTGGAAGCCCGGCGCCAGCACCGTCAGCGATACCGGTACGCTGGCCGTGGCGCCGTCGCCGGCCGTCAGCGTGATAGTGGTGCTGTACTGGCCGGCCGCCAGGCTGGCGGCCGCATAGGTGGCGGTGATGGTGGCGTTGCCGCTGCCGCTGGTGCTGCTCAGGGTGAGCCAGGCGGCGCCGCTGGCGGCGCTCCAGCTGCGCCCCGTGGCCTGCACGCTGATGGCGGCCGGCGCTGGCACGGCGCCGCCCTGGTGCATGGTGACCGTCAGCGGCACGGCGCTGCTGGCGCTGAATGGCACCGAACCAGCCGGCGCCACGTCGATCGCGTAGGGCAGCAGCATGGGCGAGCCGGGGAACTGGCTGGCGCACGCGCTGTCGCGGCACAGCTTGACGGTGAAATTGCCCTGGTAGCTGCCGGCCGCCAGCGTGGGGGCCGTCTGCACGGTGGCGTGGTAAGCCTGGCCGCCATCTTGCACCAGCTGCGCGTTGGGCAGCAGTACGCCGGCGCTGTCGACCAGGTAGGGATAGACGGTGGCGCCGTTGAAATCGGCGGGCCGCGCCACGACCGCGTTGACGCTGGCCGTGGCGGAGGTGCCGGCCACGGCCGAGATGGCGAGCTTGTCCGGGCTGAAGGTGAGTGCCGCGCTGCTGGCCGGAACCGGCGTCCCGCCCGCGCTGCCGCCACCACCACCGCCGCAGGCGGTCAACAGGGAGACGAGCGTGAAGGCGGACCAGAGTCGTTGCATGGCGTTATCCTTGGACGGACAGTTTATTTATTTTGCAATTGTTGCGCATGCGCAACATCCTGTCAAGCCATCAAGGTGCCGTTGCAACACTGGTCCTGCGCGGCCGGCGGGCGCAGGTGGGCCAGGATTTATTGCCGGCTCGTTTGCGCCTCGTAGGCCTTGAGCCGGTCCAGCTTGGCGGCATACAGGTCGCGGTCGCCGCGCGTGGTGCTGTTCTCCATGGCTTGCTTCATGTGGATGTCGGCCCGCGCCAGGTCGCCCAGCTTGAACGCGGCCACGGCCAGCCAGAAATGGAATTCATGGTAGTCGGGCGAGCGGTCCAGCTCGCGCTGGAACAGGTCGCGGGCGCGCGCGTAGTCGCCGGCCCGCATGGCTTGCTGGCCCTGGTTGAAGAAATAGAACGGCGGATACGGTTCCAGCTGGGCCAGCCGCGAGCGCAACGCTTGCGCCTCCTCGTTGCGGCCCAGCTCGGTCAGCGCCTGTGCCAGGTTGTACAGGAACACGGTGTTGTCGGGGGCCTGGTTCCACGCGTAGCGCAGCACCTGCTCGGCCGGCGCCACGTCGCCGTGGTGCTGGTAGATCACACCGAGCGTGTTGTAGGCGTTGAGGAAGGCCGGGTCTTGCGCCACCGCGCCGCGGGCCCACCAGTAGGCGTCGTCGAGTTTGTTTTGCACCAGCAGTTCGGCGGCCCGGTTGTTCATGTACATGGCCACCACGGTGCGCTCCTCAAGCGGTTGAGCCTGCTGTTTGGCCAGTTCCGGGATGGGGATGAAGTCGACCGTCATGTATTGGGCGGCATTGTAGCCGCGGCTCATGTCCAGCTTGGGCTGGCCCAGGATCAGGTTGACGTGGCCGCTGGAGAAATACAGGTTGCCGCTGCGGCTCCAGGCGTCATCCATGGTGATGCGCTGGTATTGCACGTCCAGCCCCAGCTTGTTGGCCAGCGCGGCCGTCATGATGACCAGCGACAGGCAGTTGCCGCGCCGCGCCTCGAAGGTCTGCTGGGCGTTGCGGGTGATGGCCGAATCATATTCCAGCTGCAGCTTGTCGCGCCGGTACAGGGCGTTGAACAGGGCCTGGCGCTTGTCCTTGCCATGTT
The DNA here is from genome assembly GCA_035254005.1 of Burkholderiaceae bacterium. GTDB lineage: Bacteria > Pseudomonadota > Gammaproteobacteria > Burkholderiales > Burkholderiaceae_D > Rugamonas. Next base: position 37,387 of record DATFBD010000051.1, on the reverse strand, counting down.
GCTGGTGCAGCACCTGTTCCTGCAGGTAGGCTTCCATGGCCGGCGTGACGGCGAATAGCTGGTCGGTGCTGACGGGCGCCGACGGTGGCGCGAACAGCTGGTCCTGGAACAGGCGGGCCGGCGCGGTGGCTGCGGCGCGGTGCTGGGGCAGGCCCGCGCAGCCGGCCAGCAGGGCGGCGCACAGGATGACAAGGCGGCTCAACATGACAATCTCCTTCGTCGCGCCCGCGGGCGGGCGCCACTCTCATACGGCGGAGCTGGTCGCCTGCGCCGCCCAGGCTGCGGCCGGGGGCCGCTCGAGGCCAAGTATCCTCGGCTCCCCGGCTACTGTCAAACGGCCGCAGGTGCGTCCCGATCGGCCCGGACCTTACAGCGCCCGCGGTTCCACAGGAGCGCCGTCGGGACCGAATTTAAGGGCCACGGACAGCTGCTGCAGGCCGATGCTGGCCAGCGCGTCGCGCACGTCGGCCACTTCCGTTTCCAGGTCCGCGCCCAGGTCCAGCGGCTTGTCATAGGCGGCCAGCTGGACGCCGTCCAGGTACAGGCAGGTGCGCAGCTGCATTTCATGGCCGACATCGGCCGGGCCGACGATGGCCGTGGCCCGGGCCGCCTCGGCGCCGCGCGCGGCCAGCGCCTGGTTCAGCGTGGCCAGCAGTTGCAGCATGTCGTGTTCGGCCACGCCTTGCTGCTTGGCGCCGAAGAACAGGTCCTGGTACAGGAAGTTCAGTTCCAGCGGCCGCGCGCCGCCCAGGCAGCGCCGCACCAGCGGCGCGTACTGCTCGGTCCAGCGCTGGTAGCGTTGCATGCGGCGCGCGAAATAGGCGTCGGCCGCCGCTTCGCCGGCCGGCACCTTGTAGAACGGATCGTCGGCCCGCTTGAGCGCGAAGCCGACCAGGAAGCGCAGTTCCACGGCCGCGTCATCGGGGCCGAATTGCGTCGGCGTCCAGCCGGCCAGGCTGCGTTCGATGGCCGGCGTCGGCACCAGTTTCTTTTCCATCATCGAAGTGGCCGCGTCGCGCACCATCTCGTGCAGTGCGCTGTAGGTGATGCGGTCGATTTCGCCCAGGTCGTAGGCGTGGCCGATCAGCACCACCCTGGCCTTGGGGCTTTCCAGTTCGGCCTGCCTGAAGCTGGCCAGCAGGGCGTCGTAGGCCTCCGGATCCTGGAATTCCTGGGCCGCATCCAGGCCGCCCGTGCTGTGCACGAACACGGGGATGGCGAAGGCGTCGATCTCCATCTCGGGGGCGTCGTCGCGCCGCAGCAGCACGGTGCCGGCCGCTTCCTCGATGGCGTCGCGCAGGTAGTGGTAGGCGCCCACGTCCTCGTATTTGGCCAGCTCGACGGCGCCGTACAGCACCTCGTCCTTGTGCTGGTTGAGCAGCTTGCGCACCAGCTTGTGGAAAGTCGTCTCGCGCTGGCGCAGCAGCTCGCTCATGGTGTCCGGGTCTTCCTGCTCGGCCAGTTCCAGCGCCAGTTCGCACAGGTTACGGGTCAGCAGTTCATCCTTGTGTTCGGGCGTGTCGGCCGATTTGCGGGGCACGGGGCGCTTGTTTTTTGGCATGGTTTCCTGAAATGAGGGGGCCGCAGCGGCGGCCCCGACGCACGCGACAGTGATGTCAGCGTTCGTTGTGAAAAGTTTCGTGCAATTCGTCCAGCAGGTCGGCCGTCTCGTCCTCGGACAGGCCCAGGTGGCGGCAGGCCGGCGCGCCGCCTTTGTCCCACTCCAGCGAGACGGGGTTGCCATGGTAGCGCTGGATGCCTTTTTCGGCCAGCACCGACAGCGCCACCAGCGAGCGCACGGCGTCGTCCGTGGCCGGGTCGTCCAGCACGCGGTAGTCGTGGTGCAGCAGGATGGCCCACGACACGTCCGGCGACAAGCCCCAGTTGCGCGCCAGCAGGCAGCCGATGGCGGCGTGGTTGGTCTGGTGGCGCGCGTCCTCCACTTCCGTGAAGCGGCGCACCGGATCGTTGCTGGCGGCGGCGAAGGTGTCGACGTAGCCGGGGAAGCGGTTCATCAGCAGCGGCACGCCGATGTCGCAGAACAGGCCGAAAGTGTGGGCGATGTCGGGCGGGGCGATGCGCAGCTGGCGCGAGGTATACACGAGGGCCTGGGCCCGCCGGGCCGAGGTTTCCCAGAACTGCTCCAGGGTGGCGCCGTCGCCTTCGATGGCTTGCTTGGCCAGCAAGCCCGTGAGCAGGGCCGCGCAGTGGTTGATGCCGAGGAAGTTGATGGCCTGTTCCACCGACTTGGCCTTGCGTCCGGCCCCGTAGAACGGCGAATTGGCCAGCTTGAGCAGGGCGCCCGACATGCCCACGTCGTTGCCGATGATGCGCGCGATGCGCCGCGGCGACGGGTCCGGTTCGGCCAGTTCCTGCTGCAGGTCGACCAGCAGGCTGGGCCGGGGCGGGATGCGGATCGAACGCAGCAGGGCGTCTTCCACCGAGTTTTCGACTGGCAAGGCTGGGGCTGCGGCTGGGGTCATGGTGGTTATCGGGTTACGGGACGGCGGCGGTGGCGCGGCACTCAAACCAGCACTATAAACCAGCCGGGCGCGGCGCGCCGAGTCCGCTTACTTCCGATTATCGCCGCTTCCCGCTCCCGGTTGCGCGATTTTGGCGTGAAAATGTGGCGCCGAGGGCGGATTTTCAGGCGTGGCGGGCGCGCGGCAGGGCGTTTTGATGTCCGGTTGTCATGGTTGCCGGTCCCGGCCGGGTGGGCTGTGGCCGGCTGGGCAAGATTGCCGCCGGGTCGTTGGCCGGGTTGTTGGCCGGGGCGGCGGCCGCAGACGGGGCCGCCGCCTCGCCGTCGAGCTGGAACACGGCCACGGCCTGGGTCAGGTTTTCCGTCTGTTCCTGCAGGCTGGCCGCCGCCGCCGCGGCCTGTTCCACCAGCGCCGCGTTCTGCTGGGTCATCTCGTCCATCTGCACCATGGCCTGGTTCACTTCCGCGATGCCTTGCGCCTGGTCGGCGCTGGCGCTGCTGATGCGGCGGATGATGTCGTTCACCTGGCGCACCGACGCGGCCAGCTCGCCCATGCGCTCGCCGGCCTGGCGCACCGAGGCGCTGCCCGTGTCGATGGTGGCGACCGAGGCGGCCACCAGGCCCTTGATCTGGCTGGCGGCGGCGGCCGAGCGGTGCGCCAGCGTGCGCACTTCGGCCGCCACGATGGCGAAGCCGCGTCCCTGCTCGCCGGCGCGGGCCGCCTCGACGGCCGCGTTCAGGGCCAGGATGTTGGTCTGCAAGGCGATGGCGTCGATCACGCCCGTGATGTCGACGATCTGGCTGGCGCTGGCGCGGATCGAGTCCATCGTTTCCACCGCCTCGCCCATGGCGGCGCCGCCGCGTTCGGCCAGTTGCGAGGCGCCGTCGGCCAGCTGGCAGGCTTGCTGCGCGTGGGCCGCGTTGTCGCGCACGGCCACGGTCAGGCTGTCCATGGCGCTGGCGGTCTGTTCCAGCGAGCCGGCCTGGCGCTCCGTGCGGTTCGACAAATCCAGGTTGCCGCTGGCGATGTCGTGCGCGGCCAGGTCGATGTTCTGCACGGCGGCCAGGATGGTGCGCAAGGTGGCGCTGAGCTGGCCCATGGTGCCGTCGAGCAGGCGGGCCGTATGGGCGATCTCGTCGTGGCCGTCGTTGGCGCGGCCGGGCGCCAGCTTGCCGGCCGCCAGCCGCACCACCACGGCGGCGATGGCGTGGATGTCGCGCAGCATGGCGCCGCGCACCCGCATCGTCACCAGCAGCGACAGCGCCACCGACAACAGCAGCAGGCCGGCCATGGTCAGGCCCAGTGCGTGGAATTCGGCCTTGGCGCGCCCGTGCGCCTGCACGCTCAGTTGCTGTTCCAGCGCCGCCAGCTTGGCCAGCGCGCCGTTCAGGCGGCTGAACTGCTGCTCGGCCTTGGCCATGGCGTTGGCCGCGATCGACTGGTCCACCTGGGCGATTTCCATGGTGTCGCGCACCGCCTTGCGGTAGGCCGCCAGCGCCTCGCTCGAGGCGTCCACGAAGGGCCGCTCGGCCGGATCGGCCACGGCCGCCAGCGCTGCCAGCTGGCCGGCGATGGCGGCGTGGCGGGCCCGCAGCTCCCGGGCCAGCGCGTCGATGCGGTCCTGGGCGAAGCTGCCGTTGGTCCAGGCCAGCAGCTGGTAGATGTTGGCGTGGGCGTGCTTGGCCTCGCCGCCCACGTCGGCCGCCGCCTTCAGGCGTGCGGCACGCACCTGCACCAGGTCTTCCAGCGAGCCGTTCTGGCGCACCATGCCGTAGTAGCCGGCCCCCGAGGTGCACATCAGCAGCAGCAGCACCAGGCCGGGTGCCAGCAGCAGTTTCGGACCTATCCTCAGTTGCTTCAGCATGGCGGCTCCTGGCACAAGGGGAAACACGGGGGGCTACGCGGCGGGGATTATTTCTTGTAGATGCCGGCTTCCAGCACCACGTCGCCCACCCGCAGGATGTAGGTGGTCTTCGGTTCGATCTTGCCGTTGCTGGGGTTGCGGTACTGGTAGTCGACCCAGCCCTTGCCCTGCTTCTGGGCCAGTTCGATGATGTCGCGCCGGTAGCGCTTGCCGCTGGCGTCGGGCACGTCGAGCAAGTCCTTGCCCACGATGGAGGGGTTGATCGGGTGGGCCAGCACGATGCCGGTGTGCAGGTCGCGCATGTCCACGTACAGCGTGCCTTGCACGAAGTCGGGGTCCCTGGCGCTGATGCGCTTCATCATTTCCTCGCGGCCGTGGCTTTTCATAAAAGCGGCGCCCCGTTCGGCCATGGCGATGGCGTCTTTTTCGGTCGGTTCGGCGGCGGCGTGGGCCGCGCCGGTCAGCCCGGTCAGCATGATGGCGAGGGCGGCGGAGCGTGGTAAGCGGTGCATGATGTTCCTTCACGGGGCGGAGAGTGGGAAAAGTTGCCTAAGCGCATGACGTACTGTACGCCGCCCGTGCCATCCCCCATTTGCGGTATCGCAAGCGCCCGGCCCGGCGCGGCGCCGGCGGGCCGGGCGCGTCAAAGACTTATTCCACAGCGCAACTTTTCCGCGCGCTTGTTGATGTGCGGCAACCTCAGCCGCGCGCCACGGCCTAGCATGGAATTCCCGGCAACCCCACCGCCACAGGAGCACGCCATGACTACCGAAGCTGCCAGCGTCAAGTTCAAGCCCTACATCCGCCAGACCATCGCCCAGGCGCCCCAGTGGGCCGCCATGGCGCCTGAGTTGCGCGAAGCCGTGCAGGTGGTATCGCACGTGCTGCCATTCCGCACCAACGCCTATGTGATGGAGCACCTGATCGACTGGAACAACATCCCCGACGATCCCATCTTCCGGCTCACCTTCCCGCACCGCGACATGCTGCCCGCGCACGAGTACGCGCGGCTGCGCGAGCTGGTGCTGGGGCGCGCCGACCAGGCCGCGCTGGTCAGGCTGGTGCGCGAGATCCGCATGCGCATGAATCCGCACCCGGCCGGCCAGATGACGCACAACGTGCCGCGCGTGAACGACGCGCCGCTCAAGGGCCTGCAGCACAAGTACAAGGAGACGGTGCTGTTCTTCCCCAGCGCCGGCCAGACCTGTCACGCCTATTGCACCTTCTGCTTCCGCTGGCCCCAGTTCGTGGGCATGGACGACATGAAGTTCGACGCGCGCGAATCGAACGAGCTGGCCGCGTACCTGAAGCAGCACCCGGAAGTGACGGACGTGCTGATCACGGGCGGCGACCCGCTGATCATGAACACCCGCTCGCTGGCCGGCTATATCGAACCGCTGCTGGTGCCGGAGCTGGCCCATATCCAGAACATCCGCATCGGCACCAAGTCGGTGGCGTACTGGCCGCAGCGCTTCGTGACGGACGCCGACGCGGATGACTTGCTGCGCCTGTTCGAGCGCGTGGTCGCTTCCGGCAAGAACATGGCCATCATGGGCCATTACAACCACGCCGTGGAACTGCGCCAGCCAATCGCCCAGCAGGCCGTCAAGCGCATCGTCGGCACCGGCGCCACGCTGCGCATGCAGGGGCCACTGATCCGCCACATCAACGAGGACCCGAGAAGCTGGGCCGAGCTGTGGCAGACCGGCGTGCGGCTGGGCGCCATCCCGTACTACATGTTCGTCGAGCGCGACACCGGGCCGCGCGAATACTTCCAGCTGCCGCTGGTGAAGGCGCACGAGATCTTCCAGGCCGCGTACCAGATGGTGTCCGGCCTGGCGCGCACGGTGCGCGGTCCGTCCATGAGCGCCTTCCCCGGCAAGGTGGTGATCGACGGCGTGGCCCACATCGGCGGCGAGAAGGTGTTCGCGCTGCAGTTCCTGCAGGCCCGCAACGCGGACTGGGTGCGCAAGCCGTTCTATGCCCGCTACGATGAGCAGGCCACGTGGATGGACGAGCTGCGCCCCGCCTTCGGCCGCGACAAGTTCTTCTTCGAGACGGAAGGCGATGGCCATCCGTCGACGCCGCGCAAGGTGATCCCGCTGACGACGGTCCGCCATGAGGACGATGGCGGCGGCGCCGGTGCCGGATCGTGCGCGGTCCACAGCAACGTGGCCTAGGGCGCGCGCCATGGCCACGCCCACGCCCACGCGGCAACCGGGACAGCTGGGCGGGCTGGCCATGTTCTGCCTGGTGTTCCTGCCGTTCGCGCTCGGGCATTACCTGTCCTGCCTGATGCGCACCGTGAACGCCATGCTGGCGCCGCAGTTGGTGGCCGCGCTGGGCCTCACGCCCGGCCAGCTTGGCCTGCTGACCAGCGCCTTCTTCTTCGCCTTCGCGCTGGTGCAATTGCCGGTGGGGATGGCGCTGGACCGCTGGGGGCCGCGCCGCGTGCAGCCGGTGCTGCTGCTGGTGGCGGCCACCGGCGCGCTGGCTTTCTCGGGCGGGCGCGACTTCGCCCAGCTGGTGTGCGCGCGGGCCGTGATCGGCTTCGGCCTCGGTGGTTGCTTCATGTCGGCCGTCAAGGCCATTTCGACCTGGATCGCGCCGGCCAGGCTGCCGTCGGTGCACGGCTACCTGATCGCCGTGGGCGGGCTGGGCGCCGCCTCGGCCACGCTGCCCGTGCGGCTGGCGCTGCAGTACACGGACTGGCGCGGCATCTTTATCGGCCTGGGCCTGGCGGCGGCGGCGATCGGGCTGCTGATCCACCTGCTGTCGCCGGCGCCGCCGCCCACCCATGCCGTCCCGCTCACGCGCCAGGCCGTGCTGGCCGTGTACCGCCATCCCGCCTTCCGCGAAACGGCGTCGCTGGTGCTGGTGCCGCACACGGTGTTCTTCGGCATGCAGGGCTTGTGGATAGGGCGCTGGCTGAGCGACGTGGCGCGTTTTTCCGACGCGGCCGTGGGCTATCTGCTGTACCTGGGCATGGCGGCCATCATCTTCGGCGCCATCTTCGTCGGCATGGTGACCGAGTGGGCCGGCCGGCGCGGCGTGCGGCCGCTGACGGTGGCGGCGGCCGGCATCGGCTTGTTCATCGCCGTGCAACTGGGCTTCGTGATCGGCTACGCGCCCAGCTACCAGCTGCTGTCGGTGTTGTTCACGCTGGTGGGCACGATCACCGGCATCGAATACGCGATCGTCGCGCAGAGCATGCCGCCGGCCCTGACGGGACGGGCGGCCACCTGCCTGAACCTGCTGATCTTCCTGGGCGCGTTCGCCGTGCAGGCCGGATTCGGCCAGCTGCTGGGCTGCTGGCAGGCCAACCTGCTGCACCAGTATCCGGCGGTGGCCTACCGCTGCGGCTTCGCCGTGCTGGTGGCGCTGCAGTTGCCGGGACTGTTGCGTTTTGTGTGGTGCCAGTGGCGCACGTGCACGCCGGCGCGCGCCGACCCGGCGCGCGGAGGTAAAATCAACCTTCCATCCGGCAGTCCGGCGCATTGACTCCGTACTCAACTGGGGAGGTACCGCATGACCACATCCGTGTTCGCCACCTTGCCACCCGACTGGCAAGCCTGGATCAGGGACAACCTGGCGCGCGCCTGCAGTCCGCACGACATGGCCGACAGCATGGCCCGCTCCGGCCAGTACAGCATGGCGTTCGCGCGCGCCGCCATCGGCGAGGCGCTGGGCGCCGGCGCGCTTGCGGCGCCGGGCCAGCGCGAGGGCATGCCGCAGGTGGACACGTCGGCCAACCGGCTGGCCGTGGCGGGGCGCGAGGTGGACATCCTGTGCGCGCTGCGCCAGCCGCGCGTGGTCCTGCTGGGGAACGTGCTCGGCGAGGACGAGTGCGACGCCATCGTGGCCCACTGCGCCGGACGCTACACGCGCTCCACCGTCACCAGCGAGGAGGATGGCGCCAGCACCGTGCATGACGGGCGCACCAGCGAGATGGCGTTCATCCAGCGCGGCGAGAGCGCGCTGGCCGACCGCATCGAACAGCGGCTGGCCGCCATCGCCCAGTGGCCGGCCGAGCGCGGCGAACCGTTCCAGTTGCAGAAGTATGGTGTGGCGCAGGAATACCGGCCCCATTTCGACTGGCTCAATCCCGACTCGGACGGCCACCGCGCCCACTTGCGCCGTGGCGGCCAGCGGCTGGCCACCTTCATCCTGTACCTGAGCGACGTGGCGCAGGGCGGCGGCACGGCCTTTCCGAACCTCGGCCTGGAAGTCTTCCCGCGCAAGGGCAACGCGCTGTTCTTCCTCAACACGGACGCCAGCCGCCGGCCGGACCAGCAAACCCTGCACGCGGGCTGTCCCGTGGTGCGCGGCACCAAGATCATCGCCAACAAGTGGCTGCGCGAATCCGTGTACTAGTCCTTCGGTTAGAATGGCGGGCTTGAATCAACCCGCTTCTGGCAACCAAGGATAAGTATGAGACTCGTGCGTTACGGCCGTCCCGGCAAAGAGAAACCAGGCTTGATCGACGACTTAGGCAAGCTGCGCGACCTGTCGGGCGTGATCGCCGATATCGGCCCCGAGCAGTTGTCGCCCAAGGCCTTGCGCAAGCTGGCCAAGCTCGATCCCGACACGCTGCCGGCCGTGCGCGGCAATCCCCGCTTCGGCGTACCGCTGGCCAAGGTGGGCAAGTTCATCGGCATCGGCCTCAATTACTCGGACCACGCGGCCGAAGCGGGCATGCCCGTGCCCAAGGAACCGATCGTGTTCATGAAAGCGACCTCCTGCCTGAATGGCCCGGACGATCCCATCATGCTGCCGCAGGGTTCGAAGAAGACGGACTGGGAAGTGGAACTCGGTGTGGTGATCGGCACGCGCGCCCAGTACGTGAGCGAGCAGGATGCGCTCTCGTACGTGGCCGGCTATTGCGTCGTCAACGACGTGTCCGAGCGCGCCTTCCAGCTCGAACGTGGCCCGCAGTGGGACAAGGGCAAGGGCTGCGACACCTTCGGCCCCGTCGGCCCGTGGCTGGTGACGCAGGAAGACATCTACGACGTGCAGCAGCTGGACCTGTACCTGGACCTGAACGGCAAGCGCATGCAGACCGGCAGCACCTCGACCATGATCTTCACGGTGGCCCAGCTGGTGAGCTACCTGTCGAAATTCATGACGCTGGAGCCGGGCGACATCATCGCCACCGGCACCCCGCCCGGCGTGGGCCAGGGCCGCAAGCCGCAGCGCTTCCTCAAGAAAGGCGACCAGCTGCGGCTGGGTATCGCCGGCCTGGGCGAACAGCAGGCCGACGTCATCGCCTGGCAGGCGCCGTGAGCAAAAGGGTCAGACCCTGGGGGCTGACCCTGGGTTGCGGCATTTTGGGTTTCACCGTCCGCCACACCACCGCATAAGACGAGGGTCAGACCCCAGGGTCTGACCCTGAGGCTCCTGAGGCCACCGTTGGTTTAGCGCACGCGAGCCAGGGCTCGCGCCAGCGCCTCGTCCAGCCGCGCCACGATTTCGGCCAGATCGGCCTCGGTGGCGATGAACGGCGGCGCCAGCAGGATATGGTCGCCGCGCCGGCCGTCGATGGTGCCGCCCATCGGATACACCATCAGGCCGCACGCCATGGCTTGCTCCTTGATGGCGGCGTGCAGCTTCAACTCCGGCGCGAACGGTTCCTTGCTGTCGCGGTCGCGCACCAGTTCCAGTCCCAGGAACAGGCCCCGGCCACGAATGTCGCCCACGTGCGGATGGGCGCCGAAGGTGCGCTCGAGCTGGCGCCGCAAGGACGCACCGCGCACGGCCACCTGGGCCAGCAGATTGTCGCGCTGGATCACCTGCTGCACGGCCAGCGCGGCGGCGGCGGCCACCGGATGGCCCATGTAGGTATGCCCATGCTGGAACACGCCGCTGCCTTCGCGCAGGCACGCCACCACGGGCGCGCGCGCCAGCACGGCGCCGATGGGCGCGTAGCCGGCCCCCAGTCCCTTGCCCAGCGCCACCAGGTCCGGCACCACGTCTTCCTGTTCGATCGCGTACAGCGTGCCGGTGCGGCCCATGCCGCACATGACTTCGTCCGCGATGAACAGGATGCCGTACTTGTCGCACAACGCGCGCACGCCACGGAAGTAGCCCGGCGTGGGCGGCACGGCGCCGCCGGTGGCGCCCACCACCGGCTCGGCGCAGAAGCCGATCACCCGTTCCGGCCCCGTCTCGATGATGCACGCTTCCAGTTCCGCCAGCAGGCACTGGGTGTAGTCGTCGACGCTCTGGCCGGGGGCGCGGTCGCGGTACTCGTAGCAGGGCGAGACGCGCGCCACCTCCATCAGCAGCGGCGCGAAATGCTGGCGGCGCCACTCGTTGCCGCCTAGGGCCAGCGCGCCCAGCGTGTTGCCGTGGTAGCTCTGGCGGCGGGCGATGAACATGCTGCGCTCGGGCTGGCCCGACTCCACGCAATACTGGCGCGCCAGCTTGAGCGCCGTTTCGATCGCTTCCGAACCACCCGACACGAGGTAGACGTGATCAAGGTCGCCCGGCGCGTCCGCCGCCAGCCGGGCCGCCAGCTGCTCGGCCACCTCGGTGGTGAAAAAGCCGGTGTGGGCGTAGGCGGTGCGGTCGATCTGCGCGTGCATGGCGGCCAGCACGTCGGGGTGGCCGTGGCCCAGCGACGACACGGCTGCGCCGCCGCTGGCATCAATATAGCTGTTGCCGCTGGCGTCGCGGATCAATATGCCGGCGGCGCTGACGGCGGTGGGGGGCTGCTGGCGCAGGTTGCGATGGATGATGTGGCTGGATTGGTTCATTGCGTTTGATGGGCGTAAGGCCGGAATTGGATGACGGATAGCAGAAGATAGTCGGGAACGGCTTGTGTTCTGTTGATCTATACCCGACTATGAGCGAATATTTTTATGTCCGCCTTAAGGAACACATGCCGATGACCGACCGCCTCCCTCCCATTCCCTTCGCCCAGCTCAGTGCCGCCCAGCAGGTGGCGGCGCAGGCTGTGATCGACGGCCCGCGCGGCGCGCTGTATGGCCCGTTCGTGCCCTTGATCCGCAGTCCGGAATTGATGGAGGCGGCCCAGCGCATGGGCGAATACCTGCGCTACCGCAGCGCGATCGGTACGCGCTTGTCGGAACTGGCGATCCTGGTGACGGCGCGTCAGTGGAGCCAGCCCGTGGAATGGGCCATCCACGCGCCGATCGCGCAGGACAGCGGCATCGCGCCGGCCATCATCGAGGCCATCGCGGCGCGCCGCCGGCCCGAGGGCATGACGGAAGACGAGGCGCTGGTGCACGACTTCTGCATCGAGCTGCAGCAGCGGCAGCGGGTTGACGACGACACCTACGCGGCCGCGCTGGCGCGCTTTGGCGAACATGGCGTGGTCGACCTGATGGGGATAAACGGCTACTACACTTTCCTGGCGATGGTGATGAACGCGGCGCAGACGCCCGCGCCACCATCGCGCGCGGCGCCGCTGCCGGACTAGCGGCGGGCGCCGTGCGGAGGGTTGAGCCTTAGCCCAGTACCTTCTTGAGCCAGGCGCTGATGTGCACCACTTCCTCCTGGCACAGCGAGTGCTGCATCGGGTATTCGTGCCATTCCACGCTGTAGCCCAGCTGCTTGAGCAAGTCGCGCGACTGTTCGGCGCGCGCCACCGGCACCACCGGGTCCATGCGGCCGTGCGCCATGAAGATCGGGGTGGCCTTGCTGGCGGCCGTGTGTTCGGCGATGGCCTTGTCGGCGATCGGCACGTAGCCCGACAGGCACATCATGCCGGCCAGCTTGCCGGGCTGGCGCAAGCCCGTTTGCAGCGTCATGGCGCTGCCTTGCGAGAAGCCGGCCAGGATGATGCGCTCGGACGGAATGCCGCGCGCGTTCTCGCGCGCGATCAGCGCTTCCACCTGGCCTTGCGATACGCGCAGGCCTTTCTCGTCCTCGTGGCGTCCCAGGTCGGTGGCCACGATGTCGTACCAGGCGCGCATCACGTAGCCGCCGTTGATGGTGACGGGCATCATCTCGGCGTTGGGGAACACGAAACGGATGCCGGGCAGGCCGGCCAGGTCCAGTTCGCGCACCATGGGCACGAAGTCGTTGGCGTCGGCGCCCAGGCCGTGCATCCAGATGATGGCCACGCTGGGATTGGGGGCCGATTCGATGTCGATGGTTTGCAGCAGAGTGCTCATGGCTTTCCTTGCTTTCCTTGCATAAGAGGGGGCGGGGGCCAGCGCGCCGGCGGCAAGCAGGGCTTGCATGGCTTGCACAAACGCGCGCCGGCGCATGCGGGTCAGGTGGCGGCCGGGCGCAGCGCCGACTTGGGGCGGAACGCCTTGCAGACGGCCGGATCGGTTTCCATGTAGGGGCCGCCGATCAGGTCCACGCAATAGGGCACGGCGGCGAAGATGCCGCCGACCACGCTGGCGCCGTTGGCGTCCTTCAGGCCTTCCAGCGTTTCCTGGATGGCCTTGGGCTGGCCCGGCAGGTTCATGATCAGGGCCGCGTGGTCGGCCGTCTCGCGGATCACGGCCGTCTGGCGCGACAGGATGGCGGTCGGCACGAAGCGCAGGCTGATCTGGCGCATCTGCTCGCCGAAACCTGGCATCTCCTTGCTGCCCACGGCCAGCGTGGCCTCGGGCGTGACGTCGCGCCGCGCGGGGCCGGTGCCGCCCGTGGTCAGCACCAGGTGGCAGCGGGCCTGGTCCACCAGTTCGACCAGGGTGGACTCGATCAGGGGGCGCTCGTCGGCGATCAAACGGGTCTCGACCCGGAACGGGGTGGTCAGCGCGCGCGTGAGCCAGTCGCGCAGGGCGGGGATGCCCTGGTCCTGGTACACGCCGCCGCTGGCGCGGTCCGACACGGACACCAGGCCGATCACCAGTTCCACGTCGTTACTCATCGTCCGTCTCGCCTTCCTCGTCGTCGGCGTCGGCGGCGGCCGCCTTGTTCTTGCCGGCCTCGATCTGCTTGAGGATCTGGAAGATCTCGCGGTAGGCCTTGGGCGGCTTGTTCTCGGCCTGCTCCTTGCGGGCGTTGCGGATCAGGGTGCGCAGGTGCTGCGCGTCCAGTGCCGGGTTCTCCGCCAGCAGCACGGTGAGCGCCTTGTCGTCGGCCAGCAGCTTTTCGCGGCGCCGCTCCAGCGCGTGCATGGCGGCCGTGTCGGCCTTGGAGGCGCCTTTCCAGCCGTCGATGGTCTTCTGGATCAGGGCCACTTCGGCCTCGTCCAGCGTGCGCATCTTCTTGCCCACGAATTGCATCTGGCGGCGCCGGCCTTCGTGGTTGGTGATGGTCTGGCATTCGAGGATGGCGTCGCGCACGTCCTCGGGCATGGGCACGCGCTTGACGCGGTCGCGCGGCTCGGCCACCAGCGCCTCGCCCAGTTCCTGCAGCGCGTTCATCTGGCGCTTGAGCTCCGATTTGGAGGGACGTTCGTATTCCTGCTCGAACTCGGATGATTGGTAGCCGACGGCACCGCGATTGGGATTTACCATAATATTAACTTGCGGTTTGGCGCACAGGCCGCCCCTATAAACTGTAAACGACTGCTATGATAACTGTTTTAGCGGTCATCCGAAGAAATCACCACATGAGCGACTCCGTTTTTACCCACAGCCAGGACCAATTGAAACAGCTTGCGCGCGACGTGCTCGCGTACGCCCGCGAGAAGGGCGGCACCGATTGCGCCGTCGAGATCAGCGAGGGCAGCGGCCTGTCCGTCTCGGTCCGCAAGAGCAAGATCGAGACGATCGAGCAGAACCGCGACAAGGGCATGGGCGTGACGGTGTTCATCGGCCAGAAGCGCGGCAACGCCAGCACCTCCGATTTTTCGCCGGCCGCGCTGCGCGCCACGGTGGAAGCGGCCTACAACATCGCCTGCTTCACGGCCGACGACGATTGCGCCGGCCTGGCCGACGCCGACATGCTGGAAATGGCGCCGCAGGACCTGCAGCTGTTCTACCCCTGGAATATCACGACCGAGGAAGCCGTGGCGCTGGCCCAGCGCGCCGAGGCGGCCGCGTTTGCCGTCGATCCGCGCATCACCAACAGCGAAGGGGCCGGCGTACACGTGCAGCAGTCGCACTTCGTGTCGGCCAATTCGCGCGGCTTCATCGGCGGCTATCCGTATTCGCGCCACACGCTGTCGGTGGCGCCCATCGCCGGCAAGGGCGCCAAGATGCAGCGCGACGACTGGTACAGCTCCGTGCGCGATCCGGCCAAGATGTCCTCGCCCGAGGCGATCGGCCGCTACGCCGCCGAACGGGCGCTGGCGCGCCTGAACGCGCGCAAGATCGACACCCGCACCTGCCCGGTGCTGTTCGAGGCGCCGCTGGCCGCTGGCCTCTTGGGCGCCTTCGTGCAGGCCACGTCGGGCGGCGCGCTGTACCGCAAGTCCACCTTCCTGCTCGATTCGCTGGGCAAGGCCGTGTTCCCGTCCCACATCCAGGTCACGGAAGACCCGCACATCATCGGCGCCGTCGGTTCGGCCCCGTTCGACGAGGAGGGCGTGCGCACCGTCAAGCGTGACGTGGTCAAGGATGGCGTGGTGCAGGGCTACTTCCTGTCGACCTATTCGGCCCGCAAGCTGGGCATGAAAACCACGGGTAACGCGGGCGGTTCGCACAACCTGTCGCTCACTTCGTCCAATACAAAACCGTCGGACGATTTCGTCGCCATGCTCAAAAAAATGGGTACCGGCCTGCTGGTGACGGAGCTGATGGGCCAGGGCACCAACTACGTGACGGGCGATTATTCACGCGGCGCGTCGGGCTACTGGGTCGAGAATGGCGTGATCCAGTATCCGGTCGAGGAGATCACCATCGCCGGCAACATGAAGGACATGCTGGCCCAGATCGTGGCCGTGGGCGCCGATGTGCTGGTGCGCGGCACCAAGCAGACCGGCTCCATCCTGATCGAGAAGATGGTGGTGGCCGGCGCCTGATCGTCCAGCCATTCTCGCCGCAATGCAGCACGGCCGCCTTGCGCGGCCGTCTTTATTTTCGTTGCAAGCTTTCTCCAGTACTCATACACTGTGTCGTGCATCAGCGTTATGCCTACCCACATACAGAGGAGATACCAAGCATGGAACGTCGTTCCTTCCTGAAGAAAGCGGCAGCGGGCACCGGCGCCGGCGTGATCGCCGCACCGGCCCTGGCGGCCGACGCCCTGCCCACCATCAACTGGCGCCTGGCGTCGAGCTTCCCCAAATCGCTCGACACCATCTTTGGCGCGGCCGACACCTTCACGCGCCGCGTGCACCAGCTCACGGGCGGCAAATTCAACATCCGCAGCTTCGCGGCCGGCGAGATCGTGCCCGGCCTGCAGGTGATGGACGCGGTGCAGGCGGGCACGGTGGAGATGGGCCACAGCGCGTCGTACTACTACTTCGGCAAGGACGCCACCTTCGCCTTCGACTGCGCGGTGCCGTTCGGCCTCACCTCGCGCCAGCACACGGCCTGGTTCGACCAGGGCGGCGGGCGTGACCTGACGCGCGAATTCTTCAAGGGCTACGGCATCGTCAACTTCCTGGGCGGGAACTCGGGCACCCAGATGGGCGGCTGGTTCCGCAAGGAAGTCAAGAGCGTGGCCGACCTGAAGGGCACCAAGATGCGCATCGGCGGCTTCGCCGGCAAGGTGATGGAGCGCCTGGGCCTGGTGCCGCAGCAGCTGGCCGGCGGCGACATCTACCCGGCGCTGGAAAAGGGCACCATCGACGCGGCCGAATGGGTCGGTCCGTACGATGATGAAAAGCTGGGCTTCTACAAGGTGGCGCCGTTCTACTACGCGCCGGGCTGGTGGGAGGCGGGCGCCAATTTCTCGTTCTACGTCGGCATCAAGGAATGGGAAAAGCTGCCCAAGGAATACCAGGCCGCACTGGAAGTGGCGACCTATGAGGCGCACGTGGTGATGCAGGCCGAGTATGACGCCAAGAACCCGGTGGCGCTGGCGCGCCTGCTGAAGAACGGCGTCAAGCTGCGCAACTTCCCGAAAGACACGATGGACGCCTGCTACAAGGCGGCCAACGATGTGATGAACGAGGAAGCGGCCAAGAACGCCAAGTTCAAGAAGATCTACGAGCCGTGGAAGCGCTTCCGCCAGGACCAGAACCAGTGGGCTTCGGTGGCCGAAGCCACCATGCAGAACTACCTGATCAGCGCCGGCCGCGGCGGCCGCTAACGTCAAAACCGGGGTCAGGTCATGCCAACAAGCAAGGCGCTTGCGCCTTGCTCGCTGGCATGACCTGACCCCGGTTTTGGCTGCGCTACGTGGTGTCCCTGATTGCTGCTTGCTGGCGTATGGGGAATACTGGAGGTTTTTCCGCCGGGAACCTTGTTGATTTCATTATTCGGCGGCTCACCATCAACGGAGATATCAACATGCGCAAATTCATTTCGGCATTCCTGGTCAGTGCGCTGTGCCTGGTCGGCAACTGCTACGCGGAGGAACACGGCACGGCCGAGCAGGCGGTGCAGATGGTGCACAAGGTGATCGCCGCCATCAAGGCCAATGGCCGCGACAAGACCATCGCGGAAATCAATACCCTCAGCCCCACCTATCGCGACCGCGACCTGTACGTGACCATCATGGACTTGAAGGGCGTGGAACTGGCCCATGGCGCCAACAAGCGCATGCAGGGCGTGAACCTGATCGACATCAAGGACCAGGATGGCAAGCTGTATATCCGCGAGCGCCTGGAAATTGCCAAGACCAAGGGTAAGGGTTGGCAGGATTACAAGTTCGTCAATCCCATCTCCAAGGAGCTGGAACCGAAGTCCATGTATTTCGAAAAATACGAAGACCTGATCGTCAGCTGCGGCATCTACAAGGACAAGTAAGTCGCTATTTTCCGCAGCGCGCGCTGGCCGGCTGGCCGCACACGATCAGCCGGTCTACGTCCGGGTTGTCCAGATAGCCGAGGTGGGCCTGGTCGGGCCGCTCCAGCACGCCCAGCCAGGTGGGCGCGTTCGAGACCAGAATGTTGAACACCACCACGCCCGCGCCGTCATAGCGTTGCGGCGGCAGGGTATACGACAGCAGGTCGTTCGGGTCGGTGAAGCCGACCAGCACCAGTGGCGGCGTGGCCGCCCGCGCCTGGTCCGCCGAGGCCGAGCCGGTGCCTGCGCCCGCGCTTGCCCCCGCGCCCGCCCCCGCCCCCGCTGCCGCTCGCGCGCGGCGCAAGGCCAGCAACTGTTGCAAGCTGTCCTGTGGTGCGGCCTGGGCGCGCAGCCCATTGCCAGCAGTCAGCGGCTGATCGGCCATCGCCAGCAGCGGGATCTGGTTGGCCGCCATCACCAGGTAGCGCAGCCGGTCCACGGCCTGCCGCGCCAGCCGCGCCGCCGGCGCGGCACTATCTTCATTCGCCATGCGCAGCAGCGTGTCGAACAGCAGCTTGCTGCCCATGCTGTGGGAAATCACCACCAGCGGCACCTGCGCCACCATGCTCCCGGTCCGTTCCTCATTTTCCTGCTGCCGTGCCGTCAACACCTGCACAATGGCGTCGCGCATGGCCAGCTGCATCCGCTCGCGCGCCGCGCCTTCGTAGATGATGGCGTCGGGCAGGCAGTCGTCCACCAGCGTGTCCTTGCCGCGCGCGTTCAGGCGCGCGCGCGTGAGGCCCACCGTGGGCTGGCCTGCGCATTCGGGCGATGCTTCGCTGTGGTCGTAACAGAGCTGGCGCTTGATGCGCCGGGTCAGGGGCGACCAGATCAGGGCGTCCACGCGCAGCTTGCCGTAGCGGGTGGCCAGCGTGGTGGGGACGATCTGCACGCGTTCATCTTCCGCCGGTGACGGGGCAGGCGCCGGCTCGGGTGCTGCGGCGCCCATGGCCTGGCCCAGTTGCGCCGCCACGCGCAGTGCCCAGCTGGCGTCGTGGCTGCAGATGCCGTGCACCAGCAGCACGTCCACTGGCTCGCCGTTGGCGTTGGCCAGCAGGTCCGCCAGGCCGGGAAAACGGGTGTCCGCCTGCAGGTTCACGGGGGGATGGTAGGGCGTGCCACAGGCCGTCAGCAGCAGGCAGGCCAGCGTGGCCAGCGTGGGCAACTTCGATGCCGGGCGTGGCAATGGGCAGGTGGGTAGCTGCATGGCGGATCTCCGGAGCGGCGCGCGTGCACGCGATGGAGTCCAGTGTATTTTTCCTGCAGCCGCCGGCTTTGCGGCGTCGCAGGGAAGGCGCCTGTGCACGTGGCCAGCGCGCCGCCAACGCGCATGGCGTGCGCGCGGCGAGGCGTACGCGCGGCGAGGCCTAGTGCGGCGTGGCCTAGTGTGGCCGATGCGGGTTGCTGCGCCGTCCCAGCACGATGTGCAGCACGAACAGCGCGCCCGTGGCCAGTCCCACTACCCAGTGCAGCGCCGACCACACGGGGCGGTCGCTCTCGCCAGCCAGGTAGTACAAACCAAAGCCGGTGGCGATCAGGAACAGCATGGTGACGATCATGCCCCAGCCCGTGGCCAGGTTGCGGCCGGCCTTGAGGGCGCGCCGGATGTGGGCGTTCATCAGGCTGCCGAGGAAGAACAGGGTCAGCATGACGGCCGCGCCGTGCAGCTTCATCGACCACGGTTCCAGCGGGTGCACGGTTTCGCCGAATTGGCCGGCCTGGCGCAGCCAGTAGCGCGCCACCAGCCAGGCGGCGCCGCTGGCCAGCAGCAGGGCCAGGCTGGCGTACACGCAGCGGCGGTGCCAGCGTTCCAGCTTGAGGTTGATGTGGAGGCGGGCAGCGGCCCGTTGTTGGGGGGTCTGGGTATGCATCGCCGAGATTATAAGCGAAGCGCGCTGGCGCCCATGGCGCGCAGCGCCGGATGGTCGCAGTCGCCGCTGGCCAGTACCACCTTGGTCAGCGCGTCGGCCACGGCGCAACTTGCGGCCCGCACCGAGACGCTGGCGCGGTCCGTGATGGGGCTGCCGTCGCGGCCGTCCACCAGGGCGCTGACCGTGCGCCCGGCATGCTGGCG
Organism: Burkholderiaceae bacterium; assembly: GCA_035254005.1. Lineage (GTDB taxonomy): Bacteria > Pseudomonadota > Gammaproteobacteria > Burkholderiales > Burkholderiaceae_D > Rugamonas. Next base: position 18,145 of record DATFBD010000051.1, on the reverse strand, counting down.
GGCCGTGTAATAGTTGGCCGAGGTGGCCAGCGCCTCGTTGTGGATGGTGAGGCGGGCGCCCGCCCGCGCCAGCGCGCGCGGATCGCGGATCGCCACCGGCCACGGCGCATCGCCGATGGCGCGCAAGTCGCCGCCGGCGTTGACGCAGGCGCTCGTCACACCGGCCTCGCGCAGCGTTTCGATGGCCAGGTCCACGGCGTAACCCTTGGCGATGCCGCCCAGGTCCACCCAGCCCGGCGCCGCCTTGCGCACCGTGTGGTTGGCTTGGCAGCGCAGCACCGTCACGCCGGGGCGGTAGGCCGGCAGGTCGGGCTGCGGCGCGGGCAGGCAGTCCCAGTCCACCAGGCGTGGCGCGCAGGCGATGTTGAACATGCCGTCGGATTGGTCGGCCACTTGCTGCGCCAGCTGCAGCACCTGCCAGGTGTGGGGATGGACGGTGATGGTTTCGCTGGCCCAGGCCAGGTTGAGGCGGGCCACGTCGCTGGCGCCGTCGTGGAAGCTCATCAGCCGGTGCACCAGCGCCACTTGCGCGAACGCCTGCGTGATGGCCTGGGTGGCCGCTTGTTGGTCATCCGGCGCCAGGCCGGCGCCGGCCACGGTGATCTCCACCATGGTTCCCAGCCAGGGCTGGGCGCGCCGTATCATTTTTTCAGTACCACCTGGGCGATGGCGGCGATGCGCCGCACGCCATCCGTCAGGTGGGTGCACGACAGCGTGGCGCCGCTGATGTTGGCGATGCCGTCGCCGATGGCCAGGCCGGCTGGCGCGGTCTTGCCGACGAACTGGCGGCGCCAGGCCGGGGTGCGGATTTCGCCGCCGTGGCTTTCGCGGTAGGCCAGGATTTCCACCTGGCGGATGGTGGCGTCCGGGTTGAGGCCGACCGCGTACGAGATCAGCTCGAACTTGCCGACCACGTCATCGAGCACCATGTAGCCGAGCAGGGCGTCGCCCTTGTAGGCGCCGAACACGCGCCAGTTGACGGAGCGGGCCGGCAGGCCGGCCAGCTTTTCCACCTGCTGCATCTGCGGCAGGGTGAGCGCCAGGTTCTGTTCGCGGAAGCTGGTGGCGTCCGCGAACATGAGCTTTTGCGCCTGCTCCACGTTCAGGTACTGGGTGGCGAAGGCGGGCGCGCAGGCGGCGCCGGCCGCCAGCGGGATCAGGGCAAGGTAGCGCATGGCCGGCCCGCTGATTAGTACGAGAAGCCCACGCCCAGGTTCAGGCGGTCGCGGGTCTTGTCTTCGCGGAATTTCTGGTAGTCGGCCTTGAGCACCACGCCTTCGCCCACTTTCAGGTTGGCGCCCACGGTGGCCACTTTCTCGTCCGTGCCGGTGGCCACGTCCAGGCCTTGCGGCAGGGCCGCGTAGGTCTTGGCCGTGTTGAACTGCTCATAGCGCACGAAGGGGCTCAGCACGTAGTCGCCCGACTTGAGCAACTGGTAGGCCGCTTGCGCATACCAGCCGGCGAAGCTGCTCGGCACCGGGGTCGGGCTGCCCACCAGCGTGGCATTGAGCGCTTCCGTGTTGCTGATCTGGCCGCGCGCGTACAGGGCCGACAGGTCCCAGTGGCCCGGCGTGTAGCGGGTGTGCAGGTCGTACACGGTGATGCGGGCGTCCTGGCCGGCGAAACCGGCGGCCTTGTGGCCAGCCTTGCCGGTGAAGACGGAGCCGCCCACCAGCAGGCCCGGTACGCCACGCCAGTTCAGGGCCGCGTGCACGCTCAGGTCGCGCGACTTGGCTTGCTGGCCTTCCTGGTGGATCGCGCCCAGCGGCGATTCGCGGCCTTCTTCCGAGCTGGCGTCCCACTTGCCCAGGTCGAAGCCGGTGGTGATGCCGGTGTCCCAGGTCAGGCCGGCGGCCGTGTCGCCCGACAGGCCCACGCCCACTTCGCGCCAGGTGGAGGGGATGATGGCCGTTTCGACGAAGTTGCGCTCGACGCCGTAGTAGGCGGTCGGTTCGTGGTTGGTGTTGAGCAGGCCCGATGGGATCAGGAACAGGCCGGCCTTGCCGCGCAGGCCATTGCCGAATTCGCGCTCGACGTACAGCTGTTCGATCTCGCTCTCGCCCTTGTCGTCAGCCGAGACGACGGCGTGTTCCCATTCGAACTCGGAGACCATCTTGGTCTTGTCGTCGAAGCGGTGGGTGATGCCGATCACGGCGCGGCGCACGTCGGCCTGGGCGGCGCTGGCGTCCTTGGTGGGGCGGTTGTAGTTGATTTCGCCGTAGCCGGTGACGATGGTTTTTGGCGCGGCGGCGGCGGCCAGTTCGGCGGCCGCTTGCGGTGCGGCGGCAGGTGCGGGTGCAGGGGCGGCGGCGGCTGGTGCTGGCGCGGCGGCCATGGCTTGCTGGCGCTGCTCGACGGCTTCCGTTTTTTTCACGCTGGCGCGCAGTTCCGCCTTCAGTTGTTCCAGTTCGGCGGCCATCTTCTCGATGCGCTGCATCAGTTCCGCTTCGCCGGCCGTGGCGGCCAGTGGTGCGCCCAGGAAGGCGGACGCCAGGGCCGCGGCGATCACCCGCTGGTTGATCATCTTGCTCATCGTTTTGCTCATCTTGTTCTCTCTCGTCTGCTGGTCTTGAGGTTAATTTTTGAGGTTAATTCTTGTAGCCGTCAGTCAGGGTGCCGAGGAACTGCACCAGGTCGTCGATTTCGGCCGGCGACAGCGCGGGCGCCATGCCGGGCTGGCGGTTGTAAGGCACTTCCGTCACGTTGACGTTGGCGCGGTATTGGGGCGGCAGGTCGTTGAATTTGTCCACCGTGCCGTCGGCGTTGACCGGATACCACAGCGCCGGGTTGGTGTCGCGCGTGACGTAGAAGCGCACCACGTCGGTCAGGTTGCTGAACGCGCCGTTGTGGAAGAACACCTTGCGCGTGGCCACGTTGCGCAGCGTGGGCACCTTGAAGGCGCCGCACAGGTCGGCGCGGCTGGCCAGGTCGGTGCGGTCCGGGCCGCACAGGCCCAGGTCGAAGTAGGCCGGGTCGGCGGTGGCGGCCAGGCGCGGGTTGCGCGGCACGCCCAGGTTGTCGAAGGTGAAGTCGGTGAACAGCGGCGCCGCGCCGTCCGCGCCACGGGCGCTCGTGTGGCAGGCCGCGCAATTGCCCTTGGTGGGGTTGTTGAACAGGGCCAGGCCGCGCAGTTCGGCGTCGGCCAGCTTCACTTTACCGGCCAGGAACAGGTCGTACTTGGAATCGTAGGGGTGGAACGACGGGTCTTCCAGCTGGAACTGCTGCAGCGCGTAGGTCATGCGGCTGAAGGCCTGTTCGGGCTGGTCGAGGATGGTGTCGCCGAATTGCTGGCGGAAGCGGGCCGCGTACGAGGTCTTCTTCAGGCGTGCGATCACGTCTTCCACGCTGGCGTTGGCCATTTCATGCGGCGCCAGGAAGGGGCGCTGGCCCTGCTCGGCCAGCGACTGGGCGCGGCCGTCGCGGTCGAAACCGCCCGTGGGCGTGCCATCCTTGGCGAACGCGAAGGCGGGCGTGCGCTCCAGGTAGCGCAGCGACGGCGCGGCGCGGAAGCCGGGTGTGGTGCCGTCCGGGCCACCCAGTTCCGCCGCCAGGTCGCTGGTGGGGCCGTGGGCGTTGGCCGGGTTGTGGCAGCTGGCGCACGACTGGCGGCCGGAGGCGGACAGCGACTGGTCGCTGAAGATCAGCGCCCCCAGTTGGGCCGGCTCGCTCAGGCTGGCGGTGGGGGTGGCGGAGCTGTTGTTACCGGAGGAGGAACCGCCGCCGCAGGCGCTCAGGGTCAGCAGCAGGGCGGCGCCGGCCAGGCGCGTCATGGTCGCGGAAAGAGTCATTCGCATTGCGTTAGGGTTATTGGTTTAACTGCAAATGAGAATGATTATAATTTGCGATTTGGTTGAAGGCAATACGCCGGATGGGCTAGCTTGATTTGGCGGGGGAAAACCGGGGGGGGCAGGTCTCCGAGGGAAGGAGGCCGATGGGCAAACCGGGGTCAGATCCCGAGGGACCTGACCCCTTGGGGAGGGGCAGCGGGCTTACTGTGCGCGCAGCGCTTGCAGCACCGGTTGCAGGATGGACTTGCCCAGTTCGGCGCTACGGGCGCCGCTCCAGCCCGCTTCGGGGTCGGGGTCGTTGGCGTTGTCCTTGAATGGCATTTCCAGCGTCAGCGACAGGCAGCCGAAGGCGTGGGTGACGTAGGGCGAACCCATGGTCAGCGTTTCGGCCGTGAACGGGGTGGCGCCATAGCCATGCGCGTCCTGGAAGTCCGGGCTGGCGATCTTGAAGTCGGCAATGAACTTCTGCTGGGCCGCCGCCTGCTCGGCCGTGAACTCGGGCAGCGATTCGCTGCCGGCCACGAACACGTAGGGCAAGCCTTCGTCGCCATGCACGTCGAGGAACAGGTCGCAGCCCACTTCGTGCATCTTCTCGCGCACCAGGAATACTTCCGGGCTGCGCGCCATGGTCGGGGTCATCCACTCGCGATTGAGGTTGGCGCCGGCCGCGTTGGTGCGCAGGTTGCCGCGCACGGAGCCGTCCGGGTTCATGTTGGGCACCACGTAGAATTCGGCCTCCGCCAGGCACTGGCGGCCGAACGGGTTGGCCGGGTCCAGCAGCGCTTCCACCATGCCTTCGACGAACCATTCGGCCATCGTCTCGCCCGGATGCTGGCGCGCGATCACCCACACTTTTTTCTCGGCGGCCGGATTGCCGATCACCAGCATGTTGAGGTCGCGGCCATCGACCGTGCTGCCCAGATCCACCAGCTGCACCAGCGGCGACAGCTGGGCCGAGTCGAGCAGGGCCAGGTGGCGCTCCCACGAGTAGGGCTCGAAATAGGCGTAGTACACGCTGTCGTGGGTGGGCGTGTGGTCGATCGTCATCACCTGGCCATCGAAGCTGGTGGGCACGCGGAACCAGGTTTCGCGGTCGTAGCTGGCCACGGCCTCGTAGTCCTTCCAGCCGTCCGGGTAGGCGCTCTGGCCGGCGTTCAGGAAGCGCATGGTGAGCGCCGTCTCGCGCGCGCCCTGCACGCGGAAGAAGAACCACTGGGTGATGTCGGCGTGCGAGTCTTTGCGGATTTTGAGCTCGATGGCGGAAGGGTCGTCCGCGCGCAGCACGTCGATCGCGCCGGCATCGAATTGATGGCTGATTTTGATGGGCATTGCTTAGGGTCCTGTTGGATTCAGAGGAAAAGTGGACTGCGCTTGTGGCGCAATTGTCGCAATGATACAAGCTTTGACGCCGCGTAGCCCGCAAACGGGGCGTGCGTGATTGCCCCTCTGGCAAGATGGCTCTACACTTAACGGCCCGCTTGTCGTTCCAGTGCAACCAACTTTGGAGTCCAGTTCATGCAGCGTCGTTCCTTCCTCACCAAATCGGCCGCCGGCGCCACCGCCGCCGCCCTGTCCGCGCCAGCCCTGGCGCAAAGCCAGCCCGCCATCAACTGGCGCCTCACCTCCAGCTTCCCCAAGACGCTCGACACCATCTTCGGCGCCTGCGACAAGTTCAGCAAGCGCGTGGCCGAGCTCACGGGCGGCAAGTTCGTGATCCGCAATTTCGCGGCCGGCGAGATCGTGCCCGGCTTCCAGGTGCTGGATGCGGTGCAGGCCGGCACGGTGGAGATGGGCCACACGCCGTCCTACTACTACTTCGGCAAGGACCCCGCGTTCGCCTTCGATTGCGCCGTGCCGTTCGGCCTCACGTCGCGCCAGCAGACGGCATGGTTCGACCAGGGCGGCGGCCGTGAGCTGATGCGCGAATTCTTCAAGGGCTATGGCATCGTCAACTTCATGGCCGGTAACACGGGCACCCAGATGGGCGGCTTCTATCGCAAGGAGATCCGCTCCGTGGCCGACATGAAGGGCATGAAGATGCGGGTGGCCGGTTTCGCCGGCCGCGTGATGGAGCGCATGGGCGTGGTGCCGCAGCAGATTCCTGCCGGCGACCTGTACGCGGCGCTGGAGAAGGGCACCATCGACGCGGCCGAGTGGGTCGGGCCGTACGATGACGAGAAACTGGGCCTGGCCCGCGTGGCGCCGCACTACTACGCGCCGGGCTGGTGGGAGGTGGGGCCGCAGCTGTCGTTCTACGTCAACCACAAGGAGTGGGACAAGCTGCCCAAGGAATACCAGGCGGCCATCGAGGCGGCCAGCTACGAGTGCCACGTGGTGATGCAGGCCGAGTACGACGCCAAGAACCCGGCCGCGCTGGCGCGCCTGCTCAAGGCCGGCATCAAGCTGCACACGTTCTCGAAGGACATCATGGACGAAGCCTACAAGGTCACCCAGCAGGTGATGGAGGAGGAAGCGGCCAAGAACGCCAAGTTCAAGAAGATCTACGAACCGTGGAAGCGCTTCCGCCAGGACCAGAACCAGTGGGCCTCGGTGGCCGAAGCGACCATGCAGAACTACCTGATCAGCATGGGACGTAAATAAGGGGCTGCGCCGAGGGCCGGGCTGGGCGTGCTGCCGTATAATTTTGGCAGGAGGATTAGACCATGTCATCCAATACAACGACCACCCGGCTTGAGGCGAGAATCAGTCCCGACTTGCATGCATTGCTCAAGCGTGCCGCAGAACTGCAGGGACGCAGCGTAAGCGATTTCGTCGCGGCAGCCGTGCAGGATGCCGCGCAGCGGGCGATAGAACAAGCCGAGTTGGTTCGCCTTTCGCTGGCCGATCAACAGAGTTTTGCCGAGGCTTTGTTGTCGCCGCCTCCACCGTCGCCGGCCATGCAACGTGCCATCGCACGGCAGCGCAAGTTGCTCAGTTCCGAATGACCGAGCCGCCGTTCCGGCTGGCGCTACTGGATCCTGGCCACGACCGTGCTCCGTTCCGCAGCGGTTCTGAAGCGCTGGACCGCTATTTGCGCGAGCAGGTTACCCAAGATGTCCGGCGAAGGGTGGCTGCGTGCTTTGTGGCGCTTGCTGACGACGGGCGTATCGCTGGCTACTACACGCTTGCCTCGGCCAGTGTGGCGCTGACCGACCTTCCCGTCGGGATAGTCAAGCGATTGCCGCGTTACCCGGCAGTGCCAACGGTACGGATGGGCCGACTGGCCGTCGATCAGACGTTTCAAGGGCAGGGATTGGGCGCGGCACTGTTGGTCGATGCCATCGGCCGTGCGGTGCGCGCGGAGATCGCAGCCTACGCTTTGCTGGTTGATGCCAAGGATGGCGCGGCGGCAGCTTTTTATCGGCACCATGGATTCATCGCCTTGCCGGAGTCGCCGTTGACCTTGTTTCTGCCGCTGGCGACAGCGAAAACAGGAACGCGCATTGGGAAACGCTGATCAACGTATTGGTGAAGCGCAGCGCAGTCGCAGCCAGTCGCTCACCAGCGGCCACAAGACAGTTTCCTGTTCGCGCCGGAAGAAGCCGAAGTGGCCGATGCGTTTCAGGCCGAACTGGCCGGGACTCAGTTCGCGGTAGTCCACCTGGGCGCCGCGGTAGGCCTCGTGCAGCATGCGCGAGCCTGATTCCAGCAGCAGTTCATCGTCCGTGAACGTCAGCCCCAGCACGGGCTGGCGCACGCGCGCGTACGCCTCGCGCGCGCCCGGTTCGCCCTGCAGCAGGTAGTCGGGCTGCAAACACCAGTGCCGCCACTGGTACATCACGCGGCGCGGGATGTCGCCCACCACGCCGATGCGGGCGCCGGGGAAGTAGCCGAATACGGGGCACAGCAACGGCGTGAACACGTGCCACATCAACGGCGCCTTGCGGCGCACGCCGGGCTGGTTGTGGCGCAGCGCGCCGCTGCCGACGGCGATGTTGATCACGCCGCTCACTTTCTCGATCGACGGCAGCAGCGGCACTGTCTGGCCACCAAGGCTGTGGCCCAGCACGAACAGCGGCAGGCCGGCCTGCGCGGCGCTGGCGTGGCGCAGCACGGCGTCGTAATCGAGCGTGACCCAGTCCGTGATATTGGCCGAGCAGGCCCGCCGCGCGCCGTGCCGCGATTCGCCCATGCCCCGGTAGTCGAAGGTCCAGACCCGGTACCCTTGTTTGGCCAGGAAGGCGGCGAAGTCGTGGTAGAACGATTGGGGTACGGCCATGGCCGGGCCGATCACGAGGCTGGCGCGCGCCGCTTGCACCGGTTCGTGGGAATACGCCGTCAGCGCGTGGCCGTCGTGGGCGTGCAGGGTGTGGCGGATGCGGGTCATTTCTTCGGCTCCTGGTGGGCGGCACGGGGCAGAGACAGGGTGGCGGCCAAGGCATCGTCCGTGGCCAGGCTGCGCCAGGCAGCGGCGCTCAGTTCGTCGATGGCGGCGCGCGGGTCTTGCCGCAACCTGCCGCCCAGCCAGTGGCGCGCCAGTTCCTGCGCGGGGCCCAGCAGCAGCGGGGCGTACAGCTCGGGCGCGAGACGCCGCAATATCCCTTGCTGGAACCACGGCTTGAGCAGCGCCAGCATGGTTTTGAAGTGGTCGGCCGTCAGCTGGCGGATGGCCTGGTCGTGGGCCGGGCTCACGGCCTGCCGCCGCGCGAACAGGAAGCGCGCCAGTTCGGGCCGCGCGACGATCCAGTCCAGGTGGGTGGCCAGCAGGATGTGGATGGCGGCGCGCGCGTCTTCCGCTTCGCGCACACCGGCCAGCAAGCCGTTCCAGTAGTCGTCCAGTCCCTGCGCGAACAGCGCGGCGGCGATGTTTTCCTTGGTGCCGAAGTGGTGGTAGATGCTGCCCACCGATGCCTGGCTGCGCTGCCGGATATCGTCGATGGTGGCCGCTTCGATGCCTTTTTCGGCGAACACGGCCAGCGCGGCGGCCAGGATGGCGCTTTTGCGGTCGAGCGGGATGGTGGTGTTGGTTGTCTTCATGGCTAGAATATTGTTCTAGAATTTAATTCTAGTCAAGCCATGCGCAATAGATGTCCATGGATCAGTCCCGTTTGCAGTCGTCTATCATGAAGTCCTCACGCCGCCGGTGCTTGGGCAGGCGGCGTTCGACCTGATTCTCGCTGTGAAAGTTGACGTGATTGACCAGCGTGAGCGCCGTCTTGAGCGCGTCGCTCATGCTGCTGGCCGCGGCACGCAGCGCTTCCATGGGCGATGGGGGCGGGACGGCCGCCTGTTGTTCCATGCGCCGCCGCAGCAAGGTGGCCACAGTCCAATCCTGCTCGCCGGGACGGCGTATCCATAGCGCGCGCCAGGCGTTATGGCCCATGCCGGCGACGGCGATCGTGAGTTGGCGCGGCGAGACCACGGCGTTGCGATAGATGATTTCCTCGCCCACCACCTCGGCGTAATGCCACGTCTCGCGGTAGTGCATGCGGATCTGGCTGCCCTCCGGCAGGAACAGGCTTTTCCACTGATAGCCTTGCAGCGGCGCCACCGTTGTGCGCTGCGCCTCCATCCAATCTTGCAGCGCGCGCACGATTGCTTCCGTCGCGGTGAGGGTGCTGCCGGAACTGCGCAGATAGTTGCAAAGTTCCGAGTAGGTGGCCGATGGTACGGCCGTTTGACCCGTTTTCACTTCCATATTCATTCCTCCCGCCAGAGTTGTCTCGTTTTGTCTCGTTCTCCCTCTTTAGACAAGGAAATTTGTGTCGAGTTCAAACGAGATGGAACGAGACGGAATGAGACAGGCGAATGAATAGCGTAGTTAAAACGGCCCTACAGCCCTTGGGCATCCCTTTACGGCGCTGGTGCTATCCGGCGCGCTAGCGCAGCCCGCCGAAGCGCTGGTAAAAGCTGTCGTCGGCTTCGGGCGCGTGTTCGTCCTCGCGGCGCAAAGTGGCCATGATGAACTCCTCGGCCTGCGCGAACACGAGGCGGTAGATGTCGCGCGCCAGTTCGTAGGCCTGGGCGCCGGGCCACGGGTCGGGCAGCAATTCCACCGGCAGTTGCGGATCGTGCAGTTGCACGCGGCGGTAGGCGTGGATCAGCAGGCTGCGCACGACGAACGCCTGCTGGGCGGAGATGGCGGGCTGCGCGCGCAGCAACTCGAGCAGCGGCGTGAACTGGGCCATGAAATTCTGGTAGCCCGCTTCCACGTCCGACAAGTCCCAGCCCTCGGCCACCATGTCGCTGAGCGGGCGCGCGCTCACCTGCGGCAGGGTGCTGGCGCGGCATACGTACAGCTTGCCCCGCACGCCCACGCGGCCCAGCAAGGCCTCCAGCACGTCGGCCTCGGCGGCCGGATGGCCGAAGATGCCGGGGGCGATCATGCTGTAGCCCTGCCACAACAGTTCCTTGCGCAGCGTGCTGCGTTCGGCCGGCGTGATGTTGCCGCCGGCGCTCAATAACAGGGTCCAGTTGCCGTCCCAGTGCAGTTGCAGCGGCGCGTAGATGCGGCGGTAGGCGCGGCTGAAACGGGCCATGGCGTCGGCCGGAATCGCGTACGAACTACGGCGCCCGTCGCGCTGCGCGCCTAGCCAGCCCTCCTGCGCCAGACGGAACACGGAGGTGCGCAGCAGCCGGTCGTTCACGCCGAACGGCTCCAGCAGGTTGATCAAACTGCCCAGCCACACCATGCCGCCGTGCGGCACGATGGCGTCGCCGAAAATGGTCACCACCAGCGACTTGGAACGGGGTGGGTCGGTGGCCAGAAAGTGGGCTATCCAGTCGTCGCAGGTGATCGTCGTTGTCATGGGCAAAATCGGTTTCCGCAAATTTAATGATTCGAACCAGGCAGCAGTTTACTTTGCCCCGGCTTGGGCGCAGCATTATTTTCACACTTGCAGATGACAAGATACGAAATTTCGATATGACTCAAAAAACGTGTAGCCAAACGAAAATTCGTATCGTATGATGCGTTCTTCTCACTTGGAGATCAATCATGTACGCACAGATGGTGGAAACGGGGCTCAAGCAAGTTCGCAACCTGGATGACATGAGCGCGGAAGAACGCGCGTTCCAGGAACGCATCGATGCGGGTGTGAAGATCGAAGCCAAGGACTGGATGCCGGACGCCTACCGCAAGACGCTGATCCGCCAGATCTCCCAGCACGCGCACTCGGAAATCGTGGGCCAGCTGCCCGAGGGGAACTGGGTCACGCGCGCCCCCACGCTCAAGCGCAAGTCCATCCTGCTGGCCAAGATCCAGGACGAGGCGGGCCACGGCCTGTACCTGTACAGCGCGGCCGAAACGCTGGGCGTCTCGCGCGACGAGCTGCTGGCCGCCCTGCACGCCGGCAAAGCCAAGTATTCGAGCATCTTCAACTACCCCACGCTGTCGTGGGCCGACATGGGCGCCATCGGCTGGCTGGTGGACGGCTCGGCCATCATCAACCAGATCCCGCTGTGCCGCTGCTCGTATGGCCCGTATTCGCGCGCCATGATCCGCGTCTGCAAGGAAGAATCGTTCCATGCGCGCCAGGGCTACGACATCATGCTGGCGCTGGCGCGCGGCACGCCCGAGCAGAAAGCCATGGCGCAGGATGCGCTGAACCGCTGGTGGTGGCCGTCGCTGATGATGTTCGGCCCGTCGGACGCGGCCTCGGTCAACAGCGCGCAATCGGCCCAGTGGCGCATCAAGCTGTTCTCCAACGACGAACTGCGCCAGCGCATGGTGGACCAGACCGTGCCCCAGGCCGAATACCTGGGCCTGACCATCCCCGACCCCAAGCTCAAGTTCAACGCCGAGACGGGCCACTACGAATTCGGCGAGATCGACTGGGATGAATTCCACGCCGTCCTGAAGGGCAACGGTCCCTGCAACCGCGAGCGCCTGGCCACCCGCGTCAAGGCTTACGAAGACGGCCAATGGTTCCGCGACGCGCTCACGGCCTACGCCGACAAGCACGCCGCCGCCAAGGCGGCCGCCTGACGTTCACGCCGCCACTGCGAGCGGCATGCCCCGCGTCCACGCGGGAACGACTACAAAACCGAGGAGAATCGCATGAGCAAAGAATGGCCATTGTGGGAAGTGTTCATCCGCAGCCAGCACGGCCTGGCGCACAAGCACGTGGGCAGCCTGCACGCACCGGACGCCGAAATGGCGATCAATAACGCGCGCGACGTCTACACCCGCCGCAACGAAGGCGTGAGCATCTGGGTGGTGCGCGCGGCCGACATCGTGGCCAGCAGCCCGGCCGACAAGGGCGCGCTGTTCGAGCCGTCCAACAGCAAGGTGTACCGCCATCCGACCTTCTTCCCGATGCCGGAAGAAGTCAAGAACCTGTAAGCGGGAGCGCGCACCGTGGATCACAACAAGTTCGACTATCTGCTGCGCCTGGGCGACAACGCCCTCGTGCTGAGCCAGCGCATTTCCGAATTGTGCGGCAAGGGGCCGGCGCTGGAAGAGGACATGGCGCTCACCAACGTCTCGCTCGACCTGCTGGGCCAGACCCGTTTGTGGTACAGCTACGCGGGCGAGCTGGAAGGCGCAGGCCGCGACGAGGACCGCCTGGCCTTCCACCGCGACGCGCACCAGTTCCGCAACTGCCTGCTGCTGGAACAGCGCAACGGCAACTACGCCGACACCATGATGCGCCAGTTCTTCTTCGACACCTGGCACTACTTCCTGATCGGCGCGCTGACCAAATCGTCCGACGCGCGCATCGCCGCCATCGCGGAAAAATCGCTCAAGGAAGTGACCTACCACCTGCGCCGCAGCGGCGACCTGGTGGTGCGCATGGGCGACGGTACGCCCGAGAGCCACGCCAAGGTGCAGGCCGCGGCCGACGCGCTGTGGATGTACACGGGCGAGTTCTTCAACTACGACGCCGTGGATCAGGCCATGGTCGACGCGGGCGTGGCGCCGGCCGCCGCGCCGCTGCGGGCCCAGTGGCTGGAACACGTGGCCGCCATCTTCGCCGAGGCCACGCTCGTCATGCCGCCGCCGGACGCGTGGATGCAAAAGGGCGGCAAGCAGGGCGTGCACAGCGAACACCTGGGCTACCTGCTGGCCGAGATGCAGTTCCTGCAGCGCGCCTATCCGGGCGCGGAATGGTAATGACCATGCAAGCCGCTGCCGTCACCGCTGAGCAGGTGTGGGCCTGGCTGGCCGAGGTGGCCGACCCCGAGATTCCCGTGATCTCGGTGGTGGACCTGGGCATCGTGCGCGCCGTCGAGGTGGACGCGGGCGGCGCCTGCACCGTCACCATCACGCCCACCTATTCCGGCTGCCCGGCCATGCAGGTGATCGCGGACGCCGTCACGGACGCGCTGCGCGCGCGCGGCGTGGCCGATGTGCGGCTGCTGACCCAGATCACCCCGGCCTGGACTACGGACTGGATGAGCGAATCGGGCAAGGCCAAGCTGCGCGGCTACGGCATCGCGCCACCGGTCCAGCAGGCCATCGACATCAGCGGCTTGCGCGCGGGCGCTGGCACCGGCCCCGGCATCCGGCGCGGCGCCTTGCCGGGCGCGGGACCGCAGCCTGTCGTCGCCTGCCCGCAGTGCGGCTCCACCCACACGGAACTCACCAGCCAGTTCGGCTCCACGCCCTGCAAGGCGCTCTACAAGTGCCTGGATTGCCGCGAGCCTTTCGACTACTTCAAGTGCCACTGACCACCATGAGCAAATTCTATCCGTTGACCGTCTCGCAGGTGCGCAATGAAACGCGCGACACCATCGCCGTCACCTTCGCCGTGCCGCCGGAACTGCGCGACAGTTTCGCGTTCCAGCAGGGCCAGCACCTCACGCTGCGCACCCATATCAACGGCGAGGACGTGCGCCGCTCGTACTCGATCTGCTCGGCCGTGCAGGACGGCGCGCTGCGCGTGGCCATCAAGCGCACCACCGGCGGCCTGTTCTCGGGCTGGGCCAACGACACGCTCAAGCCGGGCGCCACGCTGGACGTGATGCCACCCATGGGCCACTTCAACGTGCCGCTCGATCCGCAGAGCCGGCGCCGCTACGTGGCCTTCGCGGCCGGCAGCGGCATCACGCCCATCCTGTCCATCATCAAGACCACGCTGATGGCCGAACCGCACAGCAGCTTCACCCTGTTCTACGGCAACCGCGCTTCCTCGTCCGTGATCTTCAAGGAGGAACTGACGGACCTCAAGGACCAATACCTGGAACGCCTCAACCTGGCCTACGTGATGAGCCGCGAACAGCAGGACATCGACCTGTTCAACGGCCGCATCACCAAGGAAAAGTGCCAGCAATTCCTGCAGCACTGGATCGACATCAAGGACTACGACGTGGCCTTCATCTGCGGCCCGGAAGACATGATGCACGGCGTCTCGGAAGCATTGCAGGAAGCGGGCATGCCCAAGGCGCACATCAAGATCGAGCTGTTCGCCGCCAGCATCCCCAAGCACCAGCACCAGAAGCGCGCGCTCGATCCCGCGCTGGCCCGCCACGAGACGGAAGTGACGGTCATCATGGATGGCAACCACACCACCTTCACCATGGACAAGGACAAGGAATCCGTGCTGGACGCGGGCCTGCGGGCCGGCATCGACATGCGCTATTCCTGCAAGGGCGGCGTATGCTCGACCTGCCGCTGCAAGGTGGTGGACGGCAAGGTGGACATGGACGTCAACTACGCGCTGGAAGACTACGAGATCGCGCGTGGCTTCGTGCTGAGCTGCCAGAGCTTCCCCGTGACGGACAAGCTGGTGGTCGATTTCGACCAGGCTGAATAAACCCCACCAACCGAATCAACAGAACCACATTCCGCGAGACGCCATGAACTACGAAAACATCCTGTTCGAGATCACCGACGGCATAGCCAAGCTCACGCTGAACCGCCCCGACAAGCTCAATAGCTTCACCCAGGCCATGCACGATGAAGTCAAGCACGCGCTGCACCGCGTCAACGGCGACAAAAGCGTGCGCGTGTTCGTGCTCACCGGCGCGGGGCGCGGCTTCTGCGCCGGCCAGGACCTGGCCGACCGCGCCGTGGAACCGGGCGCGCGCGGCGTGGACCTGGGCGACTCGGTGGAGAAAAACTACGCGCCGCTGGTGCTGGCGCTGCGCGCGCTGCCCATGCCCGTGATCTGCGCCGTCAACGGCGTGGCCGCCGGCGCGGGCGCCAACCTGGCGCTGGCCTGCGACATCGTGCTGGCCGCCAGATCGGCCAGCTTCGTGGAAGTGTTCTGCAAGCTGGGCCTGATCCCGGACACGGGCGGCACCTACTTCCTGCCACGGCTGGTGGGCACGGCGCGCGCCATGGGCATGGCCATGCTGGGCGAGAAGCTCAGCGCCGAACAGGCCGAAGCCTGGGGCCTGATCTGGAAGTGCGTGCCCGACGAGGAACTGGCGGCGCAGACGGCCGCCATGGCCCGGCACTTCGCGAGCGCGCCCACCAAGGGCCTGGCCTTCACCAAGCAGGCGCTGTACGCCAGCCCGGCCAACACCCTGCAACAACAGCTCACGCTCGAATGCGGCATGATGAGCGAACTGGGTAACAGCGACGACTACCGCGAAGGCGTGGCCGCTTTCATGGCCAAGCGCGCGCCGAATTTCACGGGTAAATGACGATGGCCGCGCTCCCGACTTCGCGCATGGTGGCCGTGATCGGCAGCGGCGCCATGGGCAGCGGCATCGCCCAGGTGGCGGCTGCCGCCGGCTACACCGTCAAGCTGTATGACACCCGGCCGGAAGCGGTGGCCAAGGCCATCGCCGGCGTCATCGGCATGTTCAACAAGCTGGTGGAAAAGGAGCGCATGAGCGCGGCCGATGCCGCCGCCGCCGGCGCGCGCCTGCAGGCCGCCGCCACGCTGGCCGAGGTGGCCGACGCGGGCCTGGTGGTGGAAGCCATCGTGGAAAACCTGGACGCCAAGCGCACCCTGTTCACGGAACTGGAAACCATCGTCGGCGACGACTGCATCCTGGCCACCAACACCTCGTCCATTTCCGTCACGGCCATCGGCGCGCCGCTGCGTGCGCCGCAACGGCTGGTGGGCATGCACTTCTTTAATCCCGTGCCGCTGATGGCGCTGGTGGAAGTGGTGAGCGGACTGGCCACCGACGCCGCCGTGGCGGCCACCGTGTTCGACACGGCCGCCGCCTGGGGCAAGAGCCCGGTGCACGCCAAGTCCACGCCGGGCTTCATCGTCAACCGGGTGGCGCGGCCGTTTTATGCGGAAGGCTGGCGTTTGCTCAACGAGCAGGCCGCCGACGCAGCCACCATCGACGCCGTGCTGCGCGAGGCGGGCGGCTTCCGCATGGGACCATTCGAATTGATGGACCTGATCGGCCATGACGTCAACTTTTCCGTCACCCGGTCCGTGTTTGACGCCTATTTCAACGACCCGCGCTTCACGCCGTCCGTGCAACAGCAGGAACTGGTGAACGCCGGTTTCCTGGGCCGCAAATCGGGCCGTGGCTGCTACCCGTATGGCGAAGGCGCGGCCGTGCCGCAGCCGCGCGCCGAGGCGCCGCAGCCTTGCCCGGCACAGGTCAACTATGAAGTGGAACCGGGCACGCACGGCCCCGTGATCGAAGCGCTGGCTGCGCGCCTGCGCGAACGCGGCATCAGCGTGCCGCTGCGCCACGCGCCCGAAGGCCATGCGAGCGGCGAGGCGCCGGCCTTGCACTGCAACGGCGCCGCCGTCTACCTGACCGATGGCCGCACGGCCACCGCCCGCGCGCGCGACAACCAGCACCCCGACACGGTGCTGTTCGACCTGGCGCTGGACTTCGCCACGGCCAAACGGATCGCCGTGGCCTGCGCCGACCAATGCTCCCCGGCCGCATTCAACGCCGTCGTCGGCTTGTTCCAGGCCGCTGGCTTCACCGTCACCCGGCTCGACGACGTGCCGGGACTGGCCGTGATGCGCACCGTCGCCATGCTGGCCAACGAGGCGGCCGATGCCGTGTACCAGGGCGTGTGCAGCGCGCAGGCGGCCGACATCGCCATGCAGAAGGGCGTGAACTATCCGCGCGGCCCGCTGGCCTGGGCCGACGCCGTCGGCGTGGACCATGTCGTCACCGTGCTGCACAACCTGGCCGCAGGCTATGGCGAGGACCGCTACCGCGTCTCGCCGCTGCTGCGCCGTCGCCAAGCTTCGGGGGCCACCATCCATGCTTAACGTCGCCAATCAGCAAGCGCACAAGGAAGCGCAAAAAGAGCCGCACAACGAAGCCCGCAAAGAAGCGCACAAAGAAGCGCACAAGGAAGCGCACAAAGACCCGCACGCCCACCGCCCCGCGCTGACGCCTGAACAGGCGCAGGCGCTGGCCGAGGCGGCCGGCGCCGCCATGTACGCGCGCGATCCTGCCAGCCAGGGGCTGGGCATGACCCTCGATTCCATCCGTCCCGGCTATGCGCGCATGAGCATGCCGGTGCGGGCAGATATGCTGAACGGGCACCAAACCTGCCACGGCGGCTTCATTTTCGCGTTGGCCGACAGCGCCTTCGCGTTCGCGTGCAACAGCCACAACCAAAACACGGTGGGCGCCGGCTGCACGATCGAGTACCTGGCCCCGGGCCGGCTGGGCGACGTGCTGACTGCGGAAGCGGTGGAGCAGGCGCTGGCCGGCAAGAGCGGGGTTTACGACATCCGGGTCAGTGACCAACACGGGCGGGTGCTGGCGCTCATGCGCGGCAAATCGCACCGCGTGAGCGGCGAGGTGACGCCGCCACCGCAGCCGCTATAACAGCCGCAATAACAGCAGCAATAACAGCAGCAATAGCAGCAGCAATCACGGCAGCAATAACGGCAGCAAGCCGCACCGCAAGGCTGATCCGCCGCACATCGCAGCACCGGGCGCCACGGCGCCCGCAAGGAGAGAGCAATGGTAAATCGTATTCCCGGCCCGGACGATCTGGAGCCCATCGAACGCGCCAGCAAGGATGAACTGCAGGCGCTGCAGCTGCAACGGTTGCAATGGTCGCTGCGCCACGCCTACGACAACGTGCCGCACTACCGGGCCGCGTTCGACGCGGCCGGCGTGCACCCGGACGACCTGAAATCGCTGGCCGACCTGGCCCGCTTCCCGTTCACGGGCAAGAAGGAGCTGCGCGATAACTACCCGTTCGGCATGTTTGCCGTGCCGCGCGAACAGGTGGTGCGGGTGCACGCGTCCAGCGGCACCACCGGCAAGCCGACCGTGGTGGGCTACACCCAGAACGATATCGACACCTGGGCCAACGTGGTGGCCCGCTCGATCCGTGCGGCCGGCGGCCGGCGCGGCGACATGGTGCACATCGCCTACGGCTACGGCCTGTTCACGGGCGGCCTGGGCGCGCACTACGGCGCCGAGCGGCTCGGCTGCACCGTCATCCCCATGTCCGGCGGGCAGACCGAAAAGCAGGTGCAGCTGATCCAGGACTTCAAGCCGTCCATCATCATGGTCAC
>DATFBD010000050.1:0-34090 GCA_035254005.1 Burkholderiaceae bacterium | reverse complement strand
GCATGCGGTGTCCCGGCAGGAACGGCGCCAGGTGCGACTTCACGCCGATCGGGCCGACGCCTGGTCCGCCGCCGCCGTGCGGAATGCAGAAGGTCTTGTGCAGGTTCAGGTGCGACACGTCGCCGCCGAAGCTGCCCGGCGCGGCCACGCCGACCAGCGCGTTCATGTTGGCGCCGTCGATGTAGACCTGGCCGCCGTGGCTGTGGATGATCTGGCACAGTTCCTGGATGCCTTCCTCGAACACGCCGTGGGTCGATGGGTAGGTCACCATCACGCAGGCCAGGTTCTTCGAGTGCTGTTCGGCTTTCGCTTTCAGGTCGGCCAGGTCGACGTTGCCGCTGGCGTCGCAAGCCGTCACTACCACCTGCATGCCGACCATGTTGGCCGAGGCGGGGTTGGTGCCGTGCGCCGACGACGGGATCAGGCAGATGTTGCGGTGGCCTTCGCCGCGCGACTCGTGGTAAGCCTTGATCACCAGCAGGCCGGCGTATTCGCCTTGCGAACCGGCGTTAGGCTGCAGTGACACGGCCGCGTAGCCGGTCAGCGCGCACAGCATTTCTTCCAGCTGGGCGATCATCTCGCGGTAGCCCACCGTCTGCGCGTCCGGCGCGTACGGGTGGATGTTGGAGAACTCGGGCCAGGTCACGGGCACCATCTCGCTGGTGGCGTTCAGCTTCATGGTGCACGAACCCAATGGGATCATGGTGCGGTCCAGCGCCAGGTCCTTGTCGGCCAGGGCGCGCAGGTAGCGCAGCATTTCGTGTTCCGAGTGGTAGCGGTTGAACACCGGGTGATCCAGGTAGCTGCTGCTGCGGTTCAGCGCGGCCGGGAAGGCGTCGGCCACCGATGCTTCGATGGCGTCGAAGGCGGGCTTGTCGCCGTTGGTGCCGTCGGCGAAGATGGTCCACAGCAGTTCGATGTCGTCGCGCGTGGTGGTCTCGTCCAGCGACAGGCCGACGTGGTTGGCATCGACCTTGCGCAGGTTGACGCCGTTGGCCACGGCCACGGCGTGCAGCTGTTCGGTGCGTGCCGTCTGCACGGTCAGCGTGTCGAAGTACGTGTCGTTGGCCAGCGTGTAGCCCAGCGCCTTCAGGCCGGCGGCCAGCACGCCCGTGTAGCGGTGCACGCGCTGCGCGATCTGGCGCAGGCCGGCGGGGCCGTGGTAGACGGCGTACATGGACGCGATCACGGCCAGCAGCACTTGCGCGGTGCAGATGTTGGAGGTGGCTTTCTCGCGGCGGATGTGCTGTTCGCGCGTCTGCAGCGCCAGGCGGTAGGCCTTGTTGCCCTGCGAGTCGATGGTCACGCCGACCAGGCGGCCCGACATGCTGCGCTTGAATTCGTCGCGGGTGGACAGGTAGCCGGCGTGCGGGCCGCCGAAACCGAGCGGCACGCCGAAGCGCTGGCTGTTACCGACCACCACGTCGGCGCCCCATTCGCCCGGTGGCGTGAGCATGGTCAGGGCCAGCAGGTCGGCCGCCACCACCACCATCGCGCCGCGCGCCTTGACGGCGGCCACGTCTTGCTGGTAGTCGCGCACCACGCCGTTCACGCCTGGGTATTGCAGCAGCACGCCGAAGCAGTCGGGCAGGCCGGCCAGTTCGGCCGGCGCGAAGCCGCGCACTTCGATGCCCAGCGGCTGGGCGCGCGTTTCCACCACTTCGCGCGTTTGCGGCAGCACGTCGTCGGCCACGTAGAACACGTTCGATTTCGATTTGCCCACGCGCTGGATCAGCGTCATGGCTTCGGCGGCGGCCGTGCCTTCGTCGAGCATGGAGGCGTTGGCGATGCCCATGCCGGTCAGGTCGGTGATGACCTGCTGGAAGTTCAGGATCGCTTCCAGGCGGCCTTGCGAAATCTCGGGCTGGTAGGGCGTGTAGGCCGTGTACCAGGCCGGGTTCTCGAAGATGTTGCGCAGGATGACGCCGGGCGTGTGGGTGTTGTAGTAGCCCTGGCCGATCAGCGACTTGAGCACCTTGTTCTTGGCGGCGATGGCCTTCAGCTTGCCCAGCGCTTCCTGCTCGGGCATGCCGGCGCTGTACTGGCCCAGCGGCAGCGCGCCCTGGTTGCGGATGTTGGCGGGCACGAGGGCGTCGATCAGCGCGGCGCGCGAAGCGTAGCCGAGCACCGACAGCATGGCTTGCTGGTCGGCGGCGTCGGGGCCGATGTGGCGGGCCTGGAAGGCGTCGCGGGCTTCAAGTTGGGAAAGGCTGGTGCGGGTCATGATGTGTCAGGGCGAAAAAGAGGAGAGGGTGCCGGCGGGGACGGCGGACGGGAACAAAAAAGGCCAGCGCGCACGCTGGCCCCGGTTGCCGTCTTAGGCGGTGGCCTTGCCGTAGGCGGCTGCGTCCAGCAGGCCGTTGATGGCGTTGGCGTCGGCCGGCTTGATCTTGAACATCCAGGCGGCGTAGGCGTCGGCGTTGATCGACTCGGGCGCGTTGACTACGTCCTCGTTCACGGCGACCACTTCGCCGGCCACGGGGGCGTAGATATCGCTGGCGGCCTTGACCGATTCCACCACGGCCGCGTCATCGCCGGCGCCGTAGGTGGCGCCCACTTTCGGCAGTTCCACGAAGACGATGTCGCCCAGCGCATCCTGCGCGTACTCGGTGATGCCGACGGTGACGGTGCCGTCCGCTTCCAGGCGTACCCACTCGTGGGACTCGGTGTACTTCAGGTCTGCAGGGATGTTCATGTAATGCTCCAGTGGTAGTTGTTCGTTAATGTTGTAAATCGTATGGGGTCAGGCAACCAGGATTTTACCGTTACGCACGAACGGCAGCTTGACCACCGAGGCGGTCAGCTTCTTGTCGCGGATTTCCACGTGCACGGTGTCGCCCACGTTCACGCCCATCGGCACGCGCGCCAGCGCGATGGCTTGCTGCATGGTGGGGCTGAAGGTGCCGCTGGTGATCTCGCCGGTGGCGTCGCTGCCGGCCACGATGACTTTCTGGTGGGCGCGCAGCACGCCGCCTTTTTCGCGCAGCACCAGGCCCACGAACTGGGCGTTCTGGCCCATTTCCTGCAGCGCGGCCTTGCCGATGAAGTCGCGCGGCGACACCAGGTCGATGGTCCAGGCCAGGCCCGCGTCCAGCGGGTTGACGGTTTCGTCCATGTCCTGGCCGTACAGATTCATGCCCGCTTCCAGGCGCAGCGTGTCGCGCGCGCCCAGGCCGGCCGGCTTGACGCCGGCGGCGGCCAGCGCGTTCCACAGGGCCACGGCCTGTTCGGCGGCCACGCCGATTTCAAAACCATCCTCACCGGTGTAGCCGGTGCGCGCCACCATCGCCTCGCCGAACACGGCGCTCTGGGCGAAGGCCACGTTGAACGGTTTCATGTCGGCCGTCACGGCCTGGGCTTCGGGGATTACTTGCCATACCTTGGCGCGGGCGTTCGGGCCTTGCACGGCGATCAGCGCCATGGCGTTGGCGCCGTCGCGGCGCTGGGTGATGGTCAGGCCGCTGTTGGTGGCTTCGTTCTGGGCCTGCATCCAGGCCACGTCCTTCTCGGCCGTGCCGGCGTTGACCACCAGGCGGAACCAGCTTTCGTTGATGAAGTAGACGATCAGGTCGTCGATCACCTTGCCCTGCGGGTTGAGCATGCACGAGTACAGGGCCTTGCCCGACACTTGCAGCTTGTCGACGTTGTTGGCCAGCAGGCCGCGCAGGAAGGCGCGTACCTTGTCGCCCTTGATGTCGACCACGCACATGTGGGCCACGTCGAACATGCCGACGTCGGTGCGCACGGCATGGTGTTCCTCGATCTGCGAACCGTAGTTGACGGGCATGTCCCAGCCGCCGAAATCGACCATGCGGGCGCCCGCGTCGCGGTGGGCTTGATTGAGCGGTGTGGCTTTGAGCGTCATGTATTCCTCGGTCCAAAAGAGTTAGGGGTAAACGGAGCAGACAAGGAAGAGCTAACGCAGCTTCTCCACGTATGATCGCAGACCCCTCTGTCCTTGGTACCTGAGAGATAACGGGAAGGTTCCCGTGCGCCCCTTCGGTGGGCCGCCGGCGTGTGCCGCGGCCGCTCTCCAGAGTTGAGCCAGGCGCTTGCGCGCGCCGGTCCCTTGATCGGTCCTTTTGCCTGAGAGTTTGTGGGTAGTGCCCCTTCGGCGGCTGCGCTGGTCAGCCCTCTCCCGATCAAGACTCGGGAATATATGCCAGAAGGGCCTTGCTGTCAATGTATCCACCAAATCGGGGTCAGGTCATTCCATCCGGCATCATGCGATCGCGCATGATGCCGGATGGAATGACCTGACCCCGGTTTTTGGCCCTGGTTTGGCCCCGGTTTGGGGGGGGCGGAGGGCGGAGCGCACGAATGGGGCGTGCGGCGGACTCGATTGGCGCCATTTTGCTAGAATTGCCCAAACAACCCTGCGGGTGCGGCCATGAACGAAGAGCGCGATCAATTCGAAGGGCATGCGTGGTTCACCTTGTCCGGCGACGTCAACAGCGACATGGTGCGGCGCGTGTTCGACGCGGCCGCCGACATGACGGAAGACCGGGTCGGCACGGCCCATATCCTGATCCAGTCCAATGGTGGCTACGTCAGCGACGGCATCTGCCTGTATAACTACCTGAGCAACCTGCCGATCCGCTTCATCACCTATAACGCCGGCGCCGTGGCCTCGATCGCCGTCATCGTGTTCCTGGCCGGCGAGCGGCGCTACGCCAGCGAGACGGCCCGCTTCATGGTGCACAAATCGCACGCCAGCGCACCCCACGGCGCCCGGCCCGACGCGCTGCGCATCATCGTCGAGGGCCTGCAGGCCGACGACGCGCGCACCGAGCAGATCATCCGCGAACATGTGCGCCTGACGGACGAGCACTGGCAAATCCATGCCTATTCCGACCTGCACCTGACGGCCAGCGAGGCGCTGGCCGTGGGACTGGTCGACCTGGTGCAGGACTTCGCGCCACCCAAGGGGCAGCGCGTGACCAATATCTGATCCCGGTCGCGTCTGTCACCGTCAACTTTCGGCCGTTCTGGCCGTTATCACTTTTGCCCCCCGTAATCATGTGTTGCGGTTTGCACAAGCCATGCGGCGGTGCCGGGCGCGCCCGCATGGCGATGGACGCTGGCCGTGGCGGATTTGATACGGTTAAAAAATAGCTACGGGAAAAAGCATTGGATTTGACGGCAGGCGTGAAAATGTGGGAAATATCTCCGATTATTTCTTTTTGGCTATTGCCATGTGGCAATACTGTGCAAGAATATGGTAAAGCGGCAAAATCCCCAACCCGGCCGCTCAACTGGCCAGGTGGGCCGCACCAGACAACCCGTCAGCAGGCGACTAAATGATGGCAACTTCAACAACAACTGTGGCACCGAAAAAGACGGTTTCGCCGCGGCATGCCTTGTTGGAAGAGCTGATCGGCATCGCCGTCAAGCAGGCCGGCGACCAGTTTCCCGATTTCGCCAACCGCCTGGCCGCCGCACTGATCGACGCCACCCAGGGTGACCCTGCGCAAATGCAACAGCGCATCAAGGCCGGCAACCTGCTGCACAACGGTAACGCCGCATTCCAGCACCTGGCCACGGCCACGCTGGAAAAGTCGCTGCGCAAGGAAATCGCGCTGCTGTCGCCGGCTGCCAAGCCCAAGGCCGTCAAGAAGACGGAAGCGCTCAGCCTGGTGCCCTACGAGGAAATGGATACCAAGGTGGCGCTGGGCAGTGTCAGCAAACCATTCGAAACCCTGTACGCGGATGCGCTGCAGACGCTCAACGTGCGCCTCGCGTTCCTGCTGGACCGCGATATCCTGCGCGGCAACCAGAACCCGTTCCGGCCAGAAGTCTTCCTGTCCGCCTTGCAGCAGGCGTGGCTCGATTTCGACCCGTCGCCCGAATCGGCCGGGCTGTTGCAGCCGCTGCTCAAGCCGGGCATGTTCATCGAGCTGGGCCCCATGCTCGAAGCGCTCAACCTGACCTTGCAGCGCAAGGGCGTGCTGCCCGGCGCCGTGGACGGCTACAAGAGCCGCAAGTCCGACCGCGCCTCGCCGTCGGCGCCGCCGCGCGTGCGCGCCAACCAGGCCGTGCTGGCCCAGCAGCTGCGCCATTTCTTCGGCGCCGCCGAGCCCCAGGAAGACCTCGACCTGACCATCCCCGACTTGCCCAACGTACCGATGGCGCCCGACAGCGCCTGGACCCAGGGTGCGGCGCAAGGCTTCCATGGTGCCATGCATAATGAGAGCGCCCAGCGCCTGTCGCAGGTGGCGGCCAAGCGGCCCTTGCTCAGCTATCTGGCCCAGTTGCAGAAAAATGCCGTCCCGACCGGATTGGCGCCGGCCGGCGTTGGCGCGGCGGTGCCGGCCGGGGCCCATGCGGGCGGTGCCTCCGGCCTGGCCGATGTGCTCCATGCCTATGGCGAACCGGGTGCCGGCAACGTGTTTTATCTGCCTGCCATCAAGCAGACGCTGCCCCAGGGCAGCCTGTCGCGCACGGACGAGAGCACGATCGACTTGTTGTCGGCCATATTCGACACCGTGTTCCGCGACCAGAATATTTCGCAGGAAATCCGCGACCTGATCCGCTTCCTCCAGATTCCCGTGCTCAAGGCGGCGCTGGTGGACAAGAATTTCTTCTTCCAGGAAGCGCATCCGGCGCGGCGCCTGATCGACTTGCTGTCGCGCATGGGCTGGGAGCAGCGCAAGGGGCCGGACGACCCCTTGTTCCAGGCCATGCAGCGCAGCGTGGACCGGGTGGGACGCGATTACGACCATGAGCTGTCCGTGTTCACGGAAGCGGTCAACGAGCTGGAAGCGTCGATCAAGGCCGAGGAAGCGGCGGCCGCCACCGCCATCGCCGAACCGATCGCCGCCGCGCTCAAGCAGGAGCGCATGGCCGAGGCCAGCAAATCGGCCAGGAACGCAGTGGCGCTGCGCATCGGCACCGGCGAAGTGATCGCCGTGGTGGAAGCGTTCCTGGAAAACAAGTGGGTGTCCGTGCTGACCATCGCCTACAGCGTGGAGCAGGACAAGCCGGGCGCGGTCGAGAACGCCACGCGCACCATGGACGACCTGATCTGGAGCGTCAAGCCCAAGCTCAACGCCGACGACCGCAAGCAATTGATCGCCAAGCTGCCGGGCCTGCTGTCCACGCTGAACAAGTGGCTGGACGTGATCAAGTGGCAGGATGCGGACCGCCTGCAGTTCTTCGCCGAACTGGCCGAATGCCATGCGTCCATCGTGCGCGCGCCGCTGGAACTGACCCCGGAACGCCAGGTGGAACTGGCCATGGAAGCGGCCCAGCGGGCCACGGAACGGCGGCTGGAACTGCAGGCCAAGGCCGCCGCCGAACCGCCGCCACCACCGCCGGACGATGACGCCACGATCGAAGTGGATAGCCTGGCGCGCGGCATGTGGCTCGGTTTCACGCAGGAGGACGGCAGCCAGCGCAAGGTCAAGCTGGCGTGGATCAGCCCCTTGCGCACGCTGTACATTTTCTCGACGGCGGCGCGGCAGGAAGCGTTCTCCATGTCCGGTGAACAGCTGGCCAAGCATTTCCGCGAGAATACCGTGCAACTGATCCGGGCTGATGGCGTGGTGTCGGTGGCGCTGTCGCAAGTGCTGGAGCAGGGCGCCGTCAACGACGAGGCGATGGACGAGGCTGAAACTGCCGCATAAGCCAAAGCAAAAGCGGGGACGGACCGACGTTTTCCTGTGAGGGAAAAGGTGGGTCCGTCCCCGATTTTTCTGGTGGGATAGTCGGGGGCGCGATGCTTAGTTGAGTGCCGCCGCCGGACCGAAGAACTCGTAGTGCGTCTGCGCTTCCGGCACGCCCAGTTCACGCAGCGCGTGCTTGACGGTCTTCATGAATGGCGTGGGGCCGAGGAAGTAGGCGTCCACGTCGCGCGTTTCAGGCAGCCACTTGGCCAGCTGGGCGCTGTCGATCAGGCCCACGGCGTCCGGCGCCGGATGGGCGTCGTGCGGTTCGGCGTAGATGTAGTGGCGGCGCAGGTTGGCGTGGCGCTCGGCCAGCTGGTCGACCTGGTCGCGGAACGCGTGCACGGCGCCGTTGCGGGCGGCGTGGATGAAGTGGATGGGGCGGCCCGACTTGAGCGCCTTGCCCAGCATGGCCAGGGTGGGGGTGATGCCCACGCCGCCGCTGATCAGTACGATGGGACGGGCGCTGTCGGCCAGCGTGAAGTTGCCCGACGGCGGGAACAGTTCCACCGTGTCGCCTTCCTGCACCTGCTCGTGCAGGTAGCCCGACATCTTGCCGCCCGGTTCGCGCTTGACGCTGATCTGGTAGTCGCGGCCATTGCTTTCGGCCGACAGCGAATACTGGCGGCGCTGCTCGCTGCCATTGACGATGGCGCGGATGCCGATGTACTGGCCCGGCTGGAATTCCATCACGGGCTGGCCATCGGCCGGGCGCAGCACGAAGGTGGTGATCTCCGCGCTTTCCACCCGCTTTTGCGCCACGACGAAGGCGCGCGCGCCTTCCCAGCCCCCGCTCGCGGCCGCCTGGGCCTGATAGGTCTGGCCTTCGATGCCGATCAGCAGTTCGGCCAGTTGGCCGTAGGCGGCGCCCCAGGCTTCGAGCACGGCGTCGGTGGCCGTCTCGGCGCCCAGCACTTCGCGGATCGCCTTGAGCAGACTGGCGCCCACCATCGGATAATGTTCGGGCAGGATGCGCAGCGCCACGTGCTTGCTGACGATGGTGTTGACCAGCGGTCCCAGCGCTTCCAGTTTTTCGATGTGCTTGGCGTACATCAGGATGCTGGTGGCCAGCGCGCGCTGCTGGTCGCCACTGTGCTGGTGCGCCTGGTTGAAGAAGGGCAGCACTTCGGGATAATCCTGGAACAAGGTGCGGTAGAAATGGCGGGTCAGCGCTTCGCCGCCTTGTTCGAGAATGGGGACGGTGGCGGTGACGATGGCGCGGTGTGACTGGGACAGCATGACGACTCCTTTCGGTTAAACATGCATGTAGTATGCCGCTTTTTCTTGATCTGTGTCAAGAGAATCGGTATTTCATTTACTTCTATCTTTATGCAATATTGACGCACGGAAATACCCCTCCGGCGTGCGGCGATGTGGTTAAATGATGTTGCGCTGCAATGCGCGTGCAACGATTTCTTTTTGGTGGTGTGAATGATCTGGTGGCAAAGCTTGAGCGTGTTGGGCAGTCTGGCCGTGACCGGTCCGATCGGCATCGCCATCGCCGTCTGGCTGCTGGCTGGCAAGTCGTGGCGGCTCACGCTGTCGTGGTGCCTGCTGTTTGGCATCGGCATGGCGCTGGTGGTGCTGACCAAGGTCGCCTTCATCGGCTGGGGAGTGGGCGTGCCCGCCGTGGAGTTCGCTGGCTTCAGCGGTCATGCGATGCGCGCCGCCGCCGTGTTCCCGGTCGCGTTCTACCTCGCTTTCCGGCGCTGGGACGGGCCGCACCGCCAGCTGGCGCTGACGGCCGGCATCCTGGTGGCGGTGCTGATCGCTGTCGCGCGCGTGTATGTGATGGCCCATTCCGTGTCGGAAGCCGTCACCGGCTGCCTGCTGGGCCTGGTGGTGGCCGCCGCCTTCATCTGGCATGCCAGCACGGAGAATCACCTGGCCCTGAGCCGCGTGCTGATGGCCTTGTGCATTCCGGTGCTGCTGGTGGCGCCGCGTGTGGAACCCATGCCCACTGAGCAATGGATGACGCAATTGGCCCTGTTCCTGTCCGGGCACGACCGTCCTTACACCCGCAGCCTGTGGCACCGGCCCGGGCCGCGCAGCGTGTTGCGCTGAACCTGCCCCAGCGAGGGGCTTATGCGTGTTTTTTGGCCAGAATTGATGGACGAAATGGTATGATAGGCCACTTTTTCAATAGGGTAATGCACGTCGGCGGCGAACGCGGCCGCAAGCCCTGACCCAACCAACAACAGTTCACAACGTGCGTCTATCTTCCATCAAATTGTCGGGATTTAAGTCTTTCGTCGATCCCACCAATTTCCAGGTCCCCGGTCAGCTGGTCGGCGTGGTCGGCCCCAACGGTTGCGGCAAGTCGAACATCATCGACGCCGTGCGCTGGGTGCTGGGCGAATCGAAGGCGTCGGAACTGCGCGGCGAGTCCATGCAGGACGTGATTTTCAACGGCTCGACCCACCGCAAGCCGGCCGGCCGCGCGTCCGTCGAGCTGGTGTTCGACAACAACGACGGCAAGGCGTCCGGCCAGTGGGGCCAGTACGCGGAAATCGCCGTCAAGCGCACCCTCACGCGCGACGGCACCTCGACCTACTACATCAACGGCCAGCCGGTGCGGCGGCGCGACATCCAGGATATTTTCCTCGGCACGGGCCTGGGCCCGCGTGCCTACGCCATTATCGGCCAGGGCATGATCGCGCGCATCATCGAGTCGCGCCCGGAAGAGCTGCGCGTGTTCCTCGAAGAAGCGGCCGGCGTGTCCAAGTACAAGGAACGGCGCCGCGAGACGGAAAACCGGTTGCACGACACGCGTGAGAACCTCTTGCGGGTGGAAGACATCCTGCGCGAACTGAACGCCAACCTGGAAAAGCTGGAAGCCCAGGCCGCCGTGGCCACCAAGTTCCACGCCTTGCAGGCGGACCAGGAGGAAAAGCAGAAACTGCTGTGGTTGCTGCGCAAGACGGAAGCCGAAAACGAGCAGAAGAAATACTTCCGCGACATGGAGCAGGCCCAGACCGACCTGGAAGAGCAGACTGCCAAGCTGCGCCACGTGGAACTGTCGCTGGAGCAGATGCGCCAGGCCCACTTCGCCGTCGGCGACCGCCTGCACACGGCGCAGGGCCATCTGTACCAGACCAACGCCGAGATCGGCAGCCTGGAAGCGCAGATCAAGTTCGTGCTCGAATCGCGCACCCGCTTGCAGGCCCAACTGGCCACCTTGACGGCCCAGCGCGACCAGTGGCAAAGCCAGGCCCAGGAATACACGGAACAGATCGAGGAAGCGGAATTCAACCTCGAAGAATTGTCGGCCAAGGTCGAGCAGTCGCAGTTGATGGCCGAGCAGAAGGCCGAAGCCTTGCCGGCCATGGAGCAGGCGTGGCGCGAAGCCCAGGTCAAGAGCACGGAATCGCGGGCCCGCATCATGCAGGCCCAGCAGCAGCTGGAACTGGAATCGGCGCACCAGCGCAACGCTTCCAACATCCTGTCCGGCCTGGCCACGCGGCGCGAGCGTTTGCAGCAGGAAAAGAACGGCCTGAGCCTGCCCGACAGCAGCCACCTGGCCAACCTGAAGCTGCAGTTGGAGGAAAAGCAGCAGGCGCAGGAGGAACTCGGTTATCACCTCGAGGAGGCGCTGGAACAGCAGCCCAAGCTGGAAGAAGAGCGGCAGGCCGCGCAAGCCCAGGTCAACACGGAAACGGCCGCCAACGCCCAGCTCGAAGCGCGCCTGAATGCGCTGCGCCAGATGCAGGAACGGGTGCAGACCCAGGGCAAGGTGCAGCCGTGGCTGCAAAAGCACGAGCTCGATGCGCTGCCGCGCCTGTGGCAAAAGCTGAACATCGAAGCGGGCTGGGAAACGGCGCTCGAATCTGTGCTGCGCGAGCGTACCTCGGCCTTGCAGATGTCGAACATCGACTGGGCCAAGGCTTTCTTCAGCGACGCGCCGCCGGCCAAGCTGGCCCTGTACGCGCCCTCGACGGCCGTGCCGCCGGCGCCGCTCGAAGTGCCTGGCCTGACGCCGTTCCTGAACTTGCTCAAGCTCAACGATCCCGGCCTGCGCGCCGTGCTGCAGGACTGGCTGCACAACGTCTATTCTGCCGAGGATACGGCCAGCGCGTTTGCGGAGCGCGGCAAGCTGCCGGCCGGCGGCAGCTTCGTCACGCGCCTGGGCCACGTGATCACGCAGGGCAGCGTGCGCTTCTACGCGGCCGACGCCGAGCAGGACGGCATGCTGGGCCGCCAGCAGGAAATCGACAACATCACCAAGCAGTTGCGGGCCCAGCAGATGCTGGCCGACGAGGCGCGCGCACGCGCCGTGCGGGCCGAGGCGGCCGTGGCCAGCCATGCGCGCCAGCTCACCGAGTACCGCGCCCGCAGCCAGAGCCTGACCCAGTCCGTGCACACGCTGCAACTGGAAGTGGTCAAGCTGTCCGAGATCGAAGCGCGCTTCAACCAGCGCAGCAACCAGATCGAGACGGACCTGGCCGAGATCGCGGCCCAGGAAGCCGAGCAGATGCAGATCAAGCTGGAATCGGAGGAAAAATTCGAACAGCTGGACATGGCGCTGGGCACCCTGCAAGGCGAGCACGAGGACGGCCAGACCGCCTTCCTGCAACAGGAGCAGCGGCTGGCCGACGCGCGCGAGCAGTTGCGCGAGCTGGAGCGGGCCGCGCAGGAAGCCCAGTTCGCCGAGAAATCCCAGCGCAGCAAGATCGAGGAATTGCGCCGCAATATCGCCACCGCTACCACGCAAGCGACGCAGGTGGCCTCCAGCCTGGCGGCGGGCCAGCAGGAACTGGCCAGCCTGGAATCGGGCGCGGCCAACGACGGCTTGCAGGACTTGCTGCAACGCCGCACGGAACAGGAGAAGGCGCTGTCGGACGCGCGCCACGAGCTGGACCAGATCACCCAGCAATTGCGCTCGTCCGAGGAGCAGCGCATGCAGGCCGAACGCAGCCTGCAGCCGCAGCGCGACAAGATCATGGAAATGCAGCTCAAGGAGCAGGCCGCGCGCCTGAACCAGGAGCAGTACGCGGCCCAGCTGGCCGAAGTGAACGCCGACGAGGCGGCCCTGTCCGAAAAGCTGCACCCGGACATGAAACCATCCTACCTGCAAGGCGAGGTGACTCGGCTGAGCAACGCCATCGCCGGCCTGGGCGCCGTCAACCTGGCCGCGCTCGACGAGCTGGCCCAGGCGTCCGAACGCAAGCAGTTCCTGGACGCCCAGAACGCCGACCTGACCGAGGCCATCAACACGCTGGAAGATGCGATCCAAAAGATCGACAAGGAAACGCGCGAATTGCTGCAAGACACCTTCGACCGCGTCAACGGCCACTTCTCCGAACTGTTCCCCATCCTGTTCGGTGGCGGCCAGGCCAAGCTCATCATGACGGGCGATGAAATTCTCGACTCTGGCGTGCAAGTGATGGCGCAGCCGCCGGGCAAGAAGAACGCCACCATCCACCTGCTGTCGGGCGGCGAAAAAGCGCTCACGGCCACGGCCCTGGTGTTCTCGATGTTCCGCCTGAACCCGGCGCCGTTCTGCCTGCTCGACGAGGTCGACGCACCGCTGGACGACGCCAACACGGAACGTTTCTGCCGGATGGTCAAGCGCATGTCGGACCAGACCCAATTCCTCTTCATTTCGCACAACAAGATCGCGATGGAGATGGCCAATCAACTGATCGGTGTGACGATGCAAGAGCAGGGCGTATCGCGCATCGTGGCGGTGGACATGGAAGCCGCCGCCAATTTTGCTTCTGAGGCACAAGCAGCATGACAGATCTTCAACTGAGTTTAATCGGCGCCGGTGGCGTGTTCATCGTCGGCGTGTTCAGCTACAACAAGTGGCAGGAGTACAAAGCCAAGAAAAGCGTGGAGCGCGCCTTCGCGTCCGACCACGACGACGTGTTGATGCGCACCGGCGACGGTGCCGTGCCACGCCAGGAACCGAGCTTCTCGCTCGATGGCGCCGCGCCTGGCGTGGCCGGTGGCGAAGCGACGGCCGCCGCCGCCGCGCTGAGCGCCGTGGCCGGCGACGCCCATTATGGCGATGGCCAGCCAGCGCCGGCAGGTGCGCCCGCGCCCTCGCCGGAAATGGCGGCCAGCCTGGCCGAGCAGGCCACCAACCTGGTCGATCCGCTGATCGACTGCCTGCTGCCGCTGGCGCTGGAAGCCCCGGTGCGCGGCGAAAAAATCCTGCCGGCGCTGCAGACGCTGCGGCTGGTGGGCAACAAGCCGGTGCACTTCATCGGCCTGGCGGTCAGCGGCGATTGGGAACCTATCGTCCACGGCGGGGTCTATACGAAATTGCAGGGCGGCGTGCAGCTGGCCAGCCGTACCACGGCATTGAACGAGCTGGAATACTCGGAACTGGTCTCGCGCCTGCGCGCCATGGCCGACGAGATCGGCGCCGAGCCGGAAATCCCGGACATGATCGAAGTGATGGCCGAGGCCCGCAACCTGCACCGTTTCGTGGCCGGCCACGACGCGCAACTGGGCGTGAACCTGCAAAGCAATGGCGCGCCATGGGCCATCGCCACGCTGCTGGGCGCGCTGGAAAAGAAAGGCTTCGACGTGCGTCCCGACGGCCGCTTCGTGATGCCGGACGGCGAGGGCGGTTACCTGTTCTCGCTGTCGACCAACGTCACGCTGGCCGAGGAAACCACGTCGCGCCTGACGCTGCTGCTGGACGTGCCGTGCGTGGCGCCGGCCCGCGATGGCTTCGGCGCTATGGTCGCGTGCGCCAAGTCGCTGGTGGCGCGGCTGGATGCGACCATCGTCGACGATTACAACACGCCGCTCAGCGATGCGGCACTGGAAGAAATCAAAGGCCAGGTGCAGGATTTCTACGCCGAGATGGAAGCGTCCGATATCCCGGCCGGTTCCGCGCGCGCGCTGCGCCTGTTCAGCTGAAAGCAGGGTAATGAGCAATACGCAACACAACACGGACATGACGGAAGTGGCGGCCAGGATGGCCGCGCTGGGCGCGGAGCTAAACAAGCACCTGTACGCCTATCATGTGCTGGACGCGCCCACCATCCCGGACGCGGAGTACGACAAGCTGTTCCTCGAATTGCAGCAACTGGAAGCGGCCCACCCGGAGCTGGCCCAGCCCGATTCGCCCACCTTGCGCGTGGGCGCGCCGCCGCTGCCGCAGTTCGAACAGGTCACGCACGCCGTGCCCATGCTGTCGCTGAACAATGGCTTCAATGACGAGGACATCGTCAACTTCGACCGCCGCGTGCGCGAGGGGCTGGACGCGGTGCAGGTGGAATACGCGGCCGAGGTCAAGTACGATGGCCTGGCCATCAACCTGCGCTACGTGGACGGCGTGCTGGTGCAGGCCGCCACGCGCGGCGACGGCTACACCGGCGAAGACGTGACGGCCAACGTCAAGACCATCCGCAGCATCCCGCTGCGGCTGAATACGGCCAACCCGCCGGCCGTGCTCGACGTGCGCGGCGAAGTGCTGATGTTCAAGGCCGATTTTGAACGCATGAACGAGCGCCAGCGCGCCGCCGGCCACAAGGAATTCGTCAACCCGCGCAACGCGGCGGCCGGCACCTTGCGCCAGCTCGATTCGCGCATCACCAGCCAGCGCAAGCTGAGCTTCTTCGCCTACGGCATTGGCGCGCTGGAAGGGGCGCCCATGCCCGAGTCGCACTCGGCACTGCTGGACTGGTACCGCACGCTGGGCTTGCCCGTGGCGCGCGAGGCCTCGGTCGTGCATGGCGTCGACGGCCTGCTGGGCTATTACCGTACCATTGGCGCCAGCCGTCCCACCCTGCCGTATGAAATCGACGGCGTGGTGTACAAGGCCAACAGCCTGCGCGACCAGCGCGTGCTCGGCTACGTGTCGCGCGCGCCCCGTTTCGCGCTGGCGCACAAGTTCCCGGCCGAGGAAGCACTGACGACGGTGCAGGCGATCGAAGTGCAGGTGGGCCGCACGGGCGCCATCACGCCCGTGGCGCGGCTGGCGTCCGTGTTCGTGGGCGGCGTCAACGTCACCAACGCCACGCTGCACAACGAGGACGAGGTGCGCCGCAAGGACGTGCGCGTGGGCGACACCGTGATCGTGCGCCGCGCCGGCGACGTGATTCCCGAAGTGCTGGCCGTGGTGCTGGACAAGCGCCCGCAGCCGGCGCCGCCGCCATACGAGCTACCCAAGCATTGTCCCGTGTGCGGTTCGCACGTGGTGCGCGAGGAGGATGAAGCCATCGCCCGCTGCTCGGGTGGCCTGTTCTGCTCGGCCCAGCGCAAGGAGGCGATCCGCCACTTCGCCGGCCGCCGCATGATGGACATCGAAGGCCTGGGCGACCGCTACATCGACAACCTGGTCGAAGCGGGCCTGGTGCATGGCGTGTCGGACCTGTACCGGCTCACGCTGGACGACCTGCTGAAAATGAAGCGCCTGGCCGATGAACGCGACGGCACCACGCCGGAGACGGTCCAGCAAGGCAAGGTGGCCACCAAGTGGGCCGAGAACCTGCTGGAGGCGATCGCCGCCGCCAAGCGCCCGCCGCTGGAACGCCTGCTGTTCGCACTCGGCATCCGCCACGTGGGCGAATCGACGGCCAAGACGCTGGCCGAATGGCTGGGACGTTTCGAGCTGGTGCGGCGCGCGCCCGTGGCGCTGCTGCGCGTGCTGCCCGACATCGGCGGCACGGTGGCGGAATCGATCGCGGACTTCTTCGCCGAGCCGAAGAACCAGCAGGCGATCGACGCGCTGCTGGCCGAAGGCGTGCAGCCGCAAGGCGAACACGCGCCCAGCGCCAAGCTGCGCGAACGGCTCGATACGGTCAAGCTGCTGGCCGCGCTGGCGATTCCCAAGCTGACGGAACCGCGCAGCAAGCAGCTGGTGGAGCAGGGCGTCACGCTGGAAGCGCTGGCCTACCTGAAGATTTTCGACGTATTTGGCCTGCCCGCCGCCGTGGCCGAGGCGCTGCGCGACTGGATGGAGCAGCCCGGCCACCGCGAACAGGTGCTGGCGCTGGACGCCTTGCGCACCGACCTGCTGGCCCAGTTGCCGGAAGCGGCGGCGGTGGTGGAAAGCGCCTTGAGCGGCAAAACCTTCGTGTTGACCGGCACCTTGCCCAACCTGAGCCGCGACCAGGCGGCGGCCTTGATCGAGGCGGCCGGCGGCCGGGTGGCCGGTTCCGTCTCGAAGAAGACGGGCTACGTGGTGGCCGGCGCCGACGCCGGCAGCAAGCTGGCCAAGGCGCAGGAATTTGATCTGGCGATTCTCGACGAAGCGGGCTTGCTGGCATTATTGGCTTTACACGGGCAGCCCGCGGCGGCTGCCGCAACAGACAACGGAAGTGGCGCATGACGAAGAAAATTACCAAGGCAGTATTCCCGGTGGCGGGCCTGGGCAGCCGTTTCCTGCCCGCGACCAAGGCCCAGCCCAAGGAGATGTTGCCCATCGTGGACAAGCCGCTGATCCAGTACGCGGTGGAGGAAGCGGTGGCGGCCGGCATCACGGAGATGATCTTCATCACGGGCCGCAACAAGCGCGCCATCGAGGACCACTTCGACACGGCCTATGAGCTGGAATCGGAACTGGAAGCCGCCGGCAAGACCCGGCTGCTCGAATTCGTCCAGAACGTGATCCCCAAGCACGTCAACTGCATCTACATCCGCCAGTCCGCGCCGCTGGGCCTGGGCCACGCCGTGTTGTGCGCCCGCCCCGTGGTGGGCGATGATCCGTTCGCCGTGCTGCTGGCCGACGACTTCATGGACACGCCCGACGGCGTCAAGCCCGTGCTGGCCCAGATGACAGACTTGTACGCCTACGAGCGCTGCAGCGTGCTGGCCGTGCAGAACGTGCCGCGCAACGAGACCAAGCAGTACGGCATCGTCAGCGCCTCGGCCTACCAGCCCAACCTGGAACTGGTGCACGGCATCGTGGAAAAGCCGCAGCCCGATGAGGCCCCGTCCACGCTGGCCGTGGTGGGCCGCTACGTGCTCTCTGGCCGCATTTTCGACTACCTGGAGCACATTGGCGCCGGCACCGGCGGCGAGATCCAGCTCACGGACGGCATCGCCGCGCTGATGAAGCAGGAGCGCGTGCTGGCCTACCGCTACCAGGGACAGCGCTACGATTGCGGCTCCAAGCTGGGCTACCTGAAGGCCACCACGGCCATGGGCTTGAAGCACGCGGAAACCGGCGATGCCTATTGCGCCTTTCTGCGCGAGATCCAGTGCCAGCTTAAAGGCGAGGGTGGAGGCCAGCCATGACCGTGCGCGAGATTCTCAAGATGGGCGATCCGCGCCTGCTGCGGGTGGCCGAGCCGGTGCGCGAATTCGGCACGCCCGCGATGGAACGCCTGATCGCCGACATGTTCGACACCATGCACGCGGCCAACGGCGCCGGCCTGGCCGCGCCGCAGATCGGCGTCAACCTGCAACTGGTGATCTACGGCTTCAAGCAGAACACGCGCTATCCGGACGCGCCGCAAGTGCCGGAGACGGTGCTCATCAACCCGGTGCTCACGCCGCTGTCGGATGAGCAGGAGGAGGGGTTCGAGGGCTGCTTGTCGGTACCCGGCCTGCGTGGCAGCGTGCCGCGCTGGACCAGCCTGCGCTACGTGGGCGTGGACCAGTTCAACCAGCCCATAGCCCGCGAGGTGGATGGCTTCCACGCGCGGGTGGTGCAGCACGAGGTGGACCATTTGCACGGCATCCTGTACCCGATGCGGATCAAGGATTTTTCCCGGTTCGGCTTCACCGACGTGATGTTCCCCGACCTTGACCCCAACCACGACGACTGAGCGGGACACAATGAGCGCAGAGCCAGTCAAGGGACCGTTGCGGCCCAAGGTGGGCGCCGAACGGGGCACCTTCCGGATGGGGAATTCGCGGATCAAGCGCATCGGCCTGCCGCGCTGGTACTGGGCCGACATCTACCACTGGATGCTGACGCTGACGTGGACCCGCTTCTTCCTGCTGTTCTCCACCATCTACGTGCTGACCAACCTGCTGTTCGCCAGCGCGTTCTACCTGGTGCCCGGCTCGGTCGCCAACGCGCGTCCGGACTCGTTCCTGGACATGGTGTTCTTCTCGATCGAGACGCTGGCCACGGTGGGCTATGGCTACATGAATCCGGGCAGCACCTATGGCCACGTGGTGGCATCGATCGAGATCATGCTGGGCATGGTGGAAGTGGCGGTGGTCACCGGCCTGCTGTTCGCGCGTTTCTCGCGGCCCACGTCGCGCATCATGTTTTCCGAATCGGCCGTCATCACGCCGTTCAATGGCGTGCCCACGCTGATGCTGCGCGCCGGGAACGAGCGTTCCAACCTGATCCTGGAAGCGTCCGTGCGGGCCTCGCTGGTGCGGCGCGAGACCACCCAGGAGGGCCAGCTGTTCACGCGCTTCTATGACCTCAAGCTCGAACGCGAGCAGACCACCGTGTTCGCGCTCACGTGGACCATCATGCACCGCATCGACGAGAGCAGCCCGCTGTGGGGCAAGACCCAGCAAGACCTGATCAGCGAAGGCACCACGCTGACGGTGGGCGTGTCCGGCACGGACGACACGCTCAACGATTTCGTCCATGCGCGTCAGAGCTACTCGGCCGAGCACATCTTCTTCAACCACCATTTCGCCGACATCCTGTCGGACAAGCTGGAAGGGGACGTCCGCATTCTCGACTTCAGCAAGTTCCACGACATTTACCCGGACGGCAGCGAGGGCGGCATCATGCCCGGCGCCGCCGTCGCCCATCCGGGTTAAGACGGGGCGCGGTGCCGCCGCGCTACATCTCCGGTCCCGGCTCGCTGACGGCCGGCGCGGCCGTCTCATCGACCTGCAGGATGGACGCCACATGGCGCAGCCGCAGCCGCTTTTCCTCCTTGATCGGTCCGCTGCGGGCCAGCAGGCCGCGCGCCAGGTGCAGCGCTTCGCGGCGCTGGGCCAGCGTGGGCAGCAGCACGCGCAAGCCTTGCAGCGCGCGCTCCTCGTCCAGCCGCACCAGGTAGGTTTGCAGGTTGACGGCGTGCTTGAGCTGGTTCAGCGTGATGGTCTTGTCCAGGCCCCGTTCGCGCATCAGCTGGCGGATGCCGTCATACGGCCGCTTGTCCACCACGCCGACGCCGCTGGCCACGTAGATCACCAGCCGCAAGAAGCCCGATTCCTGGCTGCCCCGTTCGAACCACGTCTCGCGTTCGGCGCGGCGCAGGCGCAGCAGCTCGTCCTGTTCGCGGCTGCGCCCGCGCGGCCGGTTCAGGTGCGGCGCGGACGGCGACAGGCCCACCAGCGCCGCCGTCAGCGGCGATTCGTAGACGGCCTTGAACAGGTTTTCGCAGGCGCTGTCGCGCAGGTCGCGGTAGCTGTCCCACAGTTGCCCGATCATGGCGCTGGCCTGCTGTTCGGCCTGCAGCAGCGGGTTGTCCGGGGCCACCGGCCGGCGCTGGGCGCGCACCGCTTCGGCCAGCGGCGCCACCGCCTTGACGAAGGGATTGCTGTCCGAGATCAGGTGCCGCTCCAGCCGCGCCCAGTTCAGGTTGCGGTACAGCGCGGCAGTCGTTTCGTTGGTGACGGCGCGCACGGCCGGCGAGACGAAGCGGTCGTACATGGCCTGGTTGACCTGGGCCACGCGGCGCACCACTTCGAACGCGCGCTCGTCGTCGCGGCCTTCGCCCAGCGCCAGGATGTCGCTTACTTCGCGCGGCTCGAAGCGGATCACGTAGCGGCCGCTGGCGAATTCCAGGCCCGGCATGTCCGGGTGGGTGTCGGTGATGATGGCTTCGTACAGGCCCGGTGGCAGCACGTCGATCAGGTCGAGCGCATTGGCCAGTTCCGTGTGCTCGCGGTTGGCCACCCCGGCCGACACGAAGATGCCCAGGTGGCCCACGTGCTCGTGCAGGAAGTAGACGATGGTCTGTTCGTTGTCGCGGATCTCGCCCGCGTTGGCGTACAGGTCCGGGATCCAGTTCAGCGCCTGCTGCGGCGGCGTGATGTTGTCGCCCCACGAGGCGAACACGATGATGGGCGAGCGGATGTGGCGCAGGTTGACCTGGCTGCGGCCTTCGTCATGGAAGATTTCGCCGGCGCTCAGGCGGTTGCCGACGAACAGGTTCTGGGTGATCCACTCCATTTCCTCCTTGTTGAGCAGGAAGTGGCCGCCCCACCAGCGTTCGAACTCCAGGAAGCGCTGGCGTTCCGTGTCGACCTTGGCGTACAGGCCGTAGGGCTTGTGCCAGTAAGTGTTGGCCGGGTCCAGCTGCTCGAAGTTGTTGACCAGGTGGGCGCCGTCGAACTTGCCGTTGCCCATGTCGCCGGCCAGCGAGGCGGGCCAGGTGCCGCCCAGCAGGCCGCCCGTGTAGCGCATCGGGTATTTGCCATGCACCCCGGACCAGTAGGAGATTGGCGAGCCGGCCAGCAGGATCGGGCCCACCAGTTCCGGCTCCAGCGCGGCCAGCATCATCAAGGCCCAGCCGCCCTGGCAGTTACCGATCACGAAAGGCTTGCCGGCGTCGCCCGGGTGCAGCGCGTTGACCTTGGCCAGGAACACGCGTTCGGCCGCCGTCACGCATTCGACCGTCTGGCCCGGCACCGGCTGCGGGAAGAACATCACGAAGTAGCACGGGTGGCCCTGGCGCAGCGCGATGCCGATCTCGCTGTCGATCTTGGAGCCGCCGATGCCGGGGCCGTGGCCGGCGCGCGGGTCGATCACCACGAAGGGGCGCTTGTGCGGGTCGGTGGGCGGGCAGCCGGGCGGCGGCTTGATGGCCGCCAGCGCGTAGTTGGCCGGCCGTTCCAGCTTGCGGCCATCGACGATGATGTCGTAGTCGAACACCAGCACGGGCGGCTTGCCCGACTGCTCGTGCTCGGCGTAGATGTTGCCGCGCTCGCGCAGCACGTCGAAGGTGAGGATGGACCGCTGCCAGGCGTCGACCCAGTAGTCGAAGATGGACGAGGCGAGCGGAGGCGAAGCCGGCGTGCCGGCTGGCGGGTCGGACAGGGACATGGAGCGCTCCCGGGGGTGAATCGGAGGCCGGTCTGCCGGCCGTTCAGGCTACTGTTTGTGGTTGCCGGCCTGCTGGGCCGCGCGGCTGATGGCCGTTTGCGCCTCCAGCGTCAGCTCGGCCAGCTGGCGGCCATAATCGACGGCCCGCTCCAGCGTGGGCGCCACCTGGGCGCTGGCCGTGGCCAGCCATTCCTGCGGCGTGCTGGCGGCCAGGCGCTGGTGCATGGCTTTCGGATACTCGTCGAGCACGGCGCGGATGGCGTCCATGTTCAGGGCCGTCAGTTTGGCCATGCTATCGACCCCGCTCTGGGCCAGCGAGGTGACGAAATCGACTTGCGCTTCCACTTGCGCGCGGCTGGCTGCCGGTAACTGCGCGGTGAACTGTTCTGCTGCTGAAACCATGGATGCCTCCTGGGTGGTTTGCTGACAGGATGTGGGAATGGAGCGTGGTCATTGTGGCATGGTGTGCAGGCGGCGGCAAGCGGCGCGCGCTACGCGGCGTCAAGCCGCACCTCGCCACCCCGGGGCGCCGCGGGCCGCCTCAGGCTCACCCTGGCAACCCCGGGCTACGGCGGGCTGTCTCATGCCGCGCCCAGCAGGTCGCGGGCGTTCAGCAGTGCGTACACGATGTCGGGATGGCGGTCCAGGCAGCGCCGGATGGCGGCCGGGATGGCCTGGCGCGTCTTGCGGCACAGGCCGGGCCGTTCGGCCAGCTCGATCGCCAGGCCGCGCACCGTGCGCACGCCGTGCACGCTGGGGGTGATGCTGACGACCATGCCCAGCAACTGGTCCATGCGGGCCGTCATGTGCTGCAATTCCTCGTAGCTGGCGACGGCCTCGATGCGGGCGATCAGGCGCTTTTCCTCCTCGCGCGTGAGGCGCAGGATGCGCACGTCGGTGTCCGGCGCCGCCGCCAGCGCGTCCAGCAGCCCGTCGCGCCCGCAGACGCAGGCGCCGGGCGGACACTCCTGGCGTATCGGATAAGGCAATGCTTGCAGCATGGCGGCGCGGGCGAGAGCGGGCGGAGCTTGATTTTACCCCGATCGCCGCGCGCCGCGACAGCCCTGTGCGGAAAAGGCAACCCCGGGTGCACGGCACCCGGCGGCTGGTGTGATCGTACTGGCTTCTCAGCCTTGCGCTTCCTCGCCCAGGCGGCCGGCGCGGAAGTCTTCCACGGCCGCGAAAATCTCGGCCTGGGTATTCATCACGAACGGGCCGTATTGCGCGATCGGCTCGTTCAGGGGCTGGCCGGCGATCAGGATGGCCCGGCTGGCCTCGGCCGCGTGCAGCGTCACGCCGTCGGCGCCGGCCGTGTTGGCCAGGATCGCCATCGCCTTGGACGGTACCGCCTTGTCGCCCACGGTGACCGTGCCGCGATAGGTGTACAGGAAGGCGTTATGGCCTGCCGGCAGCAGCTGGCTGAAGCTGGCGCCGGCCGGGATGTCCAGGTCCAGGTACAGCGGCTCCGTCACCTCGCGCTGCACGGCGCCATCGACGCCATGGCTGCGGCCGGCGATCACGCGCACCGTCACGCCCTCGGGCGTGGTGTAGCGCGGGATGTCCTCGGCGTTGAAGTCGCGGTACCAGGGCTGGCGCATCTTGTCGCGTGCCGGCAGGTTCAGCCACAGCTGGAAGCCTTCCATCACGCCTTCCTCCTGCTCCGGCATTTCGGAGTGGATCACGCCGCGCCCGGCCGTCATCCATTGCACCCCGCCGCTGGTGAGCAAGCCTTCGTGGCCGGCGCTGTCCTTGTGGCGCATGCGCCCGGTCAGCATGTAGGACACGGTTTCAAAGCCCCGGTGCGGGTGCGAGGGGAAGCCGGCGATGTAGTCGTTGGCTTCGTCGCTGCCGAAGGCGTCGAGCATCAGGAACGGGTCGAGGCGGCGCTGCAAGGCCTGGGTCAGGACGCGGTTGATCTTGACGCCGGCACCGTCCATCACGGCCTGGCCATGAATGATGCGTTCCACCGCGCGGCCTTGCCGCACTTGCTCGGGTACTGCGGTCGTAGTCTGTGTCATCACAATCTCCAGTCTCGGCGCGCCGCCTGCGACGCGCCATGCGTTGTTGCTGCGATTATTGCTGCGATTATTGCTGCGTTGATTACTGCGTTTATACCAGTACCGCGTTGATTTCGGCGTCGGCCTGGGCTTGCGCCTTGGCCACCGCTTCCGGGCCCAGGCCCATGCCTTCAGCGTACACGAACTGCACATCCGTCAGGCCCAGGAAGGCCAGGAAGGTCTTCAGGTGCGGCAGCTGGGTGTCGGATGGGGCGTCGCGGTGCATGCCGCCACGGGCCACGGCCACGTACACTTTCTTGCCGGTCAGCAGGCCGACGGGGCCGGTGGCCGTGTACTTGAAGGTGACGCCGGCGCGGGCGATGGCGTCGAACCAGCTCTTCAGTTGCACGGTGATGCCGAAGTTGTACATCGGCGAGCCGATCACGATCACGTCGGCCGCCTGCACCTGGGCGATCAGCGCGTCATCGAGGGCCACGCGGGCCGCTTGCTCGGCGTTGCGCTGGTCGGCCGGGGTGAACAGGGCCTGCAGGGCGGCTTCGTCCAGCACGGGATGGGGCTGGGCGGCCAGGTCGCGGCGCGTCACGCTGACGTTGGCGGCGGTGGCGCTCAGTTTGGCGACCAGGGCATCAGCCAGGCGGGTCGATTCGGAACCGGTGCTGCGGGCGCTGGAATTGATTTGCAGGATGTTCATGGTGTGCTCCGTTTCTGTGGGGTTGTTGTTACGATGGATGAACTTTATCAGTTCCAAAAACGTGCCGGAAGCCGTTAAAATGGATAACATTAGTCCACTGATGGAACAATCGTATGGAAATCGACCCTGGAGACTTGCTGCTGTTCGCGCGCATCGTCGAATGCGGCAGTTTCAGCCTGGCGGCCGCGCGCGTGCAGTTGCCCAAGTCCACCGTCTCGCG
This sequence comes from Burkholderiaceae bacterium, assembly GCA_035254005.1. Lineage (GTDB taxonomy): Bacteria > Pseudomonadota > Gammaproteobacteria > Burkholderiales > Burkholderiaceae_D > Rugamonas. Next base: position 9,567 of record DATFBD010000050.1, on the reverse strand, counting down.
CCGGCTATCCCAGCTGGAAACGCAACTGGGCGAGCGCTTGCTCCAGCGCACCACGCGCAAGCTGGTGTTGACGGAATTTGGCGCCAGCCTGCTGGAGCACGCGCGCCGGGTCACCGAGGAAACGGAGGCGGCCGGCGCGCTGGCCCAGCACCGCCAGGGCGCACCCAGCGGCTTGCTGCGCGTGTCCATGCCGGCCGATTTCGCCAACCTGGCGATCGGCGCCTTGCTGGCCCGTTTCATGAGCGAATACCCGGCCATTTCGCTGGAGCTCGATCTGTCGCCGCGCCGGGTGGACCTGGTGGCGGAGAACTTCGACCTGGCCATCCGCATGGGGGCATTGCCGGACGACGCCACCCTGGCCGCGCGCCGTATCGTGCTGAGCACGCTGGGGCTGTACGCGGCGCCGGCCTACACCGGCTTGCGCGGCTTGCCCGAGCATCCTGACGACCTGTTCCAGCATGATCTGCTGAGCCTGCCACCGCGCACGAACGGACTCACGCGCTGGACTTTGCAGCGCGGCAAGATCTTATGGGAACGGGATTTGCCGGTGCGGATGATGGCCAATTCGCCGGACCTGCTGGTGCGCATGGCGCGCACCGGCGTGGGGATCGCCGCCAGCACCCAGCAGCTGGCGCTGCCTTATCTGCAAACGGGGGAGCTGGTGCGGGTGTTGCCGGACTGGTGTTTCCCCACCGTGACGGGCTGGGCCGTATTCCCCGGCCGCCGCTTGATGCCGGCCAAGACCAGGGTGTTCCTCGACATGCTCGAAGCGAGCTTCGCGGCCGATAGCGCCGCGTGAGGCCCGGCGTTTATTTGCTGTCGCCCATCATCTCGCCGAGGCGGACGGCGGCCGCCGGCTGCCAGCCGGGGTTGAAGCGGATGGTGTCCTTGGGGAACAGCATGACGACCGTGGAGCCGAGCAGGAAGCGGCCCATTTCCTCGCCTTTTTTCAGCACGATGTGCTGGTCGGCATAGGTCCACTCGCGCACCTCGGCGGTGCGGGGCGGGTTGACCACGCCATGCCAGGTGGTGGCCATGCTGCCGACGATGGTGGCGCCCACCAGCGTCAGCACGAAGGGGCCGTGGGCGCCTTCGAACACGCACACCACGCGCTCGTTGCGCGCGAACAGGCCGGGCACGCCGCGCGCCGTGGTCGGGTTGACCGAGAACAGGGCGCCCGGAATGTAGATCATGCGGGTCAGCTTGCCGTCGCAGGGCATGTGGATGCGGTGGTAGTCGCGCGGGCTCAGGTACAGGTTGGCGAAGCTGCCGTGGCGGAAGTGTTCGGCCAGCGCCCGGTCGCCGCCCAGCAGCGCGGTGGTGCTGAAGCGGTGGCCCTTGGCCTGGAAGATCTGGTCGTCCTCGATGGCGCCGAACTGGCTGATGCGGCCATCGACCGGGCACACATACTCGGCCGCCGCCAGCGGACGGGCGTCCGGGCGCAGCGCGCGCGTGAAGAAGTCGTTGAAGCTGGCGTAATGGCTGATGTCGGGATCGAGCGCCTCGTCCATGTTGACGTCATAGCGGCCCACGAACCAGCGGATCAGCCCGGTCGTGGCGGAACCGCCCTTGGCGCCGGCCACCCGACCCGCGAAATTGGTCAGCGCTCCCTTGGGGAGCAGGTATTGGGGCAGCACGGCGAGGCGGTTGGACACGATAGTCAATCCATGGCGAATAAATGGTGACGCATTATAGCGTCGCATCGTGAGAAATATGTACTTCCGGCGCTAGGGCATCCCGTCTAGTCCCGGTGGCGCTGGATGCCGGGTTTGCCGTCGCCCGCGCTTTAACATGGATTTAACTACTTGGGTATTGCGCCGTAACAAACTCCCGGATACGTGCACTATTCTCTCCGCATCCTGAAATACAATCAGATAGTAGTAGAAATAATTTCCGATTCTATTTATATTGGTATTTGTTGTGTATATCGCCATAAAATTTCGCCAGTCTTATGGTAAATTTACACTTCGTGAATTCTCACACATTGTCACATCACGAGTTAAGCCGAAACGCCTCGAAAGACGAGTTTAAAGATTCGCTCTCAACCGATCAGAAGGATATAAATATGACGACGTACCAGGAATACAAAGCAAAGATCGCGGAATTGGAAAACCTGGCCGAGACCGCACGCAAGAGTGAATTGCAGGCAGCCAAGGAGAAAATCGCCGCCATCATGCGCGACTACGGTTTGACGCTGGCCGACCTCGGTCCGGTGACGAAAGCCAAACCTGTCAAGACGCGTGCGCCCGTGCCGACCAAATACCGTGACGACGCCACCGGTCAGACCTGGACCGGCCGCGGCCGCGCGCCTAAATGGCTGGAAGGCAAAGACAAGCAACAATATCTGATCAAGTAATGGCTGGCGGGGATCGCGCCCGCTGGAGTTAATGCCAGCGGGCCGGTTCCGGCCTGTCCATGTACGATGCTGCCGCCGTGGGTGTTTGCGCATTCGCCGGCGCCGTGGTAATCGTGTGTTTGAATGCCAGCGCGGTATATTCTTGCCACCTGGTTTACGCCGGTTTCTCGCCGGTTTCTCGCCTGTTTCTCGCCTGTTCCTCGCCTGTGCTCCCTTGCTGTTGCTTTTGTGGTGAAAGGGAGTCTCGTGCGCAGTGTTTCTTGCGCCATCACTTGTTTAGGGCAATGCCGTGCGCGCCGATCTGTGCGATGATGCGGAATGCTTGCCATTTCACTATTTCCGCTTAATACGGTGTTATTCCCCGACGGGCACTTGCCATTGCAAGTGTTCGAAGTGCGCTACCTGGACCTGATCAAACGCTGCATCGCCGAGGATGAGCAATTCGGCGTGGTGCCCTTGCTGGAAGGAAGCGAGGTGCAGCTGCCCGAGCAGGAGCAGGTGCTGTCAGGCGCCGGCACCATGGCCCGCATCCTGGACTGGTCGGCGCCCATGCCGGGCCTGCTGCGCGTGTCCTGCGTGGGCACCACGCGTTTCCAGGTACGCAGCGCCGAACGGCTGCGGCATGGCTTGTGGGTGGCCGACGTCGATCCGCTCGATGGCGACCGGGTGGTGCCCGTGCCCGAGGAGCAGCGGAACGTGGCCGACGCGCTGGCCGGCCTGATCCGCTCGCTCGAAAAGAAACAGATTTCCACCGCGAATATGCACCTGGCGCCGCCGTACCGGCTCGACGAGGCGGGCTGGGTGGCCAACCGCTGGTGCGAATTGCTGCGGCTGGACTTGCGCGACAAGCAGCGCTTGCTGTTGCAGGACAATCCCGTGCTGCGGCTGGAACTGATCCAGGATCTGCTGAGCGAGAACGGCTTGCTGGCGAGTCAATAAGGCCGCGCGGCTAGTGCGCCTGTTCCAGCGCATGGACGCGCACCGACCATACCACGCCCACGACCAGCAGCACGATGGCCGCCACTTCCAGCGGGCGCGGTAGCTGCTGCTTGTAGAGGAAGCCGTAGAGCAGGGCGAACAGCGTTTCAAACAGGATCAACTGGCCCGACAGGGTGACAGGCACGCGGCGGCTGGCCACGTTCCACAAATGGTTGCCGATCACGGATGCACCCAAGGCCAGCGCCGCGTTGACGAGCCAGAACGTGCCCCAGTGGCGGCCGCTGGCTGCGCCGGCCGCGCCGGTCACGTCGGCATGGAAAAAGGCGAACGCGGCGAGCCCGATCACCAGGGCGATCAGGCCGCTGGACAGGCCGTACAGGGCCGACCATTCGCCACTGCTGAAGTGGGCGTTGCGCTTCAGGTAGCGCGCATTGTCGAGCGTGTACCAGCTCCAGCACAGCAGGGCGCCGGTGGCGCACAGCACACCCACGATCTTCTGGCCGGGGGCGGCCACGACGCCGCTGTCATGGGTGAACACGTCGACGTTGATGCAGACGATGCCGGCCGTGACCACCAGCAGCGGCATGGCCAGCTGCCGCAGCGGCACCGCGCCGTGGTCCTTGTGCCCCATCAGCGTGACGGCGATCGGCAGCACGCCGATGATGAGCGAGGTGGGCGCCACGCCGGCCAGTTTCACGCCCAGCGACAGCAGCATGTAATAGACGATGTTGCCGGCCAGCGCATGGCGCACCAGCGCCAGGTAGTCGGCCCGGTCGAGCCGGTGCAGCAGGCTGCTCAGGCGCGGCAGCATCAGGCCGGCGGCGATGGCGCCATACGCGATGTAGCGGCCCACGGCCAGTTCCAGCGGCGAGTAGGCCGCCATCAGTTCCGGCACGATGAACACCATGCCCCACATCGCGCCGGCCAGCAAGCCGCACAACACGCCATTCCACATCGGCCAGACTTTCTACGTTGATGGTTGCCGGGGATGGCAGGTGGCCATTACGCCGCCTGCCAGCGCGCCAGCCAGGTGAAGGCGGCCACATTGGCCGCCACGGTGCACCAGAATAGCGTGCGGAACGCCATCTTGCTCGATTTGTGCCGCAGCCACTGCTGGGCCAGGATGGCGCCGGGCCAGCCGCAGGCCAGGCCCAGTATCAGCAGCGTGCGTTCCGGCGTGCGCCAGCGGCCACGCACGGCGGCCGCCTTGTCGAGGGCATAGGCGGCGAAGCACAGCAGACTGGCCGCGCCGTACACGAGCGCCACCCAGTACGGCAGGCGCCACAGCACGGTGGCGGCCAGGTAAAGCAGGGCGAATGCGGCCAGCGGCAGATAAGCGCCGCCACCGCCACCGGCCGCGCCGCCGTTGACGCGGCGGCGGCCGGCCGGGCGCGGCGCACGTGCTTGCGCCATGCGTCGTTTAGAAGTAGCTCAGGCCAAGCGCGGCCTTCACTTCGTCGGCCGTGCGGGCCGCCACTTCGCGCGCGGCGGCCGTGCCATCCTTCAGCACTTGCATGATGTAGCCGCGGTCCTTGGCCAGTTCTTCGCGGCGCGCGCGGATCGGGGCCAGCATTTCCTGCAGCACCAGTTCGAGACGCTTCTTGACGATGCTGTCGCCCAGGCCGCCGCGCACGTAATGGGCTTTCATCTCGGCCAGCGCGGCCTGGTCGGGGTCGAACGCATCCAGGTAGATGAAGGCCACGTTGCCTTCCAGGTGGCCGGGGTCTTCCACGCGCAGGTGCAGCGGGTCGGTGTAGACCTTCTTGACGGCGGCCGTGATCTCGGCGGCGCTGGCGCCCAGGTTGATGGTGTTGCCCAGCGATTTGCTCATCTTGGCCTTGCCGTCGATGCCGGGCAGGCGGCCGATTTCCGGCACCAGCGCCTTGCATTCGACCAGGATGTCCTGGTTGGCGATGCGGTTGAAGCGGCGCACGATCTCGTTGGTTTGCTCGATCATCGGGATCTGGTCTTCGCCCACCGGCACCAGCGCGGCCTTGAAGGCCGTGATGTCGGCCGCCTGGCTGGCCGGGTAGGTGAGGAAGCCGGCCGGAATGTCGCGCTCGAAGCCGCGCAGCACGATTTCGGCCTTCACGGTGGGATTGCGTTCCAGGCGCGCCACCGTCACCAGGTTCAGGTAATAGAAGGTCAGCTCGGCCAGTTCCGGGATTTGCGACTGGATCAGGATGGTGGATTTGGCCGGGTCGATACCCACGGCCAGATAGTCGAGCGCCACTTCGACCACGTTGCGGTGCACCTTGCCCGTGTCGTCCATGTTGTCGGTCAGCGCCTGCGAGTCGGCCAGCATGATGTACTGCTTGTAGTCGTGCTGATAGGTGACGCGGTTGCGCAGGCTGCCCACGTAGTGGCCCAGGTGCAGGGGGCCGGTGGGGCGGTCGCCGGTCAGGATCACGGCGGGGGAGGTGGACTTGGCTGGCTGACTCATCAGGGTTCCTTTACGTTACCCCCGTCCGGCGCGCCAATAAAAACGCCGCCTGGCGGAGGCGGCGTTGATAAAAACATCATTCACTATGGATAAACAGTGGCCGCTCGCTGTCAGCGGCGCCACCAATTCACATTCGAACGAGGTATAGGGATCAATTTCATGCCGCGTATGGTTGCAGTTCGGCGGCGGTCTGTCAAGTTGTTGTGCTCGGTCAAACAGGGAGGCGACCGGGGAACCTCGAGCCGGTGAGACCGATCTAAAGAGTATCTGCCAAGCTAGGGGCGCATAATGACAACCACGTTTGATTCACTGGCATTCAAGGATACTCTGGTGGAAGGAGGCTTCAGCGACAGGCAGGCGGCCGTGCTGGCCCACGCGATATGGGATCTGGTGACGAACAGGCTTGCCACCAAGGAGGATTTGCTGGCCTTGGAGCAACGCTTCGAAGCCAAGTTTGATCTCAGACTGGCACAACTCAAGGTGGAACTGCTCATGTGGATCATCAGTCTGACCGTGGTGCAGACGACGATACTGGGCGCCATGCTGAAGTTGTTACATTAGCTGTTCCCGTTTCTGGATCGCGATCCTGCAAAGCTGTGGATGGCGCGCGACGGCAGATGTCAACGCGCCCGCACGCTGGCGGCCAGAATATCTGGCCGGTGGTAGCGCTTGAAGCCTTCCATCACCGCGCCCGACTTGGCCGCCTGCTCCAGCAGTTCGCGCAGCGCCTGCTGGTCCTCCGGCGACAGCGACAGGCGCGAAATGTAGGCGCCACTCTGGCCCCACGGCAACTCCGGTATCGGCTCCAGCCGCAGCTTGTCGAGCATGCCGCTGACGCGCGGCTCGTGGGCGATGGCGCCGGCCAGGATGGTGGGGCCCATGATGGTCATGTCCACCGCGCCCATGTTGAGCAGGCGCGCCACGGCGCTCACGTCCACTTCCGTGAACAATCGGCCCTGTTTGGCCAGTTCCTTGACCAGCGCCGTGTACTGTTCGCCATGATCGAAGCCACGTACCACGGCCACCCGCAGTTCGCGCCGCTCCAGCAATTCTTTTGCGCTGGTGATGGGCGGCCGGTCGCTGGCCAGCGAGATCAGCGTGGCGCGGTGGCCCATCATGGGCACGAAGATGCCGATCTGGTCGCGCGCGGCCGTGCGCGTGGCCGGCACCAGCATGTCGGCCTTGCCGGCCTCGAACATGGCGACCTGGCGCGCGCGCGGCACGACGGGAAACAGGATGGTGCAGCCGTTGCGCGGGCCGATGCTGCGCAGCAGTTCCGGGTAGATGCCGTTGACGTTGCTCCCTTCGATGATGACGCTGGCGCCGGTGGGCGCCACCGGCGCGCTGATGTCGCGCGAGCACGGGGCGCCGGCGGCTGCGGTGCCAGCCAGCATGGCCAGCAAAGCCGGCAGCCACGCCAGGCCGCCGCGCGAAAATGATGGGATAAACGGCAAGCGCATCATGTCATGCCTGCATTTGCGCCTGCTGGCGCAACCGGGTCAGGTGGAAATAGCGGCGCGCCACCAGGATGGCCAGCGCCTGCATGGCGGCGCAGGCGAAGAAGGTGGTGCCGATGCGCCAGTCGCGCGCCGGCAGGTCGCTCACCCTGGCCACGATGGTGTTGCCCAGCAGCGGCATGATGATGATGCCCAGGCTGCTGATCGATTGCAGCGAGCCCATCAGCTCGCCCTGTTCCTGCGCCGGCGTGGCCTTGGAAATAATGCCCTGCAGCGCAGGCCCGGCCGCGAACGCCAGCAGGTTGCACAGAATGAACACATACATCATCCAGCCCTCGGTCGCCAGGCCGTACAGCATGTAGGTGATACAGCCCGAGCCCAGGCCCAGCAGCATCAGCCGCACTTCGCCCAGGCGGCGGATCAGCACGCCCAGCAGGCCGGCCTGCACCACGGCCGCCGCCAGTCCCACGCAGAACAGGGCGATGCCGTTCTCGCGCGGGCTCCAGCCGAAGCGGAAGTGGGTGTACAGCACCCAGGTCGAATGCAACATCATCTGGGCGAAGGTGACCAGCGAATAGACGATCACCAGGCCGCGGATGTCGGTGCGCCGGACCAGTTTGCCGATGGCCGCCAGCGGGTTGACCTTGGCCAGCTTGAACGACTGGCGCCGCGCCTGCGGCAGCGATTCCGGCACCACCAGGTAGCCGTAGATGAAATTGGCGGCCGACAGCGCGGCGGCCACGTAGAACGGCAAGTGCAGGTTGACGCTGCCCAGCAGGCCGCCCAGCATGGGGCCGCAGATGAAGCCCAGGCCAAAGGCCGCGCCCACCTTGCCGAAGCTCTTGGCCCGGTTGTCCGGCGTGGAAATGTCGGAGGCGTAGGCCGAGGCTACCGACATGCTGGCCGACGACATGCCACCCACCACGCGCCCGATGAACAGGCAGGCCAGGTTGGGCGCCCAGGCCGTGGCCAGGAAATTGAGGCACATGCCCGCCATCGAATACAGCAGCACGGGGCGGCGGCCGATGCGGTCGCTGAGCGCACCGAGCATGGGCATGAAGATGAATTGCATCAGGCCGAAGGTGGAGCTGAGTGCGCCATACCACCATGCCTGGCCGGCGCGGCCATGGACGAATTCACCCACCAGGATGGGCAGCACGGGCACCACCAGGCCGATACCGAGCATGTCGATGAACACGCACACAAGGATGAAATTGAGATTGCCGGCGGGCGCGGGCGATGTCGGCGGGGAAGGCAGGGGGGCGTCGTGGGTGTTGGTCATGGTGATGGGATTGTGGCATGAAACAGGGGCGCGCCATAGAGGGGCGCGGAAATTCCCCGTGGGCGCGCACAGGATGCGGTTTTGGTGAGAAGAAACATTATTTGCTTGCTAATTCGAATAGTGTTGTGCAAAATACTACAACAAATAACAACATTGGGAGTCGTCGATGCGCACCATGTTAGCCGCCAGCCTGATCCTGTTCTGCACGTGCGCGCACGCGCTGGACGACACGCCGACCCAGAATGTCGTCATGGGGCCGCGCGGCGAGGACACGCGGGCGCAGCCGGCTGCCCGGGTACGGCAAGATCCGCCGCCCGCGCATCGGGGCCGCGACACGGCTGACGACGATCGCCGCGGCGCCCGTTACGCGCCCGCCGCCGCCCAGTCCGGCCCGGTCATGGCCGCGCCGGCCGCGCCGCCGGCCCCTGCGCCGCCGGCCGCTGCCTCGGGCCGGCAAGGCGTGCAGCCGTGGCTGGCCATCCGCCAGGGCGTGCCGACCGAGCGCGGCGCCCAGCGGTGAGCGGTGGCGGCAAGGCCTTGCCGCCAGTCAGCCCGCCAAGTTTTAAGTGATGCAATTGTCGTTGACTTACGGTAACATTGCCTCCGTTAAAGAGGCCCTCAACCAAGGAACCGATATGTCCATCATCACCAGCGACGCCCAGGTGGCGTCCCCCGCGGCCGAATACCTCGCCTTCACCCTGGGCCAGGAAGAATACGGCATCGACATTCAAAAAGTGAGCGAGATCCGCAGCTACGAAACCCCGACCCGCATCGCCAACGCACCGGAATTCGTGCGCGGCGTGGTCAACCTGCGCGGCATCATCGTGCCCATCGTGGACATGCGCATCAAATTCAAGCTGGGCACCCCCACGTATGACCAGTTCACCGTGGTCATCATTCTCAACATCGGCCACCGCGTGGTGGGCATGGTGGTGGACCGGGTGTCGGATGTGACCACGCTCACGCCCGAGCAACTCAAGCCGGCCCCGGACATCGGCTCGGCCCTCGATACCGACTACATCATCGGCCTGGGCACCATCGACGAGCGCATGCTGATCCTGGTCGATATCGACAAGCTGATGTCGAGCGC
>DATFBD010000049.1:0-13367 GCA_035254005.1 Burkholderiaceae bacterium | reverse complement strand
TCGCGCGTCCTGAAGCGCAACTCCCGGAGCAATGATGAAATCGATGAAAACGCTGGCCCTGGCCGGCTTGATGCTGGCGGCCAACCTGGCCTCGGCCGCCTCCACGCCAACCGCCCCGCCCATGCCGGACGCGCAACAGGTGCAGGCCGCACACGACTTGCTGGCCGCCATGCAGGCCGAAAAAATGATGCGTGCCACGGCCGGCATGAGCCGCTATCCCACGCCGCAACAACGCCAGGCCGTGCTCGACAAGCTCGACAAGGTGCCCGCCGAGCAGATCTACCAGCGCCTGTCGATCCCTGTGGCGCGCCTGGTTTCGACCGAGACGGCCTCGGAAATGACGCGCTATTATCAGTCCAGCTACGGCCAGCGCGTGCTCAAGCAGACCTACAACAGCGGCCCGTCGCTGTACGACACGGCGCCGGTACCGACCGCGAAGGAAAAGGTGGAACTGAAGCGGCCCGCCTTCGTCAAAGCAGACAAGGCGTTCAAGGAGGCGGAGCCTGCGATTCGTCACGAGACGTTCGTGCTGCTGACGGCAATCAGCCGCTGATTGCCGCAACGCGCGACAAGGGTGCCGAGCGCGGCGCCCTTGAAAAAGCGCGTCCCCTCCCTGATCTGTATTGAAAGGTAGTGTTTTGCCTGGCCGTTCAGGAGGACGACATGATGATCCCAGTTAGCAAGCCCATCGTGCCCGTACGACGTGCCCACACCACGCCGGAACCGGACATGCCACCACCGAAGCCCGAGAAAGAGCCGCCGCCGGACGAGATGCCGTCGCCCGACCACGCTCCCATCGAGGAACCGACCCCGCCGCGCGCACCCATCCAGACCTGAACGGTGTGCGCTGGCCTTACGGTGCCGGGCCGTCCGGCGCCGCCGGGTTGATATGCTTGTTTCATTTTTGTTGCTCGTCGGATACAAATTTAATGCTTTGTGTCCGCCGTCACACAGCCGTCATGGAAGCGTTTATATAATTTATTCACGACATCGTTTTCCCGTTCACGGAGGCCATCATGGGCAATTCCTTACACAATAAAATCTACCTCGGCCGCCGCAGCGTAGCAGTGCTGAACAACAAACGGGTGCAAGCGATGATCTGTGTCGGCGCCTTTGCCAGCATCGGGCTGGTGTGGCTGGCGATCCGAGCGTTCAAGTAATTCCGTTGACGATCCCGTTGACTGCCATCGCCCATGCGCTGTGCCTTGCGCCCTCCCGCCGGGGAGGGGCGTAAGGACAGGCTTGCCTTGCCGAGGCGCGAGCGGGCGCGTACCATGAGGGCCGCTGTTGTCTCTTATGGAAAAATTGGTAATGAAAAACGAGAAATTAACGCAAGACGAATACGACGCACTGGCCGAAGTGGCGCGCGGCATCAAGGGCGAGCGTGTCAGTGCTTGCGTGGGCCGCAACACCAAACGGCTGGCCGGCCTCAAGCTGTTCAGCGTGGCCAAGAATGGCCGCCTGTCGCTGACCGAGAAGGGCCAGCAGGCGCTGTTCCTGCGCCGCTGCATCGTCAGCATGCGGGCGCTGGCCGCCGATCCGGCCACGCAGCTGGACGCGGACGTGGCCAACTTCCTGGGCAAGAAAGCCCACATCGCCGCCAGCGCCGATGGCGCCGGCTTCATCCTGACGGACAAGGGCCGCGAATCGCTGGCCGATATCGACAGCCAGGGCCTGTAAATCGCGGCGTGCCTGGCGCGGCGCGGCTCAGCCCGCGCTGGCCTGGCGCAATTGCGCGATGTCGAGCTTCTTCATCTTCATCATCGCCTCCATGACCCGGCCGGCCTTGGCCGCGTCGGCGTCCATCAGCAGGGCGGGCAGCAGTGTGGGCACGATCTGCCACGACAGGCCGAACTTGTCCTTGAGCCAGCCGCACATCTGCACGTCCGGGTCGCCGCCTTCCGTCAGCCGGCCCCAGTAATAATCCACTTCCTGCTGGTTGTCGCAGTTCACTTGCAGCGACAGCGCTTCGTTGAAGTGAAATTGCGGGCCGCCGTTGAGGGCGGTGAATCCCACCCCATCGAGTTCGAAGGCGACCATCATCACGGAGCCGGGCGGCTTGCCGTGCACTTCCTTGCCGGCCTCGCCGTAGCGCGACACGCTGGTGATTTTCGCGTGGTTGAAGATGCTCGTGTAGAACTGCACCGCGTCTTCCGCCTGGTGGTCGAACCATAGGCAGGGCGTGATCCTTTGTATGCTGGCCATGTGTTTCTCCAGTCGTTAAGGGGGAGCTCATGCGCGGCGGGCGCGTGGCCGGCCGCAGCGGTCAGACTAGCAGGATAGCGCCGCGCGGGGCGCGCGCCTGCGGCCGCTCAGGCCGCCCGGCCGTCCGCTTGCGCGGCCATGCGCTGGGCCAGTTGCTCCACGGCTGCAGCGGTGGCGGGCAGGGCCGCGAGTACGGCTTGGATCTGGGCCGTGCAGGCTGCCGGATCAGCCGTGCCGCGCAATGTCGCTTCGGCCTGCGCCGCCAGCGCGGCCAGCGCCTCGGCCCCCACCGTGCCCGATACGCCCTTGAGCGTGTGCAGCACCGTGGTTGCCGTGTCGAGCCGGCGTTCGGCCACGGCCTGGTTCAGGGCCGCACTGCTGCGTTCGACCTCGGCCGCGAAGCTGCGCAGCGCCATCAGGTAGACCGGCGCCAGGCCGCCCATGCGGGCCAGCGCGGCCGTGCTGTTCAACTGGACGGCCGGCGTGGCCGCGTGCGCATCCGTGGTGGCGGACACGGCGGTTTTCCCAGCGGGGGAAGGAGCAACCCCGCCGGCGGCAGGGGCGGCGGTATCGGTCGCGGCCGGCGCGCCGGCGGCCGCGTCCGGGCGCGCATGGCGCAGAATCACAGCGATCAGCTGGGCCAGGTCGAATGGTTTGCCGATGTGGTCCACCATGCCGGCCGCCAGCGCGGCGGCGCGGTCGGCCGGCATGGCGTTGGCTGTCATGGCCACGATGGGCGGGGCCAGCTCGCCCAGGCGGGCGCGGATCTGGCGCGTGGCCTCGTAGCCGTCCATGTCCGGCATCTGGATATCCATCAAAATCAGGTCGGGCCGCTGGCCGGAACGCAGCAGGGTGTCGATGGCGGCCTGGCCGCAGCCGGCCACTTCCACGTCGGCGCCGTCGTTGCCCAGCAATTCGCTGGCCACTTGCTGGTTGGTGGGATTGTCCTCCACCAGCAGCAGGTGCAGGCCGGCCAGCCGGCGCTGGGCCAACGGCGCCACGGCGGCCGCCGGGCCGTGCTGGCTCAGCCGCGCTTCGGCCACCACGTTGAACATCATGGACGCCGTGACGGGCTTGACCAGTACCCCATCGAGCACCGGTTCCAGCTCGGCCTGGCGCTGGGCCAGCAGTTCGCGGTCATAGGCGGTGACCATCACGATCAGCGGCGTTTTCCCTTCGGGCAGCAGGCGGCGGATTTGCCAGCTGGTTTCCCAGCCGTCCAGCGCCGGCATGCGCCAGTCGATGAACACCACGTCATAGGGATGGTCGGGGTCGCGCCGGGCCACGGCGGCCAGCGCATCGTAGCCATTGTCGACCACGTCCACCCGCCAGCCGAACGAGTGCGCGATTTCGCTCAGGATCTGGCGCGCGCTGGCATTGTCGTCGACCACCAGGCAGTCCAGGTCGTGCAGTTGCCCGATGCCGGCCAGCGGCGCCGGGATGGCGGTCCCGGCGATGTCGGCCGGTTCGGCCGCCGCTTGCAGCTCGATCACGAAGCTGAATACGCTACCCTGGCCCGGCGTGCTGTCCACTTGCAGCGTGCCGCCCATCATGCGCGTCAGGCGCTGGCTGATGGCCAGGCCCAGGCCGGTGCCGCCGTAGCGGCGCGCCGTCGACGCCTCGGCCTGCGAGAAGCCGTCGAAAATGTGGCGGCAATGCTCTTCCGAGATGCCGATGCCGGTGTCGCTGACGGCAAACGCGATGGCCAGGCCCCGTTCGCCATGCCCGGCCAGCTTGGCCGACAACACCACTTCGCCCGCTTCCGTGAACTTGATGGCGTTGCCCGCCAGGTTGAGCAGGATTTGCTGCAGCCGCAGCGCGTCGCCCACCACCCAGGACGGCAGCGCCGGGTCGATGCTGAACAGCACCTCCACGTTCTTGTCGCCGACATTGGCCGACAGAATCACACCGAGGTCGCGCCACAGCTTGTCCAGACTGAACGGGTGGGGGTCGAGCGCCAGCTTGCCGGCCTCCACCTTGGAAAAATCGAGGATGTCGTTGAGCAGGCCCAGCAGTGCGCGGGCCGCGGTCTCGGCCTTGCTGGCGTAATCGTGCTGGCGGCCATCGAGCGCCGTTTGCTGCAACAGTTGCAGCATGCCCAGCACGGCGTTCATGGGCGAACGGATCTCGTGGCTCATGTTGGCCAGGAATTCCGACTTGGCGCGGCCCGCCTGCAGCGCCTGCTCCTTGGCCAGCAGCAGCGCGTCGTGGGCGGCGCGCGCCTCGGTGATGTCGGTGCTGCTGCCGACCCAGCTCAGCACCGCGCCGTCGGCGTCGCGCTGCGCCAGCGCGTGGTTGTCGAACAGGCGCCATTCGCCATCGTGGCGCAGCAAGCGGCAGTCGCAGCGGTATTCGCGGCCGTTGGCCTGGGCTTGCCGCCATGCCGCTTCCAGCGCGGCCGCGTCATCGGGGTGGACGATGGCCGACCAGCGCTCGCGCGCCAGCAGTTGCGCCGTCGGTATGCCGGTGTACTCGCGCCAGTGGTGGCTCAGAAAATCGAGCTTCAGGGCCGGGGTGGTGGTCCACACCATTTGCGGCAAGCCTTCCGTCAGCGAACGCCAGCGCGATTCGGACGCCGTCAGCCGGGCCAGTGAACTTTGCAGCGCCGCGTCCTTTTCCACCAGCTGCGTGAGCGACTGGTATTGCTTGCGCATGGCTACCCGCACGCTGCCCAGGAAGGCGCCGGCCAGCAAGTACATCACGGTCAGGAAGATGGTGGCGTTGCGGATTTCCTTGTGCCATGGGATCAGGAAATCGTCGCTCGACAGGCCCACCAGCACATACACCGGGTAGTTGCCGATACGTTCGACATTGAACACGCGCCACTGGCCGTCGAGCCGGCTTTCGGCGCGGTAGGTGGCGTGTGCCTTGCCGGCCGCCAGCACCGCTTCGGTGGCGGCCGACAGCCGGGCCGGGCTGCCGATGACGACGCCGGGCGCTTCCGGATAGCGGTGCAGGATGCGGCGCTGGCTGTCGATCAGCGAGATCACCCCATGCGGCCCCGTGTTGAGCGAGGCGAACAGCTCGGTGATGCGCGAAGTGTTCATGTTGACGTAGGCCGTGCCGCCAAAGCTGCCGTCGGGCTTGGTGAGTGCGTACATCAGTGGCAGTACCCATTCGCCCGTGATGCGCGACTTGACCGGCACGCCAAAGACCAGCTCGCGCTCGGCGCGGGCGCGCTGGAAAAATTCGCGGATGTTCAAGTCCTGCGGGTGGGCCGGGTCCACCTCATCGCCATAGATCACCATGCCGTCCGCGTTCGAGCCGCGCACCGAGTTGGCGTGCGGCGTGCGTTCCTTGAGCGTGCGCAGGTAGGCGCTGAAGGCGGCGTCGTCGAAATGGCCGCTGGCCTGCATGGTGCGAAATTCCTGCGCCGCGCGCCGCATCGACAGGTCCACCTCCTGGAAATGCGACAGCAGGAAGTTCTCCAGCGCCACCGACAGGTTGCGCGAGGTTTCCTCGGCCGCCGCGTAGTAGCGCAGCCGGCTCTGGTTGAGCGCGTGAACCACGAAAATGGACAGGATCAGCAGCACGGTGGCCACCGCCGCCACCAGCCGGGCAAACAGTTTGCGCAGTTTGAGCACGGTCTCAAGGTTGGTGGCGGGCGGGGAACGGTGGGGCATGGACAGGCTCGTTGTGGCGGACCAGGGCGCGGTTGGCGGGACAGATAGCGTACCTTACCATCTGGGCACGGCTTTGTAACCTGTCACTTGCATGTACGCAATCGTGTTGTTGCCGTGCTATTTGCTAGTGACGGCCTGAGCGGATAGGATGGCGGCATCCCCCACGCTTTCATACAGGAATACAGATGGAAAAACCGATGACCTGGTCCGCCCACGAACTGACCATGACGGTCTTGATGACGCCGGACATGGCCAATTTCTCCGGCAACGTGCATGGCGGCACCATCCTCAAATATCTCGACAGCGTGGCCTACGCCTGTGCCAGCCGCTATTCGGGCAGCTATGTGGTCACGCTGTCGGTGGATCAGGTGATGTTCCTGCAGCCCATCCACGTGGGCGAGCTGGTCACGTTCCTGGCCTCGATCAACTACACGGGCCGCACCTCGATGGAAGTCGGGATACGGGTGGTGACGGAGAACATCCAGCAGCGCATGGTGCGCCATGCCAACAGCTGCTACTTCACCATGGTGGCGGTGGACGAGCACCGCAAGCCGGTGGCCGTGCCGCCGCTGGTGCCGGTCACGCCCGAGCAGATCTCGCGCCACGCCCAGGCCCAGTTGCGCAAGCAGGCGCGCCAGATGGTGCATGGCGCCAAGAAGCAGGGCAGCTGAGCGGACAGGGCGGCCGCCGCCCGCCGCCCGCCGCCCACCGCCCGCCGCCCGCCGCCCACCGCCCGTCGCTCGTCGCCCGTCGCTTCAGCGTCCCCAGCGCAGGCGCAGCACCACCCAGTGCGCCAGCAGCCGGTTCAGCACGGCCAGCCCCAGTCCCTGGCGGCGGGCCACGCGGCGCTGCATGGCCAGCGCCGGCGAGCGGGCACCGCCCTTGACGGCGAACAGGATGCGGTTGTTGCCGGCCATGCCGTGGAACCAGCACAACTGGTTCTGGAAGGTCTGGCGTAGCCGGCGCAGCATGGCCGGGTAATGCGGATCGTAGCTGAAGATATTGGCCGCCAGCACGCCGCCGGGACGCAGCGCGCGCTGGCAATCGGCGTAGAAGCTGGCGCTGCCCAGCGCCGGCGGCAAGCCCGCCTCGTCGAAACCATCGACCAGCAGCACGTCGGCGCACGCGCTCTGGCTGGCCATGTAGTGCACGGCGTCGGTGTGGATCACGCGCAGGCGGGCGTCGTCGGGTGGAATGGCGAACTGGTCGCGCAGCGCGATCACATCGGCCCGCAGTTCCAGCACCGTGATGCGGGTGCGCGGCAGGTAGCGGTGGCAGAACTTGACCAGCGAGCCGCCACCCAGGCCCACCATCAGGATATGCTCGGGTTGTGGCTGGAACAGCACGAAACACATCATGGCGCGCGCGTAGCTGAGCACGAGATCGTCGGGCCGCGACAGCCGCATCTCGCTTTGCACCATGCCCGGCAGGAATTCCAGCGAGCGCCAGTCGCCGCGCGTGCGCACGCGCGGCGCGCTGGGACGGGATGGCTGGGCCGGCTGCGGGTCGGGTGTGGGTGGCATGGTCGTAGGAAGCTGCGGCAGGGAGCTGCGGCAGGGTGCTGTGGCAGGGCGGCGTGGCGCCAGTTGACGGACGCCGGGCGTGTTTTTATAGTAGCATGCGGCCCCCGGGCCGGTCATCCGCATTTACAGATGGGCAATTTGTAGGTACATTGGCGAAAGCCAGTGCCAGCCCCGCTGGCAGCCTGTCGGCCACATTGGAGAGAAAGATGTTTCTAGACCACCCCACCATCACCGCAACCAACAGTTTCACCGAGCCGGACCGCATCGAGCGCCTGACCCGGGTGTACGGCTACGTGGTGGCGCTGGCCGATATGGCCGGCAATACGGGTTTCATTGAAAAGTTTTCCCAGATTCATGACCACAAGGGCACGCTGATCGTTTTCTGGCACGAGGCGCCATCGGACGAGGAGAAGGATTACTTCGTCAAGGCCTGGAGCAGCAAGATCGGCGACGGCAGCACCAACGTCGAACACGAGGTGTAAGCGGCGCGCCCCGGCGCGCCATGCATCGTCTCATCCATGGATATCAAAACACTGTTGCTGGCGCTGGCGCTGGGCAATCTGAGCCTGTGCGCGGCGCTGTTCTTTTTTGAATACGAGCGCAAGCAGACGCTCAGCCTGTCGACCTGGGCCGTGGCCAAGCAGTGCCAGGCGGGCGCCTGGCTGCTGCTGTACTTGCGCGGCACCTTGCCCGACCTGCTCAGCATAGGCGCCGGCAATGCCTTGCTGTTCGCCGGCCTGGCGCTGGACGCGGCCGCGCTGTGGGAACTGGCGGGCCGCCCCATCTGGCGGCGCTACCTGGCGCCCGCGCTGGCGGTGGCCGTGGCCGTGTTCCTTGGCGCTTACCTCGCAGAACTGGACAAGAGCTTCCGCGCCGCGGCCGGCTCGCTGATCGTGGCCGGTTTCTTCCTGGCCGGCGTGCTGGCGCTGGCGCTGCGCTGGCGCGACGGCAGCATGCTGCGCCGTTTCCTCGTCGTCACCATGTTGCTGCTGTCGCTGGCTGTGGCCGCGCGCGGCATGCTGTCGGTGCTGCAACCGGACGGGTGGGGCTGGGTCAGTGGCGGTATGATCCAGTGGCTGGGGCTGGCCGTGCTGTACCTGATGATGCTCACCAACGCCTTCGGCTACCTGCTGCTGACGCGCGAATCGCTGCAGGGCGAACTGGCGCGGCTCGAAACGGTGGACACGGTGACGGACGTGCCCAACCGGCGCGGCTTCTACCAGGCGCTCACGCCGTGGATGGCGCTGGCGCGCCGGCCCGGCATGCCGACCGCGCTGATCGTGCTCAACCTCGACCATTTCAAGCGCGTCAACGACAGCTATGGCCACCCGGTGGGCGACACGGTGCTGAAGACCATGGTCGATGTGTGCAAGAAGCAGTTGCGCGACAGCGACCTGATGGGCCGCCTGGGTGGCGCCGAATTCGCCATCCAGTTGCCGCGTACGGCGCTGCCGGACGCGCTGATGGTGGCCGAGCGCATCCGCAACGCCGTCGCCAGCCACCCGGTTAAGACAGAGCGGGCCGTCATCAACCTCACAGCCAGCCTGGGCGTGACCACCATCCGCGCCGAGGACAGCACGGTGAGCCTGTTCAAGCGGGCCGATGAAGCCTTGCAGCAAGCCAAGCTGGCCGGCCGCAACCGGGTGGTCGAGGCGCGCGCGGAGAGCCCGCTGGAGGTGTGAGGCGCGTTCCGGTACGCGGCTGTCATCGTCTCGTCACAATAGGCGCTTACTGTGTGAGGATTTTTCACCTGATATTCTGAAAGCCTTCGCGGTGTTCATCAGAAAAGAGGCTTCTCCTATGTATGCAGCAGTAGATTTGGGTTCCAACAGCTTCCGCCTGCACATCGGCAAACACGATGGCGAAGCGATCCGCGTGCTCAAGAGCGTGCGCGAGCCGATCCGGCTGGCCGCCGGGCTGGACGCCAACGGCAATCTGACCGAGGCGGCCATGCAATCGGCCCTGAATTGCCTCAAGAGTTTCCGCGTCACGCTGGCCGCCTACCAGCTCGAAGCCGTGCGCGTGGTCGCCACCTCCGCCATGCGGGTGGCGCGCAATGTGGCCGCCTTCCTGCCGGCCGCCGAACAGGCCATCGGCTACCCCATCGAAGTGATCTCCGGCGAGGAGGAGGGGCGCCTGATCTACATGGGCGTATCCAATGCGCTGGCGCTGCCGGGCGAGCGGCGGCTGGTGATCGACATCGGCGGCGGCTCCACCGAACTGATACTGGGACGCGGCCAGGAGATCGAGCGGGTCGAGTCGTTCAGCCTGGGCACGGTCAAGCAAAGCCTGTCGTTCTTCGTCGGTGGCCGCATCGACGCGCCGTCGTTCGAGGCGGCCATTCTGTCGGCCCGCAGCCACCTGGAGGACGCGGCGCCGCCTTACCATCCCCAATACTGGCGCCAGTGCTACGGATCGTCCGGCACCGCGCGCACGCTGGCCGAGATCATCGTCAAGAATGGCATCGGGCGCGAGATGAACGCCGCCACGCTGGAGGCGCTCAAGCAGCGCTTCATCCAGATCGGCCATGTGAGCAAGATCGAGCTGGCGGGGCTGCGGCCCGAGCGCGCCGGGACCATCATCGGTGGGCTGGCCATCATGATCGCGCTGGTGCATGAACTGGATATCCCCGTGGTGCAGCCGATCGAGGCGGGATTGCGCATGGGGGTGATGTGGGACTTGTACCTGCGTTCGACCAAGCGTGACCGGCGCGAGCAGTCGGTGCGCGCGTTCCAGCAGAAATTCCATGTTGACGAGGGGCGCGCCGAGCGGGTCGCGAACGATGCGCTGACCCTGTACGGGCAGATGAAGCCGGCCTCCGATACCTACACGCGGCCCCTGTTCTGGAGCGCGCTGCTGCACGAGGTGGGCATGGTGGTGTCGCAAACGGGCTACCACAAGCACGCCGCCTACATGATCGAGAACGCCGACCTGCCAGGCTTCACCACGCGCGAGCAGAAGACCATGAGCCGGTTGATCGTGGCCCAGAAGGGCAACCTGCGCAAGGTGGGCGAGGCGCTGGCTGAAGCTGATTTCGCCAAGGCGGTGGTGGCGCTGCGGCTGGCCATCCTGTTCATGCACGCGCGTATCGACGTCGATTTCCGCCAGATCAAGCTGCGCATGAAGAACCGCATCGAGCTGGAAATCCGGCGCGACTGGGTGGTTGACCATCCCACCGTGTCGTACTGGATGGAAAAGGAACAGGAACTGTGGGACGAGGTGGGCGTGGACTTCAGCATCCGCGCCAACGGCTGAATGGACATTGCCTGCCGTGATATTGCTCAAACAAAATCTTCGAAAATGGTATATATTGTTTATATTGTTAATGAGGAGTGATGATGAGCAAAGCAATCGCCATGAAGTCGACGGCCGGCGGGCCAGTCCCCAACGGTAAGGCGGCACCGCTGCCCAAAATGGCCAAGGAGCCGGTCGTCAAGGCCCCAGCCGCCAAGGCCAAGCCGGCCGCCCGCGCTGGCGCTGCCAAACCTGCTGCCGCACCGGCTGCTAAACCAGCCGCTAAAGCAGCCGCTAAACCAGCCGCTAAACCAGCCGCAAAACCGGCCGCAAAACCGGCCGCAAAACCGGCTGAAAAGCCTGCCGCGAAGGCGGTCGCGAAGCCGGCTGCAAAACCGGCCGCCAAGGCTGCCCCGAAAGCTGCCGTGAAGCCGGCCGCGAAAGCGATGCCGAAAGCGGCCGCCGCCAAGCCGGTAGCGCCCAAGGCCGCTGCCAAACCCGCCGCCAAAGCAAGCGCCAAGGCCGCGCCAAAAGCCGCCAAGCCCGCGAAAACCGTTGTGAAAGCCGCCCCCAAGGCCGCCGCCAAGGCGCCCGCAGTCCGCCCGGTGGAGCCGGCCAGGGACAAGCAGCGCAAGGACAAGCTGGTGCGCGACAGCTTCACCATGCCGGAGCAGGAATACGTGGTGCTGGGACAGGTCAAGAAGGCTTGCCTGAAGGCCGGCTTCGAGATCAAGAAGAGCGAGCTGCTGCGCATCGGCGTGGCCCTGATCAGCCAGATCGACCTGGCCACGCTGCAGAACGTGCTGTCCGCGCTGCCGCAACTGAAGACGGGCCGTCCTAAAAAGGACTAACAAAAAAACAACACTGCCCTGATGTCACGGAACCGACACCGTGCTGTCATTTTCCTGAAGTATTAGACCGTTACGCTTGCTTCGTCACCCACTGAAAGGATGAAGCATGCAACATTCGATCGTACAAGCAGACGTCAGGGCAGCGTCGGCCAAGCTGGTTCTCAGCATGGCAAGCACAGCGGAAGAGCTGCGCGAAGTGCAGCGCTTGCGCTATAAAGTGTTCATCGAAACGATGGGACTCAGTTCGCTGGCACGCGAGGATGGCCTCGACAGCGATGAATTCGACGAGCACTGCGATCACCTGATCGTGCGCGACACCAACACGCTGAAAGTGGTGGGCACCTACCGCCTGCTGAGCCCCACGCGCGCGCGCAAGCTGGGCCGCCTGTACTCCGAGAACGAATTCGACCTGGGCCGCCTGAACAACCTGCGCGGCCGCATGGTGGAAGCGGGGCGCGCCTGCATTCATCCCGATTACCGTGGCGGCAGCGTCATCATGCTGCTGTGGTCCGGCCTGGCCGAGTACATGCGGCGCGAAAGCTGCGATTACCTGATCGGCTGCGCCAGCATCAGCCTGGCCGATGGCGGCCACAATGCCGTCGCCGTCTACCTGGCGCTGGCGGCCCAGCACATTGCGCCGCCCGAATACCGCGTCACGCCGCACCTGCCATTTCCGATCAGCAAGCTGGAAGCGTCCCCCAAGGCGCAAGTGCCGCCGCTGCTGAAAGGCTATATGCGCTCGGGCGCCTGGATTTGCGGCGAACCGGCCTGGGATCCTGATTTCGAAAGCGCCGACCTGTTCCTGCTGCTGCCGCTGGGGAACCTGGATAACCGCTACGCCCGCCACTACGGCGTGGCCGGCGAAGGCGCCTGAGGAGCTGCAATGCCGCCGCCGCGCATGTATCATGGCAACATGATACGAGCGCGGAGGCGGCATGTTATTTGACACTGAGCTGGAACGGGATGGTTTCCAGCAGCGGAGCGTGGTGCGCCACCAGGGCCAGGCCCAATCGCGCACCACCGACCGCGTGGTCGAGGAAATGCCGGTGGCGCTGGTATTCAACGGCGTATCGCAAGCGGTGATGATGGCCACCCCGCGCGACCTGGAAGCGTTCGCGCTGGGTTTCGCGCTGTCCGAAGGCGTGGTCGATCACCGTGACGAGATCTACGACCTGGTGCTGCGCGAAAGCTGCGACGGCGCCGAAGTGGAACTGACCATCAGCCAGCAAGCCTTCATGCGCCTGAAGGAACGGCGCCGCACGCTGGCCGGCCGCAGCGGCTGCGGCGTGTGCGGCGTGGAGAGCCTGGCGCAGCTTGACTTGCGCCCGCCGCGCATCGCCGTGCCGGCGCTGCAACACGCGCCCGCGCCAGCGGTGGCGCGCGCCGCCAGCGAACTGACGCAACACCAGTCATTAATGCATGCCACGGGCGGCGTCCATGCGGCCGCCTGGTGCCGTCCGGACGGCGCCATCGTCCACGTATTCGAAGACGTGGGCCGCCACAACGCGCTCGATAAACTGATCGGCCATCTGGCACGGCAGGGCGAGGACATGGGGCGCGGCTTCGTGTTCCTGTCCAGCCGCGCCAGCTACGAACTGGTACGCAAGGCCGCGCGCATGCACATCCCCATGCTGGCCACCATCTCCGCCCCCAGCACGCTGGCGATCGACATCGCCGAACGGGCCGGCCTGGTGCTGGTAAGTTTCTGCCGCGAGGATGGGTGCGTGCAGTACGCTTGACATAAATCGTTTGGACCATATCGGTTGTTGTTTGCATTTGATCCACGTCGCTGCGCCATTTTGTTAATTGGAGGCGACAAGACCGGCAATGATCGTTGGTATGAGCAGAACGTTCCGATAGCGGACCGCTTGTACGACGAACATCTGGAGTCGCTGAAAAGGGAAGGGTTGTTAGATGGCTAGGAAATTCGC